>NZ_CALYLN010000005.1 GCF_944801835.1 Bartonella sp. B1099 | reverse complement strand
CTTTCGGGGTCGGCTCCAAGATAACCAATTAAAGTCACTTTATTCAACATGTTTGTAAGTTCCATTTGATTTGCATTTTATATACGTAAAATCCTATCGTAATTTGTTTATTTTTTCAATTATTTCAGTTTATTAAACACAGTTTTTTAAAGTATTGCATTATATTAATTGTGCATAAAACATGAAAAATTCAGTGGTTATTTAAAACTCTTGATATACATACATAAATGTATTAACATGAGATATGAAAATAAGATTTGAATGGGATGAAGTTAAAGCAAAAAGTAATCTTAAAAAACACCGTGTAAGTTTTGAAATAGCTGCTCGTGTTTTTGCCGACCCATTTGCCATGGTTAAACAAGACCGTATTGAAAACGGAGAATATCGTTGGCAAACTTTAGGACTTGTAGATGGTTTTTTATTGTTGCTTGTAGCGCATACTGTCCGTGACGATAAAGATGGCATAGAGGTTATCCGTATTATTTCAGCACGGCGCGCTAATTTGAAAGAGAGGAAACGTTATGAAGAAGAAAGTTCGTTATGAAATTGATGTAGGCCATTTATCACCTTTGACGAATAAACAGAGGGTTGAAATTGATGAACTTGCAGCAATGCCGGAGAGTGCAACTGATCATAGTGATATTCCACCACTTGATGATGCGTTCTGGAAAAACGCCGTTCGCAATCCATTTTATAAACCAACGAAGACTGTCACAACAGTGCGTGTGGATTCAGACGTGCTAGCTTGGCTTAAAAGTCAAGGGAAAGGCTATCAAACGCGAATTAACGCCATTTTACGTGATGCCATGCTTCGTTCAATGCGATAAGTAATCTACTAATATACAGTCTTATAAATTGGGAATTTTACTTTTGGTTTTTAGTACAAGACTGTAGTGTGTAGGTGGATATGTTTATTAAACTGCGTGTACGAAACATAAGAAACAATACACAGCATAAAAAATAGTACCAAAGTGCAATGTCTAAATACCCAAATACGGTATCCAATGAAAAAGAAAATTGATGTTCCACGTGCTTAGAAGTGACAGGCAAAGAAACAGCTTTTTCATAACTATTTGGAAAAATTAAAACGACAAGCGCTAAAATTATTATCTTTAAAAGTTTGTGCATATACCGTTGTAAGTCACGTGTTAGTTTCATCCAGCCCGTTGTATCATCATGTTTATATTTTGGATTATTTTGTAATTCAAAAGGAATATGAGAATTGCATAAAATTACAAAAATGTTTGTTATTATTATCAAACCAAAAGATGCAAATATCAAAATACTTTGAATAAAATAGGGATTTTTTTTAATTCCTAAAAAACATAAAAATATAAAAGTTATAATACCAAACAAAGCTTTTATCTGCTTAGCTGTAAACATACTCGTTTCCTGTGATAAAATTACGATCTCAATTTCTTAAATTATTTTCTAATATAAGATACAAACTACCCTTTAGT
>NZ_CALYLN010000004.1:40000-163925 GCF_944801835.1 Bartonella sp. B1099 | reverse complement strand
TAGTAGAGGTTAAATGCCCGCAACCACCAAACCATCTACGCTTCTTTATAGATAGTAATATCAAGCCTGAATATCACGCGCAAATGCAATTCCAAATGGCTTGTACGGGACGTCAATGGTGTGATTTCGTTAGCTATAATCCAAACTTTGTAGGTAAATCCACTGGTTTGAGAATGAAGATCAAACGCATCAATCGTGATGAAGAACAAATCGAACAAATCAATCAAGCGGTCGAAAATTTTTTAGCAGAAATAGAGCAAGAAATGCAAAAGATTTTGACAAAAGCCGCTTGATGTTATGGGGGTGCTCTCTCCTCCCAGCACTCCCACCCATTTATGTAACATAAAAAAAAGGTCATGAGATGATATTTGATGATGGTGATAGATATGTAACAACCCGTGAATGTGCAGAGCTTTTTAGTGTATCGACAACAACGATTCGCAATTGGGTGCTTCAAGGAGTATTTCCAGAGCCATATAAGCTAGGGAGAGCCGTAAGATGGAAAAAAAGAGATTCTAGCATTCACTCCAAAGAAAAATATGGAGCAAATAACAACAAATTAGGTAAAACTGTATAAACTGCAATAGGTGGACTAAAAACAGAGAATCAAATGGAAAAAGCATATATTTCAATATGTTGAACAGAAAAGGTGGTGCCCAGACGCGGATTCGAACCACGGACACGCGGATTTTCAGTCCGCTGCTCTACCTACTGAGCTATCTGGGCATACTTCATAAAAAATATAGAGCGTGTGCGGTTATAACATTAAAATTTCCTCTGTCCAGTCATCAAAAGAAAAATAATTGATTTTTTAATAAGTTTATCTCCCTATTCTAGAGAGTTATCAATGAATCTTTATCATAAAATAAACTTGATAGGTATGTTGTGATACATTAGTGTATTGTTATCAGAATGCTATCTTATCGTGGTGATAATACGAAAAAAATTAAAAGAATCAATTGAGAGGAATGATTAAGAAAGATTTTTTTACAAAGTTTCCGTGAATTTTAAGCCTACGAAATAATAGAAAACATTTTTGACTTTTTTCTAAAAAGACGTTTGATGAGTCTTTATAACAATTTGTTTTTCTTTATAAAGGAAGCAAAACATCTAAAAGGGGAGAAATAATGATAATGTTACAAAAACCAAGCAGCCGTCCCAATAATGCTAATTTTTCTTCAGGTCCTTGTAGCAAACGACCTGGTTGGACTTTTGATGTTCTTAAAAATGCATTAGTTGGGCGTTCGCATAGATCAAGAGAAGCAGAATTAAAACTTGCTGAAGTTATTAATTTAACCCGTGAGATTCTTGAGGTTCCTTTTGATCACCGTATAGGAATTATGCCAGGTTCAGATACTGGTGCTGTTGAAGCATCTCTATGGTCTTTATTAGGTGAGCGTGGCATTGATATGGCGGCGTGGGAAAGTTTTGGATTTGGGTGGAATAAAGATGTTGTTGAGCAATTAAAGCTTTCTGATGTGCGTCGTTTTGAAGCCCCATATGGTGAAATACCAGACTTAACACAACTTGATTTTGATCGTGATGTTGTTTTTACATGGAATGGGACAACTTCTGGTGTACGTATTCCGAATGCGGATTTCATTCCGGATAAGCGAGCAGGATTGACCATTTGTGATGCAACATCTGCAGCTTTTGCACAACATCTTGATTTTTCAAAATTAGATGTTGTTACTTTTTCGTGGCAAAAAGTTTTGGGAGGTGAAGCAGCACATGGTATGGTGATTTTAAGTCCTCGTGCGGTTGAGAGGCTTGAGAATCATGTTCCAGCTTGGCCTATGCCTCAACTTTTCTGTATGACAAAAAATGGAAAACTGAACGAAGATATTTTTAAAGGAAAAATAATCAATACGCCTTCGATGCTTTGTGTTGAGGATTTTCTTGATGGGTTGAAGTGGGCAAAATCTCTAGGAGGTGCAGCGGCATTAAGAGCAAGGGTTGAGAAAAATTTTTCTGTACTTGATGCTTTTGTTCGTAAAACACCATGGTTAGAATATCTGGCAAAAGATCCTGAAGTGCGTTCTAACACATCTATTTGTTTAGATATTGTGGATCCAGTGATCACTGCTTTAGAAACTGAAAAGAGAATATCTTTTATAAAAGCGGTTGTAAATCGTCTTGCTGAGGAAGGTGTTGCTTATGATATCGGTTCGTATCGTGATGCTCCTCTTGGGCTGCGAATTTGGTCGGGTATAACAATTGAGGCTTCCGACCTTGAAATTTTAACACAATGGCTTGAATGGGCGTTCCAAGTTGAAAAGGCACATCTTTAAATAATGACGGGTGTTTTTCACAACGCGTTTTTAAACAGAAAAAGGATACGAGAGATTATGATGATCTTTCGTATTCTTATATCAGACAAACGACTCCTGAGTAATATACATGAATTGTAAAAGATTAAGAGGGAAAATGAATGCTTTGTCAGAGGGGAAAGCATAAATTGAAATTTCTAATTTTTTACTTTTTGTAGCGAAAATGACAGATTTAGAATATTTTGGTATTTGCTTATCTTTATTATCATAAATGTAAAAATTTAATTTCTTGAAGATTGAGAAAAATCTGAAATGAGGAGTCGCACTTGCTCTAAGGTTTCGTTATAAGGAAGTATTTGTTTTTGGATGCTGGTTTTTTTGACCAAACACGACGGAGAAAGTTATGGCCAATGTAGTTGTTGTGGGTACACAATGGGGTGATGAAGGCAAAGGTAAAATTGTAGATTGGTTGTCTGAGCGCGCAGATATTGTGGTGAGATATCAGGGGGGGCATAATGCTGGCCACACATTGGTTATTGATGGAGTGAGTTATAAATTATCACTTTTACCGTCTGGTTTAGTTCGTGGGAAGTTATCAATCATTGGTAATGGTGTCGTTGTTGATCCTCATCATTTTGTTGCAGAATTAAAAAAACTATGTGATCAGGGGGTAAAAATTACACCAGAAATTTTACGGATTGCTGAAAATGCTCCCTTAATTCTTTCTTTACATCGTGATCTTGATGCAATTCGAGAAAGCGGTTTATCAGGTTTAAAGATTGGAACAACAAAGCGTGGTATTGGGCCGGCTTATGAAGATAAGGTGGGACGCCGTGCCATCCGAGTGATGGATTTGGCAGAAAAAGATACGCTTATGGCTAAGATTGAGCGGCTTTTGAGGCATCATAATGCTTTGCGTCGTGGGATGGGTGTTGCAGAGATTGATTCTCAAGCGCTTTATGATGAATTGATACAAGTTGCAGATAAAATTCTTCCCTTTATGGATTGTACGTGGCATCTTTTAGATGAAGGTTATCGGGAGGGAAAACACATTCTTTTTGAAGGCGCGCAAGGGGCTTTACTCGATAATGATTTTGGCACTTATCCTTATGTAACCTCATCGAATACAGTTGCTGGGCAGGCATGTACAGGGTCTGGGATGGGACCTAGAGTCATTCATTATGTTTTGGGTATTGCAAAAGCTTATACTACACGTGTTGGAGAAGGGCCGTTTCCGACAGAGCAGATAAATGATATTGGTGAATTTCTTGGGACACGTGGGCATGAATTTGGTGTTGTAACGGGTAGAAAGCGTCGATGTGGTTGGTTTGATGCAGTTTTAGTTCGTCAGATGGTTACTATTTGTGGTGTTCAAGGTGTAGCGTTGACAAAACTTGATGTTCTGGATGGTTTGGATGAAATAAAAATTTGTATTGGTTATGAGCTTGATGGTAGAAAAATTGATTATTTACCTTCTTCCATGGGAGCTCAAGCTCGTGTAAGACCTATTTATGAAACATTAGAAGGTTGGAAGGAAAAAACAGCTCATGCATTGAGGTGGGAAGATTTACCAGTGCAGGCTGTTAAATATATACGCTATATCGAAGAACTGATTAATACAAAAGTAGCTTTATTATCCACGAGTCCAGAACGTGAAGATACTATTCTTATTACAGATCCCTTTGCAAATTGATGATTGTTTTTAGGTTTTCATATAGATTCTTTGTTCATTTCTATGTCTTTTAACAAAGAGCGTTTTTAAGAGCGTGTGAGAGAAAGGTGTAAAATAACATTGTTTATTTTTCATATTCATTTTAAACTATTACGATAGTTGCACCAATATAAATGACAATTAATTTGTGAAGCTAAAAATTTTTTTGGCTTTAGGGCTGGGGTTTCTTTTCTCAGTTTAAGAGAGATTATAGAGGAAATGGTAGATTTCGTTGGAATCTTAAAAAAGGCAATTAATGCACAAAATAATGTTACACCACAAGTGCGTAAGCGGATTTATAAACGGGCTATCGAAACATTAAAACATCAATTTTTAACAGCAAAAATACCGCAAGCAATAGCAGATGAACAAAGAAAGATTCTCCAAAGTGCTATTGAAACTGTTGAAGAAGAATATTTAGCAGTTGAAAAGAAGTTGCTTTCTTCAGTTATTGGGTGGAATCCCACAAATATAAATGAAGATAAAAAATATATAAAAGAGACCATATTACAAAAGAATAATGAATTTTCAGGAATAAATATAAAAAACAAGCAGAATTTTGTTACATGTTCAAAGGATAACAAGGTCTTTGATGATTCTTGTGTATCGGATATGCCAGAGGCAGAGCCTGTTAATATGGAAGCTTATGTATCGTCTGAGCATGTTAATCGCTATGCGTTAAAGGTTTCTCCTTCACAAGAAGATAATCCGCATATTGTTTCGCATATTTTTTCTCAAGCTTTACGCCGTGCTAATAAATCATTGGTGCAAAGGCGTATTGTGATAAGTGCTGTTTCTGTTGTGAGTTTTATTGTTTTAACGGTTGGTGTTTTTTTTATTGGAGGACGTGTATTTGTATTAAATGATCATCAGCTGTTAGAAGAAAATTTTGAAGCTTCTCATGGGTTACCAAAGAAACTTTCGGTTAAGAGAAAGTTAACACAACGCTTATTAGAAGATGGGAGTGAAGTTGATGTTGGTTTAAAACAAGCGGCAGATTCTTCCAATGAAGAAGGAATCTCAACAGTTGTTACCAGCAATTTGCAATCGCTTGAAAAATCAGGTGAAGCTGTTTTTTATCAAGCACGGACAAATTATGATGCAGAAAAGGTAGCAACGGGAAGTGCTCGCTGGACGCTTATGAGGGAATCTCGTGTAAAGGGGGCTCCAGAAGAAATGGCTATACAAGGTGATATAACAATTCCTGATGAAGGGCTATCATTACGATTAATTTTACGTCGTAATACCGATCGGTCATTTCCTGCTGCATATATGATGGACCTTATTTTTATTCTTTCTGATAAATTTTCAGGCAAAGCTATAAGCAATGTTCAAGCATTAACCTTTAAAGCAAGTGAACAATCCATTGGGCAAGCTTTAACAAGAACTATTTCTGCAAAGATTAACGATGATTTTTTTCTTGTTGCATTGAGTAGGAATCATCCATTTCTCGAGCGAAATTTACAATTGATGCGAGAATTGCATTGGATGCGTTTGGTGTTAACGGATAAAAATGGACGCATAAATGAATTAACCTTTGCAAAAGGCCCAACAGGTGAGTCCATTTTTAATGAAGTTATTGGAAAATGGCTTGCACAACAAGATAAACTAACAGTTCTTGGCCAAAAGAATAAAACACAGATGTAAATAAGATAAAAGGCTACTTCTCACCATACATTTTTATCCATTATACCTAAACGGATTCAATAAAGCGCACACATCGATAACTCAAAAAATTTGAAAGGCTCACTTAAGTACAAAGCCAATAGATGCTTTTTTCATTTCCAATTCAAGAATGTGCAAGCCATTGGCTCTACACCTAATTTTTAGAGTCTTATACTTGACTTTGAGATAAAGTAGAATCTCTAATAGAATTTTGTACTTTTTCAAATGCACGCATTTCAATTTGTCTTACGCGTTCTCGACTAATGTTAAATTCACCAGAGAGTTCTTCTAGCGTTAAGGGTATATCGTTTAAACGACGTGCTTTGAATATACGTTTTTCGCGGTCATTGAGATTGTCTATGGCATTGACAAGCATGGAACGACGATTTTCTAATTCACTTTTTTCAATTAAAATTTGTTCTTGGTTGTTCGATTCATCCACCAACCAATCTTGCAATTCGCTGTTTTCTCCTTCTTTTGTACGAAGGGGGGCGTTGAGCGAAGTGTCACCACCAAGTCGGCGATTCATTGATACAACTTCATCTTCTGTGACATTCAACTGAGTCGCAATTTCTTTTACTTGTTCTGTATCAAGATCGCCGTTATCAAATGCTTGAAGTTTATTTTTTAACTTACGAAGATTGAAAAACAAGCGCTTTTGATTGGCTGTTGTCCCTATTTTCACCAAACTCCAAGACCGTAACACATATTCTTGAATTGATGCTTTAATCCACCATATTGCATAAGTCGCAAGACGAAAACCACGTTCTGGTTCAAAACGCTTAACAGCTTGCATGAGTCCAATATTGCCTTCTGAAATGACTTCCCCAATGGGGAGTCCATAACCGCGATATCCCATCGCGATTTTAGCGACGAGACGCAAATGACTGGTAACCAGCCTATGTGCAGCCTTTAGGTCATTATGCTCACGATAACGCTGAGCGAGCATATACTCTTCTTTTGGTTCAAGCATTGGAAAACGACGCACTTCCTCTAAGTAACGGTTTAATCCGCCATCACCTGTGATTACTGATAACAAATTCATATGGGCCATATAGCACCCTCCTTTTATCTGAATTCCCTAATAAGGCAAATTCTATGTTTAAGATAGCCAACTATCCTTGTAACTTCACTTTAGCATATTTTTCAATTTTGTTCAAAAAAAGATATTTTATTGTGAAATCTTGAGACGAAGAAAAGTTTCAATTCATTTTTTTTAAGTGCTTAATAAGTTTAGCCATATCTTGAGGCATCGGTGCGAAAAACGACATAACTTTACCGGTAGAAGGATGTTCAAAAGTAAGACTTGCGGCATGGAGTGCTTGTCGGTTGAATTGATCGATTGCATTTTTAAGAGTGGGATTAAGAGTGTTTGATTTTGTTTTAAAAGCATTTCCATAAACCGTATCACCGACGAGTGGATGTCCGATATGTGCCATATGAACACGGATTTGATGGGTGCGTCCGGTTTCCAGACGACATTCCAGAAGACTAGCAAAAGACGTCGAATCCGCATGAGTACTATATTTTTCAAGCAGTGAAAAATGTGTAACAGCATGACGAGCATGAGGATTTTGGTTATGGACGACAGCTTGCTTTGTTCGGTTATGGGGTGAACGGCCAAGTGATGCATCAATTGTCCAGACATTGCGGTGAGGTATCCCCCAAATCAGAGCGTGATAGCGTCGATCTAATGCACAGGTTCGTCCATGATCAGAAAATTGAGCACTGAGGCTTTTGTGAGCCAAATCATTTTTTGCAACGACCATAACACCGCTTGTATTTTTATCAAGGCGATGAACAATGCCCGGGCGCTTAACACCACCGATACCAGATAAACTACTTCCACAGTGGTAAATAAGGGCATTAACCAACGTACCAGTCCAATTACCATTGCCAGGATGAACAACAAGACCAGCTGGTTTATTAATAACAATGACATGATCATCTTCAAAGAGAATGTCCAATGCAATGGCTTCAGCGCTAGGTTCTGCGTCACGAGGGTCAGGCATTGCCAATTCAATTATTTGGTTAGGTTTTAATTTTGTTTTTGGTTCCTTTATGAATTGACCATCAATTTTAAGGCAGCCTTCACGGATGAGGGTTTGCAAACGCGAACGTGAGAGCACAGTATGATATTGTTTTGCAAGCCACTGATCAAGACGTTGTCCAAGAGCACCTTCATCCGTTATTTTCTGTATGACCATACGATTCCTATTAAGTTTTTAATAAGATTTTTACCAGTATGAAATTGCTTTGCTATCGAGAAATTCTTTAATTCCCCAATGTCCCCCTTCACGAGCGCGTCCAGAGAATTTTACACCTCCAAAGTAGCTTCCATCAGGTAATCCATGTCCGTTAACTTCTACCATACCAGAGCGTACTTGTGCCGCAATACGACGACATTTGTTGCGATCTTGCGATTGAATATAGTTTGTAAGACCATACTCAGTGTCATTTGCTAAAGCGATAGCTTCTTCTTCTGTCCTAAAGGAAAGAATCGAGAGAACTGGACCAAAGATTTCTTCTTTGAAAATACGCATATGAGGTTTTACATCAGCAAAGACTGTTGGACGGACATAATAACCACGTTTCATCCCTATAGGTAAACCGGTTCCGCCTGCAACAAGAGTTGCCCCTTCATCAATGCCCGATTGGATAAGATCTTGAATTTTGTCATATTGTTTTTTTGAAACAACAGGTCCAATATGATTACCTTCTTGGCAGTTTGGTCCTACTTTTGTCGTTTCTGCAATATCTTTGGCTATTTTTATGGCTTTGTCATAGATGTTCTGTTCCACAAGCATACGAGTCGGTGCATTACAACTTTGTCCACTATTATAAAAGCAATGTCGCACACCACGCTGAATAGCATCTGAGTCGGCATCAGCAAAGATGATATTTGCGCCTTTTCCTCCAAGTTCCAGACAGACTCTTTTTAAAGTAGCACTGGCATTTTTAGAAATATCTTTTCCTGCGCTGGTTGAACCAGTAAAGCTGATCATTTCTAGATCTGGATGTGCTGAAAGGTAAGAACCAACAGTTGCACCATCACCATTGATTAAATTAAAAACGCCGGCAGGAAGTGCGGCTTCATCTAAAAATTCAGCAAAAAGCATAGCAGAAAGAGGTGCAATTTCAGAGGGTTTTAGCACCATGGTACAGCCCGCCAAGAGAGCTGGGATAACTTTAAGAGTTACTTGATTCATGGGCCAATTCCATGGCGTAATTAATCCTACGACGCCGATAGGGTCGTAGTGAAGGATTGCTTGCTCATTTCCCTTTATTAAAGTTTCTTGGAACGAAAACTCTTTATAAGCTTCGATAAAATCGCGAATGTGGGAACCGCCGGCTGCGGTTTGCGCATTAAACGCCATATCAATCGGTGCTCCCATTTCCATTGAAATGGTTTTAGCCATGTCTTTGGAACGTTTTTCATAGATCTCTAAAATTTTTTCAACGAATCCAAGACGTTCGTGAGGTAGAGTGGTTTTCCATTTTGGAAACGCTTCTTTCGCTGCATTAATTGCTTTATCAGCATCTTTTGTGCTTCCAAGACTAATGACAGCACAAGCTTCTTCTGTTGATGGATTAATGACGTCAAAATCGTGAGGCGTACTTGGATCATCCCATAGACCATTGATATAAAATTTCCGTTTATTAAACATAATTTACTCCCTTTTTTCTATTTATGTTTATGTAATTATGATTATCTTAGTCTAAGCCTTTTTAAACGAAGATAACAAGGATAATCTTATAAAAACGCGAGAAATGAGATTGTGTTATGATCATCAGATATAGAGCGTTAAATAAAGTAATGCTTCTATAAGTGTTTGTATTATTGGACTCATCGTTTTTATAAAATGGGAAGAGATAGGTATAAACAATTTTCTTGACGCTTTTTATCATGAAGCTTTTTTCAAAACAAACGGAATACGCGTGATAAGACACTATAAACCTTAGCAATTTCTGTCATAAACTTTAAAAGAAAATATTATGCATTTTACTCTCATTTTTTTCATTAAAAAGTAACCATCAGCAAAAGGTTATTAACCTTCATATGATAGCTTCTATGAATTCTTTTTGAAAAGATCATTTTTCTCATTGCTATAAATTTGTTGGGTGCCATGCATAATTCGAAAACAAAATCTATTTCTACGTCTTCTTTGTCTGATGATGGTACGAAAGGTGTATCAAGAGAAGATTTATCTATTAAGATTACTGAGATATTTCCTTATCCGGAAGTGTGGAAAGAGGCATTTACCCTCGGAAAAAATGTCCGTTTTACGCGAACCCCAGAAGTTGAAATTTTACGTCGTCGTATAGAAACAGATCCAACTTTTGCAAAACAATTTAAAAATTTTACGAAGCAAGATCGAAAAGAAATTACAGACATTGTTCATTGTAAGAAGAAGACCATAAACGTTTCATCGACAAAAAAAGTCATTAATCCCCAATCGATAGAGAATAAAACCTCAGTTTGTTATTCAACAGTTTTAAAGCAGTTGTCACAGCAAGCTATTAGCATACCATCAGCCAATATTTCCCTTGAGGAAGATAAACCAGAGCATGAATTACACGTGAAAAATGAGCTACAAAAAATAAAGCCTGCGTTGCACCTTTCCGATGATGCATTTTTTGAGTGTGGATCTTTGATATTTGAACCTGTGGATACTCAAACTTCAAAAGAGGATAGCACACCGATTGATATAACAAATGAAAGGATACCTGATGTTTCTTCTGTTTTTGATGAGTCAATAACAGCTCTTTACCGTGTGCTTGAATACCGTTTTCCACAACTCTATGATTCAATTACATCAGATTCTCCAGCGGAGAGGATAAGAGGCGTTGAACAAATTTCTGATTTAATGAATACGAATAATGATCCTATGAAGGACTCTAAAGAATGTCATTCTAAGCTTTCTGTTGAAGATTCTGCTCATATGTTAAATGATACTGAAGTGCTAAGTGACACTGGGGATACTATAGAGACTGAAGAAACCCATAATACTGTCGCCCATAATACTGTCGATTGTATAACAAAGGATGTCACAAAGAATTCAAAAGAGTTGTCTGTGATGCAAGCAAACGGTAAAACGAAAACATTGCAGTCTACCTGCATACCTTTAGGCAATTATAATTCTTTTTTTATGAAAAATATTCAATCTATTGACTGTGATGTTTATGAATTTCCTCCGATTAGTTTATTACAGAAACCTGTTTTTCATGAAGGGACGATGATTCCTCAGGAAACATTAGAACGTGGTGCTGGGCTTTTGGAAAGCGTTTTGGAAGATTTTGGTATTAAGGGTGAAGTTATTCATGTTCATCCGGGGCCCGTGGTAACAATGTATGAATTTGAGCCCGCAGCGGGTGTAAAGTCATCGCGTGTTATTAATCTTTCTGATGATATTGCACGTTCTATGTCTGCTATTTCCACACGCGTTGCTGTCATTCCTGGACGCAATGTTATTGGGATTGAGTTGCCTAATGCGGTTCGTGAAACTGTTTACTTACGGGAATTAATCCAAACCCGTTCTTTTCGTGAAAGTGAATTTAAGCTTGCTCTTGCTTTGGGGAAAGGAATTAATGGTGAACCTGTTATTGCAGAATTAGCAAAAATGCCTCATTTATTGGTTGCAGGAACAACAGGATCAGGAAAATCTGTTGCAATTAATACAATGATTTTGTCGATTCTTTATCGGATGACGCCCCAGCAGTGTCGTTTGATCATGGTTGATCCTAAAATGTTAGAGCTTTCTGTTTATGATGGCATTCCACATCTTTTAACACCTGTTGTAACAGATCCTAAAAAAGCGGTTACCGCTTTAAAATGGGCGGTTCGAGAAATGGAAGAGCGTTATCGCAAAATGGCGAAATTAGGTGTGCGTAATATTGATGGTTTTAATGCACGCGTTGCACTTGCAGCTCAAAAAGGCGAAACAATTATGTGTACTGTACAGTCGGGTTTTGACAAAGAAACAGGGGAAATGCTTTATCATGAAGAAGCCATGGATCTTACACAGCTTCCTTATATTGTCGTGATTGTTGATGAGATGGCTGATCTCATGATGGTGGCGGGGAAGGAAATTGAGAATGCCATTCAGCGTTTAGCGCAAATGGCGCGTGCGGCAGGTATCCATCTGATTATGGCAACGCAGCGTCCTTCTGTTGATGTTATCACGGGGACAATTAAAGCAAACTTTCCTACCCGAATTTCCTTTCAGGTCACATCAAAAATTGATAGTCGTACGATTTTAGGTGAACAAGGGGCTGAAACGCTTTTAGGGCAAGGAGATATGCTTCATATGGCAGGTGGGGGGCGCATTGTACGCGTTCATGGCCCTTTTGTCTCTGATGAAGAAGTTGAATCGGTTGTTGCACATCTTAAAATGCAAGGAAAACCTGATTATTTAGCAACGGTCACAGATAATGAAGACGAAAACAATGAGGATATTTCTCCTGATTCAACGGCTGAAATGTCTGAGGAAGAAAATTTTGATGAAGAGAGTGAGAGACTTTATAACCAAGCTGTAAAGATTGTTATGCGTGATAAAAAATGTTCAACATCTTATATACAGCGCCGTCTTTCAATCGGCTATAATAAAGCAGCTTCTCTTGTTGAGCGTATGGAAGAAAAAGGCATTGTGGGAGCCGCCAATCACGTTGGAAAACGTGAAATTTTACTCAATGAAGGAAAATAAACGGGCATATTTAAAAATATGCGATTTTTAAAATGTCTGACAGTCATTATTTAAAGAGCGAATACGTGTTTTATTTTTTCAAGTCAGATGTGACTATCTATTTATTTTTTTGAGAGCCTTATGAAAAAATTGAGTGGAGAGTCATAAAGCAACCTTTAAACTGTTTATGGAGAGAACAAGCTGATACAAAAGGGCGGAGATCTTTTTAACATTTCTAGAGGGTTTTGAATGTAAGGAAATGAAATAAATCTTTATAGGAGAACGAATGATTTTTGTTGTTTTTTCTATAGCGGTTTTGATAAAAAAGGTCTTTGCGGTATTCTGGAAAGAGTCATAGGAAGAGCACCCAAAGATCTAGGGTGCTTTAAAATGCTGCACTGAATTTATGATCATTTGATATTCTTGGCGCCAGATAAGGTTTTTTTACGAGGAATTTTATTTGAAAAAAAATTTTTTTAATTTCGGATTTTTATAATATAATATATTGAATTGTAATGATAATTTATCTTTATTCCTATTGAATAAAAGTTTCAGGTATCATGAACTTTCTCGTTTCAACTCTGTTTATATTGAAACAATCAAAACCGTTTTTTATCCATCATAGTAGAAGCGGTGGAGGGTACAAAACATTTAAAAGAAATAAAAATACCTTTTATGAACATTTTCAAACATAAGAACCATTGGCTATATTATGGACGAGACGAGTATAATAATAGTGCGAGCAAGTTCTTTTAAAAGGATAAAAAGGTAAAGCATAATGCCTTGATATCCTTGATGGGGGACTTTACATTACAACATTTACCGATGTTGACATAATAAAATAAGCTTAAAACAAGATGTCTCTTTAAGACAGGTATATGAATGCGCAAGTATATTCTTCTGAGAGTACTATTTTATATGAGGGGCATTTTTCTTTGTAACAAGCTTTATTACAATAATAGGAGAATAAGTAACAGTGTTGGAAGATTCTTTTTACTCTTGTTTTGTTGGTGAAACAGTCAAAATTTTGCTACAGATAATTGATAATGAGATATCCAGTTATTTTAACGAGAGCAGGTATTTTTTAAATAAATGAGCATTATTCGTTTGAGAGTTAATCCAACACTTTTTTAGTTTTAGTTATGTCATTAAAAGCAGATGAGTTAAGTACAAGTGAATTAGAGTGTAAGCAAGAAACTTTTTGTTTTACACCAGAGCTTTTGCCTCGACCTTTTACGTGGAAAATCGATCACAATGGTTTATTTTGTGAAGTCTCAAAAGAGCTAGCTGAAGTTGTTGGTCCTCTCTCTTCCTCTATTCTAGGATATAGTTTTCATGAGCTTGCTCATCAATTTAATGATGATCGATATCAGGTTCTCAGTCGTTTTATTGAAGCAGCTATGCCGTGGAGTAAAGAGATTGTTCAATGGTCCGTTGATGGTTGTTCACAATGGCTTGATGTTGAATTGTCGGCTTTGCCAATTTTTGATGTTAAAAAGCAGCTTAAGGGGTTTCGTGGCTTTGGTGTTTTAAAAATACAAGAAAGAGTTCAAGAAAAAAGAGACGAAAAGCTGGAGACGGAAATGCCGCGTCTTACGGAGATAGAACGCTCAGCTTTTCGTGAGATTGCAGAGCAATTACGTGATGAATTGAATTCATCAGTAAAAGAAGAAAGTTTTGTTGAAGAAACAGCTATCCAGTTACCACATCCACAAACATTGCCAGTAAATGCTATAGAACAAGTGCTCATAAAAGAACCCGCTACAGTTTTATCATTGT
Organism: Bartonella sp. B1099; assembly: GCF_944801835.1. Classification (GTDB taxonomy): domain Bacteria; phylum Pseudomonadota; class Alphaproteobacteria; order Rhizobiales; family Rhizobiaceae; genus Bartonella. The sequence continues at coordinate 149,817 of NZ_CALYLN010000004.1, read as the reverse complement.
TGGAGAGAGCAACAGATGGTATTTTATGGTTAGATGAACACGGCTTTATTCAATCGGCAAGTAAAGCTGCTTTAGCATTAATGGGGTATGAAATCAATGAACTGCGGGGACAGCCACTCTCTTCACTCTTTACTTTGCAAAGCCGATTTTTGGTTGAAAAATATTTTAAATTAATCCGTATGAAGGGGAAAAATCAGGTTTTAAAATGCAATGAAACAGCTGATTTAATGACGAAAAGTCATAAAAATAGAACCGTTCTTATAACGATTGTATTTTTGGCACAGCAAGGCAATTATGCTGTTATGTTGCGTGATATGACAAAAACAGCTCTATCAGAAGAAAAAAAAGTAGAAGAGAATAAAATCGTTGGAGTTGTTCATGAAATACGAACACCTTTGAATGCTCTTATTGGTTTTGCAGAAATTATGAGAGAGGGACGTTTTGGTTCGATAGACAATGAACGTTATCATGGATATTTGCGCGATATTATCTCCTCTGGAAAACATATATTATCACTCATTAATCAATTACTAGAATGTTCGAAGATCAATTATTCTGGTTCCAATAACCAGATTGATTCTTCTCTTATTTCTGAAACATTTGATGTGATATCTTGTTTACGTGCGACGATAGCTTTTCTTGAAAATCAAGCCAATCATAATGGCATTATCATGCGCATTGTTGCTCCACCGCATGTTCCGTTTATTCCTGTATCACAACAAATGTTTCGCCAGATTATATGGAATCTTCTTTCCAACGCCATTCGTTTTACACCTCTGGGTGGTCAGATTATTGTTCATGTTTCTTATAGAAAAGAACGCGTAAAAATTTCGGTGAGTGATAATGGTATAGGAATGAGCGAAGAAGAGATTGTACAAGCTCTACAACCTTATGGTCAAGTAGAGCGCAAAGATGGTCGATCTGGTGACAGTGCTTTTATGGGTACAGGCTTAGGGCTTCCAATGTGTAAGGCAATGGTGGAAGAAAGTGGAGGAGAATTTTTATTGTTCTCAAAACCCAATCATGGAACGACTGTGGAAATGTTTTTTCCTCGTGTTCCATGATATAAATCGTACATAAATTTACTTTTTCTTAGCCAAGAGATCTCTAATTTCTGTTAAAAGTTGTTCTTCTGAAGAGGTTTTTTTGGGGTTTTCTCCTTCTTCTTTTCTACGGATTTTATTCATAGCTTTAACGAAGAAAAAAAGAACCCAAGCAATAATGAGAAAATTGATCAATAAAGTGATAAAGTGCCCATAGCTAATGGTTGCTCCCGCTGCTTTGGCGGCACTCAAAGTCGCTTGTTTTTCGCCAGCAAGTTGAATAAACATATTAGAAAAATCAATTCCACCTGTAACAAGTCCAATGATGGGCATAAAAATATCATTGACAATTGAATTGACTAAGCCACCAAAAGCGCCTCCGATAATCACACCAATAGCAAGATCAATCATATTACCTTTTAGGGCAAATTCTTTGAATTCTTTCAGCATTGCAGTTTCCCCTTTATATAAGCGATATACGGTAATTTACTTACCGCTTTTGATGAAAAAGGAAAGGGCAGATTTTATTTTTAGAATTATACTACAACATTAATATTATTTTCCAAGAACTTTATGAGGCTTAATAAACATCTCTATAGATTCTATTTGAATATACATATCTTTTGTAGATAAAAACTGCATCTGCTTTAAGGAAGTTTCGCGAATGAAGTATTATATATTGGTGTAAAAAGAGCATTGAGAATAAAAAATTATATTTCAGCTCTGATGGGGAAAAATGGATCGATGAAGCAGGCGTAAGACTTATAATTTAGTCCCCTTTTAATTCAATCTGTTGCAATTGCAGTTTGAATATTAAGCGATAGAGCAATGAGGAGCGCAAGCTTATCTAAAAGCTATTTGTACTGTATCATAGGTTAAAAATGATTATAATTTTAACAGAAGATAACATGTCGATTTATAATGATAAATCATCGTTTTTAACTTAAATCATAACACCGAACATTGAAGGTTTTCCCATTACAATCCTTCTCACATTGAATCAAATAAATCACATGCTTGAATGTTATAAACAGGGTTAGTGTGTTGGTAAAAAGCACGAAAGAAAAAACTAAAAATGCCTCTTATGAATCGTCTCAAATACCAAGAGCTGTAGAACATTGGAAATGAGTGAAGTGTGTGATAGTGCCGGCTTGTTATGCTATAAGCATAAAGATGGTGATGCTGAATGATTTATCATTATACCATTATTCATGAGGGGGGTCGTGAAATAGGATGAACAGCATTAAGAAATATTTCTTTAAAGAAAGAATGATCAACCCAATGGCATTCTGTTTTATATGAGGGCTTGCCTCCCATTGAGTCACATTTCATCAGTTGGAAGCTTGTATCAGTTTATAGATATAAGAGCCTATAGGGTTTAGAAGATTGTTTGGGTTTACAAGGCGCTAATATGATTAAGTATGTGTTTAATGATCAACTTTCATCACTGAAACTGTATTTTGTGCACCAGCAATGGTCATAACGCAGATTCTTCAAAACGTTACGAATCTCATACAATGGTTGAATCCCATGCAGCTAAAAATGGTGCAACAATGGCATGAATGTAAGATGATTTTACGAACTGTGTACTCTCAATACTAGGAGAAAAACAGCTTTATGGAGCAAGCTTTATTTTTGTTGGAAACAATATGATACAAAGGAATTTAGAGAAGAGAAATAAATTTCTTTCATAAGGGGATTATGAGCTTGCTTGCAAGAGATAAGACCATGGTTTGGCGAAGGGGCATTGATGTTTCAATTCACACAGGCATTTTACATTTTATAAGATTTAGGATTTACAGAATATTTAATTAACTGGACAATTGTGAAAAAGAGAAATGTTTTTTCAAGAATAAGTTTTTTCTATTCAGGGTTCGTAAAAATTCGCGTGAATGCCGATGATGTGATGAATTTTCTTATGGAAGGGGATATTCTTTGAATCATATGCTCTCTTAGTGATCTTTTGTGTTAAAAGATGTATGTGAGATGTGATGGATCATTTTTATGTTGTGGAGAAGGATTGATGAGTTTTTTTCGTTGTATTGGCCGTTCTGCTTTATTTATGTTGGATCCAGAGCATGCGCACCGTTTAGCGATTGTGGGATTAAAAAGTGGATTAAACGGTTGTCAAAAGGTTGTTGATAAGCGATTGTGTGTAAATATTGCAGGGCTTGAGTTTAAAAATTTTATTGGTCTTGCAGCGGGGTTTGATAAAAATGCAGAGGTTGTTGATGAAATTTTTCGTTTAGGATTTGGTTTTACTGAGATTGGAACAGTGACACCAAAGCCTCAGATTGGAAATCCTAAACCACGTCTTTTTCGTTTAACAGAAGATGAAGCAATTATTAATAGAATGGGTTTTAATAATGACGGGCATCAAGTTGTTTACGACAGACTGCGGACATGTAAAAAAACGGGTATTGTAGGAGTCAACATTGGAGCCAATAAGGATACGGTTAATAAGATTGACGATTATACTGTTGGCATTGCTCATTTTTATGATGTTGCGGATTATTTTACGGTTAATATTTCTTCTCCCAATACACCAGGTTTGCGAAATTTACAGGATCGTGATAGTTTGCACCTTTTGTTGAATGCCATCTCAAAAGCGCGAAAGGAACAAGAGAAAAAGCGTGGATTCTTGATTCCCCTTTTTTTAAAAATTGCTCCAGATTTATCAGAGCAAGAGTTGGATGATATTGCTGAAGAAATAAGACTTTCTGATTTTGATGGAATCATTGTTTCCAATACGACTCTTTCACGTCAAGGTCTTAACAATGCACATTTCGGCAATGAAGAGGGAGGACTTTCTGGACGTCCACTTTTTGAGCGGTCTACAATTGTGCTTGCAAAAATGCGTCAAAAGTTAGGAAAGGAGATTGCAATTATCGGCGTTGGCGGTGTAAAGGATGCAAAAACCGCTTTGGAAAAAGTAAAAGCAGGTGCAGATTTAATTCAATTATATAGTGGAATGGTTTATGAAGGTCCAAATCTTGTCATAACTATTTTGAAAGAGATTTTACGGATGATGAAACAAGATGGTGTTGATAACATAAAAGACTATCGTGATCATGGTCTTGAGCATTGGGCAAAATTTCCCTTGTAAAAATTTTCTTTGTAAAAAACATTTTTTCTTCACAAAAAATTGCGAGATTTTTTTTAAGGGGCTTGCAAACTTTGTTGATCTTCCTTATGTCACATAAGCGAAGAATAAATGTTTACAAAATCGTGAACAATTATGATAGATTTGCTTTTTATGCGGTTGTAGCTCAGTTGGTTAGAGCGCTGGTTTGTGGCACCAGAGGTCGTAGGTTCAAATCCCACCAACCGTACCATTTATCTTTTCCAACTTTTCTAATTCTTATTTTTGGCGTTTTGCGAGGCAGTTAAAAGCCGCGCTTGGCGGCTTTTTTTGAGTGTGAGCCGTCACGAAGCAGAGACCTTGCGCGGATGATTTTTCTCAAATTTTGCCAAAAACAGAATAATATGATCAAAATTGCTTGAAATATAAATGGGTTAACTAAGTCTATGATTCTGATTGCAATTGCAATAATAAATATCTCTATCAGTATATTTATATAATTATAGTATATTTTGTAAACCAAGAAATCTTATTTATCTTTCATTATTATTGTTCATAATATAAACTATTAAGTTTAAATACATAAAATAAGTAAGCATAAATTTATTAAAATATGACATATTTTTGACATAATTTCCTTGATTTATGTCAACTATATATTATAAATATGAACTCGCATGAAAATGCATTCATATCTCCAGGGGGTGTTTCGGTGGTTGATTATGGGTAAGCCATTCTGGCGCGGGGACATAAGTAACCTTGGGGGAATTTATTTATACACTAAATTGGAGAAAATAAGGGAAGTTCAAGTTCACATTCAAGTAGTTCGTACGATTATTGCAGTGCCGATAATTTTAATAGCAAATATAACTCTGGTTCTGCGTTTGGTAGCCAGTATGGTGGTAAGGTTGGCTTTCTGGGTGGTCTTGTCGCAGGAGGAGTAATAACGCGTAATCCTGGTTCTGCCATGAACGCAGCAGGCTTTGGGGGAGGTCTAGGCAGTTATTTCGGAGACACCATAGGCGGTTATGCTGGTTATGGTGTGGGTGCTGCCCAGTGTGGCACACAGTTTTTTGGTCAATCTATTAGTAATTCAGGTGGTTGGTACGGCGCTGGGATATTGACATATTGACGGGCTTTTGATGTAGTTCTTTGGGGTATCCTAAAGCCTAGAACGGTGGTACTGTAAAAGGTGCCACCTTTATGTTTGGAATATTGCACAGGAGGAGCTATGGACGACGCGTTTATTTTAGTGCTCGTTTATTTTTGTCTGTGGTTTGGCATGTATCTACTCTTCAAAACTATTGCTATTAATGGAAAAAGCATGTTAGGCAGGGAGAACATGGTTGCATTCATAGTGGCGGCATTGGTTGTTCCTCCCATCATATATGTCTTTGAGTATATAGTCGGTGTGCCCATAACATCTCCTCCTGTTACTATAATTATGTTCTTTCTTTCTTTTTGCATTGAATTTATACCCAATATAGTAAACAATATAAAATGCTTTAGTTTGGCCATTATCGCAAGTTGCCCCATTTTTTTCATCGCAGCTGGTTTTATTGTTATGAGTGATGACGTTCTGTTAGATTTTTTTGATCTGCAGCTTTCGAGCTATATTTATCTGCTTTTCATTATTCCGTTGATGATAGGGGGTGCTCGCTATGTCCTAATTGCTAAAGCTTTGAAGGAAAAATCTATGTCAGTGCTAGATTTAAGCATTTGCATTGGCTGTGGGTTTGCCATAGGCGTCTTTTTTGTGTCATCACTGCTTTTATCAGACCTTCGAGAAATCTATCAACAGATAGATTTTGCAAACAGGGAGACAGTGAAAAAAATGTTTGATTATGCGGTGTTTGGTTTTGCTATTCTAACGGGCCAAGTTTTTTTGACATTTTTGATGGTTCTCTTTGTTACTACAAAGAAATATTATTGGTTGGTCCTTGATGTTCTTGCAGAGCTGTTTTTTAGCTTCTTTGTTTTTTATTCTGTAGCGTTTGTTCATACAGATGATGACTATAGAATGGTTACAAATTGGCTTTGTCTGCTGTTTGTTGTTTATGTGTACGCGCGTTACATTAAATCAAAGAGTGTGAAGCTTAGCGTGATTAACCCGTTTAAAAAGGAAACTGAGTGAGAAGACAGGAGACTATAGTTCTTTGGGTTTATCCTAAAGCCTAGAGCAGCCACCCCAAGAGGGGCAGTTTCTGGAGCAATGGTAGGCGGGGTCCGTGGCGCATCCGCGGGTATTGCTAAAGCTGGTTGGGATTGTGTTCGCTCTAAATGGTGAAATTGTTGTTTGACCTGGCTTTTTCAACAAGGTAAAGGCCTTGCTAAGGGGTACGCTATCAGCCTCTTAGCAGGGAGTTTTTCTCCCGCAATAATATCTTGGTATGCTTGGGAGGGCAAGGCGCTTTTATGTCTGACTTAATTTTGGGAATGCAGCTTAGTTTTGGGATAAGTTCCAGCCCTCGTGTCTTTAAAAACAATGGCTTGTTGGGCGAGCGCGTCATTTTTTGGGGGGTAGCTGGTCTTTCCTGCGCTATCATCTTCGCTTATCAACATAGTGAAAGAGGGCTTCCAGACTTATCTTTGCTTTTGGTATGTTATCTTGGCATGCTTTTAATTCTGTACGAGCGCTCCTTATATAAATATTTAGTTCTTGGCTTCTGTGGTGCAGTTGTTGCCTTGTGTAGTGGGGCAGGTTTTGTATATTTGAGCTCTTTGTTGCCATTGCCTGCTTTGTCTTCTGCTCATAATAGCCAGCAGCAGGTGGTGCATTACATGAGTTTGGTTGCTGCAAGCTATCCCTTTTTTATCCTTTTGATATCAGTTTTAACTACGGAGCTTTTGCGTTTGTGGTTGCTTCGCGTATATAAGCCAGAATTAGCTGCGCGTGAGGTCCTTTATTTTGGGCTGGACTGGGGTGTCCTAGACTTATGCTGTAAGACCCTCCCAGCTCTTTTTCTTTACTTGAATTACCGTGTTGATAGGGAGCCACAAATGGCGGACTATGTCGCATTTGAATCTTGTCCACAAGCGATCAGCTATCTTATTGCCGCGGGCATGATTGTATTGATGCATGTTGTAAATACGCGCTTTATGTATTTTGGTTTCCAAGATAAGCGCAAGGCCTATTTCTATCTGCCTTTTGTAATTCATTTTGCGGTTGGTCTTTTGTCTATGTTTGGCATTTCTTCAGGCTACGCAATATTAATAAATTCTATTTCTGAGGTTTACCATAATGCTTGACAAATTGACATTATCTGTTATCGGCGCTGTTTTTTGCCTGGTGCTGATTATTTTTCCTTTGATGAAGAAAAAAACATTGGTTGAACATTTGGTTTTCTTGCTCGTTGTTTTGTGTCTTGTTTTTCTTTATGTTTATGGCGCTGCGAGTTATTTTCCTTATTATGTTTTGGTGCTTTCGCTTATATTGGGGTACCGCTGGTTACTCTCTTTGGTTAAAGCGTTTAAAGGCACGAAGGCAATTATTGGGTCAAGCGCTGGTTGTTATGTGCTTTTGATTTTTTTTCTATACGGCTTTATGCGTATGATAGGCAGTTTGATTTTTGATTTTGCTGCTTATAGTACGCCTAACATTGTTTTTGCTGTTGGTCTATTCCCTATAAGCATGGCGATTATGCAGTTTTTTTTGCTCTCTCATTGGGTGGCAGAAGATAATGGCAATGGTGTAGAGGCAACACTGGGCGTGGGAATGGGGATTTGGGGGGCTGCTATAGGGGTTGCACTGCTTACATCTCTACCAGAAGCTGTGATGATCCTAAAAGGGGCCTTTAGTCTTGATAGAAACGCCTTACTTTCTTTACTTGAGACGGTAATATATTATGCGTTTATTATAGGTCTGAGTCTTTTATCAACTTTCTTAATGCTTTTGGTTTCCCTTGACAAGAAATGGCGTTTTTTTGTTCTTATCCTGCTTTTACAATGTTTGGCGGCTTGGGCGCGCTTTTCATGGCGGGCCGCTAAGCCAGAACTTCTTGCAATTGGGCATTATACAATCGCTACTATTCTTATGTTTGCTCTTATGCGGCAAATTTATGATTTTGTGCAAGACAGATTATCCATGAAGAAAAATAGTAGTTACGCTGTAGTAAATGAGGGGGCATAATAATGTTGTTTGTATTTATTACTTCGCTTCTCGCAGTCCTTATTTATGGCGCTGTCATTTATAAATTTTTTTGCTCTACATTTAGTTGGATAAATGTGCTGTTGAGCGGCATAGTTTTTGGGGTGATTGTTCTGTTAGTATGGCGTTACTCGGAAACAGAACATAAACTTGATGCCTTACGTTTACTGCAAGTGCTTGGCGTTGTTTTTCTTCTATGTGTGTTTCATCATTTTCTGAAGTTCAAATTGGTTGTCGCTGGTGCTGTGGGATGGTTTGTTGCTAGCTGCATTGTTTTCGGGCTTATTGCTTTTTGGGAGCAATCTGTAGTAAAAACGCTTTATATGATGAGTATTGTTGAACCCCAGAGTCGTGCAGAGCAGGGGCTGGCGCTTGTTTCTTTATTTTTATCATTTACGGTTTTTTTTGTGGTAGCAGAAGAAGCCATGCGTCGTTGGCTAGTTACTAAGTTTTATCGGTGCTCGCCTAGTTTGTTGTGGCGTTTGCCGCTGAATATTGGCATAGGCTGGGGTTTATGCGAATTAGTTTATAAGGCGCTAGGGCCTTTCCTTGTTTATAATGGCTGGCTTATTCGATCTAGGTTATTAGCCAGTGAATATGTAATTTTTTATTCCTGGACGCAAGCGAGTATTTTTTTGTGTGCTTTAATGAGCGTCATACTCATGCATATTTTAAACACATGCTTGGCGTATCGTGGTGTTGTTACGCGCTCTAAATTTTATGCGTGTGCGCCTTTTTTTGTCCACGCGATTGTTAACTGTTTTGGTGCAACAGTGATGCTTACAGGCAAGGTTTGGTTTAATGTTGGGGGCAGCTTGTTTATTCTATTTTGTGTGATGTTGTTCGTATATTTTGAAAGCAAAAATCCTTTAATACAAAACATAAAATTGCGCACTTAAGTGTTGTAGAGTGATGAATAACTTTGCGTACTCTAAGTATGGCTAGAGAGCCTGATACGCGCTTTCTGTTCTGCAAAAAAATAGAGAAGGTTAGCACCGACGTAACGCGTTCAGTACCAAGAGCGACGTCATTTCTGCACTAATTGGGGAGAGGGTGTACCACTGGCCCCGCGCATATGGGAGCCTGCAAATATGCTATCATGTGACTTTCTCATGTCCTCCTTTCTATTATCCTCCATGAGATTGAAGCTGGGAATCTTGAGGAGGCGATGACGCATTATTGCAAGGAGGATGCACCATGTTTAACATAATAGTCTCTTTTATTCCGTGGAGTATTTACTCCTGGGTTATCAATGGAAACGTTTTAACTCTGGTCGAACGCTCTCTCATCTTAACTGTGATTTTATTGTTCATTATTGCTGTGAATATTAAAATTATCCGACAGGGAGAACCCGTAATGATTACTAACATTCTGACAGTTATTGTCCTGTTTGTTAATTATTTCGCTGGATGGTCTACACTTTTACTGAACTACCCCACAGTTTTTTGCTATCTGTCACTTGCTCTGGTTTCATTGATTAGCTTGCTGGTAAAGAAACCCTTTACCATTTTTATGTCAGTGCTGGTGTTTCTGAAGAGAAACGCAAACATATCCTATTTTATCTCATCAATAAATATATTACATGGATTTGGGTAATCATCTTTTTTGCCAATGGTCTTCTAGTGGCTTTTTTTACATGCTCCCCCCAGATTTGGTTGGTCACTATGGGTTTAACTTTTGCTGGTATTCTTTTTTCTAAATATCTTCCTAACGTCATGCAATATTTTTATCGCATCAAACCTCATGGAGCATAATATGTCATTGTTTAACATTCTGACTGGAACCCCTTTATGGGCCTGGATTTTGCTTATTTTTCTCATTACGTTGGGAATAAACGCATTGAAAGATAGGGAAATGGGGGTTTACCGCCTTTTTCTATTGCCGTTAGTCTTTCTTTTTTTTGGGCGGAAGCGATGTGATTAACCAGCTGGCGTTCCCACGCTGGGGAGCATTCTCAATGTTGGCGGGGCTGATGATCGGCATTGGCGTTGGCTGGTTGCTCTGGCGTGCCACTCCGCGTTTAAAAATCAAAGAGGGAACGGATTTAATTATTCGGCCCGGTACGCCGTTGACGCTGATATTTATTCTTATCACTTTTGTCATCAAATTCACATTGATTGTTTTTCTCAATGTTAAACCTGATTTGAAACATGCATTTGATTTTAACCTTCTTTTTGGTCTTTTAAATGGGTTCACTGATGGTGTGTTTTGGGGAGGCACATTAAATTTATATAGAGCATTTCGAAAGAATCCAAATTAATCCCTATACCATTAACTGTGGGGGCTTCCTATCAGAACTATCTCTATAGAAGCTTATACCTAACAACAACACTGCATATAAATGCGGCGTTGCCTCATAGTTTCAGATTTTTTATCCCAGCGCGTGAATAGGTGACGGAAGTGATATATCTGACTATGCCCCCTTGGGGGCAGAGCGAGTCTAAAGGTTTAGAATGCTATGAGTTTAAGCTAGCTGGACTTTGAGCAGATGGTTTATCGCTCATGGTAAATCATTTTGTTTTACGATTCAAAAAGAGGATAGTGATGATCTCATTGGCGTAGGTGGGAAGAGAGCTCTTAGCTTGGCAATGTGTTAACAGTTTGTAGAACTTATGTTGTGGAGCCCATACGCAAAGTGGTTGCTATGATGGCATGATGCTTTTGTCAAGCATTATGATATGGTAGGAACCGGTGTTTAAGGGTTGTACGATCCAGTAGCATTACGTTTGAGTATTTAGGAGCGGCAGAATCCGTACAGGCTACGCGTACAATATGTAAAGCACGCTTGCGGGAGTCAGTGTGTCATTATTGCGTTGTGCACGCAACCCTCTAGCGAGTACTTCATTGGTAAGGCTGTTTTTTGAAGCTGGTTGTAATTATCTGTGTGTTTTTAAAGAGAACGTTAGCACGCGATGTATCGCGTGCAGTACTATTTTCCTTTGTACAACTATTTTCATTTTTCTTATTTTCTTCCTTAAAAAAATCTGCGATTATCGGTTTTTTGGGGCACACGAACGATAACAGAGTAAAGACTTTTCTCTCGTTTTTTTCCTTTTTTGCTCAAAAAAGCCGAAGCGTCTTAATGAGTAGAGATCTTGTCTAAAAAGGTATTTCTTAGATTTATTTCTTTATTTTCAATGGAATCGAGAATTTCTGCTTTTGAGTGTGCAAGTGCACCTTATGATGAAACATAAGATGCGAACCCGTAAGCTTGGGCGCGCAGTAGGCTTGTAGTAACAACAAGCTTAGGCATATAGTTGGCAGACACTATCATTTAGAGTTTTTTTCTAGATTGTGTTTAGCTATACCACATGTGAAGCAATTTTAAATTTACCTGTGGTTATATGTCATCAAATTGGAGATTCAGCTCTTCGATTTGTCAGAAATATGACAATGCCAAAAGATATACATATTTTGGATGGACTAGTGCCAATTGATAAGCTTACTGATAATATTTGTAAGTGTCATAATGGAACACCAGAAGAAATAGAAAATCGCCGTCTTTAATTATGCGAAACAGCGCGCCAACTTAGAGCACGAGAAATTATTGCTCTTGCAAAGCAAGGCGAAAAAAGCAAAATGATCAAAATGCGGTAATGCGAATTGATCAAACTGATTTGCGTAAGCGAAAAGAAATAAAACAAGCACAAGAAACTTTGAAAAATAAAGAGAATTGCTTATACGATACTTTGCATGAAAGTAAATTTGCAGAGGATACAGAAATAAATAGGATAAAAGGAATTGTGATGTACAAAAGAAATATTCATAGACATATTTTCTACTAAGTGTAACGGAAAAGCGCAAAGATGCGTATAATAGCGGGTGATGGATTAACTGGAGTATAAGTGGGCATTGCCAGGGCAGAGTTTTTGGTTAAGAATTGCGCTCTGTACGCTATAAGCTCTCTGCATCCTTCATATAGGCGTTGAGATCATCGCCCAATGCAACGTAAAGGGTCTGTTTTGCCTTTAGCGTTTGTTTGGTTGCTTCCATAGTGCCGCTTAGCTTTATCAGCCATTATGGTGATAATTTCCTCGTCCAAAGAACGGATCAATCGATTGCGGAATAGGGTATGTGTACCTTTTCTGACCGTGCTTTTTTTAAAAAAAGCAGCTTTACCTCGTGGCAGGGTTGGGTATGTCTATATGATCAGCCTGCCAAAGAAATGGAAGCGTTATCGCGATAGCCACCAATAGTAGTCCAGCGATAAAGGTGGCAGCAAACTGCAATGATATAAAAGAGCCAAGGACGCCGACCAAAAAGCTTCCAACCGGCATTCCAGCATAGCCGATCACCCGAAAAGCAGAATTAGCTCGCCCGAGAAGTTGCTTTGGTGTGAGGCGCTGCCTGAAGGCGGTAACAGCAATAAACCATAAGCTTGCTCCAACGCCAGCGATAAAGGTGACGCCCCATACGACGACAGCACTTTTTGAAAAGGCTGGAATCAGCAGCAAGACAACCGTTCCTAAACCGTCAATGAGAACAGCTAGGCGCACCGGTGCATAGCGTATACGCGGTGCAAATAGGGCACCTGCCATTGTACCAAGCGCGTAGGCTGCAAACATCACGCCATATTGGCTGCTATGGAGGCTCAGATACTGACTGTCGGTAACGAAAAAGATGAACGAGGTTAGGAATGCTCCAAATACCACCGATAGAAAGAATGTAAGTAATGTAAGGGAGGTGAGATGCCGATTTGAAAAAATGAAATGAAAGCCAGCAATGATATAATGGAAAGAGATGTTTTCTTTATCAAGTGCTGGCAATTTCGGAACAGCATGGCGAGTGGTAAAAATCAACGTGATAAAAAGCGCGATTAACAGGCCGAGAAATAGCAGTGTGCTATGCGCTAAAATGCTGCTTGTTATGATAGGGGCAAGAAAAGAGGAGACCCCGAAATCTAAAAACAAGACAATTGAGTAGAAGGTCATCAATCGCTCTCCCTCCATGATAAGTGGTGGAATCGTCATTATATAAGCTTCGGCAGAAACGACGATGAACCCAGCAATTGTTGCATAGAAGAAAATTTGTTCGGCTGGAGCAATCTGTATCATAAGCAGTACGAACAGGATAATATGCATTAGCATGAAGATGAGGAGAGCTGAGGTGGCAAGTTTTATCTTGTCGCAGCGATCAAGTAAAGTGCCTGCAAGGATGCCGAAAATTGGCCACGCTAATGAAAAGAGACCTTGTGCCCAACTTACTCCGATGACGTCATATCCAGATTGTCTTGCTAATAGCGGGATGGCAGTGCGCAAAGCACCGCTGAGTAAGGCGAGCAGACTAACGGTTAGGCAAAAATAGCGTATGTCCTTATTGGTAAAAAGCGTGAACATTCTTTTCTCCTTAAGATGCCACACAGATTTCCACTGGTCCATCAAGTACGGCGGTTGTATTCAGCATGTTTGCGACGTAGTCGTCCAAGATATTCCTATCTGCCTGAGGTAGAAGGAAATACATGAGGTTGGAATACCATTGCCAACCATGCTGAGTCAGCCTGGAGATCGTTATCACTTTCTGCGATGAGACCTGCGCCTATGAGCTGTTGTAGGTTATTGTATACAAAAGAGGGGAGTGCGGTCCAGTCAATTCTTTCTTTTTGGATATAGCCGTTATAAGGTAGCCGCATACACAAAGCCTTGGAGGCTTGTTGCTCCGCTGATACCCAATTGTAGTATACTTTGGATTTGCCTTTAAGTTGTATGTCAGTAATGTATCCGCTTCGACTGGGATTGGTTCGTGTGACGAGTGAGCCGAGAAGCGACAGTGCTGACGCTTCGAAGCCAACCACATAATCGTCATGATAGCCATGCAAATATTTGTGATAGCGGAAATAATTAGCTGAACTCGTTTGAGCAAGCGTTAGAGGAGTGTTATTGGAAATTTTGCTATAGGAATGCCCATTACATGGTGCATAGCCGCAGCTGCGCATAACGATGTCACTAAATAAGCGAAGCATCTGTCGATGCTGTAGGCTGGATGGTTTTAGCCCTTTTTGTGCGTAAGACTTATGCAGTTGTGGCGTGATAGCTAGATTGTTGATTGCGTAGAGGTTGATGGTTTCAGGGTGAAGCTCGCTTGCTTGCTTCAAATCGTATAATAGTTCTTCGGCTTGCTGGTTGTGCATGCCATATAGTAGGTCGAAACGGACATGTCCAATTATCTCTTGTGACCAAGCCACGGTATTTTTGATTTGTTCACGTGTTGAGGTGAGGTTAAACAATGATCGGAAACGCTCAATAAAACTCTGTACACCGAAACTGATCCGGTTAACGCCGATCTCACGGGCAGCATAAAGTTTATCACGTGTGACGCTCTTCGGTTCGCTTTCCAGTGTAAACTCGGCTAAGGAAGAAAGCTCAAATTCGTCATGCAATACTTTTCCGATGTGTCGGATATTATCTGCGGACAAGAGCGAGGGTGTGCCACCCCCTATATAGATGTTACGGATGGGACCTTTAAGCGAGCGAATGAAATTTCCTCTGGCTCTGATCTCTGTGGTAAGCGCTGATATATAAGCTTCGATTTGCTTAATGTTCTTGTAGGCTCCTTTCTGAAAGGGACAGAAGGAACAAATGGTTTCGCAAAAGGGAATATGCAAATAAAGAGAAATGGTACGCGCTTGTGGAATCCGCTTACTTTGCGCTAGCTTATTAAAATCTAGGTAATCATAAAATTCATTTGAAATAGTGCGAAACAGCGGATATATGAAATTGTAAATCGGCTTGAGTCGATCGAACTTCACAAAAGGATGATCTACGAGTTGCATAGGTTACCTCCCCCAATTTCTTACCTCGCAATATATTACTGACGGGTGACTAGTGGTCCAATCGCCCGAGTGTATTACCAAAGATTGCTACGGAACATAATGAATCCTCCTTTTGTAGAAGTTATATGTGTTACACATATAACTTATTATATGAACAGGTTAGCTTGTTTAAGAGGCAATATAAAGATAAAAAAATGTCTATTTATAAAAGAACTTTCTCTTGCAGTCTTATGGTCTGATATTGTAATTGGTATCCTGTTTTACGTGGTCGGGCTATGAATGTCTAGAGCGAGAAAGAGCAGGGGTTTTTAGAAGACGTGCAGGGCATCATTGTTATGTTGCTGGGACGTGGAATTTGCGTCTGGTCAAAATATCATTAGCGCAAAAAGATGGTTTTAAAGATAGAGATATATTTTTAATATTTCTGTAGAATTTCGAGAAGAGATAGAATTATCTATTAGAAAACATATAAATGTCCAGGGTGATAATATTGTCGAATTACATGGCATCATCGCTCTTAGGCTCTAATTTGAATTCGACTGAGTTAATAATATTCACCTTAACAAGGCTGGAAAAGATATTTACGCATTGAAGGATCAGATAAGTTTTTATCAGTCAGTCTAGGTGGGGGTTATCCGACTTCCACAGCGTTCTGCGATGCCGTGACGGTCAATGACGAATATTCTCGTAAAATTTATGAGGCATTGTCACAATTGGGTTGTGATGTACATAAGCTTACGGTAATTGTTGAATCTAGGCATATTATATCTGAAGATTATGGTTATTTATTTTCAAATATGAGCTCTATAAAAGAGCGGAATGGTATGAACTTAATTACAATCTGGGCTCTGGGGACATGTGTTCGGTTTGCACAGTATCACGGGAATAGAGTGCCACAAATTTTGTCTTTTCGAGATATGAGCGGTAAATTTAGTTTAGCGGATGTCGTTGGTTCAAATTGTTACGAGTATGATATTCTTGTAAGAGATATGTCTATCCCATTGGATTTATCCTTAGATGACAAATTTATGCTGCCGGCATGTGGAAACTATGATATCATAAATGCGCCAGATTGGATTTGAATGCGGCCTCAAATTATTATTTTTTGAAGAAAATGACTATTCGTATGGAGCTTATCGCTTTGCTTATTAGCTATTGTACTTTGTTGGAGTGCGTCTAGTCATAAAGTGCTTTCTGGTTGATGGTGAATCTTTAGTTGTGAGTGGATAGCTTGGTAGATGGTTATTCCAAAGCATAATTGTTTTAGGGGCGCTGCGATAATTGCCGTCGAATAAAGGAGATATTCTGCAGTTGTAAAACCTAGTGCGGTGCAAAATGTTCGTGCTTATTTGTAAAGCATATTTAATTTGATTCGTCGATCTTTTATACTAGTCAAAAGTTAGCACCGATGTATCATTGGCAATAACATTTTCATTTTTACAACTGTTTTAATTCTCATTTCCCTTGTTTTTTCCTTAATAAACCTGTGCTTCCCGGATTTTTTTGCGTATGAATGATAATAGAGCAAAGACCTTTCTCTCGTGATTTTTTCTCAAAAGAGCCAAACGGTTTCAATGAGCAGAGATTTTATCTAAAAAAGTTTATTGTTTGTTTTCAATAAGATAAAATTACCCTTTTGAGGTTAGTAAACGCATTTTATGGGTAGCGCATATATGCTGTCCAAGGGCATTTCTGTAGATATCGATTCTAATTTGTCATTAAATGATGTGCCTTCGTAACTCATAATGCTCGTCAGCTAAAATCACAAGCTTTATGGAAAAATTTCATGTCCACCGCCACAGATCTATTTTGGCTATCGGTTGAAGGACGTGTGCGTCTTCTCCAGTTAAAAGACAGCGTCTGACATTCAGATCGTTTTGGATTTGCATCTTGATTTTGAAGATGATTTCATTGTACAAAATCTTTAAACAGGACAACTAGTTCCTCGTTTATTTTGTATATTTTTCAATAGTTCTTTATTGCCGAGAATTGTTTTTTAGGGGGAGCATATCAAGTCTTGTAGCAAGAAGTCTTTCAAAAAATTTTATTAAAAATACTGAAAATGGATGTGCCAGATGAACAAATGCTTGTTGGGGATATTTTATCAACGATTGTAACGGCTTGGGGCATAATGTTGTACAAAAAAACGCATGGCATGAAGTCCAAAAACCAATAAAGGCGCCTTGCGCTTTTCCTTTAAGAACTGAGCATTTCCTCTTAGCATAATGCGTTCTCATTATGCATCCTTTACACAAGATTTGCGGTGGAAAAACTTGACGGAAAAAATCAATACGTTTTGTTTGAAAGATCCAAGCTTAATATGCACTTCAGTATGGAAGGGTTTTCCCCAATGTTTGTTGTGATGAAGCAATTGCTCTCTCTTGGCTTGCCACTGGCTGTTGGCTTTATTTCTCAGATGATGATTTCCTTTACAGATGCAGCGCTTGTGGCGCATTTAGGTGTTCAAGCCTTGAGTGGTACAATGTTGGCTCTGAGTATGTTTAGTTTTGTTATGTTGTTGGGGCTCGGTATTATTACCGCGGTTGCACCAAAACTTGCAGCAAGCTTTCGTAGACAAGATAGAGATGCATTAAAAGCATGGTTTGATCAAGGAATATGGCTTTCCCTTTTGATTGGAATGATGAGCGCGATCATTTTATTCAATACGAGGAATATTTTATGTCTTCTCGGTCAAGATGAGGCAATTGCTCATATAGCGCAGGAATATAATAATGGCGCTGCAATAGGCGTGGTGTTTTTTTATCTTTATGTCAATAGCCGCGGCTTACTGTCAGCAATTGGTCATCCAAAGCTCTTAACTTGGATTATGCTTGCAGCCACTCTCATGAATTTTCTTATCTCTTGGTTGCTTATTTTTGGTATAGGTCCTTTAAGCGGATTTGGTGTTTTGGGTGCCGGAATTACGAGTAGTTTGATCCGTATTTTGATTGTTATGGCAACGGCAATAATTCTATCCCGCAATTCTACTTTTCGTTCTTTTCACTTTAATTATTTGAGACCAAAGTTTGAGATTTCACGAATCATAAAATTGCTGCTCGTAGGGCTTCCCATTGGTATACGTATTCTTATTGTGGAAGGCTTTCCTTCTGTCATTGCCTTTATGGTTACGGCTTATGGGGACGAAGTGTTGGCTGCGCATACGATTGGAATGCGTCTTGATATGCTTATTTCTGTGGTGGCTTTGGGGATTTCCAGTGCAGCTGCGACCATAGCAGCGTGGTATAGAGCAGATGGGACTCATATGGCTCTAAAACAGTTGCGTATGAGTGTCACAGTTTTTGCTGTCGCTTATGTTTTGTTTTTATCGGTGTGTGTTTATTTCTCTTATGAATTTATCCTTACAACCATCTTTGATATTTCTTCAGACCGCGTTATTGTTTTCTCTTGGGAGTTGCTTCCGTTCGTCTTATTATCTTTTGCCTTTGGCACTTTAGGGGCTATGCTCAACGGCATACTTGTGGGCTTGCTTGATACATTTTGGTCAACCATTGTTGTCATAATAAGCTATTGGGGGATAGGCTTATTTGGGGGGGCGCTCATGGTACATTTTTTTGAATATGGTTTTATTGGCTATTGGTTTGGTATGATTGGTGCAAGTTTAATTGTTTCTCTCTTTAACTATATGCGCGTAGGTTATTTAATAAAACGCAATTCTCTATTTATAGGCCGTTGAAGGGGCATTTTAAAAAATTTATTGTTTTTATAAGTTATTATAAGCGCGGTGCTAAAGTGCATACATTTGTCAAAACAATTGCAGCTGCTGCTGGCGGTGTTATTTTTGAAGTCCTGTTACAGGGCTTATTCAGGAAGGGGAAGAATGCTCTTAATAATTTAGATGATGATGTTTTTGGGGATAAAGCTGTTGATAATACCTCTCATGGCAATACAGCTTCAAAATACGTACTGCCATGTGAATCTTTGGTACCAGTTTTACGTATGTGTAGTTTGACACTAGGTTTTGTACTAAGTGGGATTAGGTGGGAATACGTGATAATTTATTGTTTTTATGTATAAAATTTAGTATTAAATGCGTGTTTTGTCAAAATGAATTTTGACACCTAAAATTGCAAAAAATGGTAAAAAAGAGCGAAAATCGGAATTTGAGCGTAAAAATGAGAAAAGGCTTTGAAAGGTCTTTGAAAATACTTTGAAGATTTTTAAAAAGTCTGTGAAAGCCCAGAAAACCGCCTTTGAAGACCCTTTGAAAAAAATCCGATAAAATGTGAAGCGCATTGCAAAATCAGCCAAAAATAACCAAAAAAGCAAAAAAGATTTTCACCTATAGGTGATTATCTATTTTTAGAGGTAATTTATATTTATAAATCAAATTGTTACATAACATTTTCTAATGTAAAAAGATTTTCATATCGATTTTTTATTTTAGAGGAGCATTAAGCCGTATCTTGTGTAGTTTTGGAATGTTCTTTTTCAGCTTCTATTTGACGCTTTAAATGCAATTTTAGAAGAGGCAAAGTAAGCTCTATTTCTTCCTTGTCGTTGATGTCTTGAACAAGCTCTTGCAGTTTTTTATAAAGTTCCGCCGCGAGTTCCGCTATATCTTCGGGGGGGAGTTTAATTTTTGCATCGCGATAGGTTGTATAAGCTATGCGACCAAGTTTTTTCATCAGTCCAGCAGGGATCGTTTGTGGTTTAAAGCCTGCTGCTTTTGCTTTTGCCATATCACTAAACATTTCACCTTCTCCAGTGAGAAGCCAATTTACGTCTATACCACAAATATTTTTGTAAATTACTAACATTGATGAAGGCGGTTCGCGCAAGCCAGTCTCGTAGTTACTCATAGTACTTTCTGGTACTGTAAGGTGATCAGCAAATTTTTTGCGTTCCAAAAAACCAAGTGCAAGCCGTACTTCACGTAATCGTTTTGCTAGTTCTGTTTTAGGTTCTTTTTTAGGGCGTCCCAAAAAAATTACTCCTAATTCACATTTAGGTTGACTAATTCACAAAAGCGAATTATATCTATTATTACCGCCCGATATAGAGGGCAGATATTTTACAATTAACCCCACAAAAAACGGATGTGGGAGCATCCGTTTGAAGCAGGAGCGAAAGTTTATGACTATCACACAAACATGCATTCAAGTATGGGATCGCCATAGTATTTTAGCCGAGCTACGCCGCCGGAACATGACTTTGGCGGAGCTCGCGAAAGCTTATCAACTCTCGTCATCCAGTGTTCAACACATTTGGACACGGTCTAACGAGAAAGCCGAACGTGCTATTGCCGATTTTATCGGTTTGCCCGTCGAGCAGGTTTTTAGCGACCGCTACCCTAAAAGTCGCCGTCGCATTTTTAAAGCAGCAAAACATGCCAATACGGATTGTGTTGTTTCTTCCCTATCACGCGGTAATGCTGCTTGAGCTTTAGGCTCTGCGTTTTAGCGCATTTGCCATGTATTTAGATACCATAAGATAAAAAGGTTTATCAATGTCTAAAGATCAATACAAAATAGACAAGAGAAATTGCACACTGTTGCCGCATCAAGCAGCCGATTGGATGGGTTGTTTTTTAAGGTTAGGTGGTCAAGTTTTCTTTATTGGGGGTGGTTATGGTTGCGGCTTATAATTTATGGACCCCAAAGGCTAAAAGAGAAATTTTTAATCCGTATTCGGAAGCTGAACGGTTACAAATGATGCTTTCCTGTTCTTTAAAAGCGGTGAGTGGTGGATTTCGGCATTTGCCAATCCGGTATATTATTGACCCTCCGCATGGCTTGTTTGATGCGGCATTAGCACGACAGATTGCTATTCATATTTTGCATTATCAGTTTGAGGTTCCGCGGCGGCGTATTGTTGCCATGCAAACACGCAAGCAAACTGCTATTTTCCTTGCTTTGCAAGTCATTAATCGGCGTTTGGAAGAGCCTGTTTTCGCCAAGGCTTATCGAAGGTGGGCTGGGCGTGCAATGGATTTGTTTTTACGAGAAATGGATAAGGCGGTTGGATAATGGCACGGTTTCAAGAGATTGCGTTAGATTTGATTGTTGTACCGGAGCGTATACGCCCTGTTGATGATGAGCATGCCAAGGCGCTTGCCCAATCGATGGCACGAGAAGGGTTGATGAACCCGATTACCGTGCGCCATACGCCCAATGCGAAAGAGGGGCATTATACGTTGATTGCGGGGGCGCATCGATTACGGGCGGCTGAGCTTTTAGGGTATAGCGCTATTGAAGCGGTTGTGGTGCAAGCCGATAAAGAAAATGCTGCGCTTTTAGAAGTGGCGGAGAATTTGTTTCGCAATGAATTGTCAGTGATTGACCGCGCTTTGTTTGTGCAGACGTACCGCGAATTGTGGGAAAAGAAGTTTGGGGAAATTAAGGTTGGTGGAGATGGCAGTAATCAACATAAAGCCAAAAAAGAGCAATTGGGTAAAGTTTACCCTATTGCTCAAATCAGTGATAATGCCTCTTCAAATGACCATGAAACTGGGTGTGAAGGAGAGAAAGTGGCAAAGGGTAAACTTTACCCTTTGCCAAATGATGGTGATTTAAATGGCAAAATGCAAAGTCTGCACTTTGCCACACATGTTGCCGATAGGATTGGTTTATCGAAGGAGTCGGTGAAACTCCTCAACCGCATTGCCCAACATTTACAGCCGGAGTTGCGGTCTGTTTTGCGGGGGACTGCTTTTGCGGATAATCAAGCGCAGTTGTTGAAGTTGGCGAAGATGGAGCCGGTTGCGCAGCGGCGGGTGGCGATTGCTTTGCAACAGGTTGAGGGGGATTTACGGCGGGCTGTTGATTTGGTCAATGGGATTAATATACCCCCGAAAGTTAATGAACAGGAACGGATTTTTGCTCAATTGTTGGGGGTATGGCAGAGAGCGGATGCACAGACACGGGCGCGGTTTTATGATTATTTGAATAAGCAATCGGGGGAGGAGCAGGCATGAAGACGCGTGGTTCCCATCAACTTGATTTTTTTCAACGTCCGGTTTTCCCCTGTCGTGAACCCGTTGCGCAGATTGATTTAGAGCGGTTTCGCTCTCGCATTAAGCGGGCTATGGCGCGGGCTTTGCGAGAATGTCGCTATGAGCGCAGTGAGATTGCAGAGCGTATGGCGCATTATTTAGGTATTGGTTGTTTGAGTAAGGCGAGTTTGGATGCTTATGTTGCTGAAAGTAAGCAGGTGGATATGGATATTTCTTTGCCGCGATTTAAAGCTTTTGTACGGGCGACGGGCGCCTTTTGGCTTTGGGATGAGGTGGTGAGTGAGGATGGTTTGCTGTTGTTGCAAGGGGATGAAGCGCGATTGGCAGAAATTGCAAGATTGCAGCAGGAACAGCGTGAGATTGCCGCACAATTAAAAGCGATGCGTGCGGTTCCGGTGCGTATTAGACGGGGCAGCCATGAAAGAGTGGTTTAGTATTGCTGAATTGGCTAAGGCGGCTTTGCCGGGGTTGCCATCTACCTATAAAAGTCTTGAAAACCATGGACGGGCATATTGGAGAAAAAATTCTGAACTCTCACGGAAGGTGGAAAGTAAGACCAAGCCGGTATGGGAGTACCATGTTTCTTTATTACCCGAAGGGGCGCGGATGGCATTGTTGTTGCGGGAGGGGAGTGTTGATGTTTTGCAAAGGGTGGAGGAAAAGAGACAAAAAGAAGCGCTTTGGGCGCGTTATGAAGGGCTTTCAAAGGCGCATAAAAGCCGTTGTGAACAGCGTTTGAAGGCGCTTTGTTTTTGGGAAGATTTACTCCATGCCGGTATGGGGGTGCATGATGCGGCAAGTTTGTGTGCGGTTCAGTTTGGGGTTAGCCGGATGTCGCTTTTTAATTGGCGGCAGATGGTTGAAGGGGTCGCGCGGTGTGATTGGTTAGCAGCGCTGGCGCCTTGTTATGGCGAGGAGACTGTTTCGCCGTTTGCGCCCTGTCATGAAGAGGCTTTTGAGGTTTTATGTTCGGATTATTTACGCCCTTCTCGCCCTGCATTTTCGGCATGTTATCGGCGGATGGTTGGGGTTGCGCGTGAGAAAGGTTGGGCGCCGATCCCTTCAGAGCGGGCGTTACGCCGTCGTTTTAAGGCGCAAGTTTCCAAGGCGGTTGTAGCATTAGCGCGTGAGGGCGAGGAGATGGTAAAAAAGCTTTATCCCGCCCAACGGCGTGATCGGCGTGCACTGCATGCAATGGAAGCGGTGAATATGGACGGGCATAAGTTGGATGTTTTTGTGAATGTTCCTTGGGGCTCGAAGCCTGTACGGCTTTATTTGATTGCCATTCAAGATCTTTATTCAGGCAAGATTTTATCGTGGCGCTTATCAGATGCTGAGACTTGGGAAATCGTACGCTTGGTGATTGGGGATATGGTGGAGACTTATGGGATACCGGAGCGTATGACTTTGGATAATGGGCGTGCTTTTACCAGCAAATGGATTTCTGGGGGTGTGCAAAACCGCTTTCGTTTTAAGATTAAGGCGGATGAACCGCAGGGTCTTTTGACCAGTTTGGGTATTCAATTACAATGGACCACACCTTATAGCGGACAGTCAAAACCGATTGAGCGGGCATGGCGTGATTTGGCAGAAGCGATTTCTAAACATCCGTTATGTGCTGGAGCTTATACGGGTAATAAGCCCGATGCGAAACCGGAAGATTATGGTAAGCGGGCGATGGAATTGGAAGAATTCAAAGCCCATGTTGGGGCGCAGATTGTGGCGCATAATGCGCAAGCAGGACGTAAGGCGCTGACATGTGCGGGGCGCAGTTTTGATGAGATTTTTGCAGAAAGTTTAAAGGCAGAAGGGACGATTGTTCGGCAAGCAACAGCGGCACAGAGGGCTTTATGGCTTTTGACCTCAGAAGCATTGCGTACGCAAAAGGGGACGGGTGAGATTCATTTTTATGGCAATCGCTATTGGGCGCGGGCGTTGAATAGCTATGCGGGAGAAAAGGTGATTGTGCGCTTTGACCCAGATAATTTGCACCAAGATTTGCGGGTTTATGATTTGAATAATCAGTTGCTTTGTTTAGCGCCTTGCCTTGCGGATGTGGGTTTTTATGACCAGCAGGCAGCGCGTTTGAATGGGCGTTTGCGTAAAGAATATGTGAAGGCAGTTAAAGCAGAAAAGCAGTTGGCGGCAAAACTTGCGCCGGATCAATTGGCGGATGTTTATGCAAAAGTTGCACGGAGGGATGATGATGCAAAATCCAAGCGTTCTGTTTCCCCAAAGGTAAGCCGCTTGATGCCAAAGAATGCGGGGAATCTTGCTTTAAAAGCCCCTGATGCGGTTTTAGGGGATGATGAGGCTTTAGATTCCCGAGAGTTTAGTCAACATTTGCACCAAGCTTTAAGACGCCTTAGCGCTTCAAGTGAGGGGCGTGAAGTGATCAAGTTTCCTAGAAGATAGGAAAGGAAGGGGGGGGACTTACAAGAGTGCCTACAAGGGGGGCTGGTTTTGTATCGCGTACGGCTTGGAGAGTTTATTGAGAGACAAAAGATAAGGGGCAAGGTTTAAGCCCTTCCCCTTACCAATAGTCTAAATCAATACGAAAGGGGAATATATATGAAGTACGCGATAAATGCAACCGTTGATAAAAATCCTTGGGAGCGACCAAAAAAACAGCCCGATGGGACAGCACAAAACCGCAATAGTGATGATATTGCTTTATGGGATACGCTTGTGGATTCAGTGCGCGCTCTAGGACGGACGAATGACTGGACTAAAGCAGAAGTAGCGCGGCGTATTGGCATGCCGGATGGCACCTTTTCGCAGTGGTATGCGGGTAGTTATGCGGGGCAATTAGGCAAGCAAAATGCGAAAGTTCAACAATGGGTTGAAACATTAAAAGAAACGGCAGGGCTTTTGGAGATGATTCCTGAAAAGCCAGCGTTTCAAAAGAACCGTATAGCGAGTGAAATCATTGACACGCTAACACTGGCGCAAAGTACGGGGGATATGGTGATGATTACCCTTGATGCGGGCAGTGGCAAAACGGAAACTTGCCGCTATTACCGCGCGACCCGCCCGCATGTTTATCTGGTCACAGCAAGCCCGCATACGCGCAGTGTTCATGGCATTTTGAATGATATGGCAGCAGAATTAGAAGTGGTGGAATATAACCCTGCGCGTCTGACGCGTGCTATTGGTAAAAAGTTAGAGCGTGTGGGGGGTGGAACATTGTTGATCGTTGATGAGGCGCAAAATTTAACGGATGAGGCGATTAATCAGTTGCGTCACTTTGTTGATATCAATGGCACAGGGCTTGCTTTGGTTGGCAATGATGAGATTTCGGGACGTCTCGTGCATCGTCAAAATGGTCCTTCTTATGCGCAAATTAAAAGCCGTTTGGCGATGCATTTGAAGCGGCGCAAACCTTATAGTGAGGATATTGCGGCGCGCATTCACGATTGGGGGATTGAAGATGCTGGTGCGATAAAGTTTTTGACCGGTATTGGTTTGAAAGCTGGGGCTTTACGGCAGATTGATAAAACCATGATGTTGGCGCGCATGGCAGCTCTTGGAGATGGGAGTGAGGTGACCTTGAAACATGTCAAAGCCGCATGGAAAAACCGCAATGTGGAGGAATTGGCATGATGAGCTTAAGCCCTAAGGAATTATCCGATACGCTTGTTGGTCTTTATGATGATTATCAATGCGGTTTGGATATTAGCGAAGAGCTTAAATTGTGTGTGGATTTGGCTTTATCGCTTGAATTGGAGTTGAGTGTTCACCGTTTGGGGGAAGCAGATGCGGTTTTGGAACAAGAAGTTTCAGAAGTTTTATCTGAGTGTGAAGGTTCTCATGCGGATACAGATAAGAGCAATCGTGTGATTTATATGGATTTTGGAGGAGATAAATAATGGAACGGAACCCTTATATGGTGAGAGATTGCTTGATTGCTCTGCGCTCTGGCTTTTTGAAATATGAAACAGATGGGATTTTTTTGCATGGACAAGATGTTCGAGAATTGAATGCGTATTTACGGCGCTTAGCAGGCTATAACCACATTTTAGGTCATGAGCTTATGCGGTGTCGTTGGCAATTGAAAGCGGGATACAATCCTTTATCAGGTGTTGTTGTGCCGTTTCGTCGTTTTCAAGAAAAGAAGGAGGAATTTAGTGATGAATAAACAGATTGAACTTGATGGCACGCGTTATATGAAGGATGCGAAAGGCGCTTTGGTGCCGGTGGATATGATCCGCCCTGCGGATTTGCTGGAAGATGAGACGGTGCGGAAGGTTATGGGGTATGCCAAAGAATTGTCAGCACGGATTGCGCGTTTTAACAGCCATACGATTGCGGATTTGAGTGATTTTGATAATTTGCTTGCGCAAGAATATGGTGTAGCGCGGCGTGGTAAAAAGGGCAATTGTACTTACACAAGTTTTGATGGTTTGCAGCGTATTAAGGTGCAGGTACAAGAAAGCTTTGATTTTGGTCCGCAATTGCAAATTGCCAAAAGCCTTCTTGATGAGTGTTTGAATGAATGGTCTGCGGATGCGCGCCCTGAAATCCGTGCGATTATTACGCGTGCTTTTAATACGGATAAAGAAGGCAAGGTGAATCGGGGTGAAATTTTTATGCTGTTGCGCTTGGATATTAATGATCCCCGTTGGAGGGAAGCGATGCGGGCGATCCGTGAAGCCATTCGTGTGACGACCTCTAAGGAATATGTGCGTTTTTATGAACGCGACACATTAGAAAGCCCTTGGCGTGCGGTGACTCTTGATATGGCGAAGACGTGAGGGAAACCATGTCTTTAGCGGCACTTCATATGGGAAGGCGTGCTTTAGCACTTGATGATGAAACCTATCGGGCGATGCTTTATCGCCTGACAGGAAAATATTCGGCAAAAGATTTGAGTGTTTTAGAGAAGCGTTTGGTGATGGATGAAATGCAGGCTTGGGGCTTTAAGCCGAAGAGACAAGTTTTAGAGGGCAAATATGCCAAAAAGCTTCAAGCTTTATGGATTGCAGGGTGGAATCTTGGCATCATTCGTGATCGTTCAGATCAAGCCTTAGTTCGCTTTGTCAAAAGACAGACAGGGATTGATCATATTCGTTTTTTACGCGATAGTGACGACGCGGGAAAAGCCATTGAGGCGTTGAAAAGCTGGTTGCAGCGTGAGGGTGGGGTTGACTGGAAAGGGAAAAAGATTCAAGATTCTTGGCAAAAGATGCCAGGATATTTGATTTTGCGTGCCCAATGGAAACGTTTGAATCCCGATGTTGTGTTTGACCCAGTGTTTGATGGGGAAGCGTTTCATCAAAGTGTTATGGCGTTAAGTGGTAAAGCTTTGGGCGAGATGAGTGGGGGCGATTTTATGCACGTTATGAATGTTTGGGGGCGGAAAATCCGAAAAGGTGTTAAAAGCGAGGGGTAAGCATGCATGCACGAGGAAATCTATAGCGATTTTCCTGCCTTATTGCGTGAAATAGCCGATGTTGCGGGCAGTGAGGCGGCATGGAATATGATGCGTGCTTTTGGCGGACGAGAGGTTTATATCCCTGGGCGTCTTGAGAATGCGGATTGGTTGATTGAAATTGTTGGGTTTGAAGAGGCGCAGCAATTGATCAACCATTTTTGTTTTAATGGTTCGGGTGTGCGCCTTCTTATCCCCCTTGGTAGAGATGCTGAACGGCGGCAAAAAATGATGCAAGCGTTGCAAAAAGGCTGGTCGGTAGATGATGCGGCGGCTGTTTCTGGTATGCATGTGCGTACAGCCTATCGCTTGAAGAAGAGAATTTCTTCAAAAGAGCCACAAGGTTTATTATTTCCAGAGTTTTATGAGTATTGAGAGTTTTGACTGACAGTGTCAGGCTTATATGGGGGGCGTGAGATTTCATAAACTGCGGATGAATTTTATTCATTGAGTGGTTTTTTTATGATTTCAATAGATGCTTCTTTTCTTCATCAACTTGCGCCTAAACTGGCGCATCATGCACGCCAAGATTATATTATTGTTGAGATGGCACGTTTCTTGCCTAAAGCTTTATCTTATGGAGCACTCACCACACCTTTGCGTATTGCGCATTTTTTAAGCCAATGCGCCCATGAAAGTGATGGCTTTTTTACCCTTTGTGAATATGGATCAGGGCGTGCTTATGAAGGACGGCGTGATTTAGGCAATGTCACCCCTGGTGATGGTGTGCGCTTTAAAGGTCGTGGTTTGATCCAATTAACGGGACGTAATAATTATCGCCGTTTTACGCAGTTTTTGGGTTCGGTAGAGAGCCAAGCGGTTGATTGTGAGGCTTTTCCAGAAGTGGTGGAACAGTTTCCAGCCGCCCTTTGGTCGGCTGTGTGGTTTTGGCAGGGGAAAGGCTTGAACAAGCTTGCTGATCAAGATGATGTCGTGAGGATTACCAAAGCGATTAATGGGGGGAAAAATGGTCTTGTTCAGCGGTTGACGTATCTTAATCGGGCAAAAAAGCTTTTAGGGCTTGGAGGTGAGAAGCCATGAAGCCGTCTTATCGGGGGTCTCGACGTTATTTATGGTGGTCCTTTTGGTTTGCTTGGGGGGTTATTTTTTTGCTGATTTTGGGTGGTTTGTTTGGGGTGCCACACCTTGTTGATATGGCAGCCATTTCTATTCCTTCCATGGTGGCGATTATCGTTGGGAATTTGGGGGTGCATCGCGGTTTTGGTTCCTTGGATTTTTCCAATAGCAAGCGTTTTAATCCTCCTAAGAGCGGGAAATACGGGTGCAATGATGGTTTATGGAGGGGGTGAAGGTGAATGTTTAATCCTTCTTTAAAGCTGTCTTTTGGGGTGCTTTTTTTTGCGCTTTTCCTTTTCACGTTGTTTGGTTGGATGAAGGGGCAAATTTTAAAAGCAGAAAAAGCACGTGATGCGTATTGGCGCTTAGAAATTGCCAAGGTTTCCCTACAAGCAGAGCTTGAACAGAAGCAACAAAGAGAAGCCGCACAAAGAGCAGAGCTTCAAGCACAAGGGGTGATTTCTGCTTTAAGAGAAAAGCTTACAAAAATGGAGGAGGTCAATGCAGTATTGCCAACTACTGGCGGTGGCATTGGGCTTGAGCGTGTGCGCTTGCTCAACACCCAAGCCAAGGGATAGTTTTGCTTATCAGTTTTTATCGGTTGAATTGCCGCCTGTTGTTCGCATGGTGTGTGCCCGCCCTTCTCTGTTGCCCGAACGCGCTTTGAATGCACGCGAAGTGGTGCATTATTGGAGCCGTGATCGTGCTGCTTTATTGATCTGCGAACAGCACAGACGAGCAGCTGTCAAAGCCATTTTAATGAAGTCAAGGAGGGGGGCGTGAACTTGGATATTAGTGTGGCCAATGGCTGGCTTTCGTTGTTGTTATCCATTGTTGCGATTTCTGGGGTTTTAAAAGCTTATTTTTCTTCTGGTACGAAGGAAATGCTGAAAGACATGATGGTGCTTAAAGAGCGTGTGCAAAAGTTAGAGACGGAGATGGATTTTTTACCTGATCGTGATGCCATGCAAAGGTTGGAAGTGAATATAGAACGCTTAAATGGGCGCCTCAATACGTTTTCTGCACAGTTGCAACCGGTGGCAGCCATAGGTGAGCGCTTGCAAGAGTTTTTATTGGAGAATGCCAAGAAATGAAAGCAGATATGGATAAAATCATTCGTGAAGAAGCGCGGTTGATTATTTTAAAAGGGCTTGCTTGTGAGCGCAGCGAAACATTATCGAGTGCGATGATTGAGCGGCTTTTATACAGTTATGGTATCCGGCGTGATCGCGATTTTGTGCACAATGAACTGGCTTTTATGGAAGAGCAAGGCGCTGTTACATTAAAATGTGTGGGATCTGTTTTGCTTGCGGCTTTAACAGAACGGGGAGCGCGTCATTTAGATCGTAGCTTTTCCATTGAGGGGATTAAGCGTCCCAAACGTTCATCAATAAAAGACGAGGTGAGGGATGCGCAAGGTCGGGCGTGGGCGCTTAACGGCGATTGATTTATTGCCACAAGCTTGTGATCAAATTATTGCAGAGGCGGCTGAAGCTTTAAATGGGCGTGAAAAGACGCAAAAAGCCATTTATGATGAATTTAAAGCGGCTTTGAAGGCTTTAAAAAAAGAAACAGGTCTCAATTTTTCCATTCCCTCCTTTTCGAGTTTTAATCGTTATTCTTTGCGGCTCGCGGTGATGTCACGGCGCTTGGAACAAACGCGTGAAATAGCAGCAAGCCTTTCACAGCGCTTTGATGCCAAAGCTTCTGATAATATTACTTTGTTAACAGCTGCAGCGATTAAAGAGCTTATTTTTTCCACGTTAAGCAGTGGGAAAAGCCTTTCGCCAAAGGCAGCCCAAGAGTTGGCCAATGCGCTCAAAGGAGTTTTGGCAGCCGAACATTTATCCACTACCAGACGGCAAAGATTAGAGAAGGATTTTACAAGTAAGGCAAGCAAAGCGGTTGAGGTGGCAGCGGCAGCAGCGGGGCTTTCAGAAGATACGGCGCGGGCTATTCGCGCGCAAGTTTTGGGGATAAAACATGGCTGAAGGGTGTGAGACTTTTGAACAGACTCCTTTAAACAATGATGCGAATGGTGATTGGTTGGGTTTTGCTCTTTGGCAGACAAGTGCTTTTCCAAAAGAGAAAGATCCCTTAGCTGAAGGGGTTTTGATGGCGCATCAACGGGCATGGATTGAGGATAAATCCCCCTTAAAGTTGGTTGAAAAAGGGCGCCGGACCGGCATTACTTTTGCTGAGGCTCTAGATGATACGCTGATTGCGGCGGCAACTGTTAAAGCAGGGGGGGATAATGTTTTTTACATTGGCGATACCAAAGAAAAGGGGCGTGAATTTATTGGCTATGTGAGCAATTTTGCGAGGGCACTTACCAGCCACAGTGGGGATGTGGAAGAAATTTTATTTCCAGATCAAAAAGAAGATGGATCGACAAAATATATTTCTGCTTATCGGGTACGCTTTGCTTCGGGGTTTCGTATTGAAGCGCTCTCAAGCCGTCCTGAAAATATTCGTGGACTACAGGGCATTGTGGTGATTGATGAGGCAGCGTTTCATCAAGATGTGCGCGCTGTTTTGGATGCGGTGAATGCTTTGTTAATTTGGGGGGGTAAAATCCGTGTGATCTCAACACACAATGGGGTGCTTAATCCTTTCAATGAACTGATCCGTGAGGCGCGTGCAGGCAAAATTCCTTTTTCTCTGCATCGTTACCCCTTTAGTGTAGCGGTTAAAAATGGCTTGTTTAAACGGGTTTGCGCGATGAAGGGGGAGGGATGGAGTTTAGCTTCCGAACAACAATGGGAGAAACAAATCCGCGCCTCTTATGGGGTGCGTTTGAGTGCCATGCGGCAAGAGTTGGATGCCATACCAGCTGATCAAGAAGGAGCAGCTTTAACACGCTTGCAGATTGAAAATTGTTGTGCGCGAGATATTGCGGTGCTGCGTTTTGCTTGTGCGGATGGTTTTAAAAATCAATCGGATGATCAACGAAGTCAAGCGGCATTTGCTTGGTGTGAGCAGCATGTAAAGCCTCTGCATGCTGAACTTGATCGGCGGCGTCAACATGTTTTTGGGGTTGATTTTGCGCGCAGCGGTGATGCCACCTCGATTGTGGTGATGGAAGTGGGACAAGATTTGGTACGCCGTGTACGGTTTATGGTGGAATTGCGCAATATGCCGTTTGATCAACAAAGAGAGATTTTATTTTATGGGGTTAGTGGATTGCCACGTTTGTTAGGGGGCGCGTTAGATGCGCGGGGCAATGGGGCTTATTTAGCCGAAAAAGCAGCGCAGCGTTATGGGGCATGTGTGCAAGAGATTCAATTGTCGCAAAGTTGGTATAGCAAAGAAATGCCGGCTTATTTAGAAGCCTTTGGGGATGGGATGATTGTTTTGCCGCGCGATAGTGACATTGTGGCGGATCATCAAGCGCTTGCTTATGTCAATGGTATTGTCAAAATTCCAGATAATCATCGTTTTAAAGGCAGTGATGGTTTTATGCGCCATGGGGATAGTGCTATTGCTTGTGCTTTGGCTTATTTTGCTAGCCGCCAGATGCCGGAAATTTACGAATATACGCCTGTTCTGGGTGCTTATAGCTTTGATGAAAACCCGCTCTTTTTAACAACAAGATCAAAGATTTATTGATGGGAATTGTGAGATGGTAAAACTGGTTGATCAATGGGGTAGAGCGCTTAATATCAAAGGGTTGGAACGGGAGGTGGCAAGCCCTACCATTGGGGGGCTTCGTGATGTGTGGTCACAAACCATTGTCAGTGGTCTCACCCCTCTTCAGCTTGCCGATATTTTACAACAAGCAGCAAGGGGGGCGCCTGAACAATTTTTCCAACTTGCTGATGATATGGAAGAGCGTGATTTGCATTATCGTGCTGTGCTTGGCATGCGTAAAAATGCCCTCACAGGGGTGGAGCCTGGGGTAATTGCGGCAAGCAACAGTGTACAGGATAAAAGAATAGCCGATGCGGTGCGTGAAGTGATTAGTGCGCCTACTTTTGTTGATGATTATGTGGCGGATTTGTTAGATGCTTTGGGCAAAGGCTATGCGGTTGTTGAGACCTTGTGGGACAAGAGTGCTAAGGAATGGTGGCCGGTTGCTTGGAGGTGGCGTGATCAGCGGTTTTTTCAATTGGACCGGCGAGATGGTTTTCATTTGCGTTTAAAGGAAGAAGGATCTCTTCATGGAAGTGAGTTGCCTGCTTATAAATTTTCCATTCATCGCCCAAAGTTGAAAAGTGGTTTGCCTATCCGTTCTGGGCTTGCCAGACTTGCGGCTTGGGCTTTTTTGTTTAAGTCTTATACCTTGAAAGATTGGATGGCTTTCTTAGAAGTTTATGGCATGCCTTTGCGTGTGGGAAAATATGGGGCAAGCTCTTCTGAAGCAGAGCGGCGGGTTCTCATTCAAGCGGTGCGTGATTTATCCAGCGATGCGGCGGCGATTATTCCCAAAGAGATGGAGATTGAGTTTATTGAAGCAGCTGGGGGCAGTGGCAATGCGGTTTTTGCCGCTAAGGCTGAATATTTAGATCGGCAGATTTCTAAAGGAGTATTGGGGCAAACCATGACGACGGATGATGGGTCGTCTTTTTCGCAAGCGCGTATTCATGAAAATGTCCGCCATGATATTGCCAGAGCTGATGCGCGGCAATTGGCTTTGACGGCTAATCGTGATTTGATTGTGCCGTTTGTTGAGATTAATTTTGGGCGCCAAGAGCGCTATCCCCTTGTCTATTGGCCGATTTCGGAAAATGAAGATATTAAAGCCATTAGCGATGCTTTAGAAAAACTTGTGCCTCTAGGATTGCGTGTTGAGGCGCAAGAAGTGCGCAATAAGATTGGCTTTTCGCAACCAAAAAGGGGAGAGGATGTTTTAAAGGCTGCTTCTCTTGCGCCTGATGATGAGAGGGGACAAAAGGATGATGCGGGACAACAAAAAGCGCATGTTTGTGCTGATTGTGGAGGCGCTGTTGATGTTTGTGTGACAAGAAAAGAAGGGGTGAAAAAAGAGCAGGGTGGAAAACATCATGACGAATTGGATCGGCTTTCGAGTGAGGCTTTAAGTGACTGGGAAGAGGATTTAGAACCCCTTTTAGAGCCTTTTAAAAAGCTTGTGAGAGAGGCTAAAAGTTATGAGGATATCCTCAAAGGCTTAGATGAATTGTTGGGCGAGATGGACCATCATGCCTTGGCAGCACGCTTGGCAAAGGTGCAAATGATTGCGCGGGGACTGGGGTATCATGGATGAGGAACTTTTTAAAACAGCACCTCAAGAGGTCACCCGTTATTTTGCCGCCAAAAATATTGTTCCAAGCTTTGATTGGCGTGATGTGGCACCAGAAGAGCATGCCTTTTCCTTTACGGTGGCAAAATCGGTAGGCTATGACATTTTAGAGGATTTTAAAACAGCGGTTGGAGACGCTATCAAGCATCAAGTTCCTTTTCAAGAATTTCAAAAAAATTTGATGCCGATTTTACAGGAAAAGGGCTGGTGGGGGAAAAAGACCAGCATTGACCCGAAAACGGGTGAAATGAGCGTGGTGCAGTTAGGCAGCCCGCGGCGTTTAGAAACGGTCTATTGGGCCAATACCATGAGTGCCCATGCGGCAGGCGAATGGGAACGCACGCAAGAGAATAAAGAATTTTTGCCTTATCTGACCTATGCGTTGTCGAGTTCAGAACATAAGCGTTTAGAACATGAAAGTTGGGTGGGTTTTACGGCACCTGTTGATGATCCCATTTGGGATTGGCTTTATCCCCCCAATGGCTGGCGGTGTAAATGCAGTGTGCGGCAGGTAAGCCGTTATGAGGCGGACAATTTAGGCTATGAAGAGGGCGCAGAGCCACCCCATGTGGAGGAGCGGGTTTGGCGCAATAAGCGGACGGGAAAAGTTGAAAAGATACCCGTAGGTATTGATCCTGGATGGCATTCTAACCCCGGGAAACATCGCGCGCAAAATTTAAGCAATTTTTTGAGTGATAAAGTCTCTGTAATGGGGGATAATCGCAAGCGCATTGCTATTGAAGATATTGTGGGCTCACCACTTTTGGAAGCGATGTTTGAAGGACGCATGCCGCGTGGATTTCTTCCCAAACGTCACATTATCATAAAAAACACAATAAAGTCAATAGTTTGTTTGCAATTATTTTATATGAATCCACTCAAGAATCCATCCTTTTATGCGTGTTTAAATTGACCATTTTTTATATAAGATTGTCACGTATGAATAGAGCATAAAAAGCAAATCATGATGTAAATGTTATAACGCATGTGTGTATTCAAATGAAATGAAAAGCAGTTATCATTTATAACAGTTCATAAATTTTATGATACGTTTTATCATTCACAAATCGCATTATTAAAAATTTAGTCGTTTGGAATTATCGATAACATAAAAAAGAATGATGTGTATTTTGCTCTTTTTTGAGCGAAACCTTAAAAGGAAAATAATCGTTTGAAACTTTTATAAGCTTATAGATTTTCATTTATTAAGGGCGCATAAAATATTTAAAGATAAGATCAGTTTTATAACCACGGTATTTTTTTACCGAGGTACGAAATAGCAGATATGAAATTCAAAACGTTATATCTTATGATCAAAAGCTTTTTTTGACATATGCAAGCAAGCTATCAAAAGACGTTTTAAAAGTTATCGTTTAAAAATACAAAGTTAAATGGGGGCACCTATTAAGACAAAGATAAGCAAGCAAAATTCAAAACCATTGTAGCATCATAAAGGCATAGGATTTTTCTAAAATTTTAGAAAAAAGCGATAATGTTTAAAGAATGCTCTATTCTAAATTTAACGCCTCCAAAATTGGATTGGTTGATTTTGCCAACTCAAAATTGAGCCGGCTAATTTTTAAAGAAATTAGGTTTTAAAGAAAAGTAAAAAGACGCTTATAAGGACCTCTTTAAGTGAATGTTTAAACGTTTGAAACTGATGTTTTATAACAGTTATCATTTGTTTTTAAGAATGTTTCATTTACGAAAAAACAAAGATCTAGATTTCACAGCAGAGCAAATCTTAAAAGCCTTAGATTTGATAAAAGCGTTTTGATTTATTTAATATGTTTTGATTTTAGACAATGCGTTATTTGAATTCACTCAACTCAATTTTGAGCTTAGTAGTATATTAAAACGTTTTAAGAAGCGTTTTGATAATGTGCTTTGTTTCAAATGAATCTCTTTAAGAAATGGACGTTATGATTATACGTTTGATAGCTATAACAAATGTTTATAGTTTCTAAATTCACTCTCTCATTTAAATGCATGCTATCAAAATTATAGCCATCATTTAAGGTTCTTTTGATAAGTTTTCATAAAGACAAGAAAGCGCTTGCAATATAATACGTTTTGTATATAGGCATTCATTGTTAATTTCGTTTGTATGAATTATTTGCACATACCTCTATTGAAAAGCCGCGTCATATTAATGGCACGGCTTTCTTTTTGAATTCTCTCTTTTATGATACGTTTTAAACAATGCTTATAATGCATTTATAGCCATAAAGAAGGCACTCACACACTATTATTTGTTTTATTTCTCAATCTTTACAACCTCATCGCTTTTATAGACCTCATAATTATCGGGAACCAATCTTATTTTACTTTGTGTATCTATTTTTGCTCTTCCATAGGCACGACCCCAAACCTTGACATAACCAGAGATTTTCGCATTGCCATAAACAGAGCCATAAACCGCGGCACGACCACTCACTATAGCATTGCCATAGACCTTGCCATAAATCTTTGCAAAGCCTTTGATAGCAGCTTGTCCATAAATTTTTGCACTGCTGTAAATACAAGCAGACCCAGAAACCTTTGAATGACCATAGATCCTTGCATGATCATAAACAAAAGCATCATGAGAAACGCGCGCATGATTATAAATATGGGAATTGCTATAAACACGGGCGCAACCACTCACATGAGCTTTGCCATAAACATTCCCTGCGACATGAGCACTGTCATAGACACAAGCATGGTCATAAATTTTTGCATATCGAGTGATTACAGCCTTGCCATAAACCTCAGCATTGCCATAGACACGCCCCCGCACATGAGAAAGATGCCTTACTTTAGCATGATCAGAAACATGAGCATAGCCATAGACAAGAGCCTCATCATAAACCCAGCAATTGCCATAGTGTGATAAGTTGCTTTCATTTTCGATATAGCCACCTAGATCGCCAGCCTTGACATCATCAAAATCTTTTAAAGCCCGAATGCGATAAAGGTTTGTAATTTGTTTTGTTAATCTATCTTTAATTTGTTTTGTTTGATTGGTTAATTCATATTTTTTAGACATAAGAATACCCTCACAATCTAATGTGATAAACGTTTGCTAAAATTTGGAATGGAAAATTTAAAAGAAGGGCGCCCCCGCAACGCCCGAGCATTCAATTATGCTGCTTTATTTTTGGAGAGACATAGACAATCTCTAATTCTCCATAAGGGGAAAGCCGTTCAATATAGGTTTTAATCTCAGTAGACCCACCGACATTTTCACGAATAACAGCAATGCCATGGATATGAGCATTTTCACAAACATGCACGTTATTTGCTATACGAGCATTGTCATAAACCCTAGCATTATCATAAACAGAGGCTTTATCATAAATAATAGCCTTGCCATAAACATGAGCATTGCCATAGACATGGGAATTATCAGAAATAACAGCATTGCCATAGACATGAGCACTATCATAGACATGACCAGCAACGATAGCATTATCATAAACCCGCGCATGACCATACACACGACCACAAGTGATAGCATTGCCAAAAACCCTTGCATTTTCATAAACGTGACCATTTTTAAACACAAGAGCCTCATCATAAACCCAGCAATTGCCATCATGGGATAGATTAGCTTCCTTTTCAATAAAGCCACCTAAAGAGCCGGCTTTAACATCAGCAAAGTCTCTTAATGCTTTAATACGATAAAGAGTTTGATTATTTAATACACGTGTCTCATTTGTGAGTGCAAACTTTTTTTGCATAGCACAATTCCTTTATAAAGAGATTTAAATTTTTAAATGAAATGTTTAAAGAAGGGGCGCCCCCGCCGCGCCGCTGCTTTTATTTATGCTGCTTTGTTTTCAATAATCTTGACAACGTGATCGCTTTCATAAACCTCACAATTTATGGGAACCCAACATAAACCGCTATGTCTTTTTATCCTTGCATTGCCATAGACCTTGCCTCTAATCACGATATAATCAGAGATTTTCGCATTCCCATAAACAGAGCCATAAACATCAGTATGAGACCCCACGCTAGCATTACCATAAACCTTGCCATATATTTTTGCAGCGCCACTCACAACAGCATGATCATAAACCACGGCATTGCTATGAATACGAGCACTTCCTGATAATTTTGCATTCCCATAAACCCTTGCATATTGATAAACCCAAGCGTTATAAGAAAGATGCGCATTGTCATAAACATGAGCATTTGCATAAACGCGGGCGCGGTCACAAACATGCGCATTGCCATAAACAAAGCCCATGATAATAGCGTTATTAGAAACTTTTGCATTTTCATAAATATAGGCAGTATTTAAAACAAGAGCATTATCATACACCCAGCAATTGCCATCATGAGAGAGGTTGCTTTCATTTTCAATAAAACCACCTAAATCCCCAGCCTTAACATCAGCAAAGTCTCTTAATGCTTTAATACGATAAAGAGTTTGATTATTTAATACACGTGTCTCATTTGTGAGTGCAAACTTTTTTTGCATAGCACAATTCCTTTATAAAGAAGATTCAATTTTTAAAATGAAAGAATTTGGTTAGAAAGCAGGCGCCCCCGCCGCGCCCGTGCTTTATTTAAGCAGCGTCACTTTCATATGCGCTGTCATCATCATAGCCATAATCATCATAATATTCATGACGATAATAATCATCTTTACTACCAAATCTTGGAATTGCTTCATCATGAATTTGATCATCAGAAGTTAAAGAGGCAGCGCTATGAACACAAGAAGAACCTGATACATAAGAACCACAAACCACGGCATCATCAATAACATAAGAATAATCACATATATAAGCACCATCACTTATTTTTGCATTGCCACCGACATGAGCATTATCACAAATGACAGTCTCATCAGAAATATGCGCATGCCCACTTACACGGGCGTTATCATAAATTTTAACATTCCCTTCAATTATAACGGCGTTGCTAGCATGTGCATTGCCTGAAAGCTTTGCATTGTCCTTTAATGTCATGCCTTCAAAAATAGCATTGCCATAAATTTGTGCATTACCATAAACGTCTACAAAAAAGCTTTTTACTTTAGCATTTCCAAAGACGCGTGCATTTTGGAAAACCCGCGCTTTATTATAAACCCAGCAATTACCCTCATGAGAGAGGTTATCTTCACTTTCAATATACCCCCCAAGGTCGCCTTTTTTGACATCATCAAAATCTCTTAAAGCTCTAATTCGCTTTAAGAAATGACCATCTATATATTCACAATCATCAATAAATTCGTATTTTTTTGCAGGCTCTTGTTTATTAGCAGGTACAGTTTTATTAGCAATGTTAGAAATAACGGGGGTGTTTTTTGAGATATTTGTCATAGTTAAAACCTTGATGTTAATGACGTTTCTATTGACTCTCTATAAGAGAGCCGGGCGCTAGAAACACGGCATCAAGTCCGTTGCTACGCTTTTCCCATAGGGTATTTTATGGCGTAACTACACCCGACAAAATCATTATATGCTAATCATAACATAAAAGACAGTCAGTATTTTAAACATGGGAAAGATTGTTTCGTAATCTACCCGCTTGATGTTTAAGTGTTTCTATCACTTGATTATTTATATAACAAAATACGTATTTATTGTCAAATAATATTTTATCTTTTTTGATATTTTTTATGATTTTTTTAAATGCATTGTGTGTAAATATTTATCATATGCTTTTAAAACACTTCTTTTGTATTATGTGCTTTTAAAGCTATATTATAGGCTTTCTTAAACGATTGCGTTATTTTTTGAATCTATACATTTATAATATTTAAAAACGCTCTCATCATGCGTATTTTTAACTTTATAACGTATTTGTTTTTTACTAAATGGTTTTAAAGATTTCTGTTAATTTCTTTTAATAACACATTTGCAACTTAACAGCCTTTTATAAGGGCTGTCTTTATAACCAATGCATTCATTTGCAACGTAATTATGAAAATGCATTATGATTATGAAACCCTGCTTTTTTCACGCGTGCTTTATAGCTGCTATCTGCTTTATAGCCACCGCATTATTTTTCATTTTCATAAGAGAAACGATAAGTAGGATAATTGTAATTTATAGACTGTTATGAAAACATCTAAAGAGAGATTGCTAATTATAGAGATGAGCAAAATCCCTTTTAATAGACTTTTGTCAGCGTTGTCAGTTTTGTCAGTTAACTCTAGACCCTCTATTATTTTTTTTAAATGAGAGAAAATTAAAAACATTATATTTCAATATGTTAATGTTTTAATGATACAACTTATATCGACAATACAACCATAAATTCAACTCATAATATATATGTGTCAGTTATCTGTCAGTAAATTGAACTGACAAAATGATTATTTTAGTGAGTGATTAAAGCACTTTTTTATGAAAAGCATATGATCCTTTAAAGCCTTTTAAAAGACAGTTTATAATCATAAGGCATGCTATCAAGATCATTATAATTATGAGTTTTGAAGGGGTTTTGAGTTTTGACGGTTGCTGCTTTTAGATAAAAAAATGGTAAAAAATAAAAATATTATATTTCAAGTGGTTAGTATTTTACAGATCTTTAAAAAACAACCTATATCAACAATACAACCTCTAAATTCAATCAAGAGTATATGTTTCGAGGGGGTTTTGACAATTTTTGCACCGTCAAAACCTATAAGCAAAATGAATATATGTAACTCTTTTTAAACAGAGCTTTTGAAAAGAATAAAGCTATCATTTGAGATTACGGTATAACCTCTTAAAGCAAATCCAAAAGAAGCGTATTCTATTTAAAATGGGATTTCTTAAAAGTCTTAAAGGTAATACAAATTAAGAGTGTTTAAAAGTGCAAATCCCTTTTTAGAATAACGCATATAAACATTCCTTTTAAGATTGTATCTAATCAACTTAACAAAGAGGTATAGATTATATAGCTATATCCTATACTCTATACCCCTTATGATTATAAGGTCTTATAAGCTTATTCAGTTTCTTTAATTTCTAATTTTGGTAAGTTTTTAACGATTTTCATTGTCTCTAAACTTACAGTAATAACCCTTTGAAACAATTCTAGAGGGTAGGCAGGGTTTCCAACGGTTTCAACAGCATAGCGATTAGCATCATTTACAATGCCACTCTTTTTATCGGTTTTTACGCATTGACGCCCCATAACCCATTCAAGAGCAGGCTTGCCATTGACGATATACTCATAAGCTTCAAGAGGGATATCTGTCATTGTGATGTTGCTGTTGTAAATAACCGTTGTTTTATCCTTTTCCTTACTATTCTTAATTTTTGCGAATTTCATTTCTGTAACATAGTAAAATTCTTCTGGATTAGAAATATCAGTCTGTTTTGGATTGCCTTTTTTAAATGTGACTGGATAAGGTTCCACATCTTCATAATTCACGTGTAAATGACCTAATTCACGTCCTGCTGTAACAAATTTCCAAAAGTCCTCAGCAGTTTTTACACAAGGGATACGAGGCAATTCTTTAGAGAGGTTATCAGCATAGCGAGTACGATAATCTTCCGAATGAAGTATACCGTAAATGTAATAAAAAATATCTTCTTTTGTTATAGTCTCATTCGGATAAGCTGCTTTAAAATGGTCTAGACCTTCATCCGTAATGGCATCACGCCTCTGTAAACCAGATGTTGTGTTTTCTTCTGTAGAATTCGTAAATAAATGGGATTGTTTTTCACTTTTACTTTTTGAGACCGTAGTGTCTTCGTAAAGATATCTTGGAAAGCATTGGCTACCACCATCCATCATATTAAGATTAGGCAAATCCTTACTCATCAGTACAGAAAAACCACATCTTGCTCCTATGCCTGTAATTTGTATTACTCTATTTTTAACGGCTTTTCCCATAGAGAATACGCGCGGCATTTGATAAACTGCTTCATTAAAGACGCTATTATAATAAAGCCATTGTTTTGTAAAAGGGCGATATAGGCTTTGAATAAGGCATTTATCTTCAAATTCGGAAAATTTACCTCTTAATAATTCTCTTTTAAGAGTACTACTCCAACTAATTTTGCTTTCATCTGAATTAACAAAATCATTTGCAAAGTTTGCACGTAACTTATGATCAGCATGTGAATAGGCATAATTAAAACGCTCTACTTCACTATTATAGAAAGCAATCATATGATGCATATTATTTGCCACTACTTCACGGCTTGAATTATACGCCCAAGCATCACGACTCGTCATAATGCCACGAGAAAATATTGCAAATAATTTTTTACTATGACCTTTTTTATCACCTAAAGCTAGGAATGTTTTAAAACTATCATCACGTTGATTAATCCAATCCCCATATTCATCTGGTGTAATGATTTGCCAACCTTGTTTACTTCGTGTAACACCATCAATACTACCCAAATACTCGAGAGCTGTAAGTTTTTCTTTTGTCGTAAGGTTATTACCAATATCATGATAGTAAATTTTACAATCTCCAGAGACATTAGGATTTTTGATAAATAGTGTTACGGCGATACCGGTCATACTTCCATTACCAAAAACATTTTCTCCTTCTTTCGCTTTCCCATTGCTTAACATATTTTTACGAATATCACCCCGTAAATTGAGCACGTAAATACTGGTAAATTCTTTAGCTAAAGATTTTCGTAAGCTGTCCATTGTTGGCTTTTCTACGTAACCAGAACCAGAAACAAAACCGATTACCCCCGCATCACCAATACGGTCACTAGCCCAACGGATAGCACGAATATAACTATCATAAAGCGCTCGTATGTTCGTGACTTTTGATTGAGCGGCATAAGTTTCACGAATACGGTTATCTAATATGGGATAAGGACTGTTCTTTGCATTGTCGTTTTCGTTTTTTTGTCCTACCGAATAAGGGGGATTACCAAAAATAACTTTGATATCCAGTTTCTTTTGATGTTCTAAATATTCACTGTTTTCTTTGAGTATACCTTCCATAAGGTCTTTTTCTTTAAGCATCTGAAACGTATCAGCCAAACCAATATGCTTAAAGGGAATATACTCTCCTTTCATAAGACTATGATAGGTCGATTCAATGTTAATGGCGGCTATGTAATAAGCTAAGAGAACAATCTCATTGGCATGGATATCATGACAGAATTTATATTCCAGATCCTCTAGTTTGATGAGATTGGATTGTAACAACCGTGTGATAAAGGTACCAGTACCCGTAAAAGGGTCAAGAATAGAAACACCCCGTGATCCTAGACTTTTGCCAAATTCATTGCGCAAGACATCATCAACAGAGTGAATGATAAAATCAACAACCTCAACGGGGGTATAAACAATTCCAAGCCTATCCGTGGTTTTCTTAAAAGCTTTGGCAAAAAAATCTTCGTAAAGTTTGATAATAAGATTCTGTTTTGCTTGAGGTTCGGTAATCCCTGCTGTACAGAACGTGATACTTTTGTAGAATTTATCAAGATCTTTTGCTTCTTCCTCAATATTGGTTTTATCCAGTTTCGCTAAAATCTTTTCCATGGCTTGAGAGATAGCATTGTTCTGTACAAACTTATTGCCATCAAACAAAGCTTCAAACACGGGACGCGTTACAAGATGTTGGGCTAACATCTCAACAGCTTCTTCTTGTTTGATTTCACTATTTACGTTGTTTTTTAGTTCCTTATGAAAGGCATCAAAAGCATGAAAAGTTTCACTCTTTTCGTCCACAAGCATATCTTTAAGACGATTGATATGGTTTTGTGCAATCTCAGCAACATTGCCAGCCCATATGCCCCAATAATCCGTGATTTTAAAACTATCCAGAAAAATTGTCTTGATAAAATCAACAAATTCAGAAGGGCGGAATAATTCTCCTTGCTCTGTAGTCGATTGAGAGTTGCTTGCTGCTGTTCCAATAACATGTCCAGAACTTTCTCCTTTTGATTGTATCTGGACCTCATCAACTGTTGTGGTGAGTTCTTTTAATTCATTGTCACGCTTAATCTCTATAATCTCAATCGTATGGCTGCTATCTTGTCCTAAAGACATTTGATTAATCGTTCGAGCCAGCCTCTCATCATGAGAATGTAAAGCATTCAAAACTTGCCAAACAACATGGTACTTCTTATTATTCCGTAAAGCTTTTTTGGCTTCTAAATGCGAGGGAATGATAACAGGTAAAATGATATAGCCTGTCTTTTTTCCCTTGGCACGACGCATCACACGCCCCACCGCCTGTATCACATCCACTTGGCTATTGCGCGGGTGTAAAAACATGATGGCATCAAGAGCAGGAACATCAATCCCTTCTGAAAGACACCGAACATTGCTTAAGATCCGACAAACATTGTGACCAGCATCTTGTTTCAGCCAATCCAATTCTTCATTGCGTTTTTTGACGCTTTGCTTTCCGTCAATATGTCTTACTTCACAATTCAAAAAGGGTACATCTTTAAGGAAATCATTGATATGAGATTCGATAATTTTATTGAAGAGCTTTGTGACATATTTAGAAGTATTGATATCTTTGCAAAAAGCTAAGGCACAATGCATGGGCTCTGTATCATCATCATCAACAGCTGCTTCCTTATCTATTTTAGTCAGTGCTCTATAACAGCCAATAATTTTTGCCGCATCATCTAAATCAATTTCACGGTCTTCATTGGCAATAATCTTCTGTATGGCTGGTGTGATATAGGTTTCATCAATGCCTAAGACCACAATCTTGTAAGGGGTTAAAAGTTCATTCTCGACAGCTTCAGTGAAGGTATAATGATGGAGTTGTTTTCCAAAAAGCGCTTCATCATCCATGGACGCCAAAACGGCATTAATCTCATCAGCCCGTCTTTTGGCAGTCTCACTAAAGATACGAGGCGTTGCTGTCATGTACAGACGTTTTTTACCTCGAATAATGCTGTTATCATGAACTTTGAC
This sequence comes from Bartonella sp. B1099, assembly GCF_944801835.1. Lineage (GTDB taxonomy): Bacteria > Pseudomonadota > Alphaproteobacteria > Rhizobiales > Rhizobiaceae > Bartonella. Next base: position 105,193 of record NZ_CALYLN010000004.1, on the reverse strand, counting down.
AAATTCAGATTCATTGTCATCAGTTCCCAATGAAGCACCAGTCGTACGGTGTGCTTCATCACAAATAATCAGATCAAATTCGGGTAAATCATATTCCTTTTGCGCATCGGAAATCACTTGAATGGAATGATAGGTTGAAAAGATGACCGTCATTGCCTCTGCGAAGTTTTCACAAGCTTCTTTGGCAAGGGCTTTTGCATCTGTTGTAGCAGGAAGAACAAGATCTGATGTTTCCATGCCAACCATGTCATCTTGGTTTTTACGACGCTTTCCTACTTTTGTATCCGAACACACCGCAAAGGAACGCAAGGGAATTTGTGTGTCCAGTGTCCATTCACGGATTGTTTGTGAGACTAAAGCAAGAGAAGGCACCAAAAACAACACACGCTTGCCTTTTCCCGCTATGGTCTCTGCTATCTTAAGGCTTGTGAACGTTTTGCCTGTTCCACATGCCATAATTAGCTTGCCACGGTCTGCTTCTTTTAAACCTTCACAGACTTTCTTGATGGCTTCTTTCTGATGGGGACGAGGTTCTTTTGTAACTTTCAGAACAACTTTTTGTTTTGTTGCAAATATTTGCCAATCTATACGACTGTTTTCCATATGACGAAGGTCAATGCGATAAACGGGTATCGCTTGTCCTTTAATCATGGCATTCACATTGTCACTTAATTCACTTTCAGTGCTATCAACGAGAAGGCGATATTTAAAGATGTCTTTTCCAGAGGCTGCGATAAAGCTATCAATATCCTTTTTACTGATCTGATGGTCTGCTTTATAAAACTTACATTGAATAGCCACATAGCCTTCTTGATTGCGAAGTTTTGCAACCAGATCAATGCCGATATCATTTTTATTCCAATCCTCACGCTCTTTAGCCCATTCAAAATAGCTTTCAACCTTTTCATAGCGTCCATAATGGATAGGGTCATGCATAAGATATTTGCTAATAAAATCTTCAAAAATTTTTCCCTTTTTAGCATTTGAAGTTGCTTGTTGACGATAATATTCCAACAGAGAACGTAGCGTGACGTGTTTATTATCAGACTTAACAGATTGCAGCATATTACAATAAAAATCCCTTGCCTTATAAGATGATCAATAACCATCAAAAGAATCAAAACGAATTCAATTAAATGCGTTTAAAACAAATATCGATAAAAATGGGAAAAAACTGCTAAAAAGCCGATAATTTTTTCAAAAGAGTTTTTAAAAGGATACTTATCAACAGCCTATGAGAAAGATCAGATCAGCAAAATAGTGAAATTTGCTATTCATTTGATGTGTTACTCAAGACAAATTCACTATGGGCGCTTAAAATATCATAATGATTATTTTGATAAGTTTTATAAATCATTGAAAAGGGTATTTGTGTCAGTTCAATTTACTGACAGATAACTGACAGGTTTTAATCAATTTACATCATTGGTTATTTTTAAAGATTGCACCATTGATATGAGTTGTGTTTTAAAGTCATTAATCTATTGAAATATAATAACTTTTATTTTTGATTAAAAAATATATAGAAAGGGGGGGCTAAAAAGAACTGACAAGACTGACAGCACTGACAAAACTCTTTTTACAAAGTCATTCAGATCATTTTTTTTGGAAAAAAATTACTTAATGAGAATGCTATAAAAAGAGTTTTGTGTGATTGTTTTAAAAACTTCAAAAGAGGTGTTATTGTTTTATGCTGTTGTTTTTGACCAAAGGATGCCATTCATAATAGGCGCTAGGGTGTCCACTTGTCTGATGTGTTATAAACTTTTTTCGCAGGTGATTAGAACGACATAAAAGCTCTAAAGCTTGCTTCACAGCTTCTTTATCTTTTAAAGAACTCCAACATCGTCTATAGATATCCCTTGCCGTAAAAACATCGGGTAAACAATCACAGCGTTCGACAATCAATTTTGCACGCTCTGCTGTTAATGTATCATGCGCCGCATAAAGACGTTTTGCGTGACTTATCAGATATTTTTCCCAACACAATGCTGTTGTGATGGCATAGAGTCCAATTTCAAAACGCCCACCTTCACACAGTTCAAAAATCAACGCAAGGGTTGGGATAGTTTTATCCATTTTCAAAAGATATGATTGTAAACTTGTAGAGAATTTTCCCCCTTTGATCGTTCTTTGAAAATTTTCCCACCATTCACGAAACATCTCTTGAGCTTCAGAAGAAAAGCGTATAGTCATGGGGTGTTTTGGTGATCCTAAAGGTTTATCATAAAGAGAACGAAAGACCCCTTGATAGTTTTCCCATGCCTTTTGATTGGGAGGTCTATCAACCCAGTTACGCTCTTTTCGTTCATCAGGAAAGACCAGCATTTGAAATCGTTGTAATAAACCGTCATCGTTTATTCCACGGTGCATGGCTTGAATGAGTGGAATAATTCGTGAAGGTTGAATGCCCCCAATGACAGAAAGGGTTGCATTAGGAATAAAAATGGTTCCACGCTCTATACGGTCATAGGTAAATTGATCATCTCCATTAAAAGCTGTTAAATAGAAAGAACGGTCTGTTTGATATTCCTTTCTTTCCAAATTGGCTAAAAAACCAGACAATTCATCACGGACCATTAAGAGACCACGGGGGTTTTCTTTTAACAATTCCCCAAGCTTTTCAACCGTGACATCGTTGACGATAAGACGTCGTTTATTAAGCGTGTCATCATCATCACTTTCTTTGTATTCAAGAGCTTGAGAAAGAAGAGCAAGGGCTTGTTCCTCATCTTGATCTTTGAGTGCTTTATAGGCTTGTTTTTTCTTTTCTTTTTTGTCTAATTCAATCAGAATATCTTTTGTTTCTTGCTGTTTTTTCTGCTTTACCCATTCTTGATGCCATTCCTCTTGAAAAGCATAGAGAGGGGCTAAAGCAGCTTTCAAGGTAGGTGTTTTCATGGTTGAAGGTTGCCCCACAATAGCCCCCCAGAGATTAGGAACAATTCTCCAATTGCCATATTTTTTTGGAGCGATACGCACGCCATTGCCAATGACAGCAGCCAAACCACATAAAGCAGAGATAGCAACAAAATCGATAGAAGATTGTTGCATATCAGCAACGTCATAAACATAGTCCATGAATGGTATTGGAAGCAGAAACATTTTAAAAGGTTCGACGGGTAAGAGAGCCGTAGCAATTGGTTTTAATTCTCCCCAACCATTTTGTTGCAAGGCTTGTTCATAAGGAATAGCTTTTAAACAAGCATTATCATTTAAAGAGGCATTATCGTTATCATTGACGGGGGCATTATTCTCTAAAATATTTTTATTATCTTGTTTCATATTACGTACCTTGAATGATAGAGAAAATCGTTAAATCGGTTCCTTTTGGAGCTTGCATGATAAAGACCTCAAAGTCTTGCCTATAAGCACGCGCTGCTAAGTTAAAACCTGCTTTACGACCCGCATCATCTGCTGGTTTCTGATCTGTTTTGCAGCCATTGGCTTGTAAAAAGGTTCTATGAATGGCAAAGGAACCAGCCCCCTTAACAAGAGCCACCAACGCGGGCAGTGTCATTCCTAATAGATGTGAGAATTTGTCGTGAAATCGTAAATAAGGAAATAATTCACACGTAATACCCCGCATGCGTAAATAGGTTTCTGCTAAAGTATTTTTGATCGGTTGACTTTGTTTCCAAATCTTTTTTGCTCGTTTGAAATCAGCACAAAACTGTTTTGAGAAAGAAAGCATGTGATCATAAGCTTGTTTCCCCAGCAAGCCAATTCTTCTGAGCGCTTGTATGATCTCTCTAAAAGAGCAGCCAGCATAACAAGTGAGTAAGAGACGCCCATCATTTCCATTGGCAATAGATAAGCTAGGCAATTGATCATCATGGGCTGGACAACGGGCAAGTCCATAACGCCCATGCCAAACCCCTGGCACAGCACGTGTAATGCCCTGCGCATTCGTAAAAGAAAACATATTTTTTGATTCTATAATGATTGCATCATAGGACGGACTCTGCTATCCATAATCATCGTGTGAAAATGAAAAGCCTTGTCCATCCTTATGTGACAAGGTTTTTTTATGCCGCATCACTTTGACGTTGCTGTTTTGCTTGTTCGATAACATTCAAAAGATCCGATTGTAACCAACGGGATAAAAAACCAAATTTTAAAGGTTTTGGAAGAGAGCCATTGGTCACATGACGGCGGAAAGTTGAGACACTCATATGAAGCAGTTTTGCACTTTCACGGTCTGTTAAAAGAATATCATTTTCTATCATACTAAAATCCTTTCAAATATTAAAAAATGAGAACAAATCATGCCTATTTATTAAACACATTTTGGTTTATTTTTGAAGGTATTTTATTCATAGAAAACAGTATTTTATTATACATTTTCTCATGTGATAATTTATGAATTTTATTGAGAGGGAATGAGAGAACAGAGAGATAAAGTTATCCACAGATAATGGGGTTATGCACCCCATATCTTAAGATTGACCTGTGACATAAGCCGCCCATTTATCCATATAAACACGGCGCTGTTCTAAATAGTCAGTACGACGATAGGCACGCTCTACTTGCCCTCCGACCATATGACTTAGAATGGTTTCAGCGACCTCATAGGGAGCATCGGTTGTTTCAGCGAGCCAATCGCGTAAACTAGAACGAAAACCATGGGGGCAGGCTTCAATTTTGTTTTTTCTCATGTACGCAGCCATCATCGTGGGTGAAAGAGGACCACGACTAGTAAGTGAAAAGATGAAATCACTTTTAGAGATACAGCGGGCTTGTTCAATTACTTTCATTGCTTCTGATGATAAAGGCACACGAAATTCTTTTGTTGTATCACGCTTTCCTTTCATATTTTCAGCAGGAATAGTCCATATATCATCTTCAATTTGATCTTTATGAATGTGACGTAAAGGAAAAGTACGAACGCCTGTCAAAATAAGCAAACGCAAAGCTAAATGTTTTATAGTTGTTGTCTTGCAGAGAAATTGGTAAAAATCAGGCACATCTTTCCAATTCATAGCTGGTAAACTTTGTTTTTTATGACGTTGTTTACCTAAGAGAGCGCGTGCTTTTTCTGTTGCTTGTAAATCAACATCCAATCCTAAGGCAGCTGCATGTTTAAGACAAAGATTAAGACGCATCAATGCTGTTCGAGCAGTTCCAGCTTTTGTATGCCAAATGGGAGCAAGCGTATCGCGTATCTCTGTTTGTGTAATTTCTGAAACGGGTAAACAGCCTAATTTAGGGAGAATATGAAGGCGTAAATGTAATAACCAATCACAAGCCTTACCATCTCCTTTTAATTCAGCTTTACGGCTTTCAAAAGCATCTACGGCAATATCTTTTAAGTAATGGAGATTTCTTATTGCCTCACGCTTTTGTTTGTTGCGTTCTTTAATGGGGTCACGCCCCTCACGCAAAACAGAACGCCATTGGTTTGCCAATTCACGTGCTTGTTTTAAAGAGACATCTCTTAAAGCACCCAAGCCCATTTCACGGCGCCGCCCGTGAAGGGTATAACGATAAATCCATTGAGCACCTCCATCTTTACGCTTATGAAGAAGCAAGCCAGCACCATCATTATATTTGCCAGCCCCCAATGTTGCGACAGATCTTGCATTAAGACGGTTCATAAGGACCATTTTTACTCCTTTCTTATACAAATTTAATCCACACACTCATCCCGCTTGTTATGTGCAAGCAAGTGATTTTTATTGATTCAATCTGAGAGGGTTTGGAATGCGAAAACCTTACTATATTCGGGTCTCTAATTCAATATGAAAAACAGTGAATTATCTATATAAATCAATGTGTTATCCAAACAAGCATGTGAATTGGCAACATGCCTATATTCTGTTTGGGGTGTTTGGTTCTTGGTGATGGTTGTGACTCTCTTAGAGAACGCGATAAACATAAAGTTGTGAGGCAATATGTCATCTCCTTTTGTGTCAATTTACAAATTCTCTTGAGATCACTGCTTTGGGGGCTATAATTTTCTCTATTTTTACGTGTTATTTTATAAATAATACAATTTTTAATTGTTATATTTGTAGATTATGGCTTTACATAAAGTGTCGAGTAGATATATAAAATACAAAACGTATTTTAAATTATCACGCATAGCCAAAGTTGTTAAATAGAGCGCGTGTTTTTTTGTTTTTAGAGAAGGGGAAGAAAGTTTGTAGAAAACTATGCTTAAAAATCATCTCTCTTTATGTCGTTTTACAGCGGTTATTTTTTTCTTTGTACACAATGCTGATGCTGGTGAAGTTTCTTCTCAGAAGAAGCAATATTCCTGTAATAAAAGTGCTTCATTTTATCACTGTAACGATGGTCAAACGCATGAAATTTCTGGGAAAACTTATCAACTCACGGGTAAAAGTTTGGATGCAGCCTTAGAAGCATCCGGGGAAAATACCCTCATTGAAGGAAAGGCTATAATCATTAACGGTGTTTCGAATGCAAGTGACCATTCCGGAAAGGGCGTTTGGACAACAGCTGTAAAAGCCTCAAAGGGGGGAGGTGTTGCTCTGTTCGACTCCATGTTAAATAATGTTTCGATAGGGGCTGATATTGACGAGGATGGCGCTTTTGAAATGCAGAATGGGGTGATTAAAGCAACCAGAATGGGGATCAGTGTTTCGAGTAAGAAGTCATTTGTTTCTTTGACCAAAACAGAGATTAAGACATCTGCTGGTGCGATAGCTCTTTTGAGTCATAATGGGGCCAAAATCTATATGAAAGGAGGAAAAATTAACTTTGCTGATGGTATTGCCGTTCAAACAGGCGGAGAGGGAGAAATTAATTTAGAGGGTGTTTCTATTAGAGGAAACGGGAAACAGCCAACAAATACAGATAATCCTCGTGAAGGTTCTGCTTTTAGTATGCTTCAGGGCAAAGGTATGATTCATTTTCAGAAAGGCAATGTTCATGTTAATAATGCTCATGGACTTGTATTACAAGGGAATAATCATAATGCTGCTCATATCAAACATTCCAATGTTTTTGTAAGAGGGAATGCATTTCATGGCATGCACTTTTTTTGGGAAGCTGTTTTGGATGGGACAAAAAGAATTATACCTGGTAAAGGAGCGGTCCAGTTGACCCAGACAACTTTTATAGCTCCAGAAAGTACGGCTCTTTATAGCCGCGAATTCGAAAGTTCTGTTAAACTCTTACAACATTCAAAAGTTTCTGGCGATTCACTTCTGAAAGCGGTTGAAAATTCCAATGTAACGATTGAAGCTGATGCTTCTACCTTACAGGGAAGCGCATATGTTGATGAAAGTTCTACTGCCAAGATAGTGTTAAAAAATGGTTCAAAGTGGATCTTATCGCGACCAAAAGTTGGACAATTACAAAGCTCTGGTGTGTCTGGTTCTAAGTTAGGGGATTATTCTTCTATTTCATCAGTCGAAATTACGGATAGTTCTCTTATTTTTGAGGAACTCAAATCCAAGACAACAGATGGTTATCAGACACTTCTCATCGGAAAAGGATCAGGGACGGTTTATAAAGCGTACGGTGATGTTAATCTTTATCTTAATGCATATTTGGATAAAGGAGGAAGGCTTGAAGAGCAGAAAACTGATCGACTTTTAATCAATGGTGATCTTGAAGGAAAAACAACAGTTGGTGTTTATAAGGTTCCTGGAAGCCCAGGGGCATTGACGGGAGAGGGCGGTAATGATCAGGGAATTTCCATTATTCAGGTTTATGGACAAGCTGCTGAAGATTCTTTTCAGTTAAAGGGCGGATATGTTACACTTGAAGATTCCCCTTATCAGTATCATCTTAAGAGTTATGGTCCAAGCTCTACTTTAGGGACGGCAGATTCCAATCAAAGAGTGCTTAAAAACACTGGAACATTTTGGGATTTTCGCCTTGAAAGTAAAATGGTTGATTCTTCCTCTCTTGATCCCACTGAAATTTTTCCTGTTCTTGATGCTGTTGTTCCTCCTGTTTCTGATGAGGTTCCTGCTTTTCCTAAAACTCACCCTAATATGACTGAAGGTGAGGGGGAGGAGATCGATTCTCCTTCTCAGCAAAAACCTCAAGAAGCAAGTCTTTCTTTTCCTGTCGATTCTCCTGATAGGGATTCCCATCTTAAGACTATATCTGATGCTTCCGATGTTTTTATGCTGGATGTTCTAAATCCTTCTCCTGTTTCTCCTTCTCTTGCACCTGTTATTCCAGTTATGACTCAATCTCATCCAGTTGTGCCAACATCTGGTTACCCTATCCCGCCGTCTGTTCCTTCCACTCCTTCTGTTGTTGTGTCGCCTAAATCTAGTTCTTCTGTTACTCCCCTTGTTTTTGAACTTTCTTCTCATTTTGAGCCAAATGTGAGAGCCGTTGTTCCACAGGTTTTGACTTATATTCTTGTGCCAAATATCTTATTTCATGCTGGATTGGTGGATATTAGTTATCAAAATAAGCAGTTGCAAACACTGCGAACTCTTTCTCGTCGATTATTGAAAACTAATGGAAATCCGGCTTTATTTTTGCGTGGTTACGGAGGTCATCATCGTTATACTTCCAATTTGTCTGCACTGAAATATGGATATGGAGGCGACCTTGATTATAATGCACTAGAGGCAGGTATTTTACTTAAGAAAATCGAAAGTGCATACAGTACAACATCCTTTGGGATTATGGGAAATTATGGCAAGCTTTCTTTGCTGCCTCGAAAGGTGAAACAACATCAAGAAAGTATATTTGATAAATGGACAATCACAGCATATGGGAGTATGCAGCATGATACGGGTTTTTATATGGATGGTCTCTTCTCTTATGGTTTGTTTAATGGCAATGTTCTTACACGTGAGCGAGGTAAGACGGCTGCATTGAGAGGCAAGCCCTTAAGTTTTTCCTTAACGGCTGGTAAAACATTTATGATAGGTTGTCGATGTTTTATTTTTGAACCACAGGTTCAATTTGTTTATCAAAATCTTCAGTTTCATAACACGTGTGATATTGATAATCTTAATATTGATATGCGAAGACCAGATCATTGGGGAATGCGTATTGGGGGGCATTTAACTAAAACACTGATATTAACGAAAGATGCACAGGTTCTTTCATTCTATGGTACACTTCATTTCGTTCGTAATTTTGATGATAAACAATTTGTGTATTTTAAAGATGCTTTTCAGCTTGGTTCTTTTGGTTCTTCTTTAGAAGCTGGATTGGGTGTTTATTCGCAATTATCCCCCCAAATTACTTTTCATAGCGATCTGATTTATAAGCATAAATTCACCAAAGCTGGCTTTTCTGGAACGCATTTTTCTGGTGGATTAAGCTATCATTTCTAATTTTATTTTTCTTTAATGCATCTTTTGCGAAGTCTATAGACACAAAACATGACTTTATTGTGTTTTTTTTCTGTTTTTAGCTTTACATATAATCCAAAACGAATTATGCGGATAGCACATAATAGGAATAATCGGTAGATGAGCCAGATGTGTATTTTCTGTACTTGATGAAGATGAAGTAAGGGAAGTTTAGAGTCAATAATAATGGAAGTATTAAAACGTCATGTATCTTTATATGCTCTTACGATGTCTATTTTATTCTTTATGCATAATATAGATGTGAATGTGCAAGAGGAGCTTTTGTGTCATTTTCTTTGAAAGTCCTATTCATGTGATGCTTTTGAGGAGTGTGGGTTGTACGTGATACTTGTTCAGATATTGCTGATAGCAGTTAAGGCAAAAAAGTTTGGTTAGGTAAGCATTAAGGTGAGGAAAGAGGAAGTTTGGAGATTGATGAGGTTTTGCCGTTAAAAAACATTGATAAAATTTCATCAGGGGTACTTGCACAAGAAAAAATGAAGAGTGTTTTGGATAAGGTTTCTGTTACTGGAAGTGTTAAGAACACGGTCAATGATATTCAATGGAAAGTTTCATATTGCCATTAGTTTTAGATGAAAACAATGTGTCAGTTTGGAGTTCAATGCCAATAGGGGGCTTTAGGTTCTTCTCTAGAAACTGGAGTGGGGTTGGATGCGTAGTTGTCTTCAAACTTTGTATTGTATGGAGAGGATTTTTTAGGCGGGTTACGCTGTCGTTTTTAGGGATCTATGAAATATAATCTGAATTTTACATAAGATACAGAATGTTGTATGAAGTATAAAATGAATATCTAAGTTTTATACTTCAAACTATTCGTTTGTTTAAGTGAGCGTTATTGCGCGTATTTTTTATTTTTAAGTCAAGGGGGCAGAAGAAAAAATTGGGAATAGAATTATGATTAATGTATTAAGAGATTATAGATTTTTATTTATCACAACGGCTATTGTTTCTTTTTTGCCAATCGTGAGTGTTAATGCAAATTCTCATAATTTAGGAAATCTCTGTGATCCAAATGCTCCGTTTTATAAATGCAATGATGGTAAAAAACATACGATTAAAAATAAAACTTATCATTTAAAATATTCTCAACAATATATTTCTGTTACTAGTCCTATTTCAGCTCTATATGTAGAAAAAGCAGGTACAGTTGTCGATGCATCGCAGATAACTGTTACAGGTGATAGCGCAGATGAATTATACGGCTATGGTGCATTAGCAAAAGAGGGAGCTCATCTTAATCTAAAAGATTCAAATTTTAAGAATATACCTGCTCTTCATGCTGAAAGTGCGGTTATTCGCATGACAGATGGCACTATTACGGGGGGGGCTCACGCTATTTCTGCATTGGGTAAAGAAACAGATATTGCTTTAGTGCGTGTCAAGATTGAAACGACACCACAAGAAAAGACATCAAAAGAATTGAATGGTGTAGAAGAAACTGCTCTGATTAGCAGTTTGGGTTCAAAGATTAGGCTGTCAGGGAGTACCGTTATTTTTAATGGGAAAGGCCCGTTTTTATCACTTTTTGGGGGAGAGTATAGTTTCGATAGTTCTGTCATTAAGGGCAAAGGAAAACAAAAAACTGTTATCGTTGGTGAGAAAAGTGTCAATAAATTACCAGAAGCTTTTAATATCTCTCAAGGTGGTTTTGTTCAATTGAATAATAGTTCTATGGAACTGAGTGATATGCATGGTTTTTGGGTTAAAAGTTCTTCAGGGAATGTGAATAATGAAGATAGGTTGTTGAGGCAAGGATTTAATTTAGCTGATGCGTTTAAGAAGACGAATATTAAGATTGAAAAATCCAATATTTCTGTTCAGGGGAAGGAAACCTATGGTCTGTATTTTTGTGGATTAGATTTCAATGATGTATGGGGCAATATGAGAGCTCTGGGAGCGCAAGGCGTTGCTCTGGAAAAGACATCTGTTCAGTTATCAAAGACAAATTTTTTAGTTCCAGAGGGGATTGCCATTTATGGTACGGGAGATGCTGGTTATGGGGCTGAAGCTACCCTTGAATTATCGGAAAATACAAAAGTCTCTGGTGATTTATTGTTAAAAGCTGAAAATAATTCTTCTCTTCGTGTTCAAGCCTATTCTTCGACTCTTACAGGGGGAGCACGCATTGAGGGTAGGTCTCGTATTGATTTGCAGTTGAGAAATAGTTCAACATGGTATCTTACTAAGAGTAAATATCAAGGTTCACAAGAAGCGGACTTTACGGTTTCATCGCTTTCTACTTTGAGCCTTTTGGATAGTACCGTTGTTTTTGAAAAATATGTCTCTCAAGATTATCAAACATTGTATATTGGAAACAAAATAAACAATGGAGACGATATTCATGCATTAGACAATAACAATAAAACAGCTGCTATGGATGATGTGTCCAATAAAGTATACAGTGCGGAGGGAAATGCTCAGATTAAGATGAGCACATTTATGAATAGTGATGGTCTATTTGATCCTCAACAAACGGATCGCATTTTGATCTATGGGGATGTTGTGGGAACCACCCTCATTGGGATGGAAAAATTTCAAAAAACTTCAGATAAAGAAGCGGGCAGTGAAGGGAGTCAAAGTGTTTCACTTATTCAAGTTGCAGGGACGGCAAAGGAAAATTCTTTTAAGTTACTCAACAGTTATACGACGGTAAATGGTTTTCCTTATCAATATAAACTTCGTGGCTATGGTCCAAGTTCTTCTGCTGGAAATGCAGATCCCAAAAATAGATTGGTTGCAGGGAAAGGGGATTTTTGGGACTTTCGTCTCGAAAGTGTTTACATTGGTTCTGAGTTAGATTCTTCTGAATCTGCTTCTAAACCGACGCCTACGGTTATTCCTCCTCAATCCGAAGAAGAAAAAATCCCTTCTGAGCGACCAACAGAGACTATTTCGCCTGAACAACCGCCTACTGTTGAGCCTCCCCTTATACCATCTACACCTTCTTTGCCGGAAGGATCTGAACCGTCTGAAACATTTTCTCCTACGGATTCTACACTTACTCCTTTTAAACCTGTTTCTCCTGAGCTTCCTTCTGTACCAACGGTTCCAGAGGATCCCTTTACTGTGCCTATGCCTACTGTTCCCGTTGAAACTTCTACTGATGAAATTATGCCATCTAAGCCATCTGTTCCGGTTGTTCCTTCATCTACGGATTCTCCTTCTCTCCCCGTTGAACCAAAGCCTTCTAAACCTTCTGCTCCTGTTGAGCCTTCGTCTCATCTTTCTGTCCCCTTTGATGGGCGGACTGAACAAGGAATTAGAGCTGTTGTGCCTCAATTGCCAACTTATCTCCTTTTGCCAAATGCTTTATTCCATGCGGGGTTGATGGAGATGATTACGCAAAATAAGATGTTAGAGACAATGCGGGGTGCTTTTTATTCTTTTGGAAGAGATGATAAAAACACCGCCTTTTTTCTGCATGCTTATGGGGCAAATCATCATTATGCTTCCAATTTATCTGATTTTGAATATGGCTATGGTGCTGAGCTTGATTATGATGCGTTTCAAGCAGGTGTTTTGTTAAACGAGATTGAGAGTTTATATACGCGTACATTCTTTGGAGCTTTGGGAAACTATGGAAATCTTTCTCTAGCACCGCAGAATGTTGAACAAAGCACAAAAAGCCCATTGGGGAAATGGTCTATTGGGGCCTATGGAAGTCTACAGCATGATACGGGTTTTTATATCGATGGGGTGTTATCCTATGGTTTTTTTAAGGGAGATATTTTGACGCTTGCACGAGGCAAGGTTTTGGCGTTAAAGGGAAAACAGTTTAGTGGATCTTTAACGAGTGGCAAAACGTTTGCAATAGGCTATAAAGGTGTTGTTTTTGATCCACAGGTTCAGGTTATATATCAGCATCTTCAGTTTAATCAGGCATATGATGTTGATCATATTGATGTTGATTTGGGGAAATTTCATCAATGGATGGGGCGTGTTGGTGGGCGTTTAAGCAAGACGCTTGGTGTTGTGGAAGAGGGACGAGAGGTTTCTTTTTATAGTAAGTTTTCTTATTTGCATAATTTTGAAGATAAGCAATTTGTTTCTTTTAAAGATGATTTTCAGTTAGGTTCTTTTGGTTCTTCTTTGGAAGCAGGGTTTGGATTTAATGCGCGTCTTTCTTCGAAACTTTCTCTTCATGGGGATGTCAGTTATCAGCATCGGCTTAAAAAAGTTGGTTTTTCTGGTGCGAGTTTCTCTGCTGGATTGCGCCACCGTTTTTAAAAGAGGTCCATTGTACATTTTTATATGAAAGGCAGAAGATTTTTCTGCCTTTTTAATCTCTTAATTATATTCCTTCATCAATATATGGTTATTTTTTAAAGTATAAAAGGTTATTATAAATGATTTCTTTGATTGATGATTGAAGTTACTCAAGATGCCTTCTTCTAAGTAATGAGAAATTTTCTACAAGTTTTAATGTTGTGATATGAGGACAGATTTCATTATGAATGTGAAAGTCTTTTATACTGAATGCTTGATTGCGTAATCTTTCAAAAGAGGCGGTATTGATTTAATATTAAAGTGGGCTAAAATGATTTTAGGCGTTTTTCTTAAGAGTTTTTAGGGTTATTTTTGTCCGTTTCTTTATTCATTTTTTTAGATCATACGTTGAGATTTTGTGATTTTTATACATTGTTTTGAATTTTATTTTAGAGAAGAAAAAAATATAAACTGTATTCATGTTTATATCCGTCAATATGTATATTTTTTATTTTCTTTTTTAAGATGTTTCCTTGAGGATATTAGAGAAATACTTGTCTTTTTAGAAAAGACTGAAAGAATTTGAGGTTAAATGATCATAAAAAGTAAAGGATGCTTGATCGTGTTTTTAGGGGTGTTGTTTCTTTTTTGCAAATGATAGACAAAGAGCAACTTTTATAAGATATAGAGTATTGTTATTGCTCTAATAAGTGGGCATCGTCATTCTATTTTCTAGGATTCCAATATTGCGGTGACTTTAGCACTCGAAAATATTTATAAGAAGTATTTTTAGTCTTTTCTTAAATGTTTTGTATTGATACGGGCTTTCTTCTGTTTGTCATGTACAAGCAAATGGTTTTGGTTGATTCAATATAAACAGATTTGAATCGAGAGAATTTTATGATTTGAAGGGCTTTCATTCTTACGTGTAAAACAATGAGCACCCTTTATTAAATCAATTTGATATGTCTAGAAAAAAACAGATCGTCGATCAGAACTGGTAGGGAATTTTATTTTTTGAGGTATAAAGCGGCGGTCAAAAAATTTTATTTGGAAAAATAGTGTTGAGTTCCCTTCTTTTGATCGTAGGAATAAAGAGGTCTTTTCTTGTCTAAAAGGAGGAGCTAGCAAGATGGAAGGCTTCATGATTATAAAGACTTTGGGGAGGGTGTTTAGATTTCTGTGAGTTCTAGAGATGGGTGAGGGCTCAGATTTCTAGAGAATTGCGTGGGTATTGTTATCGGGGATGCTTGTGCTTGTTGGTTCTTGGCTTAATCAGTGATATTGATCATACCACATTCACCATTTTCACTGCCGAAGGTAAGGTTGTGTCCTGTTTGATCCCAATTGAGTGTTGAAATAGCGCTTTTCCCATACCCTTTTAGAAGGACTTCTTTTCCATCACGAAAATATGCCGCTAAAATCATTCCATCATTGAAGCCTATGGCGACAATTTCTTTGCTTGGATGGCATGAAACGGTGCTAACAAGTGCATTTGCTCGTGTTCCAAGTTCTAGGGGTGTTTTTCCCATGGGGCCGTCTTTTGTATGAAAGGGCCAAACAATTGCAGCAGAAGCACCTGATGTTGCAAGCCATTTTCCTTTTACACTCCAAGACCAGCTTTTGACTTTGTTTGGGTAGCCACTCATCCGTAAATGTTGATGATCGGTGAGACGCCAGCCGTGTAAGGCATTTTCTTGCATCGTGGAGATGACATAGCGGTTGTCTGGTGAAAAGGTAACTCCACAATGAGCGCCTTTCCATACCAATGTAGTGGGAGATGTTTGTGTTGAGAGCCAATGAAGCGTAACGCCATTGTAATGAGCAACGGCAAGCCGTAAACCTTTTGGGGCAAAAGCCAAACCTTCTACACTGCGCTCATGTGGGAGCTCTTGTTGTTCTTTTTCCACATGTACAAATGCAAGACGTGCAGAGGAAAAGGCAAAAGCTTTTTGGGGACCAAAAGCAACGTTATTTATCCATTTGCGTTCTTTTTGACTGAGCAGTTCTGTGTGACCACCTACTGTTGTTTGACAGACTTTTCCATCTTCTCCTCCTGTGATGATCGCAGTATTGTCATGGGAAAAATGACTTGAAATTATTCCTTTGTGAATTTCAAAGACTTGCGGGGTTGGAGTTAAAAAAACAATCAAACCTTCCACAGAAACAAAGGCTGGTTTATTGCCTATAAAACCACAGGAAAGGCAGTAACTTTGGAGATCATAATGGGTTATGTTTGGCATTGTCATTCATTTTATGCGCAATTATCAAAATCAGTTTTTAATTTTTCGCCATCAAGAGAGCGTCCGATAAAAACAAGGCGGCTTTCTCGTTTTTCATCCTCACGCCATGGACGTTGGTGTTGTCCTTCAAGAAGCATATGAATGCCTTGAATGACATAACGATCATCATCTCCTTGAAAAGCAATAATGCCTTTAAGACGCAAAATATCAGGTCCTTGTCGCTGCGTAAGCTGTTGGATCCAAGGAAAAAATTTCTCTGGTTGCAGGGGGCCTGTTTTTAAACTTATAGAAGTGATGGTAATATCATGAATGCTGGATGTGTGATGATGATGGTCGTGATGGCAGTCGGGACCACATACATGATCTTCAGGTTGGTTTTTATGTTCGTGGTCAAGAAAATGAGGCTCATGGTCTAGAGTCCGTTGGAGATCAAAGAAACCACGATTGAGAAGTTTATCAAGAGGAGTATTGGTGCGTTGTGTTGTATAGAGTATAGCACGAGGATTAATGGCAAGAATAAGCGACTCTGCATGGGCTCGCTCTTGTGCCGTGACAAGATCAATCTTATTTAAAAGAATGATGTCTGCAAAGGCAATTTGTTCTTCAACTTCACGACTGTTTTTCAGTTGAGAGGGCAAATGCTTTGCATCAACGACCGCTATAACACTGTCAAGCGTTGTTTTTTCATGGACAGTATCATCCATGAAAAAGGTTTGTGCAACAGGAACGGGATCAGCAAGCCCTGTTGTTTCTATAATAATTGCATCAAATCGATGAGAGCGTTGCATCAAACTTTCCAGAACGCGAATGAGATCGCCACGCACAGTGCAGCAAACACAGCCGTTATTCATTTCATAAATTTCTTCATCTGATTCAATGATCAGGTCATTATCAATCCCAATTTCACCAAATTCATTGACAATGACAGCATAACGCTTGCCGTGATTTTCACTGAGAATGCGGTTGAGAAGGGTGGTTTTTCCTGCACCAAGATAGCCTGTGAGAACCGTAACAGGAAGTTTTTTTTGGGGTGTCGTTTCCATGGAGAGACCTTTTATTGTTCTTTATTGCCATGTGTTTATGTTAAATCGCTTGATATCATCAAGTAAATCATGAAGCTGAGACAGAACATGAGAAAAGATTGCTTTCCCAGCTTGGGGGGTTGCTTTGCTTGCATTTCCTGCTGCACCTTGCGTGTTGAGATCACGCATTGTCCAACCAAAAGCATGAGGACCATAAGCGCGTAAATGGCGATAATTGGCAATCATATCCGCTTGTTTATTATGAAAATTTTTTGCCTTTTCCATATGGACTTTTTCTGGGGCTAAATAGAGCATGAGAGAGGTTTCGATAAAACCGCCATGGATATCAAGAGGCTGTTGAGAAGGTTCTATCAGACCTTTTGGCAAACCAAAACGGCTCCAGCTTGTTGCTACAGCAAGCATGGAAAGGCGCCTTCTCAATTCGGTGATAACAATGCTCATTAAAGGTGAATTGCCTCCGTGAGCATTGAGAAGAAGAAGACGGTTGATCCCTTTATGATAGCAGTTTTCACCAATCTTTATCCAGCGCTTAATCGCATCAGAAAAGGTTAGAGTTTGTGTCCCTGTGATATCCATATGTTCTATAGAATAGCCAATTTTTTCAACCGGTAACAGGGCGATATGAAATTGTTCTTTTGTTTCTAACGTGAGGGCTTTTGCAAAAGCTTCAGCAATAATCCAGTCGGTTTCAAAGGGAAGGTGCTCTCCATGATATTCATGTGCGCCTAAAGGTAAAAGAGCGAGAAAAGGTGTTTTAGATACCATAAATTATTGCCCAAAAGAGGAGTTCATACAGATAAAGTGATCAAAAGTGCTGTAACTATATTTAATCTATCTATAAGAGAAACGCAAATAGGTGTATTTTTACATTCATAGGGAAATTCTAAAAATGAGAGCTTTATTAAAAATAGTGCAAGGTTTTCTTGAGAAAAGCCAATTCAATTTTTGGAGTAATATGCGGCGACCATTTTAAAGATCGGTAATTTCTGTAAGCATTTTTGATTGTATTCTTTTGTTTCAATCAGGATTTTTGCGCTGTAAATTCAAGTTTATATAGATGTCTTACAAAAGAATAGAAATATTTTTGTACTCATTTTACTTTGAAGAGTCTTAACAGATTTTAGTGTTTATGAAGAAAAAATAAATGTAATGAGAAGAATTTACATGAGATGAAATCTCATAATGACACTATATTGATTTATAAAGAGTGTTTATTTTTTCATGTTGAATAAGAGTCTCTAAAATCATAAGACTTTTTTATTCCAAATCTGTTCCATTTTCAGTGAATAAAAACTATGTCTTTTGCACATCACAAGTAGATTAGCTGTAAGGCGCGAAACTGTACAGGTATGCTTCTTATGAGCCATCTCAAGTGCTAAAGGTCTTTCATCCAACATGCAAAACAATGAATCATGATTATAAATCAGCCTTTTGCTTTTAAGATGAGCCGTTGATAAATTGATTGATCAATATTGGTTTTCGAGGGCTATTTTTTTAATTTGTTTATTTTGAAGCTGGTCCTTCAAAAACGTGATTTTTTCATAGGTTGCTCTATCATTTTTCCTTCAAATATTTGTACATTTTTTTATTCAGATTTTAATGATGCTTATATTCAATATAGTATATGTATTATTGTATGTATAAAAATAAATTGTTAGGAAATATGTTTTGTTTTCACAGTTTTTATTATTATTTTACTTTTTTATTTTAAATAAAATATGGTAATATATAAATTTATGTTTAAAATATTTAAAACTAAATTTTATTTATATATTTTTATAGCATCTATTCTTTTTTTTGCACAAGGTGCAGAAAGTCGTATAGATATTGCTAAAGCATTCTTTCAAAGAGAATTATTTTTTACTCATCAAGAGAAAAATAGAGTTATTCGAAATATAGATAGGGCTATGATCTACCCTAATGAAGAAAAAAAATAAGATAACTTTTATGAAAGTTAGATAAGAGAGTTGTTTTTCAGTATTTTTGGGAATTATCTTAATATTTTGTTTTAGGTAGTTTCCTAGTACTTTTGTGTTGATTATAATGTTTTTGTAAATCTGATAAGTTTATTTGGTTTATAAGTGCGTTTTATTAATTTTGAAAATAGAGATCTTGATGGATCTTTTACACTTTATAACTGTTTTGTCAAAAAATACTAAAGACTTTTAAGCTTTATTTTGCTGTGAAGGTTGATAAATTTTTATTACTTTGAAGTATATTTATAAAAATTATTACTTTTATCCTCTTCATTTAAGATCATAAATGATAACTAATTCTATTATAGAAGTAATAAATTGTTATTGATCTTCATAAATATTTTTAAAATTATTAGTTACTAATAGTGAAATAGTACATTTTACTTTGATAATATTTTTTATAATTTGATTCGATGCTCAATTGTATTCTATATACTTTATAGTAATTTGATTTTTAAATAAATTTTTCTAAGTGTGCCGTTTAGAAATTTTTTAGCATTGTTGTTATTATTTTGTTTTTATATCTTTACATGTAATACATAGTGTATTATATTTAATATAAAATTACACACAATATATCATATTGTGTTATTTATTTTTATATATGTAAATATTCTTTCACTTTTGCACTGAAGAAAAAGAGGAGCAAATGAAGCTATGTTTAAAATATTTAAAAATCGTGTATGTTCATTTACTTTTATACTCCTTATTCTTTTTTTTGTACAAATTATAGAGGGGAATGCAAGTTTTGTAAAAAATCAATTTCAAGAGAGAATGGCAATTTCTGTTTCTACAGTAGACAACAGTGCAGCTATTAAAGCTGCGGATAGAGCTGTTATTTACGGCGTTGAGGAACAAGATGGCGTTGCTTTTGGAAAAATTGAAAAAGTTTCTGCATATTCAGGTTCAGTCTTTTGGGGTGGGATAGGTGTTTTCTCGCTTCTTGCTTCTTTATGTGTTGGGATATAGTAGGGACTTTTGTTTCTCTTTTAGGAATATTCTGTACACTTTAGGAGAAAACTCATCGACTTTGTCGATGAGTTTTCTTTCATTTCCTTATTTAAAAAAATCAATATTTGACGCTGTTTGTGCTGTATTGGATAGAAAAATAGTGACTGTTAATACTAAATACTATTATTAAATTCTAACATCTTGCAATTGATGTTTTTTTCAAAGTGGTGTAACCGGATTTTTTATAGTTTATGGTTATTTCCTCGTCATAAGGTTTAACACTTTCATCCTCTTTATTAGCCTTTTTGATATTGATATATAAAGATTATTCATCAAAGGTATATTTATCTTTTTTAAAATGTTTTTTAGAAGTGTCAAACAAGAAGAGATAAAATAAAAAATTTCTGTATTTTCTCTTCTAATGTGCGTGACTGATGGTAAGTTATCATTATAAATCAAACTATTAAATTAAAAATAAACTGATTGTTTTATAAATATTTACCATTTTAAATCTGTGTATGTTGGATTCATCAAAAGCATTTTTTGCATATCGCAAGTTGTATTTGTGTATGGGTAAAAACTCTTTAAGAAAAGGGTAAAAATTTTCTCATGAATTAGTTTGTAAGGCTTAAGGGCTATCGTAATATAGGAAAATAAATGATGCTGCTGGTTTCGTATCTTTATAGCGTAAAGATAGTGGTACATAACGAATCTTAGACCACCTCATGGGGATTTTGGTATGACATTGATGCGCACTTGTTCGTGAGAGGGAGGTGGTGATGGACGGCGTTGGAAAATGTCTTTATTCAAGCAGAAACCTGAATGTGTAATACAAGTGTATTCTGGGTATTCTGTTGTGCAAGGGAAGGGGATAAGAAGGGAATGCATGAATGGAAGGAAAGGGAAAGAAAGCATAAAATCTTGTTTTGAATAAGGATTTGCAATCTACGTGATGATCTTCACGAAGGAAGTGTTTTTAACCCAGAATGCGTTTATTTTTTATGCATTACTCTCCTGTAGAAAAGGAATGTTGTTCTTTATACATCAGTGGATTTTTATGTTAGGGTAAGAAGAGGATGTTTATAGTTTGGTGGGAGAAGAGCAATCAAGCAAAAGATCTTGTTTGGCACGAAGACGTGCAATCCATTGATCTTCACGAATAGTTGTATTATGTACTGTAATAAGTTCGTTTTTTTTAATTGCAGCTGTGACTGTTGCTTTTTCTAAAAGACCACAAGGAATGGCGTGGTGGGCGCGTGCTTCTGCAATATTCATGATCCAAGCGCGATACGTATAAAGACCGATAAAATCTAACTGATCGCCGGGGTATAAATCTTTTTTAGCAACAGCACAGACTTCTACTACGGGGTGGTTAAGAGGAACCATATCTTTTTTACCATAAAGCATCACGCGTGCACAGGTGAGGGGAACTTCCATTGCTGTGAGATGATAGGGGCGGTGAAAGGTGAAATAAGGTCCCTGACCAATTTTTAAATCTTCCATACGTTCGCGTAAACGTGGGTGTGCTATTTCTGCAATGACAAAGACACCTGGAGAAACACCTTGACCTATTGAATAATCCACCACACCATATTGCTGCAAAATACCGCCATCTTGTTTTGGAATAAGGACTTTGTTTAAATCTTGCAGTGCCGCTTGGGGGCCATGCATTCCTGGGCAATCAGGGAGAAGTCTAGTGGCATTGGCAATGGCTGCCATTTCAACCATCGTTTTGGAACCATCAATAAATTCAACCAACATGCGCACATTCATATTACGCCGTAATGCTTCTTCTTCGTAAGCATCAGGTGTGGCATCAAAGAACAGAGGATTATTTTTTCCCTTTCCCGCTGCAACAATTTTATGCCCAAGAGCTGAAACAAACTCAATGAGTTCCATGCAGGAAGTCGGTTCATCACCAGCACCAAGGGTATAAATAAGTCCTCGTTTTTCTGCTTCATGTTTTAGATACGCACCAATCGTAACATCGGCTTCAACATTCATCATGACAAGATGTTTGTTGTTTTCAAGCGCTTTAAAGCCAATTTCTGCTCCCGCTTCAGGATAGCCTGTTGCATCAACGATAATATCAATTTGTTCATGGCGTAAAACAAGGTCAATATCATCTGTTGCAGCAATCAAACCTTTTTCAATGCTTTGCGTGAGGGCATGAGTATTTTCAACTTCACAGACATGTCCCTCTTCGCCATAGGCAAGTGTCGCAGCATCAAAAATACGTGACGGTGTCCTCGTGGCTACGGCCGCAACTGTTATTCCCTCCATTTGCGCAATACTTGATAATAAATCTGTGCCCATCTCTCCACAACCAATCAGTCCAATACGGATGGGGGGATGGTTTTCTGCACGTTGCTTCAAATCATGCGCCAAACCTGTTAGGGTTACATTGCTTGCCATTCTTTTTTCCCATTTGAAAACTATTCTACGAAAAGAGTTTTCTTAATTCATAAGGTGTATTTGTTTTTAAGACAATTAATCTTTTATTCTTGATGCTCTAATCAATGGGTTTTATAAAAGCAAGAGGGGGAGGGGTGCGTTTATCAAATAAAATAGGAATAGCGTTATGCAGCAAAAAATCACAGTACAAGATGTCACTACTTTTATTGGAAAAGAAATGGGATTATCGCAGTGGCGTCTTGTTACACAGGATATGATTAATCAATTTGCATGCGCTACAGATGATCATCAATGGATACACGTTGATGAGGAAAAGGCTAAAAAGACACCTTTTGGAGGAACGATTGCTCATGGGTTTTTAACATTATCGCTTTTGTCTACGCTTGCTTATGAGGCTCTTCCAGAGTTAGAAGAGGCTACAATGGGGATTAATTATGGTTTTGATAAAGTACGCTTCATGAGTCCTGTGAAAACAGGAACACGGGTGCGTGCGCGTTTTGTGCTCGATGATGCAGAAATTCGCCCTTCTGGTCGCGTGGTCTTCCATTATGGGGTTACAGTGGAAGTGGAACAGTTAAAAAAACCAGCCCTTACCGCTCGATGGCTTATTGTTGCTGTGATGGGAGAAAAATTTTCCAATGTTTAAGATGATTTGCGTGCTTTATTTGATAAGTATTTTCATACGATTTTATGAGAATTTTCTTCGATGATAAAATTGAGAATATATTGATTTATAAGGATAATCTCGTGTCATTCATCCTGAATGCGAGCCTAGAATATTGTAAGATCCTTTCATTTTAAATTTATTTTCATATTGAAACAATCAAAACCACTTATTTGCACGTTTAAAAGTGGGGAAGCCTGTATGGAGTGAAACTATACAAGAAAGGTACAGCTTTTCATGAACTGTTCTAAGTGACAAGAGTTGAGGTACAACACTGGGTGTTGGAAACTGGATGCTGGTAAAATGTCTGATGGTACCGGTTTACTTTTTTATAAAGCGTAAAGATGGAGGTTCAATGGATTGGCTATTATATCATTTACGGATGCTGTTGCGAAATGGACTTGGGAGCTTTGAGGACTCTTTCAAATAAGCGTATGAAGATGTGAGCCAAGCCTATTGCGTTTGGGGCATTCTATTTTATGAGCAGGTTGTGATCCATTAAAAACCCGATAGATAAAAGTATGAGATAATGCGTAATCTCCATTATTTAAAAGATATTGCTTTAGATGCTTTTGAAAGCCTTAATGTTGAACTCAAGAATGATGGTAAAGATGGAAATTGGTTTGTACTTTTACATCTTAATATTCTTTTCAAATGAGGCTGTCTTCCCGTTTTAGAAATTACGCTTGACAGATCCGTGATACGCTGGTTTGCACTTTGGTATAACAGTAGGAACAGTGTTTAGAACTTTTATCCCACTCAATCTGTGTCTCAAATATGCTGTGGCATTCGGTCTAGATGTTGATGTACATACAGGGAGCAGCTAAAGCACAAACCTTGTTTAAGAAAATAAAATAACGTCATAAAATCATGAATAGACCAGCAATGGAGTGGCGAGATGTTTCTGTTTTTTATCTAAGGCTTTGGGAGACAACACTCATACATTAAGAGTAATCAATCATAGTGATGGTGGAGGTGTTATAGCTTTGCTCGTCATAGCCGATTGTTCTGTCTGCTCGACTGTTTTGATGGGGTATTGCTATGGATGGATTGTGATCAATGGGATGATTTAGCATGGTCATTTATCATTTTTACGGAGAGAGAGAGTTTTGAATGTTGTAAGAGCTCTCATTTAATTTTCTCCTATATTGAAGCTATTCAAACTATTTACTTGGTTACAAAATGGGAGCTTATGTCTATAAAGTCGTTTAAGACAAGAGAAAAACTGCTTGTTTTTTTAAAAATGAATGCTTTCGATCACCAATGGGTGTACTGGGGAGATGGTTGCGCTTTGGAAGTGGTAAAGAGGATGATAATGCTGGCATGTGAAATCCTCAGTTTTTCAATGCTTCGTTTTATCAAGTTTTTGTACGATTTTATCAGAAGTCCATTGGGTGATAATATTGAGCATGATCAAAAGAAGGATGACAATGGTCATGATGAAGGTATTATAGCGTTGATAGCCATAGCGAATTGCCATGTCTCCTAAACCGCCTCCACCAAGATATCCGGCAAGTGAGGTGGCGCCTATGAGAGAAATGACCATGACTGTAAAACCTGTAATCAGGCTAGGGAGAGCTTCCGGAATAAGAACATGTCTGATGATTTGAAGACGGCTTGCCCCCATAGAGCGGATCGCTTCAATGAGACCGTTTTCAACGGTTTTAAAAGAGAGTTCGGCCATGCGTGCATAAAAAGGAATAGCTGAAATGGTGAGAACAAAAATAACAGAAGACATTCCCACCCCTCTTCCTACCACGATACGGGTAACGGGAAGAAGATAAAATGCAAGAATAATAAAAGGAATGGCACGAATACTGTCAACGATGATGCTTAAAGGGCGATTGATAAGAGATGAAGCAAAGATTCCGTCACGTGCTGTTGTGTGAAGAAGAAGACCAAGGGGAAGCCCTATAATAAGCGCCATCAAAGAAGCACTCATCGTCATTAAGACTGTGTCAAAAAGGGCATTGGGAAGTTCATGAGATAGAACATTAAACATAACCTAACACCTCGCAATATCGTCCCTTTTCGCTTAACCATTGAACGGCTTTTTTAAAAGCTTCTTGATCTTGAGCAGGAAGGCATAAGAAGAGTCGTCCGATGGTTTCTCCTTGGACTGTATCAATGCCTCCGTGGAGAATACGTGCTCTTAAACCGCTTTCATCTTCCAGAAGATGGAGAAAAGGTTGTTGGGCAATTTCGCCGGCAATATTTATTTCAATAACAGCTTCTTGACCGATGGGTTTGAGATTTTTTGCATATTTTTCAGGAAGTTGTGGCGTAACAAGTTTGAGCATGGCAATGGTTGTTTCTTCTTGTGGGGATGTAAAAATATCTTTTACATGTCCTTCTTCCACAATGCGCCCTTGATTGAGAACAACAACGCGATGCGCAATTGTGCGTACCACTTCCATTTCGTGGGTAATAAGCACGATTGTGAGATTGAGGCGGTTATTAATATCGGCAAGAAGTTCAAGAATAGACTGTGTTGTTTCAGGATCAAGAGCAGAGGTTGCTTCATCTGATAACAATATTTTAGGATTAGCAGCGAGCGCACGTGCAATGCTAACGCGTTGTTTTTGCCCTCCAGACAATTCTGCTGGATAACAATATTCTTTCCCCCATAATCCTACTAATTCAATAAGCTCAAGGGCACGTTTATTGCGCTGTTTTTTATTTACACCACTTAATTTGAGTGGTAATGCAATGTTATCAATCACCTTTTGCGATGAGAGAAGATTGAAATGTTGAAAAATCATTCCAATCCGTTGACGGTAAGGTGCCCATTCTGTCTCCGATAGATTTGAAATATTGACGCCTTCAAAAAAAAGAGAGCCTGTATCAATTTTTTCTAATCCATTTAAACAGCGAATAAGTGTTGATTTTCCTGCTCCACTACGACCAATAATACCAAGGATTTCACCGGTATGGATATCAAGAGATAAGTTATCAACTGCTGGATTTCCCGCTGTTTTGTTAAAACAACGGCTGACATTTTTTAAGGAAATGAGGGCGTTTTTTTCCATTTAAAATTACCAGAATGTTTAGCAAAACGACGTGAATATGGGGTATAATTACCAAGATGTTTGTGCTGCTGGACCAAAGATTTCTTTGATTTTTGCACGAACAGGCTCGCTATTGTAGGCAGCCACTAATTTTTTGACCCATGGTTCATCTTTGTCGCTGGTCCGCACAACAATGATATTGGTATAGGGATTATTTTCTGCTTTTTCCCATGCGACAACATCTTTTTGCAAGTCTAGTCCAGAGACCAAAGCCCAATTTGTATTGATAACGGCAATATCAAAATCATCGATAGCTCGCCCTAACATGCCGGCATCAAGTTCACGAATTTGCACGTTTTTAGGATTTTCAATAATATCCAGTGGAGAGGCAAGAATATCGTGAGGGTCTTTTAATTTAATAAGACCTAAAGAATTGAGAAGGAGCAGGGCTCTTCCACCGTTGGATGGATCATTAGGAATGCCAACATGTGCACCATCACGCAGATCTTTTAAATCTTTAATTTTGTGGGAATAGACACCGATTGGGGCAATAAACGTGTATCCTACAACTGAAAGTTTATAACCGCGCTGTTCCATTTGGTTTTTAAGATAAGGCGTGTGCTGAAAAGCATTGGCATCAATCTCTCCCGCATTAACAGCATCGTTGGGCAAAGTGTAATCAGAAAAATAAACCAGATCAATTTCTAAACCAGCTTTTTTAGCTTGCTCCGCAGCGACTTGCCAAACAGTGGCTTCGTGTCCTTCCATGACACCAAGTTTGATTTTTGATTTGTCGGCGGCCATGGAAAAAGCAGTAGACAAAAAAAGGGTAAAGAGAGAGAGGACTAATCCTATAACCTGACTGCGAGAAAAAAAATTTAGTGTCATGTGCTTTTAACTTTCTTTTCCAAGAGATTTTTCGAGGAAAGCTTCAATATACTCTATATTCTTTTAAGGAGATTTGAGGTTATACAAGCTTTAGAGAATATTCAATCACTTTTATTTTAAAAAATCATATTCTTTTTTCTTTATGTTCCGCAGTTTTGGGGAAACATCATCATTTGTTCATAGAAATCCTCTGAAATTTAGGCAATCAATTCGTCTATTGTAATGATTTATTGATGGAACCAATGACACTTTAAAAACTTCTTTAAGAGACGATTGGCTTAAAGAGGCAAGCAATCAGATGATGTTTTAGTGGTCAATTTATGAGGGACATACTGCGCAATCAAAGTCAAAAGACCGTGTTTGTGGAGAGGGCTGGAGGGGACAAAGAGAGATTTGGTTGCAATGGGGCTGGGGGCGTTTGGGGAAAAACAAAGAGTGATGATTACTGGATTTAAATGCGGCAAATTTTTGCAAAGGTGAATATTTTGCCCTTCACAGATTAGAGAGGAAGAAAAATAATGTTAAGAAAGAATTTTTTATCAACGACAATGATCTTATGGGCTTTGGGAGCATCAGGGGTGGCTATAACTGCTTCTCACGCGCAAGCTGGGACTATTGCTGGAACTGTTGCTCGTGTTGCATCAGGTCAGGTATCGTTACGCACCGGTCCTGCGACAGCTTATAAAGTGATCGCAACGGTTCCAGTGGGCGCAAAAGTGCAAATTTATGGCTGCTTATCCAATAAAACTTGGTGTTCTCTTGGGTATCATGGAAAAGTTGGTTGGGCATCTGCACGTTATGTCAACGTTGCTAATGTTCCTACCATTGCTTTTAAAAAGGTGCCGGTAAAATCAAATTCCATGATAAAATTGCAAAAAGTAAAACAGATTGTTTCTGATTTTAAAGCTCTTCCAGCGATGCAAAAAACACGCAAAAACATGCAAAAACTGTACAGAACAGATGTGATTATCGATTCCACAGGAGTCAAAAAAAGAGATGAAAGAACAATTTTTAATCCTTCGCCAAAAGCACAAGAAGTTTCTGTAAAGCACGTCAATGCTTATAATCCCTTCTTTCCGGATAAGGTTAATGACAAAAATTTTGAACGCAATGAAACGCGTTATCGTGTTGTGACCTATCCTGCTCGATAAGGATAAAAAAAATCAATCTCACAACAGGAATGACAAAAAGGATGGCAGTATGAAGCAAAAAATGCTTTATGCTGTTGATCCTATTATCTCATAAAATAGCATCAAGGTGGTGAGAGATAACTTAAGGTGGCGAGAGTTAAGAATATTTAGGGTGAAATTTATCAACGCTTCGAGATACTGTTCTTTAGGATAATGTTTGATGGATTTTTTTAAGAGAATGGCTAGGAGCTTTTTGTCCTTGTACTATTGTGTCGTAAGGCGGCATGAGGACAGAGATTGGTGCAAACTGGGTAAAAAGTGCGATTGTGTACAAGAGCAATGCAGATAGAGATCTTCGTTTTTAAGGCGAAGAGGTATCCAAGGATATTTAAGAGTAGAATTTGTCAATGCTCCGTATGACGTTCTTTAGGGTGATGATATCAATCAACAGTAGGGAAAGATTTTTTTGAAGGGAAGCCGGACTTTTGACAGACCGGCTAGATTCTTCGTCCTTTTAGATAGGGCGTTAATTGGCAGACTTAGGCTTTATCAAATTACGAGAAATGAGCAATTCAGCAATTTGAACGGCATTCAATGCGGCGCCTTTTCTTAAATTATCGGCGACAACCCAGAAAGCCAAACCATTTTCAACGGTGATATCTTCACGAACACGGCTAATAAAGGTGTCATCTTCTCCTGTACATTCATAAGGCGTGGTATAGCCACCATCTTCGTGTTTATCGATAAGTTGACAACCAGGGGCATCGCGGAAGAGCGCTTGCGCTTCAGATACGCTGAGTGGTTTTTCAAATTCAACATGGACGGCTTCTGCATGCCCGATAAAGACAGGAACCCGAACAGCCGTGGCTGTGAGTTTAATTTTCGGATCAAGAATTTTCTTCGTTTCAGCCGTCATTTTCCATTCTTCTTTTGTATAACCATCTTCCATGAAAACATCGATATGAGGAATGACATTAAAGGCAATGCGTTTGGTGAATTTTTTTGATGTAATAGGATCTGCAACAAACACAGCGCGGGATTGTTCGAAAAGTTCGTCCATTCCTTCTTTACCAGCTCCAGAGACAGATTGATATGTAGAGACAACAACCCGCTTAATGATAGCAGCATCATGGAGAGGTTTTAAAGCTAAAACCAGTTGAATTGTTGAACAATTAGGATTGGCGATAATATTACGCTTAGAAAAGGTATTTATAGCTTCAGCATTGACTTCAGGGACAATTAACGGAACATTGGCATTATAGCGCCATGTAGAGGAATTGTCGATAACGACACAGCCCGCTGCCGCGATTTTAGGAGCATATTCTTTGGAAATGCTTCCTCCCGCAGACATAAGACACAAATCTGTGTCAGAAAAATCATACGTATCCAGAGCTTTTACTTTTAAAGTTTTGTCTCCATAAGAAACTTCTTGTCCTAATGAGCGTCGTGATGCCAGAGGAACAATTTCATGCGCAGGGAAACCACGCTCTTCTAAAATTGTAAGCATTTCACGACCGACATTTCCTGTTGCGCCGACAATTGCAACTTTAAAACTCATTTTCTATACTCCTTCGTGTCTCTCCACGTTCATTCCCCGCGCTATACTCAGGAGAGAATGAGTTGGTCAAGGAACATCATTAAATTATATCTTCAACAAATCCCATGTTGTGCACAACAATCAGAATTGTCAGCACAATAAAGTATTGTATTGCAAATAATATTGTCTTTTTTAATCTTTCAGAAGTGAAAAAAATTGAATATTTTATGCGAATTCTTCATCTCTTTGCGAGAGCACTTAAGTGAATTTTTTCTCTTCTGTCAATTGTTTCTCTTCACACTTTTGAGTTTTTAAAAGATGGTATGGCGCATCGCCTTGGAAGATTTTTTTGTCTTTTATCTGTTAAGTGTCCAATTATTTGATTTCTTCCCTCTCTCTAAAGACAAAAATTTCTATTCAGACTGTTTCCAGATTGGATAAAAATCTTCGTCTTTTGGGGCGGAGACAGTTAAAATGCTTTTCAATGTTATTCAGAACAGTTGAGGGCTTTTCAGTAAATTCATAAAAATAAGGGGCTGTTTTTTTCATCAGAAATCAACTGCAAAATTGCTCTTTGTTTTTTGCGGGTAAGCTCTCTGAAATTTTTCAAAAGTAAATATTCTGCTTTACTCGATATTCTGTCATCACAATGCGAGGAAGTCTCTTCTTTTTTTGCGCACTCAGCGTAAAAGAAGGAAACGGGAACACCCAGTACATCAGCAATTTCCTGTAAACATGCTGCGCTCACACGATTTAAACCTTTTTCATATTTTTGGATTTGTTGAAACGTTACGCCCAAATGACTTCCTAATTGTTTTTGAGAAAACCCCATCATATTTCTTCTGAAGCGAATTTTTTGGCCTAAAGAAATGTCGTAAGAATGTGAATTTTTAGCTTGCACTTTGTTTCCCCTCCGGTTGCGAGCGCCCTCGCATTGGTATTCCGGGGTCTGGCAACACATTGATTTATAATGATAAATCATTCTTTTTCAACTTGAATCATAGATCCGAATATAGTAAGATTCTTTCATCACAAACCCTCTCATATCGTATCAATTAATATCACTTGCTTGCATGTCAAAAGCGGGGCTGGCGTGTGGGTAAAAACTATAGAAGAAAGGACTAAAAATGCCTCTTATGAACCGTCTGAATGCAAGGTCTGTCGCAACATTGGGGGCTGGCAAATATAATGATGGTGCCGGCTTGTTACTCCATAAGCGTAAAGATGGTGGTGCTCAATGGCTTTATCGTTATACTATTCATGGGCGTCGTCGCGAAATGGGATTAGGAGCGTTGAGAAACGTCTCTTTAAAAAAAGCCCGTGAATTGGCAAACCAATGGCGTTCTGTTTTACATGAGGGTCGTGACCCTATTAAAGAACGCGATAAACAAAAGCGTGAGGCAATAAGCAATCTTCATTATTTAAAAGATATTGCTCTAGATGCTTTTGAAAGTCGTAAAGCTGAATTAAAAGGAGATGGCAAAGCTGGGAACTGGTTTCTACCTTTACAACTTTATGTTCTCCCCAAATTAGGCTGTATTCCCATTTCAGAGATTACCCAAACAGAGATACGCAATGTACTTGCTCCCATATGGCATACAAAAGCTGCAACAGCAGAGAAAGCAATAAATCGTCTTAATCTTTGTCTTAAACATGCGGCTGCATTAGGATTGGATGTTGATTTACAAGCAACAATAAAAGCACGCGCTCTGTTAGGGAAGCAACGCCATAAAGCACAAAATTTACCTGCAATGGATTGGAAAGATGTGCCTGCCTTTTATCAGTCACTCTGCAAAACAACAACCATGACACAACTGGCTTTGCGTTTACTTATTTTGACTGGTGTTCGTACTCGCCCTTTGCGTTATATGCGTGAAGATCAGATTGATGGGGATATATGGACTATCCCTGCTGAAAGTATGAAAGGACGACGCGATGCTACAGAAGAATTTCGCGTTCCTTTATCATCAGAAGCACTAAAAGTGATTAAACAAGCACATCTGCTTTCTCGTAATGGTTTTCTTTTTTCTGCAACCGGTCGTGGTCCTCTTGCACAAAACAGCATGCTACAATACATGAAAAAAATTGGTCTGGAAGCTTGTCCCCATGGTTTTCGCTCTAGTTTACGCGATTGGCTCGCAGAAACAACCGATGCTCCTTATGAGGTCGCAGAAACCATTCTAGGTCATACGGTCGGGGGTAAAGTGGAACGTGCCTATCGTCGTACAGATTATTTAGAACAGCGTCGCGTCTATATGGATAAATGGGCTTCTTATGTCACTGGTCAAAACAATAAAAGTTGTGGATAGCTCTATCTCTTTTTTCATATTTAATCCATAATGAATAGTATAATCACAAATTATGGCTTATTTTGAATAAAAAATCACAAGATATTGTTTTTTTGCTGGAAAAGTTTGCTACGAATTGCTATTTATATATAGCAAATTGATGCTGATTCGATCATTTAAATAGAGAGGGGATTCCATGATTCCAAATGAACCACTCCTCACGGTACGTGAGAGTGCAAAAATACTTAATATAAGTGTTTCAACACTTTGGCGGCGGGTCGCTGATGGCTCGGTGCCAAAACCTTTAAAGATTGGTTCCTTAGCGCGTTGGTTACAATCCGACCTTGACGACGTAATCGAAAAGGCAAAAAACCAACGCAGCAACGACGCCGCCTAAAGAAAACTTCGCCTTATAGGACAGACAAAGTATTTCAACTTTCACAAATTCCGAAATAACAGAATCTGTCCTGTAATGCAAGTAGCAGGAAGGGATTTTATGCATTTTACAAATGCTACAACAAGCAATGCTTATGCATTGCATACAACAGCTCGAAAAATTACTTGTGCATTACGTGGAGTTTGGCATGGGCGTTATGGAACAGCCCGTTGCCCTGCTCATGATGATAGACTGCCTAGTTTATCCATTACCAATGGACTTGATGGGCGTCTTTTACTCTATTGTTATGCCGGTTGCTCTTTTAGAGAGATCATACAAGCGCTTAGAAGAATTGGCTTGCTGGAGAAACAAGCCTTTTTTGAT
This sequence comes from Bartonella sp. B1099, assembly GCF_944801835.1. Classification (GTDB taxonomy): domain Bacteria; phylum Pseudomonadota; class Alphaproteobacteria; order Rhizobiales; family Rhizobiaceae; genus Bartonella. The sequence continues at coordinate 72,767 of NZ_CALYLN010000004.1, read as the reverse complement.
AAAACTTATGATCATACGCTTTCTTTCTCAAAACAGTTTTGTGCTGATTTCAAAAGAGCAAAACAGAAAGCAGAAAGAGCAAAAAAGATTTGGCAACAAAGTCAACCGATCAAAAATACTTTAGCAGAAACCTATTTACGCATGCGGGGGCTCACATGTGAATTGCCTGCTGATTTACGTTTTCACGATAAATGTCCACATCCATTAGGAATGACACTGCCCGCGTTGGTGGCTCTTGTTAAGGGGGCTGGCTCTTTTGCCATTCATAGGACCTTTTTAAAAGCCAATGGCTGCAAAACAGATCAGAAACCAGCCAAAGCCATGTTGGGTTCTGTCATGGGCGGTGCTGTGCATTTAAGTCAAGACAATCCAAAACATTTGGTTATTTGTGAAGGCATTGAAACGGGGCTGTCTCTGCTGTCTGGATTGTTATCAGAGCCCGTGAATTTATGGGCGTCTCTTTCCACCAGTGGCATGATGCGTGTGAATTTACCCCCGATAAAAGGGCGTCTGACAATCGCAATGGACGGCGATGATGCGGGTCGTAAAGCAGGTTTTACCCTAGCAAAGCGTGCTTATAGCCAAGGCTTTGAAGTCTTTATGATGCAAGCTCCAAAAGGAATAGACTTTAATAATGTACTACTTTCTAGAGAAAGGAAAATATGAAAAATAGTAATTTACAACACAATAATGAAAATGCCCCCGTCAATGATAACGATCATGCCTTTTTAAATGATAATACTTGTTTAAAAGCTATTCCTTATGAACAAGCCTTGCAACAAAACGGTTGGGGGGAATTACAGTCTATTGATAAAGCTCTTTTACCCGTCGAGCCTTTTAAAGTCTATCTGCTCCCAACACCATTAATAGACTATGTTTATGACGTTTCTGATATGCAACAATCTTCTATCGACTTTGTTGCTATCTCTGCTTTATGCGGTTTGGCTGCTGTTATTGGAAATGGCGTGCGTATCGCTCCAAAACAATATGCCAATTGGGAAATTGTTCCTAATCTCTGGGGCGCCATTGTGGGGCAACCTTCAACCATGAAAACACCTACCATGGAAGCTGCTTTAGCCCCTCTCTATGCTTTTCAAGAGGAATGGCATCAAGAATGGATAAAGCAGAAAAAACAGCAAGAAACAAAAGATATTCTGATTGAGTTAGACAAGAGAGAAAAGAAAAAACAAGCCTACAAAGCACTCAAAGATCAAGACGAGGAACACGCCCTTGCTCTTCTTTCTCAAGCTCTTGAACACAAAGAAAGCGACGATGATGACACGCTTAATAAACGACGTCTGATTGTCAATGATGTCACGGTCGAAAAGCTTGGGGAATTGTTAAAAGAAAACCCCCGTGGTCTCTTAATGGTCCGTGATGAATTATCTGGTTTTTTAGCCAATTTGGAGAGAAAGGAATATCAATCAGACCGTTCTTTCTATCTAACAGCTTTTAATGGCAATAAGCCATATACCTATGACCGTATAGAGCGTGGAACCATTCATATTCCTAATGCAACTCTTTCCGTTATTGGGGGCATTCAACCTTCACGAATTATTCCAGTCATTCAAGCAATGCACCGTGGAATAAACGATGACGGTTTATTACAACGATTTCAAATGCTAGTTTTTCCCGATGAACGAAAAGAACGTGAATGGGTTGATAAACCTTTCAAGCAAAAGGCATGGGAAAATTATCAAGAAGTCTTTCGTTCTCTTTATGATAAACCTTTAGGATCACCAAAACACCCCATTACCATACGTTTTTCTGCCGAAGCCCAAGAGATGTTTCGTGAATGGTGGGAAAATTTTCAAAAAACAACCAAAGGGGAAAATTTCTCCGAAAGTTTACAAGCGCATCTCTTGAAAATGGATAAAACCATACCAACCCTTGCGTTGATTTTTGAACTGTGCGAAGGGGGGCGTTTTGAAATCAATAGAAATGCCCTTGAGAGAGCTTTGTATTGGGAAAAATATCTGATAAGTCACGCAAAACGTCTTTACGCGGCGCATGATACATTAACAGCAGAGCGTGCAAAATTAATTGTTGAACGCTGTGATTATTTACCCGATGGTTTTACTTCACGTGATGTTTATAAACGTAATTGGAAATGTTTAAAGGACAATGGAGCCGTTAAGCAAGCTTTAGAGCTTTTATGCTGTTGTAACTATATTCGTGAAATCTCTGGAGACAATAGCTCTCAAGGCGGTCGACCTACCATACGCTATGAATGGCATCCTTTAGTGAAAAGTTATAAGACACCACAATAGGCAATCTGGATATCTTATAAAACATTAAACCCTATAACCTTGTATTATCGAAGAGAGCCTTCAAAGCATTCCGCATCTATTGGTTTTGGGGGTTTTGGGTGTTCTTTTTACACCCCCTCTATATATTTTTTAAATCAAAAATAAAAGTTATTATATTTCAATATGTTAATGTTTTAAATAAACAACCTATATTAAATACAACACGTAAATACAATCTTTAATATATATTTAAGAGGGTTTTGTAGGGGTTTTGGGTGTTTTAAACACCGTCAAAACCTATCTATTAAATTCGTGATAAAACTTATCAAAATAATCATTATGATATTTTAAAAGAACGTATTGCATCTGTCTTGATTAACACATCAAATGAATAGCAAATTTCACTATTTTGCTGATCTGATCTTTCTCATAGGCTGTTGATAAGTATCCTTTTAAAACCTCTTTTGAAAAAATTATCGGCTTTTTAGCAGTTTTTTCCCATTTTTATCGATATTTGTTTTAAACGCATTTAATTGAATTCGTTTTGATTCTTTTGATGGTTATTGATCATCTTATAAGGCAAGGGATTTTTATTGTAATATGCTGCAATCTGTTAAGTCTGATAATAAACACGTCACGCTACGTTCTCTGTTGGAATATTATCGTCAACAAGCAACTTCAAATGCTAAAAAGGGAAAAATTTTTGAAGATTTTATTAGCAAATATCTTATGCATGACCCTATCCATTATGGACGCTATGAAAAGGTTGAAAGCTATTTTGAATGGGCTAAAGAGCGTGAGGATTGGAATAAAAATGATATCGGCATTGATCTGGTTGCAAAACTTCGCAATCAAGAAGGCTATGTGGCTATTCAATGTAAGTTTTATAAAGCAGACCATCAGATCAGTAAAAAGGATATTGATAGCTTTATCGCAGCCTCTGGAAAAGACATCTTTAAATATCGCCTTCTCGTTGATAGCACTGAAAGTGAATTAAGTGACAATGTGAATGCCATGATTAAAGGACAAGCGATACCCGTTTATCGCATTGACCTTCGTCATATGGAAAACAGTCGTATAGATTGGCAAATATTTGCAACAAAACAAAAAGTTGTTCTGAAAGTTACAAAAGAACCTCGTCCCCATCAGAAAGAAGCCATCAAGAAAGTCTGTGAAGGTTTAAAAGAAGCAGACCGTGGCAAGCTAATTATGGCATGTGGAACAGGCAAAACGTTCACAAGCCTTAAGATAGCAGAGACCATAGCGGGAAAAGGCAAGCGTGTGTTGTTTTTGGTGCCTTCTCTTGCTTTAGTCTCACAAACAATCCGTGAATGGACACTGGACACACAAATTCCCTTGCGTTCCTTTGCGGTGTGTTCGGATACAAAAGTAGGAAAGCGTCGTAAAAACCAAGATGACATGGTTGGCATGGAAACATCAGATCTTGTTCTTCCTGCTACAACAGATGCAAAAGCCCTTGCCAAAGAAGCTTGTGAAAGCTTCGCAGAGGCAATGACGGTCATCTTTTCAACCTATCATTCCATTCAAGTGATTTCCGATGCGCAAAAGGAATATGGATTACCAGAATTTGATCTGATCATTTGTGATGAAGCACACCGTACGACGGGTGCTTCATTGGGAACTGACGACAATGAATCTGAGTTTGTCAAAGTTCATGATAACAGCATTATTCGAGGCAAAAAACGTCTATATATGACAGCAACGCCTCGTATCTTTAGTGAGACTGCCAAAAGACGGGCTGATGAGATTAATGCCGTTCTGGCATCCATGGATGATGAAGCGCTTTTTGGAAAACAACTCCATCATTATACCTTCACTGAAGCTGTCGAGAATGAACTTTTAACTCCTTACAAGATTGTGGTCTTAGGCATTGATGAAACCTATATCACACCAGCCATACAGAAGATTATAGCCAATGAAGACCGTGAAATTGATTTAGATGATGCGGCAAAAATTATTGGCTGTTATAGAGCACTGACTAAAATAGATAAGGAAGCAGCTGTTGATGATGATGATACAGAGCCCATGCATTGTGCCTTAGCTTTTTGCAAAGATATCAATACTTCTAAATATGTCACAAAGCTCTTCAATAAAATTATCGAATCTCATATCAATGATTTCCTTAAAGATGTACCCTTTTTGAATTGTGAAGTAAGACATATTGACGGAAAGCAAAGCGTCAAAAAACGCAATGAAGAATTGGATTGGCTGAAACAAGATGCTGGTCACAATGTTTGTCGGATCTTAAGCAATGTTCGGTGTCTTTCAGAAGGGATTGATGTTCCTGCTCTTGATGCCATCATGTTTTTACACCCGCGCAATAGCCAAGTGGATGTGATACAGGCGGTGGGGCGTGTGATGCGTCGTGCCAAGGGAAAAAAGACAGGCTATATCATTTTACCTGTTATCATTCCCTCGCATTTAGAAGCCAAAAAAGCTTTACGGAATAATAAGAAGTACCATGTTGTTTGGCAAGTTTTGAATGCTTTACATTCTCATGATGAGAGGCTGGCTCGAACGATTAATCAAATGTCTTTAGGACAAGATAGCAGCCATACGATTGAGATTATAGAGATTAAGCGTGACAATGAATTAAAAGAACTCACCACAACAGTTGATGAGGTCCAGATACAATCAAAAGGAGAAAGTTCTGGACATGTTATTGGAACAGCAGCAAGCAACTCTCAATCGACTACAGAGCAAGGAGAATTATTCCGCCCTTCTGAATTTGTTGATTTTATCAAGACAATTTTTCTGGATAGTTTTAAAATCACGGATTATTGGGGCATATGGGCTGGCAATGTTGCTGAGATTGCACAAAACCATATCAATCGTCTTAAAGATATGCTTGTGGACGAAAAGAGTGAAACTTTTCATGCTTTTGATGCCTTTCATAAGGAACTAAAAAACAACGTAAATAGTGAAATCAAACAAGAAGAAGCTGTTGAGATGTTAGCCCAACATCTTGTAACGCGTCCCGTGTTTGAAGCTTTGTTTGATGGCAATAAGTTTGTACAGAACAATGCTATCTCTCAAGCCATGGAAAAGATTTTAGCGAAACTGGATAAAACCAATATTGAGGAAGAAGCAAAAGATCTTGATAAATTCTACAAAAGTATCACGTTCTGTACAGCAGGGATTACCGAACCTCAAGCAAAACAGAATCTTATTATCAAACTTTACGAAGATTTTTTTGCCAAAGCTTTTAAGAAAACCACGGATAGGCTTGGAATTGTTTATACCCCCGTTGAGGTTGTTGATTTTATCATTCACTCTGTTGATGATGTCTTGCGCAATGAATTTGGCAAAAGTCTAGGATCACGGGGTGTTTCTATTCTTGACCCTTTTACAGGTACTGGAACCTTTATCACACGGTTGTTACAATCCAATCTCATAAAACCAGAAGATATGGAATATAAATTCCGTCATGATATTCATGCTAATGAGATTGTTTTACTGGCTTATTACATAGCAGCCATTAACATTGAATCGACCTATCATAGTCTTATGAAAGGGAATTATATTCCTTTCAAACATATTGGTCTGGCTGATACGTTTCAGATGCTTAAAGAAAAAAACTTGATAGATGGTATACTCAAAGAGAACAGTGAATATTTAGAACATCAAAAGAAACTGGATATCAAAGTTATTTTTGGTAATCCCCCTTATTCGGTTGGACAAAAAAGTGAAAATGATAATGCAAAGAAGAGTCCTTATCCAATATTAGATAATCGTATCCGTGAAACTTATGCTGCTCAATCAAAAACAACTTGTGTGCAAGCACTTTACGACAGTTATATCCGTGCTATCCGCTGGGCTAGTGACCGTATTGATAATGCTGGGGTAATCGGATTTGTCACAAATGCCGGTTTTATTACTGGACATTCTATGGATGGCTTACGAAAATGCTTCGTTGAGGAATTTAGCAGCCTTTATATTTTCCATTTACGGGGTAATCAACGAACTTCTGGAGAACTTTCTCGAAAAGAGGGTGGCAAGATTTTTGGTTCTGGGTCACGGGCTCCTATCGCTATCTCTATTCTTATCAAAAATCCAGAATCTCAACAGCGTGGTAAAATATATTTCCGTGATATTGGAGATTATCTTAAAAGAGAAAAAAAACTTACGATAATTGAATCCCTTGGAAGCATTGATGGCATTACACGGAGTCAACAAGGTTGGCAAATAATCAAACCGGATGGACATAATGATTGGCTTAATCAACGTGATGATAGCTTCAAATCATTTTTAGTCATAGGTGATAAAACTACAGGTGATAAGAAAAGTCATGATAAAAAACTTTTTGATATTTATTCTTGTGGTCTAAAAACTAATCGTGATGCTTGGGCTTATAACTCAAGCTGTGAAGTTTTAACTAAAAACATGAGTAATATGATTACTTTTTATAACAGCGAAGTAGAACGTTTTAACAATATCTATCCACATGCTGAACGTAAGTCACGTGTAAAAGTTGTAAATGATTTCGTAAATTCGGATGAAAGCAAAATTAGTTGGAGCCATAACATTAAACAAGAGTTGGTAAGAGGAAAGTTTTTCGAGTTTGAAGATAAGTGCCTTATTCAAAGCCTATATCGCCCTTTTACAAAACAATGGCTTTATTATAATAGCATCTTCAATGATGGCATTTATCAAATACCGCGCCTATTCCCTATCGGAAAAGCAGTTAAAAATAAGGTAATACAAGTTACTGGCGCAGGAGCAATGAAAGGTTTTTCTGTATTGATGACGAAAAACTTACCTAACCATCATGCAATAGATACGAGTCAATGTTTTCCACGGTATATTTACGAAGATACTACGGTCTCAAAAGATAAAAGTGAAAACCAATCTCATTTATTTGCAAATGCTACAGAGGAAAACAAAAATGCTGGTTTACAGAGGCGTGATGCCATTACGGATGAGGGACTAGACCATTTTAAAGCAGCTTATCCTAATGAAACCATAACAAAAGATGATCTATTCTATTATGTTTATGGGATCTTACATTCGGAAGATTATCGTGCCCGTTATGCTGATAATCTCTCTAAAGAATTGCCGCGTATCCCTTGTGTAAAAACTGCTGAGGACTTTTGGAAATTTGTTACAGCAGGACGTGAATTGGGTCATTTGCACGTCAATTATGAAACTGTAGAACCTTATCCAGTCACATTTAAAAAAGGCAATCCAAAACAGACTGATATCTCTAATCCTAAGGAATTTTATTACGTTACAGAAATGAAATTCTTTAGCAAAAATAATGTAAAAGATAAATCTATCGTTTTTTACAACAGCAATATCACGATGACTGATATCCCTCGTGAAGCTTATGAGTATATCGTAAATGGCAAGCCTGCTCTTGAATGGGTTATGGGACGTCAATGTGTAAAGACTGATAAAAAGAGTGGTATTGTGAATAATGCTAATCGCTATGCTGTTGAGACCGTTGGAAACCCTGCTTATCCATTAGAATTGTTTCAAAGGGTTATTACCGTAAGTTTAGAGACAATGAAGATTGTTAAGAACCTACCAAAATTAGAAATTAGAGAAACTGAATAGACTTATTAAGGTATGCTCATATAATGGGTATGCTATCTTATAAGGGGTATAGAGCCTTATAATCTATACCTCTTTTATTAAGTTGATTAGATACAATCTTAAAAGAAATAATTTATCATGCGTTATTCTAAAAAAAGAAGCTTTGCACTTTTAAACACTCTTATTTGGATTGCTTTAAGACTTTTAAGAAATCCCATCTTAAATAGAATACACTTCTTTTGGATTGCTTTTAAGAGATTATACCGTAATCTCAAATGATAGCTTTATTGTTTTCAAAAGCTTTGTTTAAAGAGAATTTTATCTATAGGTTTTGACAGTGTTTAAAACCCCCAAAACCCCTACAAAACCCTCTTAAATATATATTAAAGATTGTATTTACATGTTGTATTTAATATAGGTTGTTTATTTAAAACATTAACATATTGAAATATAATAACTTTTATTTTTGATTAAAAAATATATATAGAGGGGGTGTAAAAAGAACACCCAAAACCCCCAAAACCAATAACCATAATAATCTTGATAGCATTTCTTATATTTATAACTATCTTTTGAAAGGCTTTAAAAGATCACATGCATTTCATAAGACATGTTTTAATCATTCTCTAAAATTATAAGTTTATCCATTTAAGTGGACTGATAAAAATTCATTAAAAGGATTTTGATAACATAATCAGTTTTCACTTTCATACGCTTTTTATAAAGCACGTTTTAATCACTCACTAAAATAATCATTTTGTCAGTTCAATTTACTGACACATAACTGACATATATATATTATGGATTGAATTTATGGTTGTATTGTCGATATAGATTGTATCATTAAAATGCTAATATATTGAAATATAATGTTTTTAATTTTCTCTCATTTAAAAAAAATAATATAGGTTCTAAAAAGAACTGACAAAAGTCTATTAAAAATGATTTTGCTCATCTCTATAGTTATCAGTTTCTCTTTAGATGTTTTCATAAAAAGCAATAAATCACAATTATCCTATTTATAATCTCTCTTATGAAAATGAAAAATGATGCGGTGGCTATAAAGAATATAACAGCTATAAAGCACGCGTGAAAAAAGCAGGGTTTCATAATCATAATGCATTTTCATAATCACAATGCAAATGAAAGCATGATTATAAAGACAATCCCTATAAAAGGCTGTTAAGTTGCAAATGTGTTATAAAAGAAATTAACAGAAATCTTAAAAACCATTTAGTGAAAAACAAGATAGGTTATAAAGTTAAAAATACGCATGATGAGAGCGTTTATAAACATTATAAATGTATATAGATTCAAAAAATAATGCAATCGTTTAAGAAAGCCTATAATATAGCTTTAAAAGCATATAATACAAAAGAAGCAATTCATAAGCATATGATAAATATTTACACACAATGCATTTAAAAAAATCATAAAAAATATCAAAAAAGATAAAATATTATTTGACAATAAATACGTATTTTGTTATATAAATAATCAAGTGATGAAAACACTTGTGATTAGCGGATAAACCACGAAAAGGTTTCTCCCATTTTTTTAAAAACTGACTGTCTTTTGTGCTTTAATTGGCATATAACGATTTATGTCGGGTGTGGTCACACCATACAATACTCTTTATGAGAAAAGTGTGACGACGGACTAATCACCGTGTTTTCAACGCCCGGCGCTCTTTTATGGTTGTCAATTGAAAACTTTTTTGATTAGAAAGAATTTCCAATGAAAAAATACGAATTTACGAATGAAACATGTTGCGTGGCTGGTCATACTTTACACCGCATTAAAGCCATTAGAGATTTTGCTGATATCAAAGCAGGTACTTTAGGTGGCTTTATTGAAAAGGAAAGAAACTTATCACATGATGGTAATTGTTGGGTAGCTAATGAGGCTTGTGTTTATAATAATGCTCTTATTTCTGATAATGCTACTGTTTTTAATTATGCGAGTGTTTTCGATAATGCAACGGTTTGTGATAATGCAAAGGTGTTTGATTTTGCTAGTGTTTATGACAATGCAAAAATTGCTGATAATGCCTTGGTTTGTGGGTATGCTTTTGTTTACAAATATGCTCATGTTTTTAATAACGCCACTGTATGTGATAAGGCTGTTATAAGAGACAAGGCAAAAGTTTATGGGAATGCTTTTATTAATTGGTATACGCGTGTTGAGGACAATGAAACGATTAATTTTGCATCTAAAATTTGTGATGATGCTTGTGTCTCTTTACCTATAACAAAAAAATATGAATTTACGAATGAAACTAAGATTATTGAAGGGTTTACCTTACACCGTATTAAAGCCATTAGAGATTTTGATGATATCAAAGCAGGTACCTTAGGTGGTTTTATTGAAAATGAAAGCAACCTATCCCATGATGGTCATTGCTGGGTTTATGATAATGCTACCGTTTTTTGGGATGCTGTCGTTTCTGACAATGCAAAAATACATGATAATGCCCGTGTCAATAGAAATGCAAAAATTTATGGCAATGCCGTGGTTAATGATGATGCATGGGTTTTCGGTGCGAATGCGCATGTTTATGGCAATGCAAAAATTAAGGACAATGCTATCGTTCGTGGTCAAGTTTATGGCAATGCCTTTGTTTGTAATAAAGCTAATATCATTTTTGATGCAAAAATCTATGACAATGCGAAAATTGCTGATAATGCTTATGTAAGGGGCTTTATTTATGGCAATGCAAAAATATTAGGCTCTGCTCGTATTGATTGGGCTGCTCATGTTTACGATAATGCCGTCGTTTCTGACAATGTATATATTAGTCACTCAGTAAAAATCTCTGACAATGCTATCGTTAATGGCAATCAAAAAATTTATGATGATATTGGTAATAATAACAAAACCATAAAAGACGTTGCGTAATTGAATGCGCGGGCGCGGCGGGGGCGCCTGCTTTCTAACCAAATTCTTTCATTTTAAAAATTGAATCTTCTTTATAAAGGAATTGTGCTATGCAAAAAAAGTTTGCACTCACAAATGAGACACGTGTATTAAATAATCAAACTCTTTATCGTATTAAAGCATTAAGAGACTTTGCTGATGTTAAGGCTGGGGATTTAGGTGGTTTTATTGAAAATGAAAGCAACCTCTCTCATGATGGCAATTGCTGGGTGTATGATAATGCTCTTGTTTTAAATACTGCCTATATTTATGAAAATGCAAAAGTTTCTAATAACGCTATTATCATGGGCTTTGTTTATGGCAATGCGCATGTTTGTGACCGCGCCCGCGTTTATGCAAATGCTCATGTTTATGACAATGCGCATCTTTCTTATAACGCTTGGGTTTATCAATATGCAAGGGTTTATGGGAATGCAAAATTATCAGGGAGTGCACGTATTCATAGTAATGCCGTGGTTTATGACCATGCTGTTGTGAGTGGCGCTTGCAAAATTTATGGCAAGGTTTATGGCAATGCTAGCGTAGGGGGCAATGCTGATGTTTATGGCTCTGTTTATGGCAATGCGAAAATCTCTGATCATATCGTGATTAGAGGCAATGTCTATGGCAATGCAAGGTTAAAAAGACATAGCGGTTTATGTTCGGTTCCAAAAAATTGTGTGGTTTATGAAAGCGATCACGTTGTCAAGATTATTGAAAATAAAGCAGCATAATTGAATGCTCGGGCGTTGCGGGGGCGCCCTTCTTTTAAATTTTCCATTCCAAATTTTAGTAAACGTTTATCACATTAGATTGTGAGGGTATCCTTATGTCTAAAAAATATGAATTAACCAATCAAACAAAACAAATTAAAGATAGATTAACAAAACAAATTACAAACCTTTATCGCATTCGGGCTTTAAAAGATTTTGATGATGTCAAGGCTGGCGATCTAGGTGGCTATATCGAAAATGAAAGCAACTTATCACACTATGGCAATTGCTGGGTTTATGATGAGGCTCTTGTCTATGGCTATGCTCATGTTTCTGATCATGCTAAAGTAAGGCATCTTTCTCATGTGCGGGGGCGTGTCTATGGCAATGCTGAGGTTTATGGCAAGGCTGTAATCACTCGATATGCAAAAATTTATGACCATGCTTGTGTCTATGACAGTGCTCATGTCGCAGGGAATGTTTATGGCAAAGCTCATGTGAGTGGTTGCGCCCGTGTTTATAGCAATTCCCATATTTATAATCATGCGCGCGTTTCTCATGATGCTTTTGTTTATGATCATGCAAGGATCTATGGTCATTCAAAGGTTTCTGGGTCTGCTTGTATTTACAGCAGTGCAAAAATTTATGGACAAGCTGCTATCAAAGGCTTTGCAAAGATTTATGGCAAGGTCTATGGCAATGCTATAGTGAGTGGTCGTGCCGCGGTTTATGGCTCTGTTTATGGCAATGCGAAAATCTCTGGTTATGTCAAGGTTTGGGGTCGTGCCTATGGAAGAGCAAAAATAGATACACAAAGTAAAATAAGATTGGTTCCCGATAATTATGAGGTCTATAAAAGCGATGAGGTTGTAAAGATTGAGAAATAAAACAAATAATAGTGTGTGAGTGCCTTCTTTATGGCTATAAATGCATTATAAGCATTGTTTAAAACGTATCATAAAAGAGAGAATTCAAAAAGAAAGCCGTGCCTTAATATGACGCGGCTTTCTAATTTTGATTCTAATGATTAAAATTAATCACCCACAATGGAGTAATGCATGCCTATATACAAAACGTATTATATTGCAAGCGTTTTCTTGTTTTTATGAAAACTTATCAAAAGGAACATAAATGATGGGTATCATCTTGATAGCATTCATTTGAATGAGAGAAACTATAAACGCTTGTTATGGCTATCAAACGTATTAATAAAATGCCCTTTTCTTTAAAGAGATTCATTTGAAATAAAGCACATGATCAAAATGCATCTTAAAACGTTTAAAAGTACTGACCTCGAAATTAAGTTGAGTGAATTCAAATAACGCATTTTCTAAAATCAAACATATCAAACAAATCAAAATGCTTTTATAAAATATAAGTTTTTAAGATTTGCTCTGCTGTGAAATCTAGATCTTCTTTTTTTGGTAAATGAAACGTTCTCAAGAGCAAATGATAACTAAATTATAACTGTTATAAAAAGAGGTTTTAAACGTTTTTTATAAAGATCTCATTTTATGTTTCAAACGTTTAAACGTTCACTTAAAGAGATTCTCATAAGCATCTTTTCATTTTGCACTCAATTAACCAATCCAATTTTGGAGGCATTAACTTTAGAATAGAGCATTTTTTGAACAGCATTGTTTTTTCTAAAAATTAAGTAAAATCCCATGCCTTTATGATGCTACAATGGTTTTGAATTGTGTTTGCTTATCTTTGTTTCAATAGGCGCCCCCATTTAACTTTGTATTTTTAAACGATAACTTTTAAAACGTTTTTTGATAGCTTGCTTGCATACGTCAAAAAAAGCTTTTGATCATAAGATATAACGTTTTGAATTTCATATCTGCTATTTCGTACCTCGGTAAAAAAATACCGTGGTTATAAAACTGATCTTATCTTTAAATATTTTATGCGCCCTTAATAAATGAAAATCTATAAGCTTATAACAGTTTTAAATGATTACCCTCTTATAGAATGATCTAATATTGCTATAACATCTTTAGATTTTACGCTTCTCAATTTTGGTAAATGTTAATTTGTTCTTTTTATGCGATTAAGAATCCAAGCTTTAAAACAAGCTGTGATCTTTAAACGTATGGTATCGATAATTTAAAACGACTAAATTTTTAATAATGCGATTTGTGAGTGATAAAAACGTATCATAAAATTTATGAACCGTTATGAATGATAACTGCTTTTCATTTTATTTGAATACACACATGCGTTATAATATTCGCATCATGATTTGCTTTTTATGCTCTATTTATACATGGCAATTGTTTATAAAAAATGGTCAATTTAAACATGCATAAAAGGATGGATTCTTAAGTGGATTCATATAAAATAAATTCACATAAGATACTGAATTTACTATGTTTTTATGCAATAAATGTTTCCGGGGTCTGGAAGTGCTGACATCGAATCAACCTCTTGCTTTTAGTGCTTAAGATGCACTTGGACATAACAAGAGCCCCCGGAAATTCCGGGACACCCGCAAAGCGGATTCATTCTGCGTTCGATGTTAGGGCTTCCAGGCCCTATTTGATCGTCGCGTATACGACCAAAAACACAATCCCCCTTCATAAGGCAATAGCTTTCAATCGTCAATTGAAATTACAGCCCATTTTCCTTGTTGGTTTTTTCAAGTTTTGATGTCATCAAGGCATCCACGATAGATAAAAATATCGTTTGAGAGACTTTGAAAAGTTGTAAAGTCGAATTGTAAAATTCTTTTTCTCAAGACACTAAGATATCATCTTGATAGAAGTTTAATAACAGTGGGCTTTTGAAAGAAAAATTGCCTAAAGAGTGTTTATTTTTTATGAGTTGTTTTTTCATTGTTTTGCAAAGGACGCGCTTCTGAAGCAAGCATAATGGGAACACCATCACGAATAGGATAGGCAAGTTTGGCTTTGAGAGAAATAAGCTCTTGTGTTTTTCGGTTGAAAGAAAGCGTGCCTTTCGTCATTGGGCAGACAAGCAATTCGAGCATTTTAGGATCTGTGGTCATTTTTTTCATGTTTTTACGTTCATTAGTTTAAACGATAATCTGTTCCTGTTTGTTTCATGAGGGAGCGTTCTGTTAATGCGAGAAGCGTTTGGGCACGACTTTTGATATCGGGGGCTTCAAGGAGAGCTTGTTTTTCTGCCGGTGTAAAGGGAATAAGCGCTGAAAAAGCATTCACCAATATCGGTGTTGGGGCTTCTATGATACTGCTCCAATTATATTCCATTTCATGAATGGTCAGATATTTCTCAACAACATCAAGTAAGCTTTCTCGATGAATGCTTTCTTCAATATCGAGTTCTTGTAAGTCTTTGATGTTTGATTGGATGAGAGCTGTTCGATAGGACTTTGTATTTGTCAATTCTTGTTCTAAGGTGAAACGGCAAACACCTTGTAAGATAATGAACAGTTGTCCATTACCGGTTTCACTGTAGTTTGTAATACGTCCTATACAACCTGTTTTATAAAGTTGTGTAGAAAAGCGGTCCGTATCCGATGAAAGGGGTTGAATAATGCCCAAGAGACGATCGGATACCATAACATTTTCAATCATTTCAAGCGATTCTGGTTCAAAAATGTTGAGCGATAAAAACCCCCCGGGCAGTAAGAGTGCACCTTCTAAAGGGAAAAGAGCAATTTGCTTTGGAAGATCATTTTCGCAATTGTAGGAGATATTACCAGCTTTCATGAGTATATTGTGACCTTTATTCGGTAATTTTAGCCTGTCAATCGTTGCATTTTACGACATTATTAAGAAAGCAGAAAATCCACTTCTTGTGCATTAAAATCAACCTTATACAATACTTGAAGTCTTTATTCTTGATTCTTAAAAGGATATAAAACCCTACTCTTAAGGTTGAATTGCACACGAAAGAATACTGCTTTGCGATCTTTTTAGTGTGTGACGTTTTGCACGATTTTCAAGAGGTATTTTTGCTTATCACTTTTGATTTTTGTTCTAAATTTCCTAAAATGTGTTCCTTACAATTTTTGTAAGCTTCAAAAGGAGGCTATTATAAATCTTTTGAAGCAGCTTATGCAAGTTTTAAAATATGCAAGTTTTAAAATGAGAGTACGTTTATCACTTTACTAATGACAGTGCGATAAAGATAGGTTATAGATTAGCACATGCTGGAAAGAGCGTTATCGTTTCTTTCATTCTTTTGCGGGAGAGTGCAGATTGCAAGTTTTCGCATTGCCGCCGAAGGGGAAATAGCCCATAATCTCTCAGGCTTTAAGGACCGTAAAAGGAGGAAGGCAGATCTGGAAAGTCGGGAGAGCCCGCGCCGAAGGTGTAAGCGAAAGTCTTTTCGCGAGTCTCTCAGGTTGATGACAGAGGGGTGCAGAGACGACCATATTGTGTGGGCGTTAGCGCAGCTTTGGAGTTATTATGGGCACACAACAAGAAACATCTTTTTTAAAAACACTTCCTTTATATGATCTGCATGAAAAAGCAGGAGCAAAATTTGGTGCTTTTGCGGGGTGGAATATGCCTTTAACTTATCCTCTTGGCGTTTTGAAAGAACATCTTCATACCCGTGCACATGCAGGACTTTTTGATATTTCTCATATGAAATTGATTGCCGTTGAAGGGGCACAAGCCGTAGAATTTTTATCCTATGCTTTTCCTATTGATGCAGCAGCTTTAAAGATTGGGCACTCACGGTATAATTATTTGCTAAATGAGCAGGCTGGTATTCTTGATGATCTGATCATTACTCGTTTGGATGAGCACCGTTTTATGTTGGTTGCCAATGCCGGGAATGCACAGGCTGATTTTGAAGAACTGAAAAAGCGTGCTGGTGATTTTGAATGTCAAGTGATTGCCCTTGAAAGGGTATTGCTTGCTCTTCAAGGTCCTGAAGCCGCAGCTGTTCTGGCTGATGCCGATTTGCCAGGGAATGAATTGTTCTTTATGCAGGGATTCGAACCACAACAAGATTGGTTTATAACGCGTTCTGGGTATACCGGAGAGGATGGTTTTGAAATTGCTTTGCCCATAGGGCATGCGCATATGTTGGCTGAAAAATTGCTGAGTGATTCGCGTGTTGAGTGGATTGGACTTGCTGCACGCGATAGCTTGCGGTTGGAAGCAGGGTTGTGTTTGCATGGAAATGATATTACCCCTGAGACGACACCTATTGATGCAGCTTTAACATGGGCTGTTCCTAAAAGTGTCCGAGAAAAAGCACAATTTTACGGTGCAAAGGCTTTTCTTGAAGCGCTGCAAAAAGGACCTGATCGTTGTCGTGTTGGATTAAAACCGCAAACGCGCCAACCTATTCGTGCCGGTGCGGTGCTTCTCGATGAACAGGGCAATGAGATTGGCGTGGTAACATCCGGTGGTTTTGGTCCTTCTTTTGATGGTCCTGTCGCGATGGGGTATGTTCCTGTTGCGTGTAAAGTTGAAGGAACAGAAGTCTTTACAGAATTGCGAGGCAAAAAGATTGCACTTTCAGTGCATTCTCTTCCCTTTGTTGAACAACGTTATTTTAAAGGATGATTTTTTATGTCTAAAACTTATTTTACACAAGACCACGAATGGCTTAGCGTTGAAGGACAAATGGTGACTGTTGGGGTTACACATTATGCGCAAGAGCAATTAGGCGATTTGGTTTTTGTTGATTTACCCCAAAGTGGGACAAAACTTTCCAAAGGTGAGGCGGCGGCTGTTGTGGAATCCGTTAAAGCAGCTTCAGATGTTTATTCTCCTCTTGATGGTGAAGTGGTCGAAATCAATGAAGCACTGGCTGATAATCCTGAACTGGTAAACCAGAAAGCCGAAACAGAAGGCTGGTTATGGAAAATGACAGTGCAGGATGAAACACAACTGGAAGGGTTGTTGGATGAAGATGCTTATAAAGCTTTGATTGGATGAGTGTCATGATCGAGCGTTCTTTTTCTTCTCGACATATTGGGCTGCATCCTGATGAAACACAAAAAATGCTTGATGTTTTAGAGCTCGATAGTGTTGATACACTCATTTCTCAAGCGGTTCCCAATTCTATCCATTTGGGACGTTCACTGAACCTTCCCAAGGCTGCGAGTGAGAGCCAAGCCTTGGAAGAACTCTCCAACATGATGGCGCGTAATTGTGTGCACAAAAGTTTTATTGGGCAAGGATATCATGGAACATTTGTGCCTCCGGTTATTTTACGAAATTTGTTTGAAAATCCAGCTTGGTATACCGCTTATACGCCGTATCAAGCAGAAATTAGTCAAGGTCGTTTAGAACTCCTGTTTTATTTTCAGACATTGATCAGTGAACTGACAGGTTTGCCTGTTGCTGCTGCTTCTCTTCTTGATGAAGCAACTGCTTTAGCGGAAGCCAATGCTCTTGCTTTTCGTTTTGCGCGGGAGAAAAAAACAAAAATTTCTCTTCAGAGTCTTTTACATCCTCAGACTTTGAGTGTTGTGCAAACGCGTGCTGAAACACAAGGCATTCGGATCAGCTTTGAGAGAGAAATTTGTTCTGATACAGCGGCAATTGTTCTCTCTTGGCCCGATACAAAAGGTTCTTTTCATGATTATAGTGAGGTCATAAAAGAGGCAAAGGAAAAAGGTGCGCTGGTTATTGTTGTGGCTGATCCTTTAGCGCTTACGCTTATGGAAGCACCGGCAAAATGGGGCGCAGACATTGTTGTCGGTTCGATGCAGCGTTATGGTGTTCCGATGGGGTTTGGTGGTCCCCATGCTGGCTACCTTGCGGTGAGTGATGCGCTCACACGCCTTATTCCAGGGCGTATAGTGGGGCAATCCGTCGATACAGAAGGGCGCGTTGGTTTTCGTTTAGCTTTGCAAACACGTGAACAACATATTCGACGGGATAAAGCGACATCAAATATTTGTACAGCTCAGGCTTTGTTGGCTAATATGGCAACCGCTTATGCTGTTTGGCATGGGCCAAAAGGCTTACAAGAAATTGCACAGCGGATTCATCATTTAACATGTCGTTTTGTTGCTGGTTTAGAGGCTGCTGGTGTTTCTTGTGAAGGTGAAGCTTTTTTTGATTGTGTTAGCATTGTTGTGAAGGGAAAAGCGCGAGAAATTGCGCATCAAGCCAAGATGAGTGGGCGTCTTGTTCGTGTTCTCGATGATGATACCATTGCAATCAATTTTGATGAATTGTCGACAGAAGAAGATGCTGCTGCTCTAGCACAGCTTTGGGGTGCGCAACTCGTTGATCAAGTTTCTCCACGACTCTTTGGTCAAAGGCGGGATGCTGCTTTTCTTTCTCAACCCTTTTTTCATGCGGTTCATTCAGAGACAGATATGATGCGCTTTTTGCGTCGTTTAGCCGATAAGGATTTGGCGTTGGATCGTGCGATGATCCCTCTTGGTTCTTGTACAATGAAGCTTAATGCGGCGGCTGAATTGATGCCTGTAAGTTGGGCGAGCATGGCCAATATACATCCTTTTGTTTCACAAGAGGATGCGGCGGGTTATTTGGAGATGATCAATCAATTAAATGCGTGGTTGTGTGAAATTACAGGATTTGCGCAAGTGTCTTTTCAGCCAAATTCTGGTGCTCAAGGTGAATATGCAGGGCTTTTGGCTATTCGACGCTATTACCACTCACGGGGAGAACATCAACGGACTATTTGTCTTATTCCTGCTTCTGCGCATGGTACAAACCCAGCTTCGGCACATATGGCGGGCATGGAAGTTGTGGTGGTAAAATGTTTAAGTGATGGCGATGTTGATGTGGATGATCTCAAAATGAAAGCGCAATTGCATAAGGATAAATTGGCTGCTCTCATGATTACTTATCCTTCAACCCATGGTGTTTATGAAGAAAGTATTAAGGAAATTTGTTCCATTATTCATGAAAATGGCGGACAAGTTTATTTTGATGGCGCTAATCTCAATGCACTTGTGGGGCTTGCTCGTCCTGCAGATATTGGGGCTGATGTTTGTCATATGAATCTGCATAAAACATTTGCTATTCCCCATGGAGGGGGTGGTCCTGGGATGGGGCCAATTGGGGTTGCGGCGCATCTCAAACTGTTTTTACCAGGGCATGAACAAGATAGCACAACCCATGCAGTTTCAGCAGCGCCTTATGGAAGTGCGTCTATTCTTGCCATTACGTGGATGTATATTCGAATGATGGGTGCTGATGGCTTAAAATATGCAACACAAATAGCTATTTTAAATGCTAATTATATTGCTGCACGTCTTTCACCCACTTATTCCATTCTTTATCGGGGCAAACATGGACGTGTTGCTCACGAATGTATTGTGGATACACGCCTGTTGAAAGATCAGTATGGGGTGAGTGTTGATGATATTGCAAAACGTCTCATTGATTATGGATTCCATGCGCCCACGATGTCGTTTCCTGTTCCGGGAACTTTGATGATTGAGCCAACGGAATCAGAACCAAAAGCAGAAATTGACCGTTTTTGTGATGCATTACTCTCGATTGCTGAAGAAGCAAAAAAAGTTGGGAATGGGGTTTGGCCAAAAGACAATAATCCATTGGTGAATGCCCCGCATACAGTCGCAGATACTTTAGATGATGCTTGGGCGCGACCCTATTCGCGACAAGAAGCTGCTTTTCCCAATAGTTCCCTTGATCCAGCCAATAAATATTGGCCTCCTGTATCGCGGATTGATAATGTTGCGGGAGATAGAATGCTTATTTGTTCGTGTCCCCCCTTGGGAAATACTTATTAAATAAAAAATATGTACTTAATTTGTTTATTTGTATAAAGAAAAAAAGCCCACACATTTTGTGTGGGCTTTGTGTTTATTGAGCCATGCTCCTATGGCGTTATTTGTCTATTTTCTAGAATTTTTCCTTGTTTTTATAACATGAGCAAAATCGAAAAAGTTGACAAAAAAGCTGTACTTTGTAAGCGATAGGTATACTCTCCTTTTTTTCTATCGTATGACATGGTTTGAGTTGACTAGGCGCATCGGTTATTTCTAAGCCAGCCAATCTCCACATAAACGAAAGCAAAACCTATGGGGATAGGGTTCACAGTCTTGTTACATGGGGTGTGACATGCTATTCTCACTAAAAAGACTATGATCGGTTGCAGAAGGAATAAATTCACTTTTAGTGCTTTTAATCATAAAGGTATACGAAACTTTGTTGTTGTATCTCGTCAACTTTTCAGATTTTCGAGCCAAGCATTGTCTAAATATTTCTCTTCTACCGACTTTTTATGAAGATGACGCAAAAAATATGGATGAACACCTGTCAGAATAAGTAAACATAAAGCCAAATGAAATGGTATTATGGTTGTTTTTTACAGAGTCCCTTCATAAAAAGCCGACACATTTTTCTAGTTTATTGCAAATCAGTTTTTGACTTTATGGCTTAATTTTTTTAAGAGCGCGTGTGCTTTAGCTGTTGCCCATCAATCAATACCCAAACCTAACACAGCAGCATATTTGCGATAGAGAGTGAGGCAAAAAAGGGCTTTATGAACAGTTCCAGCTTTTTCATGGCTGTATGCCAGATGAGGGCGAGGGATTGTCTATCTCTGTTGGGGTAATCTTTAAAACTGAAAGACAATCTCATTTTGGAAAAATGTAAAAGCTGTAAAGACGAAAATCAATCCTCAGTTTGTCATCTCCTTTTAATTCAGCTTTACGGCTTTCAAAAACATCTAAAGTCATGTTTTTTAAAGAATGGAGATTTCACATTGCCCCATGTTTTTGGTTTATTGTGTTCTTTAATAGGGGCATGACCTTCATGTAAAACAGAATACCCTAAACAGAATATACTTGGGGTGTTAATTCACCTGTTTGTTTAGAAGAGACATTTTTCTCCCAATCCTATTTCGCGACGGTGCCTGTGAATAGTACACTGTGAATGGGATAATGATAAATCTATTGAGCACTCCTATTTTTACCCTTCATAAAGGAGTAAGCCGGCACTATCACACACTTTGTCCGCGTCTAATGGTGTATAAGCCCTTGGTACTTGAGAGGAGTCATAAGAGGTCTTATTTCTTAATCTTAAATCATTTTTTCTATATGTTGCAGTCCAGCTTGTGATATGCAAAAGAATAAATCATGATTGCTTCATGATGAAAAAAGCTAGAAATAAAAGAAACTTATGAGATTGGTTGTCTTGTTCGATATAGAGAGAATGACTAATTTGACATTAATTTTAAAAATTTGGTAATAAACTCTTTCTCGTTCATTTATGTGAGAAAAAAGTTCAATTTTTGTGTTTTGGCTAACGTTTACTCTTATAAAACAGCTCATTAACTCGTCTATTCTGAGAATTTTGTAAATGGGTGGTGTCTCATGACCATGCTATGCGATTGATAGCTGTAAAATCTTTCTTAGAAGCTCTCTGATTTTCTAAAATGATGATTTGTATCGGTTTATTTATTTAAAAAGCCTTTAGGTGTAAATGTATTTATAGCGTGATCCAAGAGATGTTAGAATTTCATTGGGAAGGGTGTTGGCATCTAGAGATATTTTTTCAAGTGTTTGATGGGGACCAATGAGTTCTACCCAGTCACCTGTTTGAGGTTTTTGATCAAGATCGGTTGTATCTACAATAATGGAATCCATAGAAACGCGTCCAACCATGGGAAGTTTGTGCCCATTGAAATAAACAGCTCCTTTATTTGAAAGAGCACGAAGCCAACCATCTGCATAGCCAATAGAAATGGTTGCAAGAGTGCTTGGTCTGTTGGTTATAAAGCTTTCTCCATAACCAACAGGTGCTCCTGCACCAACAACACGGTTTTGAATGACTTGGGCTTCAAGTTTTAAAACAGGTTTTAGAAGGGATGGGTGTTTTCCTGAAGAGTCGATTCCATAAAGTGCAATACCGGGGCGAACGAGGTCAAAATAAAAATCTGAACCTAAAAAAATACCTCCAGAATTTGCAAAGGAAACTTTACAAGGGGGCAATTGTGCAAGGGCTGTTTTGAAAGAAGTTAATTGGGTATAATTTGATGGGTGAGTATCATCCTCTCCGTTAGCAAGGTGGCTGAGAATATATTTTATGTCTGCGTTTTCAAAAATTGTAGGGCGTTTGATGAGTTTTTGTAATTCTTTTTGATCAAGTCCTAATCGGTTCATATGGGTATCGATCTGAACAATTGCTGGAAATTTTTTATCCTTTTTTTGACAAATCTTTTGCCAAATTTCAATGGCATTCCAAGAGTTTAGGACAGGAACAATACCAGACTGTGCGACAAACTCTTCTGCTAAGTGTGGAAGTCCATTTAGAAGAGCAATCGTGACATCTGATGGTAAAATGCTTTTTAAGTGCAATGCTTCTCTGATTTGAGCAACAAAAAAAGTACGACAACCCGCTTGATAAAGGGCAGGGGCAATTTTGTGAGCACCTAGCCCATAGGCATTTGCTTTGACAACGGCTGAACATTGTGTTGGCGCCACCCGTTTGGCTAAAGTGTTATAATTGGCCACAATAGCACTGACATCAATGGTTGCAACAGCTGTATAGAGGTGTGTATTTATTTCATCATTAACGGATTTGTTCATTTTAAAATCTTATCTGTGTTCGTGCGTACGGCTTTTTCTTTGGTTATGTTACAGAGGTTTCTTAGGATACAAGGAAAAGATACTGTTTGCGACGATCAAAATCATAAATCTCCCATACTGAATTATGTACCATGAAATCGTTTTTTTATGTAAAATAGTACTCTGGATATAAGAGATATTTTAGTTTTATTTGTGTTGTTAGCAACACGGTGCCTTCTGATAATTTGCAAAACATAGACTTTTGTTTTTTACTTATTTTCTCTTGTTGAGGCATATTAAAAAAATAAAGCATAATTTATTGTATTGTATCATTTTGAAGAGTGCAATGTTATGCTGTTGGTTGCGGATGAGGTTGTTTTGATTAACATACATGGCTTTCTTAACAATGGAAAATATGCGTTGTGTGTTAAAGGCGAAGAGAGTGCAGTGATTGTTTAAGGCTCAAAATTTTTATTTTTCTTTGAATATGATTTGTATTGGCATTTTCTTCATTCGATTAATTTGGACATAAAAATGTTAATCTTTAAGACTTTTGTTTTAAGAAAATTGTTGGCAGATGTTTATGCAAGTATTATATCACGTCAGGGACTCGAAACTTAACGTTCAATAAAGATATGGGGAAGAGTATGAATACGTCTGCTACCAATGTTCCGTCAAACAGCAGCAGCGTTGCTTCAAATTTTCCGATTCCTGAGAATGTATACGCTCTTACTGTTCAAGAAGTTTATCATTATACAGATCGTTTGTTTAAATTTCGCTTGAATCGTCCGGAAAGTTTTCGTTTTCGTTCGGGTGAATTTGTTATGATCGGTTTGCCAAATGCAGAAAAGCCGATTTATCGCGCTTATTCGATTGCAAGTCCCTTTTGGGATGAACAGCTTGAGTTTTTTTCGATAAAAGTTCCAGGAGGGCCATTAACTGAGCATCTGCAAAAAATTAAAATTGGTGATACAGTGCTTATGCGTAAAAAATCTACAGGAACGCTGGTTCTTGATGCTCTTATTCCTGGAAAACGCCTTTATCTTCTTTCAACTGGTACGGGGATTGCTCCTTTTGCAAGCCTTATTCGTGATCCTGACACTTATGAGAAATTTTCAGAAGTTATTCTTATTCAAACAACGCGTGAAAAGAATGAGTTGACTTATGCAAAAGACCTTGTTTGCTCTTTGCAACAAGATCCACTGATTGGGACATATGCACAACAGTTGAAATTTTATCCTATGACCACGCGTGAACCTTCCGAGCATATGGGACGCATTACGACTGTTATGGAGAGTGGTGCTTTTTTTGAAACGACTGGTTTACCAAAAATTTCTCCTGATGAAGATCGGGTGATGATTTGTGGTTCTATGGCAATGTTAAAAGATTGTGCAAGGATGTGTGAAGGTTTTGGTCTTGTTGAAGGGGCGAATAATGCCCCAGCGACTTATGTTGTAGAGCGTGCTTTTGTAGGGTGATGATGGGGCTGGTGCTTTTTTAAGCAACCGGCTTGTCCAGAATTTTTTCTGATGAAGATCGCGTGATGATTTGTGGTTCTATGGCAATGTTAAAAGATTGCGCAAGGATGTGTGAAAGCTTTGGTCTTGTTGAAGGGGCGAATAATGCTCCTGCAACTTATGTTGTAGAGCGTGCTTTTGTAGGGTGAGAGAGAAGTTTTGATGCCGTATGCGCTAAGGCACTCATCGAATCCCAATCCTTTATGGCAATGAGCTGTTGGGGCGTTATCCAAGAACCGCCAACGCAGAAGACGTTAGGAAGTTGGAGCCATTGTGTTGCACTCTTTTGTGTTAGACCGCCTGTAGGGCAAAAGAAAATTTCAGAAAAAGGAGAGGCTAACGCTTGGATGAAGGCAAGACTTCCAGCGGCTTTGGCAGGGAAAAATTTAAGATATGAATAGCCTTTATCGAATGCTTGCATGAGTTCACTTGGGGTCATTGCACCAGGAAGAAGCGGAATTTCACTATTTTTTGCACAATTGATTAATTCATTTGATAATCCAGGGCTTACGATAAATTTTGCTCCAGCTTGTTCAGCTTGTTCGTAGTGTGTTGTGTTGAGAACTGTTCCGGCTCCAACAATAGCTTCAGGGACTTCTTGTGTCATTATCTGAATTGCTTTGAGGGCGTGTGGTGTTCGCAAGGTGATCTCAATTGTTTTTAATCCGCCTTTGACAAGAGCACGTGCTAAAGGTACAGCATTTTGTAAATTGTCGATGGTCAAAATAGGTATAACGGTTTGTCCTTGGAGGTGTGATAAAAGGGTTTCTCTTTTTTGGCACATGATATTTTTTCTTTTTGGATATGGTATTGTTTATATCATTTGATTAAGCACAATATGTTAAAGAGTAAATGAATAGATCTTGAAATTGAATGAAACGCACGTTATGGCAAAAGACATGGAAAAGAATTTTAAAGTTGCTGCACTTTATTGCTTTGCAGATTTGAAGCATTATCGTCAATTACAAAAGCCTTTGCAGGATTTATGTCGGGCAAAGGATATCAAAGGGACCCTCCTTTTAGCACAAGAGGGAATTAATGGAACTGTTGCTGGTTCTTGTGGAGCGATTGAGGCGTTGATCGATTTTATTACAGCAGAGCCAGTGTTTCAAACACCGGAGATTAAATATTCATGGGCATCAAAAATGCCTTTTCATCGCATGAAAGTGCGGTTGAAAAAAGAAATTGTGACAATGGGGGTTGAAGGGGTTGATCCGCTAAAAGTTGTTGGGACTTATGTGGAGCCTGAAGAGTGGAATGCTCTTATTCAAGATGAAGAGACAATTTTGAT
The DNA here is from genome assembly GCF_944801835.1 of Bartonella sp. B1099. Classification (GTDB taxonomy): domain Bacteria; phylum Pseudomonadota; class Alphaproteobacteria; order Rhizobiales; family Rhizobiaceae; genus Bartonella. The sequence continues at coordinate 47,058 of NZ_CALYLN010000004.1, read as the reverse complement.
CGATACCCGTAATGATTATGAATATGCAATTGGGAGTTTTCAAGGAGCGATTGATCCACAGATTAAAACATTTCGCGAATTTCCTGAATGGGTGCGTCAACATGAAGCTGATTTGAAGAAAAAAAAGAAAATTGCTATGTTTTGTACAGGCGGTATTCGTTGTGAAAAATCAACAGCGTATGTTCGTGAACTTGGTTATGAGCAAGTGTACCATTTAAAAGGAGGAATTCTGAAATATTTGGAAACGGTCCCAAAAGAGGAAAGTTTATGGTGGGGAGAATGCTTTGTTTTTGATGAGCGGGTTTCTGTGCAGCATGGTCTTGAGGAATGTGGACGCGAGCTCTGTCGCGCGTGTCGTTCTCCTTTGAATGCTGAAAGCAAATTATCGCCTCATTATGAGGAAGGTGTTTCTTGTGAGGCTTGTTATAATACGCGTAGTGAAGCGGATAGAGAGCGTTTTCGTGAGCGCCATAGGCAATTTCAATTGTTGAAGTTGCGTGCAATTGATGCGCATCAAGGAACATAAGGTATCGGTCGTGTAGGGATTTAAATTTTAGCGTTTTTTCTTACATTTAAGAGAAAAGCGTCTTTAATCTTCGTAGAAAAATATTTCATAAGACCGGATGTTATTCGGTCTTTTTCTTTACATTAATTTATTGATTGATAAATAATCATTATAGATTGTTCACTCTCCTTATTTAATAGGATTGTGTCTTTCAAATACCTTTCATTTTAAAATAGAAAAGCCGTTGACGAACAGTCTAGAACATTGATTTATAATAATTTACTGTTTCTATATTGAATCAATTAAAATCCATGTCTTTTGCACGTCACAAGCGAGGAAAGTCCTGTAGAGTAAAATGATACAAGAAAGACATGCCTCTTATGAATCTTCTTAAATGTCAAGAGCTGTTGCACATTGGTTCAGTGCGTGATGATGATCGGCTTGCTTTTTGATGAAGCTTAAAGATGGTGAAACACAGTTGAGTTATACTATACCAGCTCTATTATACAGTGATTTTACATGATCTCTTGCTTTAAGGATAGAGTGAAATGGATGTTGAAAGTACGGATGTTTTTTTAGGATATCAGTGAGCAAGATAAAGGGTGTTGGGGGGAAGAATATCATTATCTTTAAAGATGCTGCTGATTCAGCCCAGATATCCCCAGACTTCAATGTTGGGATTCCTCGCATTAAAAAGGATTTATAAGAGATATTTTACTCTTTTTTCAACTGTTTTGTAGCCACACGCTGTTTTACACTGGTGATGTGAAAAGACATGATTTTGATTGATGCATTGTAAGAGAGGGGGAAATGAAAGTATTTTAAGATTGGATTCTTGATCTAGGGTTAGAATAATGAAAGTATCAATTATAAATTAATATGTTGAGTGTGATATGTTGCGTTGTTTTCTATGGATGATGTTGGAAAATAGAATGGGAAAGCTAAACAAGAGGCGCTTTTAAAGCAAGATTGTGATTTCTGTTGTACGGATGGTGTAGGGGAGTGATCTCATAAAAGTGGGGGGATGGCTTTGTCTGGTGGCGGAGAGTGTTGCTTTTTAGCATCATGTTCTCTTTAAGAATTAAAAAATGTTTAAAAGTAAAAAAATGATTGAAATGAAAAAGGATTCGTTTTATAGGTCTCCTTGCCCAAAGTCGCACGTGCCTGTGGGTGTCCGCTGGTTCTCAAATGGTGAGATCAACCGGTACGGTACCTGGAACTAACCGCTCCAGTCATTCTTACAGCCAATTGCAAGAATGAGGACATCTTGAAGCAACGACGGTGCGGGCCTTTCTGGTGTCTTCCAGCTTTTAAATGCTGGGATTACTATAGAGGCACACCTCATTGCCTTCAGTGCGGAAGTAGTTTTCTTAACTCCAATCAAAAAGGCAGATAAAGTAGAATGACGCGGTTTTCGCGCTGTTCTTTCGCTGCATGCAATGCTAATTTCTGGTTTTTTGTAATCAGAATGGGGATGGTTGTTGTGTGTTCTTTGTCTTTTGGTTCTTGGCAGTTTTGGCTGTCCAAGCATAGAGTGGGGGAGCTTTCCCTCGAGGAGAATTGCAGATGGCAACGCAACGTATTCGCGATTTTCTTGCAACACATCGTTCTGAAGGTCCGTGTTTAATTGTTGACCTTGATGTTGTTCGTGACAACTATTTAAATTTTGAAAAAGCTCTGCCGCAGTCTCGTATTTTTTACGCAATAAAGGCGAACCCAGCCCCTGAGATCTTACGTTTGCTAAGTTTTTTAGGATCTTCTTTTGATGCGGCTTCTGTTGCAGAAATTGAAATGGCTTTAAAAGCAGGGGCGACGGGTGAGCGTATTTCTTTTGGGAATACAATTAAAAAAGAGCGTGATATTGCGCGTGCCTACGCATTGGGGGTTTCACTTTATGCCGTTGATTGTGTTGAAGAAGTGGAAAAAATTGCGCGTGCTGCCCCTGGAGCGCGTGTTTTTTGTCGAGTTCTTACCGATGGAAAAGGTGCAGAGTGGCCATTGTCACGCAAGTTTGGTTGTGTCCCTTCTATGGCGATTGATGTGCTAAAACGCGCACACCAATTAGGTTTGCAAGCCCATGGTGTTTCTTTTCATGTTGGATCTCAGCAAGTTGATCTAAGTGCGTGGGATCGTGCTTTATCGGATGTGGCTGCGGTTTTTAAAAATTTGGAACAAGAAGGTATTTCACTGAAGTTGGTGAATATGGGGGGTGGTTTTCCAACACGTTATTTGAAAGATGTTCCTACAGAACAAGTTTATGGTACGGCAGTTTTTGATTCATTAAAAAAGCATTTTGGTAATCGTATTCCTGAGACAATTATTGAGCCAGGGCGTGCGATGGTTGGCAATGCTGGTGTTATTCGCACAGAAGTTGTTCTGATCTCTAAAAAAGCTGATAATGATAATGTCCGATGGGTTTATCTTGATATTGGAAAATTTAATGGTCTTGCTGAAACGATGGATGAAGCCATTCGTTATCCTATTGAGACCCCTCATGATGATAAGGTTATGGAGCCTTGTATTTTAGCTGGACCAACATGCGATTCGGCAGATGTTCTCTATGAAAAAACACCTTATCCGCTTCCTTTATCTCTAACGATTGGAGATAAGATATTAATCCATGGAACGGGTGCTTACACAGCAACTTACGCATCTGTTGCCTTTAATGGTTTTGAGCCTTTACGATCGTATGTGATCTGAAATTTCCTTGTAACGATAGGTGTTTTTAGATTTTTTGCTGTGCTCGTATTGCACTATAAGAGGGTGGGTCATCGAGATGAACACGATTAATTTTCAAACAAAAAATGGGGCATGTTTTACACTTTTATTGGAGCAAGAAGCAGACAAGCCTTATCGAGAAATTTTGCTTGATGCAACGATGGGGCGTGGACGTAAACGTAAGTCATCAGAGGCTTTACGTCGTGGTCGGTTAGCGGCTCAAGGGCTTTCTTTTGTGGTTAAAAATGCGCTTGGTGAGCTTGTGGGGAGTGTGCGTCTTTGGCGTGTGTCTTTTTTAAAAGAAAAAAATGAAACACAACATGCTTTACTTTTGGGACCTTTGGCTGTTGCTACTGAATGTTCTGGTATGGGAATAGGATCCATTTTAGTCCACCATGCAATTGAAAGAGCCAAAAGATTAGGATATGGCGCTATTTTATTGGTAGGAGATTGTGAATTTTATCAACGTTTTGGTTTTTCAAATCGCTTAACAGAAAATTTAGCAATGCCTGGTCCTTACGAAAAGCATCGTTTTCAAGCCTTGGAACTGATACCACACTATCTTTCTGATTGTTATGGCACTTTGGTTGCGAGCGGGGAACGAGCCGTTTCTAGGCGTTTTCAGCATCATAAAGTGGCTTAAAGATTGTATTCATTCCGTTTTTCAACACTGCGAGCATTGAAAGAGCGCCTATTGGCAGGCAACAAAGGGTTTGTACAGAGCATAAAAAATAAAATCACATGTTTGAAAACTTCTTAAAAAACATATTCTTACTTCTTTACTCTAAAGGCAATGTTTTTCAAATGGTATGAGCGTGTCGAATACAGGATTCTCATTTCAAATTTCACATGCAGAATCAAAAAATCATTGTTCTATATAGAGTAGCAACCTCTGATCGTAAGGAAATTGGGACGTAAATAAAACTCAAAAGAATCATCAATCTTTTATGAAATACTTCAAAGAAAGAGGGCACCATGGAGAATAGGAAAAGAGAAAGGTGATCTATTCTCGTAAGCTTAAAAAGAGTGAAGCGTACAGAATCTTACAGGATCGTTTTTATGAAGACAGTAGCATAAAATAGATTGCCCGAAAGATGAGCACTCTCATGACAGGGCAAATATTCTTTTAATGATTTTTCTGCCCTATGATGAGAAGTCAGAAATCTTATAGAAAGAGCTGCTTTATTTTTATGGTGTAAAGCACTTTAGATAAGGTTTTTGTTTACTATCTTCTCCTCTAAAACAATTTTTTATATGAGAAGTTATTTTTTACTGCCTAAAGAGCCATGCACTGAAAAGAATTTTTATCAGCAAAAATCGTTTAGAATCATATGTAGGTTTGTCTTATCTCTTAAAAGGCAATAAAATTATAGAGAATAAAGGGAAGCAATAAAGTATTTCTCAATTTAGGTTAAGTCTAGTGGCTTGGTGGAGAATCAGTGAGGGGTGGTATTTTTTTAAGAAAAATGGTCATAAATGTCAAAAGACCAAAGATGATGGTGATGATAAAGAAAATATCACTCAAAGCCATAATCGTTGCTTGGATGCGCGCTATACCAAATAGTTGAGAAAGAGCAAGCGTATACGAATCAAAGGTTTCTGTTTTGAAGAATAAAGCAAGCTTTGAAAGCATTTCAGTTGCTTGTCTATTTGCGTGATTGAGCGTTTCGGCTATTCGTTCGTAGTGGAAGTCTGTGCGTTTTGTCATGAGAGTGCTGATAATGGCAAGCCCTACAGCCCCCCCTAGATTCCGTGTGAGATTAAAAAGTCCAGAAGCATTTTGCATGCGTTCTGGCGGAAGTGTTCCCAAGGCAATGTTATTAACAGGAACCATACATAACATGACAGAAGCACCACGGAAAACTTGTGGCCAAAAGAGTTGCCAAAAATCCCAGTTGTCTGTGATAGAACTTGCCATCCAAGTTCCTATTGCAAAGCCCAAAAGTCCTATCGCCATCATCAAACGTGGATCCATTCGTGCGGAAAGATATCCGGCAAGGGGGGCGGTTAATAGCATGACGAATCCTGAAAGAAACAATGTTTCTCCAATCATGAGAGCATCATAATGGCGGATTTGGCTCAGATAAACAGGATAAAGATATGTGAGTCCATAAAGACCTATTCCCAAAGAAAAGGAAAAAATGGATGCAGCAGAAAAATTAAAATTAGAAAAAGCCGTAAGATCAACAATAGGCTCTTTTGCCGTAAAAGCGCGCCAGAAGAAGAGGACGGCAGCAAGAATCATGATAATGAACAAATTTCGAATCAGTCTATCATTTAACCAATCATGACGTGCACCTTCTTCTAGTATATACTCTAAAGTCCCTAAAAAAACAGCCATAGAAATGAGTCCCAACCAATCAAATTTAGCCATGAGAGATGGGTTTGCTTTATCAAAATCAATTAATTTCCAAGCGAGAATTGAAATAATAATCCCAAAAGGCACATTGATGAGAAAAAGCCAGTGCCATGATAAGAGATGACAAAGATACCCCCCAACCGTTGGACCAATCGTTGGGGCGAGTGTTGCGACGAGTCCAACAATAGGGACGACAACTGGACGTTTGGAAGGAGGAAAAAGAACATAAGAGGCGACAAAAACGCTTGGAATAATTCCTCCACCAATAAAACCTTGCAATGCACGGTAGATAATCATCTCTTCAATGGATGTTGCTGTTGCACAAAGAATAGAGGTAATCGTAAATCCAATTGCCGAGATCGTAAAGAAAACGCGTGTTGAAAGCAATCTTCCTAAGAAGCCAGAAAGAGGTAACATGATGACTTCAGCGATGAGATAGGATGTTTGAACCCATGAAATTTCTTCAGAGCTTGCAGCAAGACCCGCTTGAACTTCTGCTAAAGAAGAGGCAACGATTTGGATATCCAAAATAGCCATGAACATGCCAAAGGCCATAACGATGAAAATCACAATGTTACGGATTTCTATGCGCTCTTGAGACTGTATGGGCTTTGGTATGGAAGATGTCATAATAATAAGGTCATTTTCTTGTTGTTATAAGAGACTTTTATCTTATGGTTGTGTGCGTGTATCAACTTCTACTGAAACACTCATTCCTGCTCGGATATGACCGGTCTTTAAGACTTCTTCTGGGATAGAGATCCGTACAGGAATACGTTGAACGATTTTGGTGAAATTACCAGTGGCATTTTGTGGAGGAAGAAGAGAAAAAACAGCACCTGTTGCGGGTGAAATAGAGAGCACTGTTCCTGTAAAGACCTCCTTTTTGAAGGCGTCAACAGCAATATAAGCCTTTTGTCCCGCATGAATATTTTGCAACTGTGTTTCTTTATAGTTTGCTTCAATATAAAGCGCATGAATAGGGACTAACGCTGCAAGACGTTGGCCATTTACGACAAAATCTCCTGTTTTTGCTGTTAAATTTCCTATAATTCCACCAAATGGCGCGCGTATAATGGTTGAATCAAGATCACGTTGTGCTTTTTCACGCGAAAGTTCTAAGCTCTTTGTTTGACTTTCTGTTTCATTTCGTTGTGCTTCTAGTACTTGAATATTGGCACGTGCCGCAGCGATTTGTGCATCTGCCCTATTAACATTGGCAAGGGCTTGTTCATAGGCTGATTTGGCATCATCAACATCTGATTGAGGGGCATAACGATTGGCTTTCAGTTCTGTTACACGTTTTAAGGTGAGTTGTGCATTGGTTGCTATGGCTGAAGCGGCTGCTTTTTGCGCTTTTGCATCATCTAAAGCACTGTGAGCAGCTGTAATTTGTGCATCAATGCGTAGAAGTGTTTTTTTCTGTGTGTTAAGATGCGCTTTTGTTTGATCTAAGGCTATTTGATAATCACCATT
>NZ_CALYLN010000004.1:0-32500 GCF_944801835.1 Bartonella sp. B1099 | reverse complement strand
TTTCTATGCATTTTGCCGACTTGGTGGTTATGGCGGAGTGAACGCACCCGATCCCATCCCGAACTCGGCCGTGAAACGCTCCAGCGCTGATGGTACTTTGCCTTAAGGCACGGGAGAGTAAGTCGCTGCCAGGTCTGCTAAATGCATAGAAAACTCTCAACATTTCTAATTAATAAATAGAAAATAAAAAAACATACTCTAGACACTCTGTAGACAACAAATAGTTCTTGTTTTAAAATAAATGACGCGGGGTGGAGCAGCCCGGTAGCTCGTCAGGCTCATAACCTGAAGGCCGCAGGTTCAAATCCTGCCCCCGCAACCAATAAAATAAATCGCCAGAATCTATAACAATCAAAGCCCACAAAATAAAAGTGCTAAATCCAAAATGAGGCAACATACCTCCACTATGCAGCTGCTAGGATCGCAGACAAAAACATAAAGCAAAATCATTGCACATACATGCAGGAGTGTTAGCTCTTCCTCTACAAAGCGTGGGGTGAGGCTATGGACAAAATCAAATCCCCGTACGTGAAAAGAACACAATGTGGGCTGTTGTGAGGCGTTAGGTTATGACAATCAACCGTATGTCCTCTAAGGCAAGGCGGCTTAAAATAGCTAAAACATACCCATCTTATTTTGCAGTCGCCCTATCATGTTGCTTAAGCGCGCAAAAGTAAAAAGCCTATGGCTTAGGCGAAAAGGTTGCTTACGTAAAAATACAATAAAAAATATAAAAAAACTCTCTCAAAACACCAGCATCAAAAATTCTTACAAAAATCGCTGCACAATAAATAGGGATACTCCTTTACTCCTCAAAAAAAGAAGACTGAGCTTTTTACCCTCATAGGAGGGGAGGGAGAGAAAGTGAAGGAGGAAAAAGCTGGAGGAAGGACAAGCCAAAGTGAAAAAAAATGCTAGAATAAAAAAAACATAAAAATACTTGGCGCTAAAAATACTCCCTGATCATAAAGATAATCCCATCGCTTTAAAGAAGTCTCAAAAAAAAAACTCCATAATGTCAAATGCTCTCTATTCCCCTTTATGTGCCATTAAGATAAACACCATGAAAGCATAAGAACGTATGTTACTGTGATGATATAGTCGACGACCATGTCAGAAAAATACCCCCAGTATAAATAAAAGTATAAATAAACATATTGCGCTTTCAAAAGCTAAAAACGTCAAAAAATGACACACTTCCCAAAGCATTAAAGAGCTGAAATCAATAACACTTGCAACCTTTCTCATATCGGAGAAAAAACACAGGTAAAGTTATGTTGAGGGGCTGGGGGCGACGGAAATCTTCCCGCGTAAAAGAACATAATGGACCGTAATAGAGGGGAAATGCCACTAAACAGCTTTCTCGCTAAGGCTAGAAGGTAGGAGCCTAGAGATATGTCATTCTGCGCATAAAAGCTTTGCCAGAAACTCAATCGATACTTCGCTCTCGAAAAGCCACTTGAAAAATAGGCTATATGCTCTCTTGTATGATATCTCTTCCCTTGGCTATTTCCAGAACGCACATCTCTATTCTGTGCACAATAGGCTTCCTTCTTGCGGCAACACCTGTGCATTATCTATCGGCTCTCTTCCCACCCTCCCTCCGTGAGGAAAGCTTTTTGCCTGCGCTGAAATGAAACTAACATTGAAATCGTTTACATTAACCTCCAGTTCTTTCACTATGTGGGGGAGCTTTGCTTGCGCCGATGATCATTGCAAGGGTGGAATGTGGGGGTGTTTTGTTTATTGATTTTGTGCGTGCGGTGTGATTTTCCCCATTACGGTAGCGCGCGCAGAGAAGGCTTCGTGTGCTATAGATGGGAGGTCGCTTGTAGCGTGCTTATGGGTTTATTACGCATTTAAATGCGTGCTTAATCCCATGGAAATTGCCAAAAACGCTAAAGCCTCTATACAACAGGTTTTTAAAAAAAACGCCATAAAACATGTCTCTAAAACCTTCTTCCTATCCTTTTTTAAAAAAATCTAATCAAGGGAGAGCAAGTGACCGAGTGTGACCAATGTTAGAGCTTAAGGAGTTTGGCGGGGTAGTACTTTTTTAAAAGATGAAGGCTGGAGTTAAAGTCCCAGCATAGTGGTGTTTTTAAACCAAAGCACATGCTCTAGATTCTTATTACAATTGCAAATGTTTATAGGGTTTCAACAGAGCATCTCATAAATTTATGTTCTTTTCTTTAGGCGATAGAGAGAGTACGAGGAAAAACAGTAGAAATGTAGCAATAGAGAAGAGAAAGAATATGAGATATGTTTGGTTAAGAGAAAGAACTCCTTTTGTTAGCGTATGGAGTAAATAGCCAGAGAACACACCTCCTAAAGCGCCACCTATTTGCTGTAATATACGTGTGATAACTGCCGTATCTTTGACGTATAAAGGATTGACATATTGGATGGGGGCAGACAGGCATACAATGGTGGCAATACCAAGCCCTATACCTCTTAGTAAGAAACCCAGACCATCCATGCTTGTCTGATAGCCAAAGCATAATAAGCCAAAACTTGAGATTAGCAAACCAATTCCTATCATGAAAAAGGGAGATTTTTCTTTCCATTTTTGGTAAATAAATCTTCTGCCGATCCATGCTCCCACCCCTTGTAGTGCAAGGAGAGCACCGATGATGAGAAGGCTCTTTTCATGGGGTTCTTCTGTGGTGCGTGCTAATGGGAAATAAACAAGAAAGCTATAAAAAAGAAAAGAAGCAATAAGCCCCATGATCATGAGCAATGTGTAGCGCACATTTGTAAATCCGCTAAAGACGATTAATTTGTTTTTTGCTTTTTGATTAGAAACAATGAAGAATATGAGAGAGATTATCGCTATCAGTGCTATGAGAGAGAGGATGTTGTTGTTATCAATATTTCTGGCTTCTGTGAGGTAAAAAAACGAAATAAGCGATAGGGAAAAAGCTACAAATGCAAGGGAGTTAAATTTTGTTTTTGTTATTTCACTGGTTTTTAAATGTTTTATTCCAATGGCGAGTGCTAATAAAATAAGTGGGATATTGATGAAAAATAATAAACGCCAAGAAACATACTGAGCAATGGAAGCACCAACAAGTGGACCAAAGGCAGGGGCGAAAACCGTTGGTACGGCTATGGTACCCATGGCTTGGCGAACGCGGTCTTGTCCAAATTGTAAGGCGATAATGGTTTGGCTTAGGGGAAGCAAGAGACCTGTTCCAAAACCTTGAACGATACGGGCAGAGAGAACGCTTTGAAAATCATAGCTTAATCCCACTCCCAGTGATCCAAGCATAAAAATGCAGTTTGCAAGCAGCCACGTTTTTTTTACGCCTATTCTCCCTTGCAGAAAAGCTGCCATCAACAGTCCTGGCACAGTGGCGAGGAAATAGGAAGTTACAACCCATTGTATATTCTTTTCTCCCGTTGAAAAATAATGTGCAAGATTAGGAAGGATGACATTCACAATGCTGCCATCCAGCAAGGGGAGTATGCTGGAAATAATGACGGTATAAATGACAGACTTTTCTGATTTGCTATAGGAATCTCTTTTTTGCATTCTTATGCCCCCTGCTGATATTCTTTACGCTATTGGTTCTGCCTCATAAATCACAGGCTTTGAGAATGAATACCTGTTTGCGAAGACTGTGCTATTGGGATAAATGTGATGGGGAGTGCTGATGGCTTTCCCCAATGCTTGTCTCCCCTGATATTTCCTTTGTGTAAGCCCTTTTTTTCCTAAATAAAGCTCTTGTTTAAGCGGATTTTGGCGAGTTTATCGAGGAGTCTGTTTGCTGTCAATTCTCTTGGCATGAAAGCAAAACAGAGCCTACACAAATATGTAGGCTCTGCTCCAAAGGTTAATGGTTTGTGGTTCTTATAAGATCCGGTCCGGTTTTACGGAGCCTGTTTGCGTTCTAGTAGAAATTCATGAAGAGAAAATGTTAAGATCAATCTGTTTCGGTTATCAAGAGCATTTTGATGATGTTTTTTGGCACAACTCTAAGATATACATTGCAAGTGTAGAGGCGGCATTAACCACTAAGCGGGCATGACGAGGTTTGAGATTGATTTCTCGAAAACTTGCCTCAGAGCGACCATGGGCTGCACTTTCGTTGTTTCTTAGATTCATGGTACCTTGTACAACTTGGTAGAGACCAGATGCTATCATTTTTAAGTTCTTTTTATCCAGATCGTTTAAATTTTTTTTCTCCATATCTTTGGGACGAATCTCAGCATGTTTTACGACTTGTTGCCATAAAGCGGGTAGCGTAAAAGCGGTTTCTTTATAGGAGAGAGCATGGTGATCGAGATAAACTTTACAGGATGCCTCTAATAGATTGGCTGCGTAGAGAGCTGAAGCCATTGGATCGGTTTCTATGTTTTCCAATGCTCTCTTTATTTCAGTTTCTATTGCTAATAATCCGTTCTTTGCAACTTCTTTTTGCAATTCTTCTATAGAGAGAAAGCCAGCTTTGGTAATATATCCTTCAAGATGGTATTCTAATCCATTCTTCTTCAAAATTTCTAGAACTTTACATTTATCTTCTTCTAGCTGGGGATTTTTGTGAGGATAATAATGATGTTTTTTGTTCATAAAATCTGCAAGAAGATTGCTAAGAATTTCAAACGGTTCATCGCATTCCATGTTGATTGCTTGGAGTCGTTTCTTGGTTTTAAAGGCTTTGCTATCTTCTCCTGTTTCATTAGGAGCAGATAATTAAAAAAATAAGTGGTCTAGCTCCTTATGATTATAATGGTCTGAAAATATTTGAGGGAGTAGTCCAATGATTGCAGGAGGGATTTTGTTTTTTTGTGATATTTTTTGCGGGGATGATAATTGCATTGTATAGCTCTATAATGTCAAAAAATAGAATATGGAATGGTTTTGAGAATATGATTTTGCTGCTTTCCCTTTGGTAAAAGGTCGCACGCATCATATAGTGTTTCATATAAGAATTTTGCATAAGAAATACTATATCATGTTAAAAAAAATATTTTCTTTTTTACTGTTATAGTCGTAAGGCGGAATGCTTTTGTTGCATGATGAGATAAATAGACGTGAGATAGCTTGAATTTACTTTTTTGCTTTTTTCATAAAAAGCAGGAGAGAGAGAAAAGCAACGCTGATGGATGCAATGCTTAAGAATTGCCAAACCGATAAGCCAAAAACAGCTTTGTTGTATAAGAGAGAACCGAAGTAACTACCTGCCATTCCTCCAAAAGCACTCGATAAACTCATGATGCCAAATGCGCTAGCAATGAGGCGTTCATCTATATTTGTGGCATCATAATCAAGGCGTATGCGCATAATGATTTCGGCAAAGGTAAAAAGGATGATCGCTAAAAAGAGACTAAAGTAAGAAGGATTAAGAGCGTGGAGAATAAAGAATGAGAGCCCAAAAAATACAAAGGATAACACTATAGGCGTTTTGGAATTTTCCCGACAAGACCATCTTGAGACAGGTATTTGGAAAAAGATAACAATGAGGGCATTGAGGAGAAAAATATATGAGGGGGTGCTTTTCCCAAAAGTTTCGTCACCAAACAGCGGTATTGTGACTTCAAGTTGTATGTAAAGAAAGAGAAATAAAAACGTAGAGAATGCTACACGCAGCATTGTCTTGTTGGTAAGCAGTTTTTGAAAATCAGAAAAATTTATTTTACTGCCTGTGCTGGTGCCCCGACTTTCTTTTAATGTGCAGTTGAGAAGCAATAATAAAATAAAGATGAAGCCAACAAGGCTAAATAAGAGTTGAGGATGAACTTTTAAAATAAGCATGCCAAGTAATGGGCCAATGGCAGTCCCTATGTTGGCAAAAATAGATCTGATGGCGAGAATATCAACTTTGTCAGTTTGAGAGACATTTTTTACTAAAAAAGATTTTGCAGCAGGAAAATAGATACTGCTTCCTAGTCCAATCAGGATACAGGAGAGAAGCAGGATGTAAAAATTATGCGTAAAACCAATGATAAAATAACCTGGAATCCGCAACGCTAAACCCAAAAGCATGGTTCTTTTGATATGCACATAATCGGAAAGGATTCCTCCTAAAAGGGAGCCTGCTCTTTGGCACCAAAAAGCTATTCCAATGATGGTACCTACTTCTATCGCACTGAGCGAATTCAATTTGTTTAAGTAGATCGCCAGAAAAGGAACGACCATAAAGGCACCAATATTGCTCAAAAGTATGGTGATGAGAATAAGGTGTACACTTGCCTTGAAACTGAGAATTTTCCGTAACATTGATTTTTCTATGACAATATTGACTTTATTCGCTTTGGAGAGTGCCTTTTATAGCGCTGTTTTTGCAGCTATACTAGTCGTAAAAAAAAATCCTGATACAGGTTGGTCCATGAGGTTGAGAACTTTTTCTGTAAGCTGTAAAGTGAGAGGTATTTATTTGCGCACTATATATTTTAAGTGCATATGCTTAAATGTTCCAGTTATTTTGGCGGTGAGAAATATGTGATCTGTGTGTTTGGGGGGAGTCAATTCTTTACCAAAACATTCAGGCTCTTTTCCTTTTGTCGGGGTGTACATATAAAACGATAAATGTTTTTATCAAGCTTAGAGTATTGGAACCCTGTGGGACCCGTTTCTTGAGTGGTAAAGCTAAGGGGGTAATACCTAAGTCAGGGATTATGTCTTTTATTTTCAAAACAGATTCAGGTTGAAAGACTTCTCCAAGATAGAATAGGTTTTTTAGAGATTTTAATTTTTGCTTCCAAGATACAATAATAAGTTTATCTGCAAAACTTGGCAAGCATATTATGCTATTGATAGAAAATTCTTCGATAGCTGCACTGAAAGTCTCAAGATCAACCATAGAGGCAAATGGGTAATATGGTACTTTGAGAAGGCAATAAATTTCATGGGCAAATAAAAATCCGCCCCATAGTCCTCCAGCTGTGAGACAATTGGCAACAGATTTTACAGAGAAATCTTTAAAAACAGTTTCGCGTTTTTTTGCAGCAGAGTGTGCTACAAACTTATAATTGAGCCATTTATGGCGAAGTGTGTAGGTTCTCTTGTTATGTCATTGGTTGCAAAAATGATATACGACATTGGAGCGCCTTATTTTTTCGTTTGCATGAGACAGAGGCAAGAGGTGAAAGCAGAGACACCAACAATCATGCAAAAGATGAAAGCGATATGACTGTTGCAATAGCTGATGATCCATCCATTTGTCCATGAGCCTGTCGCTTGACCAATATTTGAAATAACAAGGATATAACTAAAAAGAACGCTGGCAGAGAGGGATGTGGTTGTTTTTCCTGCTTGATAGTATATTGCTGGAATCATAACAGATTCATAGATACTGTAGGCAATTAACGCAGTCACAGCGGTAAAGACTCCACCTATGAGGAAGAATGAAGCGAAACTTCCCATAAGCCATAATAGGTAAAAGGTTGTTTTATCGGAAAGGCTGAGGTGTTTATTGATTATTCCTTGCCAGATACAAATACTGATTCCAACAATGGAAAAGAAAATTCCACTATAAGGGGCCAGATTGCTGTCAAATTTATTGAGAAGTGTTGTGGTGGTGATAAAAATTCCCATGAGGAATGCACAAAGCAAAGCTGTGACCAGCAAATAAATAATAGAATGATTATATCTTATTGTTTTTAAAGAAGAAAGAAGAGAGGTGTTTGCTTTTTTATTCTTTTCAACGGATGATTTTTTATGGGGGTAGTGATAAACAATTTGAATGGATAGAACACAAAGATACAAACTAATGATTGCAAAAAAAGCCATAAAAAAAACCGATGCATTACATTTTATAGCTATCGTTGCAACGAGAGGGGCTATAACGACAGCAGCGTTTTGAAAAAAAGAATAGAGAGTTAATACGCGTTTAAGAGTATTTCCATTGAGATGTTCTGATAAAATTTCTCTTAAGAATGGCTTTGAAATTGTTTTTGAAAAAGCCGTTAAGGTAAAAAAGATCAACCATGCAGAAGGCATGAGCGATAGGATAACGCATAGGAAAGCGGTACTCCTTAAAATAAAGGCGCTAGCCATTAAAAGTTTACGCGAAAATCTCTCTAATAAACCCGTTGTGGTTACCATGAGAATGCTTTCGAGGATTACTGATCCAGCGAGATAAAACGCAACATTTGTCGCAGTTATGAGAGAAGAGTTTCCAAGGAGAGGGAGTACAAAGAAATAGGAAAATTCAGAAAGAAAAACTGTGCTATAGATAAAACAAAGTTATTTTATTTTTGCCCATGGAATTTCCATAGAAGTGTTGTTAAATGATCAAAGACATTTTGTTGTATCTTTTGAGGAAGTTTTGTTAGCTCTGTTTTTGCTGTACACATTTCGTTGAAAGAGTATCCTTCCTGATTTACTAGCCAGTCCACTGCAAGAATATTGTTTTTTGTTTTTTCTACGATGTTTTTAAAAATATCGAGCATTTTAGGATAGAATTTTTCCTTGCCCTATACGGTTATAAAAGCTGCTTCTGTTAGGATCGTTTTTGTGCCTCCGCGTGCAGCATTTCTTATAGTGTTGTCGCCTAATATGAAGAAATATGCCAGAATGGTAATCGAGAAAAATGGTATTTAACTTTAACGCAAGCCTATCAAATAATATATACGCCTCGCGTAGCTACATATTGCAACCAAATCTCTCTACGGAAGATTCTACGGCATCACTTAATGCTGGATGATGTTATAACCTCAGATAGGAAGATGATTATACAATCAAAAATTTTTCCTGATTGAGCAATGATACTGCGCCTTGATGTTTGCGCAATAATCGTGAGATCATTGAGACCTTGATTCCATATCTTCTCCTGATGATTTTGACTGTTTCTAATTCTATTTGATAACCAATTGACATTCCCGCATTCTTGTTCCTCCCATGAAACTCTTACAAAGAGGGTGTACTCATTTCTATAGATTCTCAACATATGAATGATTTAATAAGTTTTTTATGAAATTATATTTTTTAGTGGAAGGTTATTCATTCTCTTGAAGTGTAGAAGAAAAATGATTGCGTTCATTAATCATTATTTAATTCTTTTTTAGCGTATGCGTTGATATTTGCCGGCATGGCGTTGTAAAAATCCTCTCTCGATAAGGGTGCGTCTTAATCTGGCAAAATCTACCGTAAAGAGATTGCATATCTTGGAGACTTCCGTTTCACTATAGATTTTTTCCCTTTGAAAGGCTTGGGAAATTCTTGTAAGCATCTCTTCTGTTTCTAAGTGGCGGTCGTTTAAATTTTCTCTCTCCCGCACATTTTTATCTTCTAGTGCTTTCCAGAGTGTTCCTTCGGCTTGAAATTCTTCTGTTGTGTTTTGAATAAGACCAAGGTTTAAAAGACGGTTGATGGATTTGTGAATGGTTTTCGCATCACAATCGACAGTTTTTAGGATATCAGAAAGATTTTTCGCACCAAGTATAATGGCGGCATAAACAGTGCGCAGTGTTGGTGAGGTCATGGCAGAAATCAGTGAATTAACTTTACTGCGTTTGTAAAGTGTTTCTTGTCCCATGGGTAAAAGATCATTGCGAAGGGGCAGCTCATTGATCTCTATGAGTTCTGCTTGGAGCGATTGTATGCGGACAATTTGCTCAGTAGGGGTGCGTTTGCGAATAATCCCCAGACCACTTTGGCGATATTTATGGTTTTCAGGGAGGGTTAAAGCTTCATAGGATCCATCAAGACGGTAGAGAATTTCTTCCCACAAAGGGGTTCTCACACGTCGCACCCGTTGCTCTCCATCAATAGCAACGGTTGTGGTCATGGTTGGTTCATGCAAACAGAGATAACCTCCAGCGGTGATATATTCCCAAAGGGTGGTAACAAATCGCACATCATCTGCGGGTGTTCCAGCATCAAGCCAAGCAAAATCTATGGGGCCCCAAGATTTGAACGTTGCGTCATCAAGAGAGAAGAAATTCTCATGGATGAATGTTATGGTATCTTTTTCAATACGCTCGTCTTGGAGCAGTTTTTGCCATGCTTCTTCAGCGGATTGACCTTCTCCTGAAAAATCATCGATGGTGATCAATTGTGGTTGGTAATTTTCAAGGACCCCTGAAGGGTCAAGCAAAGCTGTACGTTCTTCCCAAGTGGAGGATTCTAAAAGTTTTTTATCCTGTTGCCATGCTTGTTTTACTTTTTGCAGGGCTTTAGCAATCAAGCACGTGCTATCACCTGCACCGATTTCAATGACTGTGCGCGGTCTTGCCATTTGAATGAGCGTGTAAAGAAGTTCAATACTGTTTTCTGTTCCCATACCAGGTCTTATCAGGGGCATCTTTTGATCCTTATCCTTTTACCAAGCGCAGCATTCCTGCTTTGACAAAAAATGTTATTATTTGTTCTATGGGGTGTTGAAGGTGCATTTCTGTTGTGGCTTTTTGCAAGAGAGGTTTGGTTTTTTCATTTAGACGGATTGTGCGTCCGTTGAGTTGATTAATAGCAAGAATACCAAGAGGAGAATTGACAAGACGACATGTTGGCTCTCGTAAAAGAGCCGTTGCATGATCTTTTGAAAAAGCCTGTTGATCTGTTTGAATGAGACCATGTCGCAACAAGGATATCAAAAGATTTTCTGCGTTAAAAAGGTAACCGTTGAGTTTGATTTTTTTCAAGGATTGAACGAGGCAGCCATCATGAAGTGCTGCAAATGTTAGCAAATCAAATCCACCAAAAGCAGAGCTTTTGGTGGAAACAGCGGTGATAGGTTGTATTTGACGTTTGCCAATGAGAGCCGGTTTATTTTTTATGATTTGTACGTCCTTTGCCCATTGAACGTGTGTTAGAGGAGCTAATGTGCGTGGGTAAACGGCAAAAGAATTGATTGCGAGAGGTGGTGTGGGTTTTTGTAAGGCAAGGGTGTGGATGTTTTCATTCAAGTCATGTTGTATGGTGTCTGCTAATTGCCATACATAACCGCCTGTTCCGTGGTAAAAATTTAAGCCTATAGGATCTTGTTGCATGATGTTATCATTTTTTTTGCTTTAAAATATCAAGTTTTTGAAATGGTTGTTCGTTGCTTCCCACTCAAAGAATGGTTCATAAAAGTCCTATCGGTTGCTATGAGGTTGCAGGGGAGAGATAATAATTTGACTGGAATTTTTTCGGCATTTGATTGGGGATGATTGCCAAGTCCTTTTTGTGCATGGTTTTCTTGCTGGAATAGACGGTAAAATCTGTTAAGCATAATCACCTTCCTTTTTTTGCAGAGTTCTGTTGACGATAAAGCCTAATATGCCTGTGATCATAGTGGCGATGCCGATGATAAAGAGTGTGTGTTGGGTGTGGTGCACTTTTACAAAACCTGCACTAATAAAACCAATACATACGGCTGTTTGTATGATGAAGATATAGGCGGGCATCTGATTGTTTCGTTGTTCTTTCCGAATAGCTTTCATCATAAAACTTGCCATTAGAGCATTTTGCACGCCGTTGGCACTTCCAAGAATAAAAAATGACAGCATCATCAGCCATGCGAAGCTCGTTAAAGAAAAGCAGAAAATGGCAAAACCAATGGTTGCGGCAGCCAATGATGCTCCAGCGGCATTGCCAAAGCGGTGGAAAAGGCTGGAAAAGCAGAGTGGGCCAACCACAAGACCGAGACTGATCATGCTGCTGATTATGCCATAGGTTTGTGCACTAAACGCTAGCTCAGTGCGGATGCGGACAATCGACAACACATTGAGAGCTGAAGTGAGGATGATGGTGATAATAAGGGGCATAAGAGCATAGACAACCTTTTTTTTACGCAAAAGCCCTGGTAAATCTAACCCCTTTTTGTTTTGCTGTGATACGTTTGTTGTTGGCACATACATTTTTAAACTTTTAAAACAGCATGTGGTGATCAAGGCTGCACAGAGAACCATGATTGAGAGTGCAAAGAGCCCTTTTTGCCCGTTGGATAGACCATATAATACGCCCCCTAATAGTGGTCCGGCAATATAACCAAGATTACGAACCGTTTGGATAATGCGATTGATATAGTCTAATTGCTGTTCATTTTTTGCGAAGTCAGGTACAGCAACAAGGATTGAGGACCAAAAGAGAGAACCAGCACAGCCCAATGCAAAAGAAAGAGCAATATAAGCCCAAAACTGGTTAGCAATTGCAGCTGTAGCTATGAAAAGTGCTTCAAATAATAAAACAACAGTGACTGTGTGCACTGGCTGGAAATGATGCAAAAGGCGTGGGGCGATGGGGCCTGCGCAAATGCCTCCCATAAGCCCTGCAAAAAGTAGCATTGAAATAGAGGCTGTACTTTCTGCTAAGTGTAAAGCAAATGTAACTTGAGCCGTTTCATCGGCAAAGCTGCTAAGCCCTAAAACGAGAAAAAGTCCTATTTGGGCGAAAATCATGGATTTTTTCTTTATCACAATGCTCCTCCCCAAGGTGCTAAAGTTATCATTTTCTCCTGTGTGTTGATGGTATATCACAGGTTTTTGCTCTGTCTATTTTTTTCCGGATGATTAAGTTGAGAAAATAATCTTTCTCATTGCTATATTATGCCAAAAGCTTTTCAAGCCAAGTGTAAAAAAAGCTGTACAAAACTGTACAGCTTTTTTCGGTTCATTTTAGAGCTAGAATTTTAAAGTTTGAAAAAGTCCTTACGGCTTCTGTAACCATAATAACCACAAACACTGGAAATTATGGCGCCTATCAAACTCCCTAAAAAGCCCCACCATCCCATCTTTGAGGCTGTGTTGGTGACTTTTGTGGCGGTGTTTTGGGCACCTTTGATAGCTCCTTCAAGATTGTCAGAGAGGGTTTCAGCCCGTTCTTCAAGCGCTTTTATTGCTTTTGTCGTTTTTTCTTCTGCACTTTGATAAAGTTGAAGAGCACGAGTGGTTGCTGTTTGTGCATCTGCGCGAGTCATGCCATCCTTCATGAGGGCATTGATGATATCGCTTCGATTAAATTTTGCTGTCAGATCTTCTGCACGATCAGAAAGACGTTCTTCTAGATCTTTCAGAGTGGTGCGGTAGTGAGAAGGATCCTTTTTAAAAGCTGTGATTGCCTCCCCAATATCACTGAGTGCTGCCTGATAGGATGTTTTTAAGCGCTCAGGATTGAGGGCAGGAATATCGCTTTTATGGAGAAGGGTACGCAACTCATTGCCAAGTTGGTCAAAATTGATGCTATCATCGCTGTTTTTTGTTAAAAACTTTGCAAAATCCTCGCTATTTAATTTTGTAAGCAGGGGGGAAATATTTGTTTTGAAACTGTCTATGGTCTTTTCGATCATGGAGTTGTTTGCTAGGGCAGCTTTAGCCCCTATTTTGGCTGTGCTTGAAACTACATGGATGGCTTGGAGGGTCATAAGAAGTGTGATGAGAGCCCAAGTTAAGAAACCATGAAGAGCTCCAGTGGTTTCAGCAAAACGCCCAGCCACAAAACCTCCCAAAGCAAGGCTTATCAGTATAATGATAAGAGAGCCTGTACCCATCGAGAGGAACGAGCCTTCAAAAGGGGAGGACGAAGTGAAATCCATTTGGCTCAATCCTAATGCGCCTACCAGAAAAGAGAGGCAGATTGAGGTGGCAAGAGCCGTTACCAGACCGGCAAAAATGGCTGACCATGAAATGGGGGGTTGAAAGAATGAATATTCTGTCTCTAGAGATGTTTCCCCTAGAAAATTTGTATCGTAAGGTGTTTTTTCAGGAATGCGGGTTTTCATGTTTTATCTCCTTGAATATGCTGGAGATACAATGCCTTATTGCCAATTATGTTCCAAAATAGATGGATAGACGCTAAAATGAACAGAAAAAATGCCTTAACGTTTATTATGAGAGAAAAAATGTGAAATAAACACCTCTAAAGATCTAATTTACACCTGAAGAAATGCATGTTTATTCCTATGCTGTATAGTATCATTGAATCTCTTATGTGAGGAATATTTTAAAAATAGAGTTAAAAGGTCAGGCGTCAGGGAAAAATAAATATCAACTCAGAACATTATAAGAGCTCACGGCTTAAGTTAAATAAAAAAGCGTGTTTATTTTTTATTCTATAATACTTTTTACTAAATTATATATTGGTTTTTGGGTGTTTTGCAGAAGTGTCATTAGACTCTATGAGCTGATAGAGTTAAACTCTTTACAATAATGTTTTATGTTGATACGGTTCTTAAGTTATTGTCGTATTATACACTCTGTTTATACTATAGCGATTTTGGGGTAGAGGCGTTAGAGGTTGTTTTTCTGCTTTGTGTTTTATCGATCAACTTTGATGAATCGTGTAGAGAAAGTGGCATTGTTGCCGTGGAAAGAGATTGTGCTTTTGTTTATGTTATCAATGGAAAAAGCAGCGGAAGATTGTGGCAAAGTGTGTGTAAAGGAAAGATTCTTCATGGGGTGAATTTTTGCATGTGAAGCGTGGAGAATAGAATTTTATTGATTAAAAAAATAATAGAAATTTAATTTCATGAGGCAAAATAATAACTCTTTTAATCATGATTATTTATCTATATAAGCAAAAATATCATTATAATTGTTATTTTTAATAAAATACTATTCAATTTATAACTTTAAAAGTGTGATTTTCTTTATGAATCGTAAATATACTTTACCATTTATTATACTTATTGTGTGTTTGTCGACAGGGGGATTAATCTCTACTGATATTTTTTTACCAGCGCTGGGGGATATGCGTCAGTATTATCAAGTGACTCAATCTCAAATTCAGAGTGCAGTGGCCGTTTTTTTGTTTGCATTGGCGCTTGGACAGCTTATTTATGGACCGCTCAGTGATAATTTTGGGCGTAAAAAAACACTTCTATTAGGCTTATTCTTGTGGTTATTCACGACAATTGGTGTGATTTATACGGTTCATATTCATGCTTTTCTTGTATTACGTTTTTTGCAAGGTCTTGGAGCTTGTGCGGGACTTGTCTTAAGTCGCGCGATTATCAATGATTTGTTGGATAAAAAAGCAGCAGGAAGACTTTATTTGATCGTTTTCCCTTTTATTGGAATGTCGCCAGCACTTGCACCTTTCATTGGTGGACTGTTGATACAAGCTTTTCATTGGCAGGCGACTTTTATCTTTTTAAGCTTTTTTATATTTTTGACCATTTTGCTGTGTTGTTTTGTGCTCACCGAAACTCTCCCTCTTCAAAAACGACAACCTTTTTCTCCGGTAGGATTTATGAAGGGATATTTAGACGTTCTCAGAAATAAACAATTTATTTTTTATGCACTTATTCCGTGTTTTTCTTACGCGGCCTATTTTGCTTATATTGTGGAGTCGCCTTTTTTACTCACGACTTTGGGTTTATCGCCGATCCATATTAGTTACAGCTATATTGGTGTCTCATTTCCTTATATTTTGGGAAATTTTTTGGCGCGGTGGTTTTTCGAACGCGAGTCTATGGAAAAGACTGTGGGGAGAGGGTACATTATTTTTGTTATAGGAGGTGCGCTTTTTGCTTTGCAAATGTATCTAAGCCCATGGCCCCTTGTGACAAGTTTTATGGCGATTGCTGTTCTTACTTTTGGCAATGGTTTTTTATTGCCGTTAGGCACAGCGTTGGCTATTTCATCACATCCCAAAGCGGCGGGAGCGGCTTCTGGGGTTATGGGCTCTTTGCAATTAGGGAGCGCTGCACTCAGTGCGGCGGTTATCGGAGAAATCTCTGGTCATAGCCCACGGGCTATGGCAACTTTGTTAGCCGTGTGTTGCATGATTGGTTTTATCATTTATATTCAAAAAGCGCGCCATTTTATGACCTCAGAAATAAGCTAAGTGAAATGATCAAAGACATTATGCAGAAATATTTTTGATGTTTTACATAAGTGGGGTTTCTGTTATTGAATGATTTTTTTATTCAGTTCTTTGATTGAGAAGGTTTAAAATTGATCATAAGCTTCGTTTGAATTTAACAAATTGGTTGTTATGGGGGGATTTTGTGGGCGTAGAATTTTGTTATACCTGTATTTTCATGACATTTGGGGGAAAGAGCTTGGGCTCTGATGCGTGTGTTGAAGCAAGAGGAGCGACCGATCAATGAGCTGTCCTGTGGTTATTCTTTCTCCTGTGATGCCCATTTGGGATGAGGGGGCTTTTTGCGCTCCATTGACAAAGCTCTGCGCGACAAAAGGATTCCAAGTAACGC
The DNA here is from genome assembly GCF_944801835.1 of Bartonella sp. B1099. GTDB lineage: Bacteria > Pseudomonadota > Alphaproteobacteria > Rhizobiales > Rhizobiaceae > Bartonella. The sequence continues at coordinate 16,418 of NZ_CALYLN010000004.1, read as the reverse complement.
TGCTGGATACGCTCTCGCTTTTTCCTAAGAGTTCTCATTTTCTCAATTATTCTGCTATCGAAACGTTATCTTTTATGATAGAAAAACTCGAAAAGTATTTTAAAGAGCCTGCGGTGCTTGTGGGATTTTCTATGGCTGGAATGTTGGTACAAATATTGGCACCACGGCTTCCTAATGTGCGGGCTGTACTTGCTGTCAATGCACCTGGCTATCCAGATAAGCTTTTGCAGCAGCGTCTTGGAGATATTTTGATTCATTTAGAAAATAATGATTTGGCAGGAGCTTTGGAAACACTCAATGTTTTTATGCATTCTCGTGGCGTAATAAAAAAAAGAGTTGCCTTGGAAATTCCGCAAGATCAAAAAAGCATGGCACTTGAACGGATGACAAGAGGATTTAAACTCTTATTGGCATTGGATGCTAGAGATGAGATTGTTAAGTATAAAGGAAAATTTTTAGCGTTGGTGGGTGAAAAATCGCAACTTGCAACGGTTGATAATCAAACAAAAAGCCAATGTGTTAATCATGAATATCGAATAATTTCTGGGGCTGGTACGCGTTTGTGGGATGATAATCCTGTTATGACGAATGCAATCGTTAGCGAATGGATGGAGAGATTATGAAAAAGAAAGTTCTTGGGCTAGCCGGTGATAGGCTGAGATCAGAAATCCGTGAGGGGTGTTGAAGGTCTTAGAGTCATGATTGTTGCCCATTGAATTCACTTATGGTGATATGGGGTGGGAATGTTGAAAAAGGGAAGGGGATTGTCTTCCTCAAGCAACTTGGTAAAAAGTTTTGGTAAAAAATTACAGAATGCGATGCTCTGTTGCTTGCTGCTGTTGCCGGTCTAGGAGATGCAGCAAAAGAATTTGTCCTTCATTTAAGGAGGAGCGTTAATTTCTGTATCTTTCTCCCATTCTTCTTTAGTGCCAAAAGTTAGGTCTGTTTGCTGATAGATGTTCCGTAAAATACATCATTGGTTCTCAGCAGTTTTTTCATTTTTATGTTATCAGAAAAAATATTGAAGGTCTTTAGGCTGGATTGGATTTTCGGAGTATTACTTTTCTAACGTCCAATTCTGCAATGGATTTTGCTCTTGAGATTAAGGGGATAAGATACATGCATCATACAATGTTGTTTTTAGCTCTTATAAGAAGTATTTTTACTCGTTTCTTCAGTGTCTTTTATTTAACCGTTAATTTCTGCTTTTGATGTGAAAATAGAAGGCTTTAATGAATTCAATAGCAGAGGATTTATCCGGTTCTTCCATCCAAGATGCAAAAAAAGCTTAATGTGGTTATTATAAACTAATCTGTTATCTTGCCTTAGGAGCATATGGAGAAAATCTAGAGACTTTGTGTGCCTCAAAAGCGTTGTTAATAATCGATATTCTTTGTAAATCAGAAAGAGATGTTGTGAAAAGATAAGATACAGTGTCATTAGACAGAAAAGCTTTGCAAGTTTTATTGACAAATAGGTCCGTGAAGCGTTGATGGTGAATATGTACGGTTCAGTTGGCGGTCAATAAATTGCTGTAAAGATCTCATAAAGTGTTTCCTTTATGCTTTTGTGTAGATTACACGATGGTTAGGTGTTTGCTTCAGGGGATATTCCCCAATTTGATAACAGGAACAGCTCTTTTTTATGTAAGACGGTGAAGTTGTAAGAAGTGATCATTTTATGCTTTTATTTTCTTTTTAATTGATCATTATGTGGGAATTTTTGTGGAAAGCATTTGATGTGGTGTGTGTGGATGAACAAATTTTTGACGTAATTCGCCTAGATAGGAAGCCCATTGCAATTTTTTCAACAGCTCGTGTTCTCTCTGTTGTGATACGCGGTAATTTCTAAAGCAAAAAAGAAAGGGCTTTTATGTATCGGATTGATTACAACAGTTATCGTTCTGTCAAGAGTTTTAATCGTCGCGTTCGTTTTCTTGTCATGCATTATACGTCTATTGATTTTAAAGCCTCGATCATGGCACTTACAGGGGAAAAGGTTAGTGCACACTATCTCGTTCCTGATCCTTCAGAGCAGACATATCGTGAAGCTGGATTTAAGGATATGCGTATTTTTAATTTGGTTGATGAGAATGAGCGTGCATGGCATGCAGGTGTTAGCGCATGGGCTGGGTATAGTCATCTCAATGATTCATCTATTGGGATTGAAATCGTTAATTTAGCAATGAGTCATTCTGAGTTTTCAGAAGAGACCGTTGATTTAATGAATCATCATAACGAGGAGTTTAGCTTTCCTCCTTATAATCCAATACAAATTGATGCTGTTAAAGAGCTTGCATTGAATATTCTTCAACGGTATCCTGATATTACGCCAACGGATGTTGTGGGGCATAGTGATATTGCCATTGGGAGAAAAAGTGATCCAGGAGCAGCTTTTCCGTGGAAAGAGCTTTATAGGGCAGGGATAGGGGCGTGGTATGATGATGAGCCCAAAAGTCGCTATCAGGAACAATTTTCTAAGAGTTTTCCGTCCAAGGAGGAGGTTTTGGCAAAGCTGAAATGTTATGGGTATGATATTTCAGCGGCATCTACTGAAATAGGATATAAAAATTTGATCCGAGCTTTTCAACTTCATTTTCGTCAAGAAAAGTATGACGGGATTCTCGATGTTGAAACAGCGGCTATTCTTTATGCATTGGTTGATAAATATTTTTCGTGAATTCAATTCGTTTGAATTAAAAGATATTTTATGATGACGGGTGAGCGCTTTTTGTTTTTTAAAAGCGCTTATTTTTTGCTGATTGGTTTCATATAACAAAGAGCATTTATCGTTTTAAAAATCGTATGGATGGTATAAGGCATTTTATGGAAAGATAACTCTATAGCAAACTTTATGGCTTGCAGAGATGAAGTTTTGCTGTTTCTTTTTCTTATATTCTGTTTCGTTTAAAAGTATCCAAAGTTAAGATGTTGTGTATAATGGGATCATGCAAGATAGAGTACCTCGAACAAAATGAACTTCTATTGCATGTTCACCTGTTTGTTTTAAAAAATATTTTTCGGGGTATGTCACACACATGTTTTGCAACGATCTTCGTAAAGAGTGTAAAATCCTCTGTGAAGTGTATCGTCTATTGTGCATCATCATCCCTACATTTCATAAAAGCCTTATACACTTTGCTCGCTTTCAGTATTGCACGACAGTCTTTGACATTTTAACGATTCATAGGCATTTGTCGTTCTTTTTTATTCAGCTTTTATTTATAGGCCAGACCTCCTTGTGATGTGCAAGGGAATGATTTTGCTTGATTCAACATGGAGAGATTTGAAATGAGACCTTACGGTATTCAGGTTTCTCATTCAAGTTGAATAAAGATAAATTATCATTATAAATCAATGTACTATTTTGCTTCAATATTTTATTCTATTATGCTGTAAAACACCATCATTAAAGGTGTGATACAGAGACATAAAAAATACAAAACTTTTAAGTATTTTAAAAATTAGAGAGTGGAAAATATTTAGGGTGGGGCTTATCTGTAGAGCCTTGTGTAAGTGAACCATAAGGAATCCACCCAGGTGAATTCTCCAGAGCAATTGAATTATTTACACACTGATGTTGGTAGAAAACTTCGTTCTTTAAGGGGGAATGAGTTCCCTTGTTCAGTGCGGTTACACTGAATATTCAGGATGGGACTTACTTGAGAAGATCATGTCTTAAATTATAAAGGTTAGATGTAAAGTATCAAGGAAGATCAATTTGGGGATAAAGCAATGGAGCACGCTTTAAGAGCAAGAAAGAGATTGTTTGAATTGATGAGTAACATCCTATGAAGTCTTTTTTATCAAGCTCATAAGGTTAACTTTCTAAGAATATTTTTGTGAAATTAAGTCACCTTTTGTTAGAAGGATTAATAAAATAAGTATCCGGAAAGATTGCTCATGATATTTGATTGCAAAAAATAAAAACTGGCAACATGAGTTGCCAGTTTTTGAAAGCTCTAGCTTAATAGAATTAGAATGAACGCTGTAAACGGATCATACCTTGGAAAGCACTTTTTCCATGAAAGAAATGTTTTTCATTCTCATGTGCATCCTTTATAACGCGATCATCGTTCCAAGAAACGTAGGTCAATTCAGGTGTAATCACAAGACCTGGAACCAGCGTGTATGCAATATTGACAGACGTTGCAAAGGTTTTTACAGCACTATAGGAAATTTGAGCATTCAAATCTGCTTGTGGCGTGAGTTTGTAAGTGGCACCTGCCCAAGCAGCCCATTTACCACCCCAGTTTGCATAGATCGTTGTGCTGTATCGTGATAACTCACCATTTGCATTTTCTGTGTAGTAATCAACACCATTTTTATAGCCAGCCATCACCCATAGGTTGAAACGGTCGTTAACATTGAAATCTGCACGAACTTTCCCAGCCCACTTTTTGTAGTAAGCATCATATGCGGCAACAGCTGAAAAACCACCCCATTGTTGCATAAACTTTATACCCAAAACCACATTGGGGGTGTAATTTTTAATTCCTTTACTTGGAAGCGTATCGTTTGTGACAGGAACAAGTTTCCCATTTTTCTCAATATAGTTGTTTCCTATTTCTCTTGTTTCTTTTACGTCAGGAAAAGAGTCTGCATTATTGCCTACTTCAACTCCGATAATAGCAGAAAATCCGGAATCACCGTTAAAGGTGTAGGAAATAAAATTGGTGCGTGTTGTACCGGCAGGCGCTACGCTGTCATCATTGAGAACATTCCCATACCCACCAGTCCAGCTGTTGAAAATGGTATCGTCAAGACCTACACGAAAACCACCCAGTTCAATATAAGCAGCTGAAAGTTTTGCACCAGAGCCATCTTTACCATCACCCCAGCTTGAGAAAATTCTCGCATATGAACGAAGGGTTCCCATTTCTGTTTCAGAAGCGGCTTGAAAAACAAGAGTAAGCCGTGATGATGAGCCATAGGTTTTTCTTTTGTTGTTCAGTTCAGCTTCGTTGGTTGCATCGATATTACCACCGCCAACAAAATCAGCACGAACACTTCCTGACAAACGCATACAGGTCTCCGTTCCAGGGATATAGAAATATCCTTTTCCGTAGGCATCACAAACGCGAACATATTCTACGGGTTCAGGTTCGGCAACAACTGTTGAAGCAGCATGCGCTCCAGAAATTGCTAAAAAAGCTGCTGTAGAGCTTAAAAAGAGGGATTTAATATTCATATGGGATCTCCGAAGGTCCGTTTAATTTTCTTCTAAAGAATATCATTTGCCTAATGCATTAAAGATAAAGGCATAAGTAAAATACGCGGTACTTATTATCCTAGCTATACTAATCTTTCTAGAGTTTCAAATATGAAATGAACTTTTTGTAATGTATCTATGTACTATTCGAGAAGATGTGGTAAAAAAGACACAATTTTTGTTTCGTTAACTTTGGGCCCCATGGAGTGAATAAAGAAAAAAAAATTTCAGATATTTGGGAAAAAAATCGAAAATGTCTTGAACTTTCTATTGATACCATTTATGCAACTCCTTGGAGAGGTGGCCGAGTGGTCGAAGGCGCTCCCCTGCTAAGGGAGTAGGGCTCAAAAGGCTCTCGAGAGTTCGAATCTCTTCCTCTCCGCCATTCTTCTATAAAATCAGTGCATTATAGTTTAAGTGTAGGAATTTTAAGCACGTGTGGCAATACCCCTTGACACTGAGCGTTTATTAAGAATTCTCTTTCCTTTTAACATCGTTTTTACCCATACGCCAGTCTCGCTTTTGACGTGCAAGCAAATGATTTTGATTGATTCAAGATAAATCAGATTTGAAAAAATCTTACGATATTCGAGTTCGGTCTATGATTATTATAAATTATTGTTTTATCAATATGGTGTCTGTTGAAAGCTCGATATGGCAAGGGTCTAAAAAAGTCTCGATCTCTTTTAGAAGGAAATCTTTAGAAAAAACTTTGTTGGGGTTGGTTTTTCTCTTATTAAGACTTTTGAGAGTGTTTTATCCATCTCATGATGACCAAACCACACAGGAAAAAGGTAAGGGTCGGTAAGATGAGGTAATAAGAGGGAGAAATTTTTGCAGGAAGAAAAGAAATAATACTTAATACGGTAATTGAAAATAGTCTGCCGCTAAAAGATACAGCACCGATAACACCAGAAATATGCTGCGTTTGTGTTTGATTCAGTTCTGAGAAAAATAAGCTTTTTGCTCCTATCGGGACAGTGCAAATAAATCCATGAATTAAAGAGAACGCAATGACGGATGCAGCTGTTTGATTGTTATGAACGAAAAGATAGAGTGCAATGCACATCAGAGAAGAAAAGAAGGAAAAATATTTAATAGAATCCTTATATTTTTTATCAAGAATATGGTACTTAGACATGAGTAAATTTGAAAAATACTGTGCTGAAAAGGCTCCAATATGACAGCACATGAGGAGCAACATTTGCGAACCATTGAGGTGATCAATTTTTCCCCCCTTGCCAAGGATAATTGGTTGCCAGAAATGATAAATAATCTGAATTCCAGCGCTAAAAAGACACATGAGGAAAATAAACCATGCGCCTCCCAAGGTGTTTTGAAAGATCCACAGTGTTTCCTTGGCATTGTGCAAGATTGTTTTTGTTGTGTGTGTTTCAATCACTGATTTCTTTTCTTCAGTAACAATAAGGAAGACCAAAAAAATAGCCCCCATCATGAGGCATGAGATAATATATCCCATAAAATATTGTCCAGAATAATAGATCGTTCCAATGCCTACGATCCCACTGAAAATACTTCCGAAAGAGTTCACTTGGTGATAAAGATGCGCATAATGTGAAAAGTGATCGTGTTTATCACCAAGAGAATGGTCAATCCATCCGTCAATGGCGCTGACAAATAATACAAATGCCTGCTGCATAGAGAATTTGCGCAATAATGAGCGCTGTCATATTAGGGTCTTGAAGGCATAGAAGATAAAATACTCCCGTCATAAAGACACCAGCTATTACGGAATATTTACGTCGATATCTATCCGCTAAAACAGCACAAGGAAAATCAAGCAGGAGAATAGTTGTGAAAAAGACAACTTGAAGCAGCGCCAATTGCGCGGGACTAACTCCCATAGACATTAAAAAAATCGCATGGTAGACACCAATGAGCATACGTACGGCATTATAAGAGCCATAGGTAAGAGCAAGGGTGCGTGGTCTGTTCATTGTGTTGTTCCATAGATGATTGTACAGCGAGAACTCTCATTGAAGAGAATGTTTTTCTGTGAAGCGTTAGCGGTTTCATATCGCCGTTCAGGGAGCCGTGGAAAGCTGTTGTCGATAACCATCCCAAAATTTAAAAGGCGCTTTGGTCCATATGGGACCTCAAAGCTTATTAATGAGAGGAAATGATAAAACGTTGAAGTGATTATGAGGCGCAACATAAGCCTCATGAATGAAATCGTCATCTTTTGAGGGAAATTGTTTGTGGGTTTGTTGCTGCCATAGCAACTATTTTGTTTAGATCTATAAAATAAACCCAAGATAGCAAGATGATTGACACAATCAAAGTTTATAAAGGGGTGTTTATTTTTTACACACCATTCATTGATCCATTCTTTTTGCGGAACAAGAGAAATAGCAAAAATAGTCCATAAATCGATTTTAGGTAATTTTTTGATGTCTTTTTTTACGCTCATCAACATTTGTATGTCCCCCATTTCTCTCTAACTGTTTCTCCGTAGGTAATTTACTTCTAAAAACAGTTGTGTTTAGAACCCATCTTTCTTTATTTTATTAAAAAATTGTCTGGCAAGGTCGGTTACTTCGATTACATCATTACGATTAAGAATTAAATTTCTTATCCACAAGGAGGTATTGCATGATACATCGTAACTCAATACATAAATCTCACCATATCCGTCAAATGACGATCCTCTTTTGCAAAACGGTATCCTAAATAGAAGATCGATAACCGTTACTTTTATCATAAAAATGACAACCTAAAAGAGCGCTTATTGAAGATATTCTTTAGAGATTACAGACAGAAAAAATGAAGAAGTCAAACGTGAGATGAAAGCTTTCATCTCATGACAAATAATGGTGAATTTTAAACTTCACCTACCGTTTTTTGATTCACTGCGCTGTAAGAGCAATCAAATTCCCTCAATTCATGCCTCTCATTTATCATTGATCATAAACATTTTTTAGCACGCTCCAAAACGACATTTCTTTTGCGAGCAATAATATATCTTGTCTTTCAAATTATAACTTTGCTCATTGCATCCCTCATTTTATGAGGGGAAGTATAATTATTAATTAAAATATTACTTTTGAGTGATTTATAATATTATATAAACTCTTTATTAATTCACGTATAAAGTGATTAAATTTCTCCCATGGAGATATAGAGCTAAATAGAAAAGTTATGACTAATCTGTTGAATAAATTAATTTTTATATCTCTATTTTATTTGTATAATGTTTCATTGGTGTATAATTCATCTATTTTTATCATAGATTATTTTAACGGGATTGAATAAATTTCATTCCGAATTTTTTGATGAGAATTTAGGTGTTTATTTCAAGGTGTTTTGTACGAGAAAATGGAAAAATGTTTACAAAAAAAATTCTGTTGAGAGAGGGCTTATTGCTGATCATATTTTTGCTGGCATATCTTGTGTCCGCCTCGCATAGCTATACGGGCGTGGATAAATTATTTTGTTCCCAAGTCGTTAAGGAGCGGGATGATGCTGTCCAGAGGCTGGATTCTGTTGAGTTTGAAAAAGAAAATGCGCAACGGGGATGGTATGATACAATGAAGGTATTAGGGATAGCGGTAGAGGATTTGAAGAGAAGTGCTCTTGAACAGCAGGAACTTTATTTGGCATTGCTGAAAACTATGCCAAACAACAAACAACTTACTTATAAATATGAGATAACGCAAAAACGAAACACTGCAATTTTGGAGCGGATTGAGAAGTTTTTTACGCTATTTGAACATGTTGAGAAAAGAACAGAAGCCTTTCGAGGGTTAAACAAAGTCGATCAATTTAAGAATCAGTCTCAGTCATTACATACTTTAGAAGTTATTTCTAAACATCATGGGCATGTTGATGGACTTAATAAAGAGATTGAAAGGCTTAATCACGAAGTTGATCGTTTAAACAACAAACTTAAAAGTCTGAAGAAAATATCGCGATAAAGAAACAGAAAGTTGTTCATCGATGCAATGGGGAAGAGTGCATGAGATGATTAACAACAATTTTATTGAAAAAGGAATAATCGGTGGGATTTGCAATAGTACTCATCATATCCGTTACGGTTATTATAGGGACTCTTTGTTTTTTGTGTAACAGAAACTGTGAAAGAGCAGAAAAAGATAGATGGAAAAGATATGGAGAAACACGAGAAATACGCTCCGAAAATGAAGAATAAAATGAGACCAGTATGAAAAGATAAGAAACACAACCATTGTATAAGACGCTTTAAAATTCAGATCATAAAATTTCGGGAGTCTCTTTAGTTTGGCAAAGAATCTAAAGTCTTAACGTGGAGCTATGGTATTTTCATCGAAGGATTATAAAATAATCTTTAGCGTGTTTATGATAAATATGGCTTTAGGCTTTGTTATCCAGATGTTGGGTGAAGTCAATAGAGAGTTCGATATTCTTACTCTTATATGCGTTTTTATCGCATTCATTTCGTTATGTTTTTCGATAGCTTCTCCGATTATTTTAATTTTACACATACGATTGACAAAGAAATAAAAAAACACTTCAGCAATTAGAAGATACTCTTGAGCAGCGAGTAAAGCTCTTATAGCACAAAAAAGGAGAGAAAAATGAACGGCTCTTATGATTTTGTTTTTTATCGCTATTATAATTATTGGTTGTGTTTTAAACATAGCGATTATTACACTTTATTATTTTTTTCTTAAGCGTTCAAAATTGTATAAAAAGGTCATTGCAGAATTAGAAAAAATGATTAAAGAACGAGATGCAGCAATCGAGGGATTATTCAAGAAAGAATAATAAAAACGGCACAAGGATTCGAATTTTTTTAGAGCATTCGTTTTTTAGCATGGTGATGTGTAATACTCGTGGTTGAATAAATTGTCTCATGTTTCAGAGAGAGAAAAAAGTGGGTTCAAAAAATAGAACTCAGATCTGTGATCAAAGTTTTCTCTTATAATGGGTGATTGTGCGCTTTATATTTCTACGTTTTTTCTTGAGGCATGGTAGTGTAGAAAAGCCAATTCTCCTGATATCATTGATAATAAACTATTTTGAGTTCGCTACTAAAAAGTATTCTCTTTACCAGTTAGAATGTGTACGGATATTTTAAAAATGTATTTCCGTTCCATGCTCTTCTACTTTCTTATCAAGTAATTTTTTTTGAAAAGTGATTTCCAAAAAGAGAATTTTTCTTATTTGTTATAGTCTGTATAATCCATTTTATTTGAACTTTTATGGTTCATCATTTTGTGCTGACTTTTCAATTTTATTGGAGTTAAAGTTTAATGAGTTCGGGGGTATTTTTTTGAATTACAAACAACAGAGCGTAAAGTTTTTTCTCATAGATCATGATGTTGGTTGTCAAATATAAGACATGTGCAAATGTAAGGACTATCTCTTTGTTGGGAGAGGGAGATAATGGTAATTAGATTTTATGATTGAGAGACTTCTGTTTTGATTGAACAGGTTTTATAGGGAAGTTACATTTTTCTTTATGATTTTAAAGGGTATAGGTTTTTAAATACTCAAGGATCATTTATTTTGAGGTTGAATGATTCTGATGCGGTTCGAGAGATCTTTAAAGATTTTGACTTTTTAGAAGTGGCGATTTTTTTGGCATTACGGATGACAAAAATACCTTCAAAAAAGTCTTGATTTAAAATAATTGAGGGACGTGTTAAAAAATCCTATACCCTTATGTTTATTTGTATGGCTCTTACATAAAAAAATGTGTATAAAATAAAAAAGTTACTGTTGATATAAAGTTGATGGTGCCCTGGAGAGGCTATCTAGGCTTTATCAACAAGATTCAAAGTATATAAATATGTGTAAGAGCGTATTGATATGTATAGTTTTTTATGTTCCAATAAAAAAATTAAGGATTAAAGAAAAAATCTCAAATCAAAAATTTAAGGTGGTCTAAAAGGTGGACCAAAAAAGGTGGACGAGAAGGTAAATTAAGTGAGGGCGATTCATAGATTATCAGCGGCATTCGTAAAGGCATCTCCTCAGGGCAAATATTGTGATGGGGCGGGGCTATGGTTGAATGTTCGAAAAGACAATACACGCTCTTGGTTTTTTAGCTATACACACCACAATAAGCGCCGTGAAATGGGGCTTGGTCCTGTCACAAGACTTTCTTTAAAAGAAGCATGAGAGCTTGCAAGATATTATAGCGATATTCTTAAAGAAGGTAATGATCCTATTGTCTTTCGAGAACAAACTGTCTTAAAGCAGCAAAGCAATAGCTTTAAAGAAGTTGCGCAGGCGGCTTTTGAAAGTAAAAAAGCAGAGTTAAAAAATGAAGGCAAAAGTGGGCGTTGGTTTTCTCTGCTGGAGTTACATGTTATCCCACACATAGGGAATTTGCCTATAGAACAATTAACAGCAAATATCATTCGCAATGTTCTCTCACCTCTTTGGCATGAAAAAGCAGATACAGCGCGAAAAGCACTTAATCGTATTAACATTTGCTTGAAATATGCTGCGGCTCTTGGTTTGGATGTTGATTTACAAGCCTGTATGAAAGCACGCGCACTTTTAGGAAAAACTCGTGTTACATCAACAAATATTCCAGCTATGCCATGGCAAGAAGTTCCAGCTTTTTATCAGAGCTTGGATGATAAGATCCTTTCTAATTTAGCACTAAAGCTCCTTGTTTTGACTGGAGTACGGTCATATCCATTGCGATATTTACGTCTTGAACAAATAGATAAGGGTATATGGACAATACCGAAAGAAAATATGAAAGGTATTGTAGGGAAAGTTTCAGATTTTCGCGTGCCATTGAGTGATGAAGCTTTGAAAGTGATTAAAAAATCTCTCCCTTTTGAGAAAAAAGGTTTTTTATTTGCTGGGAGTTCTGGAAAGCCTATATCTGATGTAACACTTTCTAAATTCATGAAAGACAAAGATTTTGATTATAGACCCCATGGTTTCAGATCTAGTCTTCGTGACTGGATAGCAGAGACAACGTCAACGCCTTTTGAGATTGCTGAAACTGTTCTTGCGCATTCCGTTGGGAGTTCAGTGACAAAAGCTTATATGCGGACAGATTTTTTAGAACAACGACACGTTCTCATGGAACAGTGGGCTGCATTTATAACTGGAGAGACTTGACAGACTTATAACAATGTGTCTATTGTCAAATTAGGTGCCTAGAAAACACCTTAAAACAACAAGCGGATTGGTTGCCGAAATAACTAATTTTCCGCAAACTAAAAGCTTTGACTCATTGTATGCTGTACGCATATAATATGTTGTCGGGTGTGGTTATGCTATACAATACTCTTTTAGGGGAAGGCATAACGACGGGCTTGTTGCCGTGTTTTCTAGCACCCGGCATTCTTTGTTGGATGTCAATAGAAAACCTAATCAACAAGGATTTCATAATGAACACTCTCATTAAAATTACGGAACAAACGATTGATCAAGAAACTGTTCAGACAGTAAATGCACGCGAATTGCATGCATTTTTAGAAGTTAAATCTAATTTTAGAGATTGGATTAAAAATCGTATTGAGGAATACGGCTTCCTAGAAAATAAGGACTTTATAAGTTTCGCTAAAATTTTAGCGAAACCTAATACCTCTCAAGAAAATCAAGACTTTGTGAGTTTTACTCAAAAAAGAGTAAAACCTAAAGGTGGTCGTCCAAGTACAGAATATCATCTCACTTTAGATATGGCAAAGGAACTCTCTATGGTAGAGCGCAATGAGAAAGGTAGGCAGGCGCGTCGTTATTTTATTGAATGTGAGAAAAAGTTGAAAAGCCAATCTGTTAATTATGAAGATACACGTTTTGATTTGCCAAGTTATTGGGAGGGTATGAATGCCGGTGAAAAAGCTTTGTATCTTTTAGGTCCTATCCATGTTCGTCTCGTTGATGCTTTTAGAGTTGATGAAGAAAACAGAAAATATAAAGCTCTTATTAAAGAAGCAAAGCAGGTTTTAGCAAGATCTGTTGTGAAAGCAGCTTAATTTTAAAAGTATGGTTCATCTCCCCGTTTTAAAAGCGGGGAGGGAATTATTAGATAAATCTCTTGACATGAGTCTTAAATGTAGTACATTGTAGTACAAATAAATAGGAAATTGAGGCAAATGGGTAAAATTCAAGCACGCATCCCTGATGAAGTTCAAGAAGTTGCAAGTGCGGTTATCAAATCTACGGGTTTGACTGTATCAGATGCGGTCCGTATGTTTATGACCCGCATTGCTAGAGATAGAGCATTGCCACTTGATCTCTTTCAACCCAATCCGGAAACATTGCGGGCTATAGAAGATGCTGAGATGGGACGTGTCGAACGTACGTCATTAGATGATTTGCGCGCCATGATTCGTGAGGATAAAGCCGAAGTATGTAAATCTGCAAAGTGATTTTAGTTAGCTATGCGGGAAATTGTTTATACGAAGTCTTTTCGGCGTGATCTTAAACGTGAAAGTAGGGGGAGATATGCTGATACATTAGAGACAGACTTGCTGCTTGTGATCAAATTATTAGCGGAAAACGAACCCTTAAAAGTTCAGTGGAAAGATCACGCACTAACAGGTCAATGGAAGAACTGTCATGATTGCCATATCAAACCAGATTTGGTTTTGATCTATCGAAAGCCTGATGATGAAACATTAGAACTTTTAAGGCTTGGTTCACATTCTGAATTGCGTTTATGACAATTTTTCAAAACCACTGTTTAAAATGTGTAAAAACATTGTTCATCGCCTTCATGAGACGTGCAAAATTAAAAATCTATTGGCTAAAAAATTTTGCACATCTTGAAGTGTATTTAAAGACGGATATTTGGTTTTTGTGTAAAAATACTTACAAATGCATCCATAATACGTGAAAAATCAAGCGCTAATAAGAGTATAATGAGTACAATCCATTTCGTATAACGCGACATCACCTTTACACTTTTGTAGGTCATGATGATTTCTTGAAGGATTTCTTTTTCCGCTTCTGTAAGCTCTATATCGTCTCTTGTTTTTCTTCTAGCCATGTTTCCATCCACACAAACGTTCACCTAGGGTGTTATGTTTTAAGATATCTCTTGCTAAGCTTGAACTGATGACGTTAACATCTCTTTTGTTTAAATAAATGGGTAACCAACCAACACAAGAGACATAGTTATTTGTTACGCAACCAGCGAGAGAGAGCAGTGCGCACATCAGAATCGCTTTTTTGATTAACTTCATTTTCCACCTCCAGACGTGTTTTTGCTGCCTTTAGCATTTTTTCTGTTTGCTTTTGCTGTTCTGCTTTTTTGCCAAGCATGAAAGCTTTGGCTAAAGCCATAAAAAAAGCGGCTAGTGCCGCACCTGTTAACAGCAGATTTTTTTTCATCCATAAGATCATAGTCGGTGCTCCTGAAAGCGTTTGGCAACAAAGAAAAGACCAACACCTGCAGCTAGAACCATGATGGTAGCGAGAGCCCATTGCACTGGACCATTGCCTGCTAATAAGCCACCAAGACCTGAAAAAGAGCCAATGACTGGTGCCAATGCTTCTGCTTTAAAGAGCGCTGTTGAATCCTTTGTTTCTACGGTTTGATAGTTGGAGGAAACATAAGCGCCTTTCGCCCATAATCCTGCTTCTGCGACACGCCGGTGTACGAGACCTTGCAAGCGTTTACCACCCGCTTTGGTCCATTTTTGTAATTCGGCCGGGACTGCTTCATATTCACCTTGATTGAGCTTTTTTAGCAGGGTGGAATTGCAAAAAGCTGTTGTTCCTACATTATAGCAAAAGGAAACCAATGCCGCGAATTGTTCATCTGTTAAGGAAACTGTAACAGTGCGTTCAACGGCATTTTCAAATTGTCTTAAGTCTTTACAAAGAAGTTCTTCGGCTTGTTTTTCAGTAATTGTCATGCCTTTGCGAACAAAAGGTTTTCCGGCACTGTTTGTATGTCCATAACCGATTGTCCACACACCGATGGCGTCTTTATAAGCGTTTAAGCGCAAGCCTTCCCATTGTTTTATGAGAGCAAGCCCTTCTTGTGATATTTTTCGCATAAAGTTCTCCATTAAAAAAAGCCCCACACAAGGTGAGGCTGAGTGAATGTTAAAAATTGTGATGATTGCGTTTTATTTTGTTTCATGTAACTTTTTTCTGTGTTATACGTTACATGAAACAAGAGGAGATTTTATTATGGGTACAATGCACGTTAATGAACGGGTTCAAAAACATCGTAATGCACAAAGAAAAGCAGGTCTGCGTTTAATGCAAATTTGGGTTCCAGATACACGCAGACCAGGCTTTGCAGAAGAGTGTCGCCGTCAATCCCGTTTAGTGGCAAAAAGGGATAAATCTGATACATCTATACAGTTATTTATGGATCAATCTTTAACGGATGTTGATGGCTGGACAGAATAATGCGCGGTTCTCTCGTAACAATAGCTATGCAAGGTGATTTTGGTAAACCAAGACCTGCATTGATCATTCAAGCGAATGAATTTAGTGAACATACAAGCATGACGGTTTTACCGATTACAAGTACACTTATTGATGCACCATTACTCCGTATTACTCTTCAGCCAAACGCTAAAAATGGTTTACAAAAGCCTTCGCAAGTTATGATTGATAAGATCATGACTGTAAGATGTGAAAAAATGAGTTCCATTTTTGGCTCTCTTCAAGCAAAGGAAATGCAGGAGATTGAACGTTGTTTAGCTGTATTTTTAGGAATAGTAAAATGAATCTACACAACAGAGGGATATCGAAAAAGCTTTTCAATTAGTAAAGGAAATGAAACATGGAAATTACTAAATTTCACACAAGTGAATATTTCAAGACACCTGAGACACAAAGAATTCTTTTAGAAGATGCTCTTGAAAGCAAAGATAGTAAGTATCTTGCCCATGCTCTTGGCATCATAGCGAAAAACCAAGGAATGAGTAAAATCGCTCAAAATACAGGGCTATCAAGAGAGTCTCTTTATCGTTCTTTTAGTGATAAAGGTGATCCACGTCTTTCTACGTTTCTTAGCGTTTTAAGTGCTTTAGATTTACAAATGAGTTTAACGCCTATCAAAAATAATTGTAAGGAACAAACGGCTTTAGAAGAAGTATCTTAACCACCTCCCCATTTTAAAAGATGGGGAAGGGGGTGTTTTACTTTAAGCAACCTTTTTAATGGGGTTCTCAAAATTGGGTTCATAAGCGCGCAATAAAGAATCCATGCTATGCGGTAACTCTGAATCTCCAAAATCTGTAAGAACTGTTAAGATTTTAAGTGTACTTGGC
>NZ_CALYLN010000003.1 GCF_944801835.1 Bartonella sp. B1099 | reverse complement strand
TTATAAAAATGGTCAAATGAATCACGTATAAAAGGATGGATTCTTAAGTGGATTCATATAAAATAATTGCACTCAACATATTGATTTTATTAATTTTTATGTATAATGTGTATTCTTATTTGAAAAATCCCTTTTATAAATCACCTCAACTGCCAGAGGCTTATCACTGATGTGATATACTAGGTCCTATAAGCTAAGACCTGCTCTGAATACTTGGAATACTTGCTGCTGTATTAAAGATACACTTAATCTATGAAGTTATGTATATTTTACGTTCCTTATATCACCGCCTTAAACGACGAAGGCATTTTACGATATAGAAAAATAACTACCTTTGTCTTCTATGCTAGACTAAGGTATTTATTTTATTAAACAATGCTTTATTCTACCGCAAATAATAATGCCGCAACAGCGCGATCTTCAGCCAATAAAACATTAAATGTACGTACCGCTGCTCCTGTACTCATTGTATCTGATGAAATACGCTTTTCCCATAAAAGAACCCGTAACTCTTCAGGCAATCGTAATAATTCAGTTCCAGTCCCTATTAATAAAACTTCAATCTCATTTGCTTCTTCTAAAACACGAGATAGATTCCCTTGAGTGGGAATAGGCTCTGCCATATCAATGCCATAAATTCCTGATGGGACACAAATAATAGAACCTCTATGTGACATATCAGCAAAACGAAATCCACCATTTCCATAAGCATCAATAGGCGCACGACTCGGGAAATGTGCTTCTCGAATTTGAATGGCATCTGACATAAATAAGCACCTTTTATTTTTTTTTAATCCTCTTATCTTTTACTTCTCACCATAAAAATTAACGGTAATACAAATAGTGATATGTTAACCCTAGCCCTTCAGAATATTGAGGTAGAGATTTTACTATAAAATTTTGATCGGATCATACAACAAATATATGAAAATTTAGCAATAAACTGCGATTAAATGCTATACTCATCTACCTTTTAAAAATTTTTCTGATTAATTAACACAAAGATAAGAAACTTCTCTTTATAGAAATAAGGGTATTGTTTAAAAGACAGTAAAATTTGCCGTAATATCCCATAAATAAAGCAACCATTTTAATCGCCTACAGAAAACAAAGACACCATTTTTTGTCGTGACTATAAAAATCATTCCTCCTAATGAAATTGTCCTTATATTTCGATATTTTTATAAAAATGCTTTTAAATTGCACTTACACTTTAAGATGCATTTTCCTTATTTTCCTTTGATACAGTTTTTTCCTCTTTAGAGATACTCACATTTTCTCTCACAGTCTTTTTAGACTTAGACTTTTGTGGTGTTTTCGTTTTAGCATTAAGTTTTGACTTTTTTTCTGCAATCGGCTGACCTTTAACACGTACATCCGCTAATGTTGAACGAACAACACGAATATTCATATTCTCACCAATTTCAACCTCTAGTTCACCACTCTCGTCGTGAACCTTCGTAACCTTGCCGATAATACCCCCACCCGTTATAACTGTATCACCACGACGGACTGCATTAAGCATCTCCTGCCGTTTTTTCATTTGGGCTCGCTGTGGACGAATGACAAAAAAATACATAATTGCAAAAATTAAAATGAATGGGACAGCGTTAACAAATGAAATTCCACTGGAAACATCGCCTGCACTTTGAGCATAAGCGTTCGTAATAGACATTTTTATCTCCTATAGTTAAACTTCAGGTATTTCCCACTCTCTTAAAATAAAACTTCGTTTCAGAAAAAAATCCTAAAGAATTTATTATAAAAAGTGATAATGATATAACGTAATTTCAGCTTTATGAAAATGCAATAAATCCTGAAGAGACAGAATACAATAAGAAAAATCTTTAAAAAACAGATTTATTTTTCTCTCTTATAATCCTACACTAGAAGCCTTTTCTCTTACTCAATAAATGAGATAAAACAATTTTTCTAATAGAAAACATTAATTTATAGAGATAATTCATTATTTTTTAATGTCGAATGATAGAGCTCAATACCGTAAAACGCTCTCACTTCAAACCCTTTGAATTCATCAAAACAATTTTCTTGCCCATCACACCTGTAAAATGAACATAAAGAAAAAACTCTTTATGATAAGAAGTCAAATATCTCTTCTCATGCCCCTCTCAAATGCAAGAGTATTGCGAGCGTTTTGTGTTGACAAATCGTATGATGCTCTTTGTCTTATGCTTCATAAACACAAAGATGATAATTTCTAATGCTCCCCAACAAACTACTCTTCTAAACCAATGATTTTTTGCTACTACATAACTTAGACATGAACCAATACCTTTTGATGATCAAACGTCATGATAAAGTCCATGAAACACGTCAATACTTCATCAAATATGACCAGCTTGGAAAAAAGGAGCAACATCACAGATTGATTATTCGACTCCTCAAACATTGCTTAGTGTCT
Source organism: Bartonella sp. B1099 (assembly GCF_944801835.1). Classification (GTDB taxonomy): domain Bacteria; phylum Pseudomonadota; class Alphaproteobacteria; order Rhizobiales; family Rhizobiaceae; genus Bartonella. The sequence goes on along the minus strand of NZ_CALYLN010000003.1, from coordinate 173,574 downwards.
TGAATCATCTACAAGGAGCAAATTGAACAGAAATATCATGTTATTGCAGAATTAGCACCTAAAGTAGAAGCTTTAGAAAATTTTAAAGGTTCTGATGCGTCCTATTGATTTAAGAAAATAAATTGTTTTCATGAAATTTCTATAAACTATAAGCGCATTGAAATTTAATGTCATCAATCAATTAGTTTTCTAAATATTTAAGAGGATCAACCGGTAACGAATTCTTACGCATTTCAAAATAAACACGTGGCGTTTTAACATTTCCTGAAACACCCGACTTCGCAATCTCATCACCGCGTCTTATCCTTTGTCCTTTGCTAACAACAAGCGTACTATTACATCCATAAATAGTGATAATATTATTTTCATGTCGAATCATAACAACATTACCCAGCTCTTTTAAGCCATCTCCCGCGTAAATAACGACACCATTTTCCGCCGCCTTTACCGATGATCCTTCAGGTACAGCAATGTCTATTCCTCGATTCATTATGGTTCCTTTTTTTTGACCAAACTGGCTTAATAAACGCCCTCGTACTGGCCAACGCATCTTAGAAATCCCTGTGGCTTGCGGCGTCTTAATATTATCTGTACGCGTAACGGTACTTGATAAATCAGATTCATGATTCAATTGCATCATCTGTTTAGAAGAATTTTTTTCAGAATTTGATCTGTTCACCTGTACAGAAGGTGGCGTTGTTACAGGAGCTTTATATATAGAAGAAGCTTTCTTGTTCTTTATAGAAGACGTCACCTGAGATTGAAATGAAGATTCTGCTTTTGACGTTGCCCAATCGTTATAACTGGGCACTTTTGAAGTTGCGAATGCACGCCTGCTTGGAAGCACAAGAACCTGACCAATATAAATGGAATTGCTGTTTATACCATTTGCTGATTTTAATGCCTCCACACTAACCCCTACTTGTCGTGCAATGCTGAGTAGTGTATCCCCACTCTGGACAATATAAGAGTTCTGCCGAAAAATAGGAGAGTTATCCATTTGTGAACGGGAAAGTGTTCCAAGATTACGTGGAGGCGCCCCCATAACGCGACCATCAGAAGAAACTCCCCTACCTTGCTGTGGAGAATTATCATCAATCCACGAATCATCACTTGGTTCTACAGGGGGCAATTCAGTGCTTTGTATCATTTCCCCACCGTACGATAGCATTCCCGGATCTGTAGACATAGAGTTCGCTATATTTGATTGAGATGATACCCTATGATGAGAGACAATATTGGAAAAACGTTGAGAACCAGAACTACAACCAGTAACAATCGTTACCACCGCTAAAAAAGTTATTCTCTGAAAATTATGCCGGAAAATTTTATCCAAAGCTTCTAAACACATCGTTTTGCTCACTCATCAATACTCAACTTACTCCATTAAAGCTTTTTTAAATTACCGAAGGGTTAAAATGTGATGCTTTATTCATAAATATCTTTAATTAAGATCAAAATGAATTTAATAGAAAATAAAAAAGTAAAATAATTTGCGCTATTTCTTAAACTTTAAAAATTAAAGTCTCTCCGCAATACCTTTAATAAAAGGTTGATAACGCACTTGAAACAGTTCTAAACACTCAAATCGACTCCCAATTTTTGTATAGCGCGTCACCGTTTGTACCCCTTCATCAGGTCCTATCGCCTGAATGAGAATTCCGTTTTCAGCTAAAAGTTCTAAAAATTCCTTAGGTTCATCAGAACGTGATGGCCAAATAAGAATGCGATCAAATGATCCCAAACCTGTCACACTATGGCTTCCATCAATCTGCCGTATAATAATATTTTCAATATCCAAAGCTTGAAATTTTTGGCGTGCTAAATCAACAAGCGTTTTATAACGATCAACCGTTGTCACACGATCACTCAGACATGCCATAAGAGCAGTACAAAAGCCAGAGCCTGTACCAATTTCTAAGACACGATGCTTTTTTTTCAACGATAGTGCCGAAAGAATTAAGAGTTGTTCTTCCAAACGTTCCATATATTCCCCACACTCAAGGGGAATAACTTTATTATCATAAGCACTATTAAACCACGGAGCAGAAACAAATTGTTGACGTGGAATTTTCTCTAATGCCGAAAAAAAGCGCATGTCATCAATGCCTTTGCTACGCATTTTCAGGACAAGAGCAGCCAACTCCTCACGAAATTGCAAAATACCCTTTTGCTCCATAGTATTATTCACTCTCTAATGGAGATGCATTTTTATTGTCCCTACAAACTACTTCTTTTAAAATGGCAAAACCTTGCGTTTGCATAGCATTCCCTCTTTGCAATAAACGCATATTGTTTCTCCTTTCCCAAAATTAAGCAGTAATACAACGCATGCCTCCCATATAGGGTTGTAAAACATCTGGAACAACAATTGACCCATCAGCCTGTTGATAATTTTCAAGCACAGCAATAAGACAACGGCCAACAGCCGTACCAGAACCATTAAGGCTATGAACAAAATGCAGTTTCTTATCGCCTTCTTTACGATAGCGAGCGTTCATACGTCGACCCTGAAAGTCCCCACAAACGGAACAACTAGAAATTTCACGATAACATTCTTGACCAGGAAGCCAAACCTCGATGTCATAAGTTTTACGTGCTGCAAACCCCATATCCCCCGTAGAAAGAACCACTGTGCGAAAAGGCAAATCGAGTCGTTTTAAGATATCTTCTGCACATTCCGTCATACGTTCCAATTCAATGAGAGACTGCTCTTCACTGGTAATCGAGACCATTTCTACCTTCCAAAATTGGTGCTGACGCAACATGCCGCGTGTATCACGACCAGCGGCTCCCGCCTCTGAACGAAAACAAGGAGATAAAGAAGAAAATCGCAGTGGCAAATCTGATATTTCAAGAATTTCATCGTTAACCAAGTTGGTTAATGGCACTTCTGCTGTAGAAATAAGCCATCGACCATCTGTTGTTTGAAAGAGATCTTCAGCAAACTTCGGCAATTGGGCTGCTCCGTAAACAATCTCATCACGAACAAGAAGAGGCACAGAAACTTCTGTGTAACCATGCTCATTGACATGCACATCAAGCATAAATTGTCCCAATGCTCGTTCTAGCCGCGCTAACGCCCCTGAAAGCACTGTAAAACGTGTTCCAGATAAACGACTAGCTCGCTCAAAATTCATCTGCTTGAGATCTTGACCAAGATCAAAATGCTCCTTTGGTGTAAAATTGAAGGTTGGAGATGTTCCAAAATGTCGAATGACAACGTTATCATTTTCATCTTTACCTTCTGGAACATCATCCAATGGAATATTGGGAAGTGCTGAAAGAATTTTTTCAAGACTTTCCGTCAGCTGTTTTTCTTCCGCTGTTGCAGAAGAAAGAAAGACTTTAAGCTCTTCAACTTCAGCTCTAAGCCGTTCAGCCATTTGCTGATCAGGTGTAGCTAAAGCTTGTCCTATTTCCTTTGAAATCGCATTGCGACGTTCCTGTGCTAATTGTACCTTAGCAACATGGGATCGGCGTGCAAGATCAAGTTGTATTAATCTCTCTGCTTGTGGTTCAAGACCTCTTCTTACAAGCGCTTTATCTAATTCTTCAGGATTTTCACGAATCCACTTAATATCAAGCATTAAAATTCCTCATTTATATTAGTTTTATTCATTTCTCATCGCGTAAGATTATACACTTTTCTTAAGCGGATTTTCTTCTCTTTTCTATACCGTAAGTAATTAAAATTGAGACCTCATAAAGCGCTATCGTTGGTAAAGCTACTGCAAACATCGTAAAAAAATCCGACGGCGTTATCATTGCCGCAATAATAAAAGAGAGGAGAATAGCCCATTTTCGTTTAGACACCAAATCATGAGACGTTAAAAGTCTAACTTTTGTTAACAGACTGATGACAAGAGGCAATTGAAAGATCAAACCAAAAATGAGGATAAACGACGTCATAAAGCCCAAATAATCAGAAATGCGTACGACAAACTCTATCTTTAATTGAGTATCTGGAAGAAATTGTTGAGAAAGGCTAAACCATAGTATTATTGGCGCCAATAGAGCATAAACAAACGCTCCTCCAATACAAAATAAAACAGGGCCACCAATGAGAAAGGGCAAAAAAGCCCTGCGTTCATTTTTATAAAGCCCTGGTGCAATAAAACTATAGAACTGAAAAGCCATATAGGGAAACGATAAAATAATTCCTCCAAAAGCAGCAAGTTTCATCTTTGTTAAAAAAGTTTCCCATACCTGCGTTGATTGCAAACGAATACTCTCAGGATACCCTCCTGCTATTTTCATTGCCCATTGATACGGCCATAGTAAAAAATTCAAGATATAATCTTTAACAAGAAAACACATCATAAAAGCGATCATAAATGCAACCAAAACCGAAATAATTCGCTGACGAAGTTCAATTAAATGTTCTAAAAGTGGTGCCATATTGGCATCAATCTCATCTTTTTTTACATTCATGACACATCTTTTTTATCTTTAGAAGCAATAGAAATACTTTCAGAATGATGAGAAGCACGAGAGACTGTCCTATCTTTCTTGATTGCCTTTTGATCACATGCCAAAAGTTCTTTATCTTTTTCTGATTTATGGTGAGTTGCCTTAATATCCAAATTATCGTGAATACCCTCTACTGTATTTTGAATGGAATCAAAAGTTTCTGCCAACTTCTTCCTTGAATCGTTCATATCCGAACATGTTTTTTGCAAATCATCGCTCTCAATTTGTTTTATTACATCATCAAACTGGTGACGAAGTTCATTTGCTGTTGAATGCATATAAGCTCTTACCTTTGCGATTGTCTTGAGTATTTTAGGTAAATCTTTCGGTCCAACGACAATGATGAGAACAAGTAAGATAACGATAAGCTCTGGTCCATCAATCCCAAACATCGCTTATACTCAACTTCCTCATAAAAAAATAATGCACAATGATGATGACGTTTTTGTTATTTACGTTTATTATTTGACACGCTGTTTTTTAACAACAGACACCTTGCCTCCTTTAGAGTGAGAGGAAGTCTTTCTGCGTGTTGCTACATGTTTTACCGATAACGGCTGAGATGGTTGAGATTCTCCATCAATTATTTGGGAAGAAGCAGCCATTTCAACGTTATCCTCAATGCCTCCCTCTTCTTCCTTCATATTCTTTTTAAAGGCTTTAATTCCCTTAGCAACATCGCCCATTAATTCAGAAATTTTACCGCGTCCGAAAAGCAAAAAAATAAGCAATAAAATTACAATTAAATGTGTTGGTGAAAAAATATTACCCATTAATCTCTACTCTATGCTTTTTATCTCACTTATTCATGCTACCTCTGAAGAATGTATCAAATATTGTATCCTATTTATATATTTTTTTCTCAACTTAAAAGAAATAACACGCTTTTTAATGGAAGAAGAATGATCGTCGTCAATTAATCAGCCAAATTTTTAAAAGATGCAACCTCACATTTTTCTAAATATTTAAGTGTAATACCGTAATATAGCCTCACTTAAAATGTGTATGAAATAACATTTATACGCGTGATCATATCTAAGAATATGTTTTATTAACGCGTAAAATAATACATTAATTTATAAGAATCATTCACTTGCACATTACAAGAAAGGTTAGCATAGAGAGATAAAAACTCTTAAATACTCTTCTAAACCAGCTTATGTGTCAAGAATCTAGAAAATAAGTCGTATAGGGATATGACGATACTCGCTTTCATCTTGATTCAATAAAGAGCTTCCATTGAAATGTTTGCCCTCTTCTTGTCCAACTTTCATAGAAAAGATTTAAAATCTTAATGAAATAAGTGTTCCCGTGACATTCATATTTTATGTGTATCACTTTTTGATGAGGGGCTTATTTGATTTCTTCAAGAAAATTTTTATGGATATCAATTCTATTATTCTATGCTAATAACCTGATACAGTTATCCATATGATAGAGTTTTTCCTATGAATTATCGGCATATTTACCATGCTGGCAATTTTGCTGATGTTTTTAAACACATTATTGTCATGCGTATTGTAGAGTATCTTAAACGCAAAGAAAAAGCTTTTCGCGTTATAGACACGCATGCTGGTATTGGTATTTATGACCTCTCTTCTTTAGAAGCCTATAAAACAGGAGAATGGCGCGAAGGTGTGCAACGAATTTTTTCAACGCCGATCCCTGAAGATTTAAGAGAACTTCTTTATCCATGGTGTGATATCATTGACACCCTCAATAAAGGAGAAAAAGAAATTGTATTTTATCCTGGGTCTCCTGTTCTTATTCGTCAATTATTACGGAAACAAGATCGCCTCACCGCAATAGAATTGCACAATGAAGATTATCATATTTTAGCAAAAAATTTTGCTGGCGATTATCAAACGAAAGTTCTGCATTTGGATGGTTGGCTTTCCTTAAATGCTCATTTACCACCAAAAGAAAAACGCGGGTTTATCCTTGTGGACCCTCCCTTTGAAAAAACTGGAGAATTTTCCCGCCTTATTGAGGGATTAATGAAAGCCTATCGCCGTTTTTCTGGAGGGATCTACGCTTTATGGTATCCTGTTAAACATGACAAAGAAATTGAAAGTTTTCTTCATGCGCTTTATCAAACAGGAATTCCTAAAATTTTACAGCTTGAAATGCGTATCCGAAAAAAATCAAGTCCACCAACAATGAATGGAAGTGGAATGGTTATTATCAACCCTCCCTATCTTTTGGAAAACGAAATTAAAAAGCTCAGCCCCTTTCTTATCAACCGTCTTGGACAAGATGAAAATGCTCAAATAACGTACAAATGGCTTCAAAAAGAACATCTAAATTAGACTTTGCTCTTATGTTTTTCTCTAAAAACACCCTTTTATAAGTTACAAAGGCAGTAAATCTCTATTATTTTTTTAGATAATATCAACATATAATATAATAATGATAAGCTTATAATGATTATGTGAATTATAGAACAATAAAGCTATTGAGCACCTCCATTCTTACGCCTTATAAAAGGGATGTTTAATCTTTTCTTGTATAGTTTCACTCCACTCGGCTCTCTCCGCTTGTAACATACAAAAGACATCGGTTTGAAGTGAGAGAATCATACGCTTTTCAGGAATTTAATTTAATGTCAACAATAATAAATTATCTTTATAAATCAATATTTTGCTTCTTTATTATTTTTTCTTTTAGAAAATGTCTCCTCTTATCATTATGGATTTCCTCTTCTAATCATTTTTAATGAAACAATTGGCGCGTTCATAAAGCTGTCTTAAATAAACAACTCTCATATTTTTTATGAAAGATAAGCACTCTAAAATTACACTTTTATGCTATAATATGTTATTGATGGACAAAAATTATTAAAGACATAGATAATCGTTATTAAATAAAAAAGAATATTTCATACGTTAAACAAAAAGCATTTCTTGATAAACGGAATGATCCTAAAAAATAATACAAATTGTCCGCAAAATGAACGAGAAAAGCTTTCTTTTCTCTCTAACCTTACATGGAACAATGCCAATCAAAGCAATGAGAAAAATCAATTCCAAGGTGTTAAATTCATACAAGAATTTGTTAAACACCTTCCGCATAAGCCAGGAGTTTACAGAATGATTGGTGAAAATGGTGATATTCTTTACGTTGGCAAAGCTCGTAATCTTAAAAAACGTGTTTCAAACTATGCACGTGAAAAAGGACACAATAATCGTATTACCCGTATGATTCGTGCAACATATCATATGGAATTTATCGTTACCCATACAGAAACAGAAGCACTCCTTTTAGAAGCCAATCTCATCAAAAGATTGCATCCACATTTTAATGTATTACTCCGTGATGATAAAAGCTTCCCTTATATCATGATTACAAATGATCATCGAGCACCTGCACTTTATAAACATCGTGGTGCCCGAACACAAAAAGCTCATTATTTTGGGCCTTTTGCTTCTGCTGGTGCGGTGACACAAACAATTCATGTTTTACAACGCGCTTTTTTATTACGAACCTGTACCGATACAATTTTTGAAAACCGTACGCGCCCCTGTTTGCTTTATCAAATTAAGCGATGTTCCGCACCTTGTACCCATGAAATTAGTGAGAGTGATTATAAAGAACTGGTGAGAGACGCAAAAGCGTTTCTTTCGGGAAAAGATCAATCTGTTAAAAATGATATGGTTCAAGCTATGCATAAAGCCGCAGAAAATCTTGATTTTGAACAAGCAGCTTCCTATCGTGATCGCTTATCAGCCCTTTCTCACATACAAAGTCATCAAGGTATTAATCCTCAAACAATAAAAGAAGCGGATATCTTTGCAATTGCTCAAAAGGAAGGAATGACTTGTATTCAAGTGTTCTTTTTTCGCATGGGGCAAAATTGGGGAAACCGTGCCTATTTTCCTAAAGCAGATCCCTCTTTTTCCCGTAATGAAATTTTAGCGAGTTTTCTTGCCCAATTTTACGATGACAAACCTCTTCCCAAAAGCATCCTTTTGTCTGAAGAAATTGAAGAAAAAACACTTCTTACAGAAGCATTGAGTCTCAAAGCAAATCACAAAGTGTCTCTCTCTTTACCCAAGCAAGGTGAACGAAAAACACTTGTTAATCACGCCTATCTCAATGCTCATGAAGCACTTGAACATAAGCTCGCTGAAACAGCTACCCATACAAAACTACTTCAGGGGCTCGCTGAAACATTCCAACTGCCTTTTCCTCCACGCCGTATAGAAGTCTACGACAATTCTCATATTATGGGAACAAATTCTGTAGGGGCTATGATTGTTGCTGGTCAAATGGGATTTGTTAAAAATCAATATCGCAAATTCAATATTCGCTCAACAGATATCACGCCTGGTGATGATTTTGGCATGATGAAAGAAGTGATTAAACGAAGATTTTCACGCCTTATCAAAGAGCATGATTTGCCCAATAAAAGTCATGACAGACAAGATCAAGAAAATGATCTTTTTCCCTTTTGGCCTGATCTTATCTTAATCGATGGTGGTGAAGGACAAATCAACAGTGTGCATACAATACTTGCTGAATTACAATTGAATAACCTGATTACCGTTGTTGGAATTGCCAAAGGTGTTGACCGTCATGCAGGACGTGAACGGTTTTTTATAAAAGGTACCCCTCCTTTTACACTTCCCCCCCGTGATCCTATCCTCTATTTTTTGCAACGTCTGCGTGATGAAGCACACCGTTTTGCCATTGGCGCGCATAGAATAAAACGAAAAAAAGCAACATTTAAAAATCCACTTGATGAAATCGAAAATATCGGTCCGTCAAGAAAACGTGCATTGCTTTATCATTTTGGAAGTGCCAAGGCTGTTGCTGGTGCCTCCCTTGAAGACTTGAAAAAAGTGACAGGAATCTCTCTTGCAATCGCACAAAAAATTCATAACCATTTTCATGAAAAATAGGCTTGTTTCACAACCTTAGCCTTGTTACTTTCGGGAAATATGTTCTTCTTCACAAGAATTGAAAATGACTCTATGAAAAATCATACTTTTTCTTTTCCAAATCTTTTAACTTATGCACGAATTGTTGCAGTCCCAATGGTTGTTGCGTGTTTTTTTGTAGAAGGACGCCTACAATCAAGTGATATCGCACGCTGGATTGCCGTTTCCATTTTTATCATTGCATCTATTACTGATTTTCTTGATGGTTATCTTGCCCGTATTTGGGAACAAACATCCAATATTGGTCGCATGTTAGATCCAATTGCCGATAAACTTCTCGTCTCTGCGTGCTTGCTCTTGCTTGCCGCAGACAGTACCATCGCTGGATGGACTTTATGGGCAGCCATTATCATTCTTTGCCGAGAAATTCTTGTATCAGGATTACGTGAATATTTAGCTGAATTAAAAGTGAGCGTTCCGGTCTCTCGTCTTGCAAAGTGGAAAACTTTTGTCCAAATGATCGCTATTATCTTTCTTTTAGCAGGACCAGCGGGTAATAAAGTTTTCCCTTATACAGTGGAATTTGGCATTACTATGCTGTGGATTGCCGCCCTTCTGACATTGTGGACAGGGTGGGATTATTTTCGCGCAGGTTTAAAACATGTCATCTCATGAAATTGTCTCTTGATTTATAATGATAATCTATTTTTATGCACCTTAAACAAGAAAAAATATCCATAAATCTACTTATTTCAAATCTATTGATGATCAATCAATTAAAACATTCCTTTTGCCCATCACAAACAAAGTTGGTGTCCAGATAAAAGACATTCAAGAAAAGAATTAATAGGCTTTATCTCCCCACAAAAACAGTTGCAATATTAAAAACGAAAAAAACGATGCATCTCCATATCTATCAAAGAGATCTATAATCTTGTAAGCAAAAATCCAAAACATAGTGTTCTGGGTTTTTGCTTCTTATTTACGCTTTTATTAACCAACAATTTCTCTCTCAGAAAACCAAAAAGTGATTTCTGTTTTTGCCGTTTCAGCACTATCGGATCCATGGACAGAATTTTCACCAATCGACAAAGCATGAACCTTACGAATTGTCCCTTCTTCTGCGTCACTAGGATTTGTAGCCCCCATCATTTCACGGTTTTTAGCTATTGCATTTTCTCCTTCCAAAACCTGTACAATTGTTGGACCAGAAGACATAAATTCAACCAATTCGCTAAAAAAAGGGCGTTCTTTATGAACAGCATAAAAACTTTCAGCCTCACGCTTGCTCATCCACACACGTTTAGAGGCAATAACACGCAAGCCTGCATCCTCAAGCATTTTGGTAATTGCGCCTGTCAAATTACGACGTGTTGCATCTGGTTTAATCATCGAAAAAGTACGCTCTAAAGCCATTTACTCACCTTTATTTCATTGATAACATTCTCTGACTGTTTCTATAGCGAGCAGACAGTCCTTTGCCAAGTGACTTTGCAAAAATCTACACAAATTCTCAAAAACATAGAATGGATTGTAAAGAAGACTTCAATAAAAATAGATACAGCTATAATTCCCCCTCCCATCATAAGATCACACCCGCCTCTCAGTAAATGTTGAACTCCTTATTGTACTCCTAAATGCTTCCCATCAAAATTACCATTTAAGCGATAAACACTATAAGAAAAAACCAACACGTAAAAATAAATACCTTTTATGAAAACCTTCTTCTTTAAAAAAAAAAGACGGATCTAGACACTTCAGGTCTAAATTTGAAAATTCTCTCATTCACTAAGACCAATCAAAAACTACCTTTATAATTAGAAACTATAGCGTACCCCTAAAATGCCCTGAAGAGACTGTTTTGTTTTACGCCCTTTAACATAATGGGCCTCACCATATAACTTTAACTTCTCACTCACAAAACTGCTCAAACCTATCCCTAATTTACCCGCATTACCTGATAAATCGCTCGTAAATGCATGGCGTTCATTAATCACCGTTTGATTGTCATCTTTATTCTCACGCATCCATGCTGCTGTAATATACGCCTGTGAGGAAGAAGCCATGCCAGAGCCAAATTCATACCCTAAAGATAAACCAATCTCACTGCGCAATGAAGTGAAGGGATGCATATTCCCCGTCATGTCATTCGATAACTTGATTTCTTTTCCTTCAACTTGCAACCAAGTAAATTGTCCATAAGGCTGTAACCAACTACTCTTGGACGTCTGAAGTCGATAACCTGCTTCAAAGGAGGTTCCCACCGCCCATTGCCTATAACTGCCTTCAATCCCTAAACCATTCGTGGAAACCGCCTTCAGCGTATTTTGATAATGATTATATTTTAAAAGAACATCCAGATACCATCCACGATGATCCAGATAAGTGATATAAGCCCCAATGCCATAACTATTGATACCGCTGGTACCTCCCCGAGCATGCGCAACGCGGGCGTGGTCATAACTGCCAAAACCACCTATATAAAACCCTCCATTTTCCCACTCACTTAAGCCATTGATCCCTAAAACGATCCCTGTCTGATCGAGCTTAAAATCTATATGCTCTGTCGCAATGCTTTCTTTCGATTTAATCGCATAGCTCCATAAAGCCGTATTCTTTTTACTGTGACCTAGAATTCCTCTTCCCGCACGCACGCTTTGCATTTCATTGTGAAACACCATCGCTGGAGCGACAGACATGGACAATACCGCATCTGTAGAAGGTGTGGTTAAAAACTGAGAACCTGAAAGCGTCTCCCCCAATTGTGTAGAAGATTGTTTATGATTACTTGGACGCAAAATCATTTGATCCGCTAAATATTGAGACGATTCTGAAACAGATGCCTGTTGTTTGTCACCAGAAAGAAGATGAAAACCTGATGGAGGTGCTGGTGGGAACACCACACGAGTCTGATTTTCTTGAGAGGAAGATACCGAAACACTAGAGACATTCTGGGTTTCTCTTAAATGGCGTGGAGGCCGTTTCTTGGGTAGCTGTTTTCTAGGAGGATTCTGAGAACCAGTATTTTTTTTTCCAGAAGAAGAGCCCTGATCAGACTGTGTTCCTATATCAACAGATAATGCAACAGGAGCCTTCGTTTTTTTGTTTACACACGGTTCTTCAGAATTAGAACGTTCTGTGCCCTCAGAAGCTATACCTAAATACCAAATTGTAGTACTACCACTAGAGTCAGCACATCTACCTCTCTTCAGCAATTGATACTGATAGGTTCCACCATCAACAGCTGTAATGTCTTTCCCCGAAAGATCTGCCAAGGTAAAATTAGCTCCTTCACCTTGGCTTCTATCGGTAATTAAATTGATTCCGCTAACAAAACTATTCCTTTGTGTGAGAGGGCCTGTAATTTCACGACCAGAATCTGGAACGCTTATTTTGTGGTCACCTGTGCCCTCACCAATTGACAAATAATCACTTGCATTCCATGTTGCACTCATATTAAATCGAAAATGCAAATTTCCTGAAAGTTTTCCAACATAAAGTGAAATATGACGTGGATCATACGGAATAGAAGAAAAAATAACAGTCCCATCCTCTCCCCCTAAATCTTCAATTTTAATCTGTGGTTTTTCTCCTATATTTCGTTCACCAACCCCAAATATTATTTCGTCAGGTCTATCCTTTATAGGAATATTTTTCCTAGTAGTATGATTTGTCCTATCACCAGCAAACAAATAAAGTTCTCCCGCACCATTGACTCTTACTTCTCCAGTGACATCTTTTGCATTAACATGGAGCCACGATTTGGCAAAACCCGTAATTGTTAAACTATCCACTAACCCATGAGGATAGACAACTTGAATAGCCTGATCCTTCAAAGTAGTCCCATGGGCCTCTCCTCCTGCTAAGACATGCTGTCTACCATTCCACGAAACCTCGGTATCCTTTGATTTTCCACCATCTTTTCTACTCCCCATATAAAGATTTTGTTCTCCGTCTTTTCCCACTTTTGTATTCCAAACCCATGCCCCATCATACACATTCTGTTGTCCTACTGCTTCACCACTACCAGAAACTGTAGCTTCATATGCACTACTTTTTCTCACCACACTTGTGAGATCAATACCTTTTTCTTCGTGAATAAACTGCTGACCTCCAATAACTTTAGCATTCATTGCGGTTCCTCCACGTGTAACGATTTGCATTGCTCCTTTTTTAATAATAGATCCTATAGAAGTTGCTCCATTCTCAACAATCTCAACACTGCCATTCTCAATTTTAATATTAGTGCTAGGCGACATATTTGTAACCAGTGCTGAACCTTTTGGTACTGTCCCTCCAGGTGCCATAGTTTCTAATCTTTTTAGTTCTCCATTCCTGCTCTCAACTGCACTTGCAGATTGCACAAGAAAACTACTGATCATCAATACTGAAAAACTTAACTTGTATTTATACCGCATTATCCACACTCCACTCTTAATTATTTAGAAAAATACCCCGTGGCTACGTAAGCAGCGGATTTTAGATTGTATCATAATGTGTTTTATTTATGTCTAAATGCAATTTTTTAGTGTGTTTTTTAATTTAAACAATTTTTAGTTGTGTATCTATAAACCACTAAAAAACGCTAACTGAAGGCAGAAAAACTGAATAAAATTCAAATTGTTTCCTTGAATTCAAGGAATAATTTGCGTATTTGAGATTATGGATGAAAAAAATGCCCCTGCCCTTTAATGGGATCACATCCCTTATGCAAAACAGAGCGCCCTTGAATTGCACATTCACAGGTTTGTTTTAAAGAAACATCTCTCAATATACCCAAGCCCATTTTCCCAACGTCGATAATGAATAGTATAATAAATCCATTAAAGACCTCCATCTTTATGCTTATGGTGAAGAAATCCCACATCATCACACATTTTCCCAGCCTTAAAATGTTGCACATTCCTTGGCACTTGAGGCGGTTTATAAGAGGCAAGTCCTTTCTTGAACAATTTCACTCCACACAACTCTTCCCCGCTTGTGACATGCGAGAAAGTGATTTTGATTGATTCAAAATGGAGCAGATTTGGAATAAGAAAATCCCACGATATTCAGAACTCTCATTCAATATGCAAAACAATGAATAAATTAATACCTTGCCTTTAAAGAGAGTATAAAGGTATCCTTACTGTTTGAAAAGGTCTCTATACTCTCAAAAAGACATCGTGAAGCGTTATCTGTTTAAGGTTGTAGTTAATCAGCCATATAAAGGTGTATTTAGAAACTATAGCGTAATCCTAAAATACCTTGAAGAGCATTTTTAATCTTATGTCCTTTTAGATAATATGCTTCCGCATAAAGTGTTAGGTTATCATTGACCGAACTGTTTAAACCAATTCCCAATTTACCCGCACTACCCGATAAGTCTGTGATAAATTTATGCTGGTTATTAATTGTCGCATGATTATCATTTATATTCTCACGTAACCAAGCTGCCATTATATAAGCTGTCAATGAAGTTTCTAAATTCACAAAGAATTCATGTCCTGCCGTTAATCCAACTTCACTACGGAATGAAATCAATGGACTTAGATCACCGACCATTCCATTGGAAAGTTTTATTTTTTTACCTTCAACCTGTAGACCTGTTAGCTTGATATAAGGCTGCATCCAAGTATTTTGCGCTGGTTCAAAATAACAACCAATTTCAAATGATCCACCGATTGCCCATTGATTGTAATGACTTTGAATCGCTAAACCATTCGTTGAGATGGCTTTCAAATTATCTTTATAATAATTATATTTCAAAACACCATCCATATACCATCCACGGTGATCAAAATAAGTTGCGTAAGTTCCAATGCTATAGGAGCTTAAATCACTATTCCCCCCTCGTGCATGAGAAACACGTGCTTGATCATAACTACCAAAACCACCAACATATAATTCTCCATGCTTTAATTCATTCAACTGATCAGCACCAAAGACTAAACCTGTCTGCCCAAGCTTAAAGTGTGTATGGCCTGTCGCAATGCGTTCTCTGCTCTTAATCCCATAAGTCCATAGCTCGATATCTTTTCTATTTCTGTTCCAAATTTTTCTACCATTCCGTACAATTTGCAATTCATTGTTAAAAATAAGTCCAGGGACGACGGACAACGTTAACACTGCATCCGTAGAAGGAGTGGTTAATGTTCCACCAGGAATGAACGGATTTGTAGGATCTGGAATAGAGTTTTCCGGTCCACTGAGACGGTCTGCAGATAAAAACCAAACTTTTCCATTTTCATCTTTTCTTTCTTTCAGACCATACATATAAGTTCCACCATCAAGGGCGTTAATATTTTCACCCTTAAGATCTGTCAGCGTAAAATGCGCTCCACCACTTTGATCCGTAATTAAATCACGCTTATCTGAAAAAGGATCCGTAATTTCAACACCAGAATCAGCAACACTTATCGTATGATTCCCTGCGCCTTTCTCAACGAAGAGATAATCTCCACGGTTTTGAGCAATCGTGGTATTGAATGCGAAATGTAAACTTCCTGAAAGATTATTCACATGCAGCTGGGAATAATAGGGATCAGAACCCGTAAATGCAAAAATAACACTCCCCTCACCACTTAATTTTTGTATCAAAGAGCTTTTTCCATCAGACTCATCTGTGAGTAAATACAGTTTTGTCTCTTTTCCATTTAAAAGAATATCTTCTACTGTGGTACGATGTTGTTCATTCCCAGCATAAAGATGAATCTGCCCAGAATGATTTACCTGTGTCTTGCCTTCTAATGTCGCTCCAGCATGTACCCATGATTTTGTTTCATCATTCATTGTTAGATTTTTTACAGATCCATCCGTATATATTTCCTGAATAGCGCTCTCATTTAAAGTAACTCCAATGGCCCGACCGCCTTTTAAGATACGCTGTTTACCACCAGCAAAAACTTCTGTATCAAATGCGAAACCACCATTTTTTGCACCTTCAGACTTTTTTCCAACCTCTTGGATGCCCCCTCGCATAACTTTTGTATTCCAAACTTTACCCCCGTCATATACTTTTTGCTGACCTAATGTTTCCTCTTGTCCATAAATGATTGTATGAGAAGCGCTACTCCCTTTAAGCTCTCCTCCAACATCCCCCTCCCCGAAAACAAGCTGCTCCCCACCATAAATTTTAGTCTCCTCTACTTTTCCTCCATTTCCAACACTTTGCTGTCCGCCTTCTTTAACGACAGCATTTTTCGAAAAGCCTTGTTTTCCCTTTAAAGCCTGAACATTCTCAATTCCACCATGTTCGATTTTACTATTCTCACTGAGACCTCCTGCATACACATAAAGCTCCGCACCATTCCTTATCGTATTATCGATAGACCGTCCTGGACTATCAATTTCACCATCATTTGAAATGTATGCTTTACCTTCATGATCAAGGACATAATTTTCAAGAAGTGCCCCATCTTTAATGAAGATAAGCTCAGGTTTTTTAAGAAACGCAGTATTTTGTGCTCGCACATTATCTCCAACATTATCGCGATGATTGCTCTCAAGCTCCTGCTGGCTCGCAAATATTCTAGCACCCTTAACAAGAGTAAAATTGCTAGGCTTTTTTAAAAAGCCTAATTCATTGTATCTTCTTACAATGAGATCATTCGATGCTCCAAGGATGCATCTTCCTGTTTTCATATCTTCATTATATTGATCCTGAAATATTTGATCATTTTCATAACTTGAAGATTGACAAAAAAGCGGTATCCCCCCCTCACTTGCTGCAGCAGCCTGTACAAAACAACTGCTCAACATGAGTACCCAAAAATTGCGTTTCCATTTATATTGTGTGGCCATATCCTCCCCCCTCTTTACGCCTGCATAGACACCAAACGTAACTAGCTCTACAAAATATATTTTCAACCTTAGATTGTAATAATTCTTCTGAGAATCCCCATCACGTCACTCAAAGAACTGTTCTTTACCATCTTTTCAATGCGTTTTTGACCAAAAATATAAGGAAATTCCTATATTTCTTCAAAGTTTTTTCATCAAAGAAAAAAGTAACATATCATAAACTATAATATACAAAGAGAGTGTACAATCTGTCATGAAAAGCGAGTCTGTAGGCTGTGAAAAGTTATTTACGCTTTATTAAAAACTTTTAAAAATGATTATACCTTCAAAGATTATTATACTCCTATAATTAGAAACTATAGCGTACCCCTAAAATGCCCTGAAGAGATTGTTTTGTTTTACGCCCTTTAACATAATGGGCCTCACCATATAACTTTAACTTCTCACTCACAAAACTGCTCAAACCTATCCCTAATTTACCCGCATTACCTGATAAATCGCTCGTAAATGCATGGCGTTCATTAATCACCGTTTGATTGTCATCTTTATTCTCACGCATCCATGCTGCTGTAATATATGCCTGTGAGGAAGAAGCCACGCCAGAGCCAAATTCATACCCTAAAGATAAACCAATCTCACTGCGCAATGAAGTGAAGGGATGCATATTCCCCGTCATGCCATTCGATAACTTGATTTCTTTTCCCTCAACTTGCAACCAAGTAAATTGTCCATAAGGCTGTAACCAACTACTCTTGGACATCTGAAGTCGATAACCCGCTTCAAAGGAGGACCCAATCGCCCATTGCCTATAACTGCCTTCAATCCCTAAACCATTCGTGGAAACCGCCTTCAGCGTATTTTGATAATGATTATATTTTAAAAGAACATCCAGATACCATCCACGATGATCCAAATAAGAAACATAAGCGCCAATGCCATAACTATTGATACCGCTGGTACCTCCCCGAGCATGCGCAACGCGTACGTGGTCATAACTGCCAAAACCACCTATATAAAACCCTCCATTTTCCCACTCACTTAAACCATTGATCCCTAAAACGATCCCTGTCTGATCGAGCTTAAAATCTATATGCTCTGTCGCAATGCTTTCTTTCGATTTAATCGCATAGCTCCATAAAGCCGTATTCTTTTTACTGTGACCTAGAATTCCTCTTCCCGCACGCACGCTTTGCATTTCATTGTGAAACACCATCGCTGGAGCGACAGACATGGACAATACCGCATCTGTAGAAGGCGTGGTTAAAAACTGAGAACCTGAAAGCGTCTCCCCCAATTGTGTAGAAGATTGTTTCTGATTGCTTGGACGCAAAATCATTTGATCCGCTAAATATTGAGACGATTCTGAAACAGCCATCTGTTGTTTGTCAGCAGAAAGAAGATGAGAACCTGATGGAAGTGCTCCTTTAATCATTTGACTTCCCAGATTTGAAACAATTGAAGAAACAGAAGTTGAGGATTTTGAATTCGAATTTCGGCGGTTTTCTCTTTGACGAGGTAATTTAATCGCATGCTCTTGTGTATTGGTCAGAGTTGAAAGAGAAGAAGCCGGTTGATTTTGACTTAAATGCCGTGCAGATCTGCTTCTCCTCCGTTGCCCTCTTGGCGCATTATCCATGTAAACTGCAGATAAATACCAAACTTTTTCCTCTTCATTCTCAATAATTTTGTGTTTTAAGCCATAGGTATAAGTTCCACCATCAACCATTCCAATTTTTGCACCAGAAAAACTTTGTAGAGTAAAAGAAGCGCCTCCACTTTGATCCAAAATTAAATCAAGTTCTGTTGAAGAAGGATCAACAATTTCAATACCAGAATCAAACACACTTATTGTGTGAAAACCACTCCCATTCTCAATAAAAAGGTAATCACCTTTTCCTTCTGCAAGACTGACATTAAAATCGAAATGGAGACTTCCCGAAAGGTCATCAACATAAAGCTTGGAGTAATACAAATCGTCTTCAGAAGAAGTAAAAATGACTTTTCCTACACCGCTTAACTGCTGAATGTGTGTACTCTTGTCATCAAATTCACGAGCAATGGAGTATAATTGAGCTTCTTCTCCATTTAGATTGATATTTTCTGCTTTAGTTTGCTGACTATCATCTCCAGCATCAAGATGGAGTTGTCCCAAATCCTGAACCGTTATTTCTCCTCCTAACATCGCACCAGCAAAGACCCATGAATTGGCTCCCTCTTTAATTATTAGATTTTTTACAATGCCCCCAACATGAACTTCTTGAGCAGCATGACGGTGTAAAGTCACTGTATTTGCTTCACCACCTGCTAATACCCTTTGTACACCACCTGCGAAAACTTCAGTATTTATGGCTAAACCACCGGCTTTTTCTGCAAAGTTATTATCATAAGGAAACCATTTAGAAAGAGTTTGTATTCCTCCACTCATCACTTTTGTTCCCACAGCCATTCCATCATCATACACATTCTGCTGTCCCAGTGTGTCCCCTTGACCATAAACTGTCGTGTTATAAACGCTGCTTCCCTCAATTCCCCCATTGACATAACCTTCTCCAAAAACAAGCTGCTCCCCACCATAAATTTCAGCTCTCAATGCTGTTCCTCCTCCTTCTACCTTTTGTTGCCCACCCTCGTAAATAATCGTAGACTCCGAGATTCCTTGTTCTCCAATAATCTCAGAACCGCCATTTTCAATTGTTGTATTCTTAACAAAACCACCAGCCTCAACATAAAGTCTTCCAGATCCCTCAACTGTAGCGTTAATAGATTGCTTAAGAGCACCTTGCTCTCCATCATCAGAGATATAAACTATCCTGTCATCATCAAGTAAAAAGCTTTGTAAAATGCCTCCCCCCTCACGAATACTGAAATTAATGACATCAGAATATGGACCAAAATTAATATTAACATCTTGCGACGACGTTATATTTTCTTCTTTTTCAGGAAGCTTATTTATAGACGGCTCCGTATTAGATGCGTGGATTACAGGAATAGAAGTTGTTTCCAACGGTGCTAAATACCAAATCTTTCCACCGTTATGATCTTTCGTCTTTAGATCATATAGGTAAGCTCCACCATCAATCGTACTCGTCTTTTCACCAGAAAAATCTGTCAGAGTAAAATGCGCATTTCCGTTTTGTTCATGAATTAAATCAAGCTCTAAAACTAACTTATTGTTTTGTAGAAAAGAATCGGAAATTTCAATACCAGAATCAATCACGCTGATGGTGTGATGTCCTTCCCCCTTTTTGATAAGGAGATAATCACCGCGCTGTTCCTCAAAATCGGTATTTAATCTAAAATGTAAATTCCCTGATAGATTATCGACCTCAAGTCGAGAGTAATGTGGATTAAATACGGTAGACATAAAAATAACACTGCCATCACCACTTAAGTTCTCAATTAAAGAACTTTTATTGTCCATACCAGAAGCAATAGCGTACAATCTTGTATCTCTGCCATTTAAAACAATTTTTTCGACTTCAGTACGAGATTGATCAGCACCAGCATAAAGATAAATTCGCCCAGAATCATGAATCATGGTGCTTCCCTCTAATGTTGCACCAGGATGTAACCACGATTGTGCTTGATCCTTAATGATTAAATCTTTTACATAGCCCCCTAAATCTATTTTCTGAAAAGCACTCCCTTGTAAAAGAACGCCAATAGCTATTCCCCCTGCTAAAACGTGTTGCTCTCCACCAGAAAAAACCTCTATATTAGATGCAAAACTGCTATAACTGTCTAGATCCCCTTCTACATAAAGATTTTGTACCCCTCCTTCCATGATCTTTGTACGAAAAACCTCTCCATCATCATACACATTCTGATATCCTCGCATCCCATTTTCACCAGAAATGACGCTGTCATAGGCGCTGCTCCTTACCATCACCCCTTGAATATTAGATTTTCCTGAAACAAACTGCTCACCACCATAAATGTTAGCCCCTTCTGCTTTTCCCCCCTCTTCAATCCTTTGTTGTCCACCTTTATGAACTGCACTATCCTGAGAAAGACCCTGTGTTTTAATATGCTCAATCCCGCCTCTTTGAATTGTCGTATACAAGCTAAAACCACCGCTATAAACAGAGAGCTTTCCACCATCTTTAACTGTATTACTAATTGAAGTTTCTCCATTACTCTTAACTTTTGTGCTGCTCATGTCAAAGCTAGGATCAGCAATCGTAACAATCATTCCCTTTTCAATAGTCAATTCTGTGAGATCACGCGATAATGAAGCCATAGTAGATGGTTGCAAGCTAAAATCAGTAAATAAAGAGATATTTGTCTCATCAAGAGCATAATTCGCATCTAAATACCAAATTTTACCGGTGCCTTTATCGTTTCTATGTTTCAAACGATACCTATAGGTTCCAGCATCAATCGTTTCGATTTTTTCACCAAAAGTGTTTGTCAGAGTAAAACGCGCATCTCCACTGTGATCAGAAATTAATTTAAGCTTTTTGTGAGAAGAATTTGTCATTTAACGCCCAGAATCCGTCACACTTATGGTGTGGAAACCAGAGCTCCTTTCTTTAATGACAAGATAATCACTAAAGTGCTTGGCAAAATCAACATTGAAATCGAAATGTAAAGAACCTGAAAACTCCCCGATATTAAGCTCAGAGTAATGCTTATGAGCTCCTAAAGAGGTAAAAACAACTCTCCCATTTCCTCTTAACTTCTGGATATTAACCTGAGGTTTTGTGCCGTTATTTTCAGGAGCAATAATGTAGAGTTTGGTATCTTCTCCATTTAAAATTAGATTTTCTACTTCCGTAACAGCTTCATCATTCCCAGCATAAAGATAGAGGCTGCCAAAATCATGAATATTTGTATCCTTATCTAATATTGCACCAGCAAAAACCCATGACTGTGCTTGATGGTTAATTGTTAAATCGTCCGCGTATCCAGAATCATATATCTTTTGAGTAGCTCTATCATATAAAATAACTTCACTCGCATTCCCTCCTGCATAGATATTCTGCATCCCATTTTTAAAAAGTTCGGTACTCAGTGCAAAAGCTCCCTCATTGATTGTAAAATCCTCATCTTCTGTATCGGCTGTATCAGTATCTTCTGAAAAGCTGTTATTAAAATTTTCTTGACCATCAAGATTCTGGACGCCTCCTTTCCTAACCCTTGTGTCAACAGCCATCCCCCCACTATAGACACTTTGTATTCCTGGCATTCCATCTGCAGCATAAATTTCAGTACCATAAGCACTACTTTCCTTGTCTTTACGCAACAAACTATCTCCAAGGACTCCCTTACCAAAAATAATCTGCTCACCACCAAGAATTTGAGCTCCTTCAGCATTTGCACCACTTTCAACAATTTGTTTACCCCCTTTTTTAACCGTGGCATATTCTGAAGTACTTAGATTTTGGACCAACTCAATCCCCCCATGCTCAATTGTCGTATCCCGACTAACACTTGCTGCACCAATGTAGAGTTTTCCACCCTCCTGAACCGTATTGTTGATGGAATAGCCTGCATCTTCATAACTAAAGCTATTTACTTTTTCACCAGAAGATTCAGAGTCACGGTTGGTAATATAAATCGTAGCACCATCGCTTATGACTGAATTTGTGAGAACTTCAAAGAACAGGTTGTCTGCCCCCTTCCTTTCTTCTTCTGAAGACTTCCTTCCTTCTATCCTCTTTTCATGCACTATGATTTTTGCCCCCTCTTTTTTCTCTTTTAATCCCCTCACTTTTGAGAACAATTCTCTTGTCTCTTCTAGATGTTCATTGATGCCTACTGGTGTTAATAGCTTTTCTTTTAATGTTGCTACGCCATCTGCATTCGCAATCTTGATAAAAAAACTACTGGTCATTAACGCATAAAAACTTAATTTCATTTTGCGTTGCATTATCCACATTCCATCATTCCAAATTTAAATCCCCCATTTAGAAAAAAGTGCATAGACCAAAACAACATTCTGTAATGGCTCAACCTCCTATTTTTTAAGATAATAAAGCATTCGATGATTAAGCTCTGACAGATCAAATATACACCATGTGTTTTTAAAATGCATACACAACTAAAAAATTTAATTTTTAATATATACGCTTAAAAAGTGTTATAATTATATTCATAAAAAAAATTTCAATATTTTTGAAACACTAATCTACGAAGAAGATTGATCCTCAATAGATAAAAATGGTTAAATTTTAAAGGAAACAGCACTGTGAATGAGGGGGAAGCTTTTATGTCCCCATATTTTCATTTCTACAGCATTTAAAATAGTTTCTCTATTCACTTCAATTTTGATAATCCCAAAAACACTTATTGATATTCATCAGTCCATCATCGTTGTTCGAATATATTAGAAACATCATAATATCGACTCGACACTGATTTGAAATTTTTATAATTATAGTTGATTAATTCATATTTGATTTGTCATATACTGAAAGGGACATTCTATTCATGTCTATAAACTTAGAAATGCAAGGTACAAGCAACAGAAATTCCCCTCGTCGCATTTTGTTTGCAAGCCTTATTGGCCCAACAATTGAATTCTTTGATTTCTATGTCTTTGCCACCGCCGCAGCGCTCATATTTCCTCATGTGTTTTTTCCAACACAAAATGATCAGATTGCCATTTTACAATCTTTTCTGATCTTTGGAGCGGCTTTTTTTTCTCGGCCCTTTGGATCGATCATCTTTGGACATTTTGGAGATAAAATTGGAAGAAAAGCAACACTTATCGCCTCTCTTCTCACAATGGGGCTTTCAACAGTCATTATTGGTTTTCTTCCCACATATGAAACCGCTGGGTGGTTTGCCCCTTTCCTCTTAACCTTGTGCCGTATTGGACAAGGAATGGGATTAGGAGGAGAATGGGGAGGAGCTGTTTTGCTCGCAACAGAAAATGCCCCTCCAGAAAAGCGAGGCTGGTATGCAATGTTTCCTCAATTGGGCGTTCCTATCGGTTTGTTTTTATCCATTGCTGTTTATTTAGGTCTGTTATACTTCCTTGATCATGATGCACTTGTCGCTTGGGGATGGCGCATCCCTTTCATTGCTTCAATTGTTTTTATGATTATAGGATTATGGGTTCGTCTTTCAATCAATGAGACTGTTCAATTCAAAAAAAATCTTGAAAGTAAAGAACGTGTCAAAGTTCCTATCATCGATGTCTTTTTAAAATGTCCACGAATCTTATTTCTTGGAATATTTTCTGGTATGGGAACATTTGTTTTGTTTTACTTGGTTACTGCATATTTGTTAAGCTATTCAACAAATCATTTGCAGTTGTCATATTATCAAGCTCTCCAAGTTGAAATTGTCGGTGCTATTTTCTGTGGAATTTTTACGATCATTACTGGAAGACTTGCTGATCGTATTAGACGGAGAACTTTGATGATTTGGATTACAATCATCACCGGTATCTATTCTTTCGCAATTCCTTATTTCTTAAATTCTGGAGTTATAGGAGTCCTTGCAATGTCTGTCATTGGTTTGTCTATCATGGGAATGATATACAGTCCTCTTGGTGCTGTTTTGGCTTCACCATACCCAACAGCCATTCGATACACAGGCTCTTCTATTACTTTCAACTTATCTGGTATCGTAGGAGCTTCTCTCGCACCTTATATTGCGGAATATTTAGTGCAACATTTTGATACGTCTTATATCGGCTATTATTTGCTTTTTGCTTCTTTTGTTTCACTGATTTGCTTTGTCGGATTTACAGATGATGAAATATCCAACTAAAATATAATAGCGAAGAACCAAATGAAGGCTGGCAGAAAAAATGCTGCCAGTCTCATTTTAAAAGACATGGGTTGTGGTATACGCCACCACAATATTCCCGCAAACAAGGCACTCAAAAAGAAAAATAAAAAATCCGCAATATTGCTCATATCAGCAACAGCAAATATCCCTGATAGGATATGCGTTGTCCCTAACCACGAAACGCAAAAAAAAGCCAACATTACAGCCCATAAAACAAGCAAAATTCGATCAATAATCATCATCATGCCGTTTCATTTTTTTAATTATAGGCCATATCTTTAGCATACCTAAAAGAAAAATCACAACAAAGACCCAACGCCCTCCCCCTGATCCTTCCGCAATAAAAAGTGCTGGATTTACAATTCCTACCAACCCTATAAAAAACAGAATAAAAGATACGAGACGCATTAGAGCTGTTTTTCCCAACGACGATCTTCAGTCTGTTGCCAATACGTTAAATTATGATTTTCCATTTTATATTTTTTCCACTGTGCTCGAGCAAGATTCAACTGCTCATCATTTCTACCATCAAATAGCACAACAAGACGCTGATAAACATCAATATCCGAACAAACAGCTCCCTCTATGAGAAAACGAATCTTTGAATCATTGGGATTTTCTTGTCCTGTAGTCAGAAATACAGGCTGAAAATTTGAATATTGATCACACTCTGTTCCATGTCCAATAAATGATTCATCAGCATAAACCCATAAATGCATATCTATAGAATCACGTTGTTCTTTACTCACACATTGTATGGTTACCTTACCAAAACGAGCCAATGCCCGCTCCACAAGCGTTGGCAAAATATCTTTTAGCGTTGACTGCGTCAAATGATAGAATAGAATGTCCAACCTCTCAAATCCTCATCACTTTTTACCAATAAAGCTAACATCTTTTTTAGAGAAACTTCTATACCCCTTATATAAAAGGAAACGGTTCAAGATATAAACCTCTTTTTCGATTGAGATGCATTATCTTTTTGCCTGTATCTTTAAGAGCCCCTTTAAAAGATAAAACTTTTTTATTTTCAACGTTAATAAAAAAGTTTTTTAAGTTATTTTTTAGATTCCTTGTAGACTATCGTAGAAAATAAAATATAATGTGTTGAAAAATTAAAGGGAATTTAACGAGCAATTTTATATGGTTTATTTGCTAAAAATGCCCAATCCCTGAAAGGGTGTTTTTTTAATTTTATTACATTTTAACCGAAAGCGGTAAAAGTATTTGTTATCGAATTAAAGACTGAGGGTGTTCTCCATTTTATGCGTATTATTGAGTTCTACATCCTGAGGCGTGTCTTTGTTTTGTTTAGTTCTGTCATGATTGCAGCAGTGGGTGTTAGTTGGACGGTGCAAATTCTTGCACGTATAAACTTTCTCACAACAAGTAAACAGACACTCCTCACAGTCTTGCAGTTTTCACTTTCATTAGTTCCTTCTGTTATTTTTCTTGTCATTCCATTTGCATTAGTAATCGCAGTTACAACCACCCTTTCAGCAATGAATCAAGACTCAGAACTTGCTGTCATCAATGCCTCTGGTTTTCCTAAAAGTACTGTTTGGAAACCTATTCTCCTTCTTGCTATTGTTGCATCATGTATCTCCTTTTCTATTGCTAATTTTGTTGTTCCTCAAGCGCGTCTTCATATGCGACAAATGTTAGCAAATGCCCATTTTGATCTTATTAATCTGTTCATTAGTGAAGGGAGCTTTCAAAAACTTGCCAATAATCTTTACATAGAAATTGGCGAACGAAATCCAAATGGAACACTTGAACGTCTTTTTATTGCCGATCAGCGTGACCCTAAAACTGATCTTTTTTATTATGCAACAAAAGCCTCCATTATAAGTAATCAAAACGGTCGTTTTTTAATCCTCAATAACGGTGAAATAGAAAGGGTCAACCATCAAAATAACAGCGTTTCAATCGTTCAATTTAGCGCATATACCTTTAGCCTAGGGGAGTTTATTCCTAGTGATAAAAAACCTACTCTTTATCCAAAAGATCGGTCTCTTTCTTATTTACAAAACCCTGACCCAAAAGATCCCTACTATCAACGAAAACCGCTCCAATATAAAGCTGAGTTTCACCGCCGACTAACGCAATGGCTCTATCCAATCGTTTTTTCACTTATTGCATTAGCAGCGGCAGGAAATGTATGCTCTCATCGACAAGCACGCCATTTAGCAAATTTCTTAGCGATTGCTTTTTCTTTTCTGGTCTATTGGATAGGGTATTTTTTCGCCGAAAAAGCAAAGAACGATCTTGCATATATTCCTCTCCTTTATATTACGCCTATAGGAACAAGTATATTCGTCTTTTTTATACTTTTAACGAATCATAAAATTGGACTCCCTGCAAAATTTAATGAGGTACTTCAAATCATTTTTCAAAAAGTAGTGAACAAATTTGAACATAAAAAACCTCAAGATTCTCCGGATAAAATATCATGATTGGACGGACACTTGGACGCTATTTTTTTATACGTTACCTTAAAATAACGTGTTATTTTTTGGGGGGCATTTTGGTCCTTGCTCTTTTAATCGATTTTACAGAAAATTCTGGGAGGCTACCTTCCCTTCCATATTATACAGTAAAAGATGCATTTCTCCTCTCTGTTTTACGTATCCCTTTTATTATGCAACAACTTATCCCTTTTATTGCACTCTTTTCTGCAATGACAACACTTATCTCGCTTAACAAAAAGCTTGAACTTGTGGTTACTCGCTCTATCGGTGTTTCTGCATGGCAATTTCTTATGCCTGCTTGTTTTGGAGCTTTTCTTTTAGGATTATTTTCAATTTTTCTCATTAATCCACTTGCTGCATGGGGATTTTCTCAAGCAGAAAAAATGATGACTGAGTGGCGCAATAATAATGTCCTAACATCTCTTCATAATCCGCGTATCCACTGGTTAACACAGCGTACAGATTTAGGCAGAACAACCATTGGCGCTAAATTGATTACCGATCAAGGACTTTCTCTTCTTGATGCAACCTTTGTACAATACAAAGATGACGCAACCGTCAAAAATTGGATTAACACCCCAAAAGCAACCTTGACCAATGGCGCTTGGTTCTTAACAAATGGCACAATCTATAAAATAGGACATCCTCCTGAAAAATTTACCGAGTTGAAAATAAAAACCAATCTAAAACCTGAATTTTTAACGGAACGTTTAGTGAATCCCGTAACTATTCCATTTTACCAATTGCCTAAAAAAATTATGATCGCACGTTCATTTGGCTATTCTGCGAATAATTTTGATATGTATTTGCAATCTTTGATTGCCTTACCGGCATTACTTGTGGCAATGACTCTCATTGCAGCAACTGTATCTTTAAATTTTACCCGTTTTGGGCAATCTAGAACGTTGATTCTTGGTGGCGTAATCGCTGGATTTATGCTTTATGTTATTTCTGTACTCGTTCAGGCTTTTGGTAATGCTGGATATATTCCACCAATTATTGCCGCTTGGACACCTGTTGTTATTGCATTATTCTTGGGAATCTCTTTTTTACTTCATAAAGAGGATGGCTAAGTGAAAGCATTAACGCGTAAGAAAATCATTTTAACAAAATTAAGTGCTCTCGCTTTTAGAAGTGTTATGGCGGTTATTTTAGGGGGAACATTGCCTTATTGTGCATACGCGCAAAGTCCTATGTCTCCTCCTCAAAGTCGCATTCAAAACTCGGAGCGCCCTCTTTTGCTCTCTGCGGATGAACTCATCTACAATCGTGATGAAAACACTGTTTCTGCACAAGGGAATGTCCAAGTTGAATATGACGGCAATAAAGTTGTGGCTCAAAAAATCATTTACAACCAAAAAACAGGGCGGCTTATTGCACAAGGAAACGTTGAAATTACTCAAAAAGATGGGAATAAAATTTATTCTAATCAAATTGATATGACTAAAGATCTTGGCGAGGGATTTGTAAACGCTTTGCGTATTGATACAGCCAACAATGTGCACTTTGCCGCTCAAAATGCTATACGCCAAAACAATCAGGTAACAATCTTTGAAAATGCAACCTATACAGCCTGTGAACCTTGCTCTTATAAACCAGATAGAGAGGTTCTATGGAAAATTAAAGCCAGAAAGATTATATGGAATAATAGCGTTAAAAAAATTCGGTTTGAAAATAGCAGTTTTGAAGTTTTTGGTGTCCCAATTATAAAATTTCCAAATTTTGAGCTCTATGATCCAACTGTCAGGCGTGCTAGCGGTCTACTTACGCCTCATTTTTTCTATACTGATTATCTCGGTATGGGGATAAAGAATTCTTATTTCTGGAATCTCGCTCCCCATTATGATTTTACACTTTCTTCTACAGTTTATACTCAACAAGGGCTTTTAACCGAAGGGGAATGGCGTCAGCGTTTTAAAATGGGCCGTTATAACATTCGCTTTGCTCATATCTATCAAATGAAACCGCATAGATTTGACAGGGATACGATTGATGCACAGCATAAAAACCGTTATATGCTGGCGACAAAGGGGGACTTTCGTATTAATTCATACTGGACTTATGGATGGGATATTCTTGCACAATCTGATCGGCATTTTAGTCGTGCCTACAAGCTTGAAAACTATAGCAA
Organism: Bartonella sp. B1099; assembly: GCF_944801835.1. Lineage (GTDB taxonomy): Bacteria > Pseudomonadota > Alphaproteobacteria > Rhizobiales > Rhizobiaceae > Bartonella. The sequence goes on along the minus strand of NZ_CALYLN010000003.1, from coordinate 144,094 downwards.
TCCTACACAACTTTCTCAGATCTATCTGAATGGTCTTGCAGGAAAAAACTATTTTGACATGCGTTTTTATCATTTTAAAATTCAAGATTCGATATTGAACGATCCCCATTATGAACGTCACTTTCAACAAGCATGGGTTCTACCACGTATCGATTATTCTTTTACACCAGATGAGCCCATTTATAATGGAAAGCTTACCTTCCATAGCAATATACAATCAATTTACCGTCGTCATGCCGACTTCAGTTCACCCGACTGGAACAAAAATCCTCTCAACACTGTACGACTTTCTGGTATGGCTGGAAATAGTTTGCGTTTAACAAATGAGCTTGAGTGGAAAAAGCGCTTTAACATGCACAATGGCCTCATATTAACCCCCCTTCTCTCTCTACGGGCTGATATCCTTACAATCAATGGACAAGAAAATTATGCTGCTTCTAGAGAAAACAATGCCTTATCCGCAATTCGCAGCTCAAAAATTCGTGGCATAGCAACAGCAGGATTGGAAGCACGTTATCCCTTCCTTATTACAGCTGCTCATTCTACACATATTATAGAACCAACCGCACAAATTTTTATACGCAATAATGAACAATATATCGGACAACTTCCGAATGAAGATGCACAAAGCTTTGTCTTTGATGCAACCACTCTTTTTCAACGAAATAAATTTTCTGGTTATGATCGTGTAGAAGGTGGGACAAGAGCCAATATAGGTCTAAGATATTCTGGAAACTTTAATGACAATTGGTCTCTTTATGGTCTTATTGGACAATCCTTTCATCTGGCAGGAAAGAATTCTTTTGCAGAAAAGGACTTTGTTAACGCCGGTATTCATTCTAGCTTAGAAGCAAAACGTTCAGACTATGTTGCAATGTTTGGTGCGACCCATAAAAACGGTTTTTCCTTAGAAACGCGTGGACGCTTTGACAAAAAAACAGGAAAAATCCGCCGTAGTGAAATTGAAGCATCACAAATGTGGAAAAATTTTTGGGCCTCTGTACAATATGCTTATATCGCAAGCCAACCGAATTACGAATATCCACAAGAGCGCCAAGAAATTTCTTTTCAAACAGGCTTAAAACTGGCAGACTATTGGTCCATTAATAGCAACGCCGGTTATGATCTCGTATCTGGCACATTTATAAAACGAGGAATTAGCTTGAATTATGCCGATGAATGTTTCGGGGTAACATTCGGTTATCAACAGGTAATGAATCCGGGAAGAAAAACACCTTTGCAGAACTTTAATTTCTCTCTTTCATTGCGTACAATCGCAGATATCGGAAAAAAATAGATTCAAATTTATAAAGAGAATGTATAAGTGATTTAACTTATTATTGTTTTTATAAAAGAAAGCGTATAGTTTAAGTTATTGATGAGAATTAATAAACAATGCGAAAGCTTATTTACATGAATAAATTGAAAAAGCGTGCTCTTGCTTTATTGTATATTACGTCTTTGAGCGTAAGTAGCCTGCTCGTAAATGAATTTCTGATTCCGTCAGCCTTTGCGCAGACGGCTATTGTTGTTACAGTTAATGGCAATCCTATCACAAATTATGATATACAAAGGCGTGTTGCATTTCTCAGATTGCAACAAAAGCAAGGCAATTTGGTGGCACAAGCTAGAAAAGAGCTTATCGACGAAGAGCTAAAAAATATTGAAATAAAACGCCGTAATGTTGAGGTCAGCAATGATGAAGTTGATAGAGCTTTTGAGAACTTTGCAACGCAAAATAATATGACGATTGATCAGCTCAATCAGATTCTGATCCAAAATGATATTACTGTGCAACATTTCAAAAATTATATCCGGGGACAAATAGGATGGGGACGTCTTGTAAGCGCGCGCTATCAAGCTCAAACAGGTATGGTTAGCGAACAAGAAGCTGTGCGTAGAATATTAAATAATGGTGGTATTAAACCTTCAACCAATGAATATACATTGCAGCGCATTGTTTTTGTTATTCCTGCACATCGTCGTTCAGAAATTTTTGAAAGACGTCAAAGAGAAGCAAGCAATTTCCGCGCACATTTCCGTGGATGTGCAAATGCTCACAATCAAGCAAGAGGTATTTTAGACGTTACGATCCGCCACTTAGGAAAGTTTCTTGAGCCTCAACTTCCTAGTGCATGGGAGCAAGCTATTCTTGCCACACCTGCTGGAAAAATGACAAAATTGCAAGAAACCTCTGATGGGATCGAAGCAATTGCTGTTTGCAAAATAAAAAGAGTTTCTGATGATTACGTCGCTCGGCTGATATTTTCTCTTCAAGATAATAAAAAAAGAAGCCCGAAAAAACTTGAAGAATTAAGCGAAAAATATTTAGAAGAACTGCGACACGTAGCACGTATTCAATAATGACAGCTCTTGTTGTTAGTGGTGGTGATCCTGCCGGTATTGGTCCTGAAATAGCTCTAAAAGCATGGAATTTGCGTGTTACCCGTCAAATTCCGGCTTTTGTGCTTATCGCTGATCCAGATGTTATTTGTTCACGCGCTCGTTTTTTACAGATGGATGTTGAGGTTGAATCTGTTTTAAACACCGATCCTGTTAAAAATTTTCAAAACGCTCTCCCCATCATACCCTTAAGAAATAAACAAAGTGATCAATTAGTTTTTTCTTCTCCAAATAATGCCGCTGGAATCATTGAGGCTATTGAGCGCAGTGTTCAATTGATTCAAAATGGACATGCTTCTGCATTGGTTACTTGTCCTATTGCTAAAAAGAATCTTTATGATGCCGGATTTGAATTTCCAGGTCATACAGAATTTTTAGCCGATTTGGCCCATAAAGCTTTTCATAAATCTTATCATCCCGTTATGATGTTAGCTGGGCCTCAATTAAAAACAGTCCCAATAACTGTTCATATTCCATTCAAAGATGTTCCCTCACAGCTGACTCGTCATTTAATCATTCAAACGGCCTTCATTACTGAATATGACTTAAAAACACGATTTAAAATAACGTCACCTCGGCTCGCTGTCGCTGGTCTTAATCCTCACGCTGGAGAAGAAGGTGCAATGGGAAAAGAAGAGTTTGAAGTGATCGCACCTGCTCTTGAATATCTTAAAAAGAAAGGACTTAATATTATAGGTCCGCTTCCTGCCGATACAATGTTTCATGAGCGCGCAAGAAAAACATATGATGTTGCCCTTTGCATGTATCATGATCAAGCTCTTATCCCTGTTAAAACATTAGATTTTGATACCACCGTTAATGTCACCTTAGGTCTCCCTTTCATTCGTACATCTCCAGATCACGGAACTGCTTTTGACATTGCTGATAAAGGCATAGCCTCTCCTGAAAGCTTTATTGCTGCTCTCAAACTCGCTCATCAACTTGCAAAAAATAATTCGATACCATGCCAATAGATAATCTTCCTCCTCTGCGTGAGGTCATTGATATATATGGATTGCAAGCGCATAAATCTTTGGGACAAAATTTCCTTTTTGACCTTAATTTAACCTCTAAAATTGCTCGTCAAGCAGGTAATATAGAAGGAAAACCTGTTCTTGAAATTGGTCCAGGTCCTGGAGGTCTCACACGCGCCTTGTTGGCAAAAGGCGCTATTGTAACAGCAATAGAGCGTGATGAGCGCTGTATACCAGCTCTCTTAGAAATAGAAAAGCACTATCCGAACAAATTAAAAATTATCTGTAATGACGCACTGGAACAAGATTTCTCAAAACTCTTTGAAACAATCTCAGAAAAACCACGCATTATTGCCAATCTTCCTTATAACATTGGAACACAACTCTTATTAAATTGGCTATTAGTGGAGCCATGGCCTCCTTTTTATGAATCCATGACATTGATGTTTCAACGTGAAGTTGCCAAACGAATTACGGCCAAACCTCAATCTTCTCATTATGGACGCCTTAGTGTTTTAACTGGCTGGCGGACTACAGCTAAAATTGCTTTTGATGTACCTCCTCAAGCCTTCATACCTGCGCCTAAAGTAACGTCTTCCGTTGTTCATATCATTCCACGAACTCAACCTCTTGCCTGCTCTGCGCAAAAACTAAGCTTTGTTACAAAAACTGCTTTTGGACAAAGACGAAAAATGCTTCGTCAAAATCTTAAAACACTTGGAGGTGAAATGCTTTTTAAAAAAGCAGGAATTGATGAAACACGCCGCGCTGAAACACTTTCAATTTCTGAATTTATAACTTTAGCGAATTTGATAACCTAAAAAGTATAACTTTTTCAAAATAATAAAAATATTAATCAATCTTTTCAGCAATAAGTCTATCAACAAAAGAGCCGAGAAAAGCACATCTCTCGCGTTTCACTGTTTCAGCTAAATAAATCGATTTAATAAGTGATAAAGACTGATCTAAATCTTCATTAATCACAATATAATCATAAGAATGCCAATGCTTTAACTCCGTTCGTGCATTTTCCAATCGTAAATTGATGATATCTTGACTATCTTCTGCTCGACGATGTAAACGCGAAACAAGCTCTTTCATTGATGGTGGAAGAATAAAAACGGATATGGTATCTCCTGGCATCTTTTTTTGCATCTGCTTGGTGCCTTGATAATCAATATCAAATAACATATCACGACCAGAACTCAATGCATTTTCAACAGTTTCACGTAGCGTGCCATAATAATTCCCATGTACTTCTGCCCATTCAATAAATTCATCTCTATCACGTTTATATTCAAACTCTTCCTTTGAAATAAAGTGATAGTGGAATCCATCTACTTCACTGGGACGCTTTTTCCTTGTGGTCACACTGACAGAAAGCTCCAATCGTCCATCTTTTAAAAGCAACCGAGAAATTGTTGATTTACCAGCCCCTGAAGGTGAAGAGAGAATAAATAAAAAACCGCGACGTTGATTTGTTTTTAGCGTATTCAATACACTTTCAAAGGCTGTCATTACACCACTCTACTTTGTTCATAAATTTTTCCTCAAAATTTGAACGATACATTATCTTAACCTTTTTTCTAATCAATTGTTTTTTAGCAGTTCTGCATGCTATTTTGCACTTTCATTGAGAGAATTTATCAGAAATATATTACTTTTTTTCTTCAATATTTTGTATTTATACAAAAATCCTCCTTGTCACATACAAGAAAATAATTTTTTATCATTCTCATCAAAAGTTTAAATAGAAAAATCTTACTCTATTTTGGGCTCTTATTTACGATGTAAAAAGATGTGGTATCATTATAAATCAATGTCTTGCCTTTAATTCCCGCCACTTGCGAACATTCATATTATGTTCCTCTAAGGTTCTAGAAAAAACGTGTCCTCCTGAACCATCAGCAACAAAATAAAGCGCATCACTGCTTGGTGGATGTGCCACCGCCTTCAATGAATCGCGACCTGGATTTGCAATAGCGGTTGGAGGCAAACCATTAATTTTATAAGTATTATATAGTGTTTCCTTCTCAAGATCTGAACGGTAAATTGCACGACCCGATGGCTTTCCTTTTCCTCCAAAGAGACCATAAATGACCGTTGGATCCGATTGAAGACGCATGTGCTTTGCAAGGCGGTTATAAAATACCGCAGCAACCATTGGTCTCTCTGCTGCAACTCCGGTTTCTTTCTCAACAATTGAAGCCAATATGACAAACTCATCAATTGATTTAATAGGTAAATCAGGAGAACGCGTAGCCCATATCGCATGAATTAATTTTTTCTGTCCTTCGCGCAATCTGTTTATAATTTCTTGACGCGTTGTCCCCCGAATAAAGCGGACAGTATCCGTCATCAAATAACCCTCTGGAGGCAAAACTTTTGGAAGGTCCCCAATCAAAATTTCATTTGCTGCTAATCGATCGAAAACTTGCTGAACCGTTAAACCTTCTGGTACTGTAAATGTATATTCAATGGATTTTCCTTTCACAAGAATATCCATAATATCGTGCATTGAAGCATGGGCTGGAATTAAATATTCACCAGCCTTTAGGTGACTTGTGTTTTTATGATAACCAACCCCATAAACAAAAATATCTGATGATCGAATGAAACCACGTTTTTCTAGCAATGAAGCAATTTCACGAATTCCTGTTCCCGGATGGATAAGAAGAACTTGTTCTTCCTCAATTTTTCCCTTTTCTTCAAAAATACTTTTTCCAATATAAAGAGGAATACTTATGCCGAAAAGAATAAACACAATCAGCATGAGAAAAAAATGACCAAGAATAACCAAAGGATTACGGACGGTAGACGATTTCTTTTGTTTTTTATGTGTTAACATGCCACAACTATTTGCTCAATGATTCGAAGAGGAATCGTTCATGCCCTTTAATGATGTTCGATTTTTCACACTGGACATAACCCCTCAATAGCGATTAAGGACAATATTGTAACTTCTCGTACACCTTATGATAAAGGTGAAAATTCAAAAGCAGAAATTAAATAAAAATACTTATTATCCCCTAAAACGTCGCATCACCAATGATGCATTTGTCCCACCAAATCCAAAAGAATTAGAAAGAATCGTATCAATCTTTCGTTCACGTGGTTTATGCGGGACAAGATCGATTTTTGTTTCAATCGATGGATTGTCAAGATTAAGTGTCGCTGGCGCTATATTATCTCGTATAGCTAAAACACAAAAAATAGCCTCAGCAGCACCAGCTGCACCAAGTAAATGCCCGATAGAAGATTTTGTTGATGACATAGAAACTTGTGGTGCATAATGTCCTAAAACACGTTCAACAGCTGCTAGCTCTATGGAATCAGCCATTGTTGATGTCCCATGAGCGTTAATATAATCAAGTTCACTCACATTCACTTGTGCTCGCTTAAGAGCGGCCATCATACTCCGCTGAGCCCCTTCACCACTTTCTGAAGGCGCTGTAATGTGGTAAGCGTCACCCGATAAACCATAGCCGATAACTTCAGCATAAATACGCGCTCCTCGCCTTTTAGCATGTTCTAGCTCTTCTAAAACAACAATCGCCGCTCCCTCCCCCATTACAAAACCATCACGATCAGCATCATACGGACGTGAGGCCCGTTCAGGATCATCATTGCGACAAGTAGAAAGAGCTCTACAAGCAGAAAAGCCCGCAAGAGATATACGATTTATCGGAGATTCCGTTCCCCCTGCCACCATGACATCTGCATCACCAAACATAATCAAACGTGCCGCATCACCGATCGCATGAGCCCCTGTCGAACAAGCTGTCACAACCGAATGATTAGGTCCCCGTAAACCATATTGAATAGACACATAACCAGAAGCAAGATTAATCAAACGACCCGGAATAAAAAAAGGAGAAACACGGCGCGGACCTTTATCACGAAGCGTATAACCAGCTTCAACAATGCCCTCAATCCCTCCAATCCCCGAACCAATTAATACCCCTGTACAAATCTGATCTTCATCACTCTTAGGAAACCATTCAGCATCTGTAAGCGCTTGGTTAGCAGCAGCCATTGCATAAACAATAAATGCATCAACCTTCCGTTGCTCTTTAGGTTCCATATATAAATCAGCATTATAGGTCCCCTCTGTTCCATCACCTAAGGGGATACGCGCTGCAATCTGGCAGGGTAAATCGGACACATCAAATTCAGTAATACGCCGAACACCACTTCTCCCTTCAAGAAGTCGTTTCCAACTATATTCAATATTACCAGCCAGTGGAGATACCAATCCTAAACCAGTAACAACAACACGTCTCATAACTTCTAACCTTGAACTAAACTTTAGCTCTCAAAGCTCTCTTTTCAAAAAAACTCCGAAGAATACAGGCAAAAGCAATAATGCCTTTGCCCTTTAAATCATCATGCAGAAGCTTTATCAATGAACTTGACGGCATCACCAACTGTGAAAATCGTTTCAGCAGCTTCATCTGGAATTTCTACACCAAATTCTTCTTCAAAAGCCATAACGAGCTCAACCGTATCAAGGCTATCAGCCCCTAGATCATCAATAAAGCTCGCATTTTCTACGACTTTATCAGCATTAACCCCAAGATGTTCCACTATAATTTTCTTAACGCGCTCTACTGTATCACTCATGTTGAAATCCTCGAATTTATATTTTCCTAATAATTTGGTTAACTATATCGGCTCATCTAATCAAGCAATAGATGCATTCCTTTAAAAGATTTTAGCAATGATCTAAAACATCCTGTGGATATCCCCTACAAAATGAACCAATCTGACATTCCGACATCAATTGATCAACGACCATGTTAAAGAAATAAGTGCATCTTTCCATTTCAATCGTTACTATCTAAAATAATACAGCTTATAAATCAATGTGGAATACAAGAAAATACTTAAATCATTGCCATTCCACCATTAATATGCAGTGTTTGACCTGTCATGTAGGCTGCTTCATCACTCGCTAGATAAACAGCAGCTGTGGCTATTTCTTGCCCGCTCCCCATACGCTTCATTGGAATCGCAGCCATAATGGCTTCTTTTTGCTTTTCATTAAGCTTATCTGTCATGGCAGATTTAATAAATCCTGGAGCAATACAATTGACCGTAATGTTTCGTGACGCAATTTCTTGTGCCAATGCTTTAGAAAAACCTATCAAGCCTGCTTTTGCAGCACAATAATTCGTTTGTCCAGGATTTCCAACAACACCAACAACAGATGTAATATTAATAATCCTTCCATAACGACGACGCATCATAGAATGTATTAATTCACGTGTCAAAAGAGAAGCAGCTGTTAGGTTAACCTCTAAGACATCATCCCAGTCTTTATCTTGCATACGCACAAAAAGACCATCCCGAGTGATTCCCGCATTGTTAACCAAAATATCAACGCCCTCCATTTCTTTTTCTGTAACTTCAGCCAATTGTTTAATCGACTGACGTTCAGAAAGATTAGCAGGGAACACAAAAACATTCTGTCCTAATTCTGCTGCCAATTCTTTAAGCTTGTCTTCACGTGTTCCATGAAGTCCAACAATGGCTCCCCTTGCATGGAAACAACGTGCTATTGCCTCACCAATTCCTCCTGATGCCCCTGTTACAAGAGCTTTACGTCCTGTTAATCTAAACATTTTTTTAAACTCCTTCATAGATTAAACGCCAAGCATTCCTAGCGCTGATTCTATTTCATCAACTGTTCCAATTGTTATCCCCTTTATATCCTTGTTAATACGACGCGTTAAACCTGTTAATACTTTTCCAGAACCAACTTCAAAAAGCGTATCAACCCCATGAGAACTGATCCATTCTATTGTTTCACGCCACCGCACCCTGCCTGTTACTTGTTGGACAAGAAGAGTAGCAATACGTTCAGGATCACTTTCTGGTGCAACAGAAACATTGGCAATCAAAGGAATAATAGGAGCCACTTTGTTAACAGTCAAAAGTGCTTTCTTCATGGTATCCGCAGCAGACTGCATTAAAGACGAATGAAAAGGTGCAGAAACAGGAAGAAGAAGCGCACGTTTTGCACCTTTTGTTGATGCAATCTCTACCGCTGTTTCAACGGCTTTTGCTTCACCTGAAATAACAATTTGCCCACCACCATTATCATTGGCAATCTGGCATAGTCCTTCTCCAGAAACAGTTTCACAAATTTCTTCCACAACGTGCTCTTCCAAACCGATAAGTGCTGCCATAGCGCCTTCACCAACTGGAACAGCAGCCTGCATGGCATTACCACGAATGCGCAAAAGCCTTGCCGTATCTGTAAGACTGAATGTACCAGCAGCACAAAGAGCTGAATATTCGCCTAAAGAATGACCGGCAACAAACTTTACCTTTTCTTCTATACGAAGCCCTAATTGTTCCATCACACGAATGATAGCCATGGATACAGCCATTAATGCTGGTTGTGCATTAGCTGTTAACGTTAAAATATCTGCTGGTCCTTCAAAAATGATCTCTGATAATTTCTCACCCAAAGCATCATCAACTTCCTCAAAAACCATTCGCGCCGCACAAAATTGCTCTGCAAGCGCCTTCCCCATCCCCACGAGTTGACTCCCTTGCCCTGGAAAAATAAAAGATGCACCCATTCATCGACTCCTAAAATTGTGCCATTAACTTATTTTCTTTTGACCTTATTCATCCACAAAAAGTCAAGATAAAGTGCTTTATTTAGAACGAATATCTCTCTTCAAATTATATCTTAAGGGTGGAATTTGATATAAAAACTTAGGAAAATATGGAGCTATAAACTGAATAATTCCCAAACTTATGAGACTTCCTAAGATTGTACCTGCTAAAATATCAAAGGGATAATGTACCCCCACAAAGATGCGTGCCCAACAGATCAAGCATAAAAACACCATAGCAAATTTAAAAGTACCTTTGTATCGGTAAAAATAAAAGCTTGCTGTATAAGCTGCAATGGTCAAGGCATGATTACTAGGGAAAGAAGCTGTTGCACGATGTTTAATCAGCGGTGTCGTCAACCCTACAACGAATGGACGTGGATGAAAATAAATGAGAGAAATAAGATAACCTATAAAAAGAGCCGTACAAATGCTCACGCAAATGCTTAGCACAACACATCGTTCCCTTTCCCCACCACAAAACCACAGCATACAAAGATGAAGAGGTATAATGTAAATTAAAAACTTTGCACAAAAAATACTCAACAAAACTAAAATTGACCAAGACTGATGGTTGCCGACAAACATCTTAAAGAGCGTAACATCAATCTGGTTTAAAAAGTCCATTTTTCTCTCCTTTATCTGTATGTTACAGCACTATCTCTTTATAGAAGGAGGAAATATACTGAAAATATATCAAGATTTAATAAATCCATTTTTTTATGTGTATAAGCTTGCTATTTTAAAGGATAACCTGTAGATATGAAATGTTCGTTGCCGGCATTTAGCTGGAGGTTGAACGGAGGGCTGTAAAATATCAGTAGGAAATACAATGTTTCCGGCCTCCCGTGTCTCCGCTCTGAGATGTCTCAAATTGTAAACGCGTCCTTTCTTCTTTGGGGTTTTCCAAAAAGACAAGTCGCAGAGGCTTTGCGCTAAAACCGGTGAGATTTAATTGAAGAAAGGCAAAACAATGGCTCTTTATGAACATATGTTTCTTGCCCGACAGGACATTGCACCGCAGCAAGTTGATGAACTTTTGAGCCTTTACAAAGGTGTCATTGAAACGTACGGTGGAAAGGTTGGGCGTGTAGAAAATTGGGGACTTCGTCCTCTTGCTTATCGTATTCGTAAAAACCGTAAGGCTTATTATGTCTTGGTCAATATTGATGCACCCGCTGCAGCAATTGCTGAAATGGAGCGTCAGATGCGAATCAATGAAGATATTTTGCGCTATATGACCATTCGTGTAGAAAAACACGAAAAAGAAAAATCTGCGATGCTTTCACACCTTGATCGCAATACGCACCCTGGTCAGGATGAAGAGCGCTCTCGTTCCCCACGTCGTCAACGTGAGAATGCTATGGAAGAGGTAGAATGATGACTGATACGAATCAAAACTCTGCACGTCGCCCTTTTCATCGTCGTCGTAAAACATGTCCTTTTTCAGGAGCTAATGCGCCTAAAATTGATTATAAAGATATCAAATTGTTACAACGTTATATTTCTGAACGTGGAAAAATTGTTCCTTCACGTATTACGGCTGTTAGTCAGAAAAAACAGCGTGAATTAGCTAATGCTATCAAACGCGCTCGCTTTTTAGGCTTACTTCCATACGTTGTAAAATAAATGATCAAGACACTTAAGCAATTGGAGGAACTCTCCAGTTGCCTTTGATTGTATGGTTTAGAAAAATAGCTTATTGAAGCCTATGTTAAGCTATTAAATATAGAAGTTGGGGTATTGATATGCCTCTAACTGCAGAAAGCAGGACAGCAATAAATGAAAAAAAATCGCACTTATGAGATATTAACTGGCGTTTTGGCCGGATTGTTCACTGTTGTGATAGGAATGGCTATCATCAGTGTTGCCAATATCGCTCCCTCTTTTTCTCTTCTTCTTGGCTGCTTTCTTTCATTGCCAATTTTTATTGTTGCGTTCGGTCAAGGAACATTTGCCAGCTTCGTTGCCTTAATCAGTGCGACTGTTATTCTTGTCATAGCCACGGATATTTATATTGCTCTTGGGCTTATGCTATTATCTTTTCTTCCTGCTGTTTATGCCTCTTGGCTTCTCGGATTGGCACGACCAGCGCAAAAAGAAAACGCATTGATATGGTATCCATTATCATCCGTTATTTTTCATTTAACCAACTTTATTGCTCTTATAGTTACCTGCATTGGACTTTATATAAAAAATCGTCCAGACACTCCTCTCATTGCAAAAAAAATCATTGAAAACATCATACAAGCTTTACAACAAGTGCAGTCATTAAAAGAAGCTAATATACTGAATGTTAGTGAATTTTTAATGGCACATGCCGCAACTTTAGCAGCAATCGCTCTGGCAGTTTATAGTTTGATTTTTCTCATTGGTAATCTTTATTTTTCAATGATAACAGCCCAATATATGAAGTGGCTGAAAAGACCTCGAGATGATTGGAGCAAAACTCTTCGCCTTCCAATTTCTGGAATTATTATTTTCATCGCTGTTTCCATCGCCTCAATGGCTGAATTGAGTGATTCTATTAATTTAGGGACGCGCATTTTTAGCTCTGCTTATACTGTCATCATATCAATTAGTGGTCTAGCCTATCTTCATAATATTACAAAAGGAGTCAACGGTCGGGTTATTATACTTTCTTTTGTTTATATTGCTATTTTAACTGTTGTTTTTTTCCCACCTATTTCTTTCATGATGCTTTTGATGGGCATTTGGGCTGCTATTCAATATAACTTTCAATCACACAAAAAACTTCCCTAAATTTATTTGTTCGAAAGGAAAAACTATGGATATTATTCTACTTGAGCGCATTCCTCGTCTTGGTCAGATGGGTGATATTGTCTCAGTGAAAGATGGTTATGCACGTAATTTTCTTTTGCCTCAAGGTAAAGCTTTACGCGCAAATGAAGCGAATAAAAAACATTTTGAGATCCAACGCGCGCAACTTGAAGCACGTAATCTTGAACGCAAAAGCGAAGCGCAAAAAATTGCTGAAAAACTTGATGGTCAATCATTTATTGCTGTTCGTTCTGCTGGTGAAACAGGACAACTTTATGGATCTGTGTCAACGCGTGATATTGCTGAAATCATAACAAGTGAAGGATTCTCTATTGGGCGAAATCAAATTGAACTTAATCATCCAATAAAAATGATCGGTCTTCATACGATTACTCTTAGCCTCCATCCTGAAGTTCAAATTTCTGTGGTTATTAACGTTGCACGCTCTACCAGTGAAGCACAACGCCAAGCAGAAGGTGAAACGCTTACTTCTTCTGAAGAAATATATGATATTCAAGAAGAAATATTAGAAGAAAATCAGGAAGAATTGTTGGTAGAAGAAATTAATAACAACGCTATCAACAGTTCTCATCAAGAAGCTTAATTGCTCCTTTTGCTTTCTGTTTTATATCTTTTCTTCTATTTAAAAGATTGGTCATAAAATACTCATGCTTTAAAATTGAGTATTTTATGACTATCATATGTAAGGAACTAATTTTTATGAAGAATTAGAAGTATGTTATATAAGCACATTCTATATCAGAAATGATAACAGCAATAAAGAGAAATGCTTTTGTTTCTCCAGCATAAAAAATAATTTAAAGCTCTACCCTTAAGAGTGAATTTTGCATGAGCGGTAAGTTAATGATATCGTCGCGTGATCTACAGTAATTCCATTTATAAAGAAGTCATTTCACTTACACCAGTATTAGAATTTTAAGATCACATAACTTCAAAATACTTAAATTCAGAGTACCAAAACTTCCACTTAAAAATCACATATTATAAAAATAAAACATACCAAATAGATGCTATATTAATAATACACGAATGATAAATGAACCATTAGAAGAGAGTTTTTAAAAATTATATGATTTTAACTTAAAATGAAGCTTTGTAGCTCTATTCTTTTAATGTACGATTTTCAGTTTATCGCCTAAAGTCGCTAGACTTGGAGTTTTAATGGGAAAAGTTTATGGAAGAAACTAGCGTTGTTAATATCAGCTCTTCGAAAAAAGAAGATTCTCCTTCTTTTCGGCAACTTCCACATAATATTGAAGCTGAACAAGCATTACTTGGTGCCATCTTTATCAATAATGATTCTCTCGACCGCGTTTCGGATTTTCTAAAACCAGAACATTTTTTTGAACCGTTGCATCAAAAGATTTATGCTGTTTTATCTCATCTTATTAAAACAGGCAAACGTGTAGATCCGGTTACGATCAAACCCTATATCCAAATGGAAGAGAAAATTGGAGACCTTACTGTATACCAGTATGTTGTTCGCTTAGCCAAAGAGGCCATCACCATTATTAACGCTGAAGATTATGGACGCGTTATTTACGACCTTTTTATCCGTCGTTCTTTGATTAACCTTGGGACTCAAGTTGTCAATACAGCTTTTGATGCTCCTGTAGAGCTTACACCTACCCAACAAATTGAAACTGTTGAAAATCAGTTATTTGAGCTCGCAGAAAAAGGGAAATATGGAGGCGGATTTGAAAATTTTAATGAAGCTGTCAAAAAAGCACTCGATATGGCAAGTGCAGCGAAACAGCGCTCTTCACAATTATCGGGGATAGCTACCCATATTAAAACACTTGATGAAAAAATGGGGGGGTTACAAGCCTCTGACTTAATTATTCTTGCGGGACGCCCTGGTATGGGGAAAACATCTCTGGCAACCAATATTGCCTTTAATATTGCCAATGCTTATAATCAGAATGGTAATACCGAAGAAAATGAAGGCGGCATTGTAGGATTCTTCTCCCTTGAAATGTCCTCAGAGCAGCTTGCAACACGTATTATTTCTGAACAAACAGAAGTCTCTTCTTCTGATATTCGACGGGGTAATATTTCAGATGAACAATTTTCAAAAATCATTCGTGCGGTGAAGCAACTCCAAAAGGCTCCCCTTTATATTGATCAAACTGGGGGAATATCAATTACGCAACTGGCAGCTCGTGCACGACGTCTCAAGCGACAACATGGTCTGGATATTTTAATTATCGATTATATCCAACTCATGACAAGTAGCTCAAAACGTTCATCAGAAAATCGTGTTCAAGAGATTACAGAAATTACGACGGGTCTCAAGGCTTTAGCCAAAGAGTTGAATATCCCTATTATCGCTCTGTCGCAGCTTTCACGCCAAGTCGAAAACAGAACAGATAAACGTCCACAACTCTCCGATTTACGCGAATCTGGCTCAATTGAGCAAGATGCCGACATCGTTCTATTTGTCTATCGTGAAGAATATTATCTCAAAAATGAAGAACCAAAATTAGGGAGCCTTGAACATACAAAATGGCTAGAAATAATGGACAAAGCTTTTGGAAAAGCTGATGTTATTATTGCAAAACAACGTCATGGCCCGACAGGAATCGTGTCCCTTGCCTTTCAATCTGATTTCACACGCTTTAGTGATCTGGCAGATAGCAATTATCTTCCAGAACAAATCGGTTAAATCACCATGGTACGCAGCCGTATTCAATTTATCTGTCAAAATTGTGGAACCGTCCATTCTCGTTGGGCGGGAAAATGTAGCGCCTGTGGAGAATGGAATTCTCTTGTTGAAGAAAATGTAAATGGCGGCATAGGAAGTGCTCCTAAGCAGAGTACACGTAAAGGACGCATCATCGCCCTTACATCTCTTTCTGGAAATATCCAAGATGCTCCGCGTATTCACTCTGGTATTGCTGAACTTGATCGTGTTACCGGTGGGGGCTTTGTTCGTGGATCAGCACTCCTTGTTGGTGGTGATCCAGGTATTGGAAAATCAACATTACTCACACAAACAGCTGCTGCTTTATCCCGCAAAGGGCATAATGTTATCTATGTCTCAGGTGAAGAGGCTATTGCGCAAATTTGTTTGCGTGCGCAAAGGCTTGGCGCTCATAATACAGAGGTGAAACTTGCTGCTGAAACCAATGTTGAAGATATTCTTGCAACCTTAAGCGAGCATAAAAACCTTGATATGGTGATTATCGATTCGATTCAAACCCTATGGTCAGATACAGCAGATTCAGCCCCCGGCACTGTCACACAAGTCCGTATTGGTGCTCAGGCAATGATCCGCTTTGCCAAAAAAACAGGAGCCGCTGTTGTTCTTGTGGGGCATGTGACAAAAGATGGGCAAATTGCTGGTCCTCGGGTTGTGGAACACATGGTTGATGGTGTTCTCTATTTTGAGGGTGAAGGAGGACATCATTATCGCATTCTTAGAACTGTAAAAAATCGCTTCGGACCAACAGATGAAATTGGTGTTTTTGAAATGTCTGATAAGGGATTACGCGAAGTAATAAATCCATCCGAATTGTTTTTAGGAGAACGTAATGAAAAAGCACCAGGTGCTGCTGTTTTCGCCGGTATGGAGGGAACACGCCCGATATTGGTTGAAATTCAAGCCCTTGTTGCTCCTTCTTCTCTTGGAACACCAAGACGTGCAGTTGTCGGATGGGATGGAAATCGTCTTTCTATGATTCTCGCCGTTTTAGAAGCCCATTGTGGCATTCGTTTTGGACAGCATGATGTCTATCTGAACGTAGCAGGTGGATATCGTATATCAGAACCTGCTGCTGATTTAGCTGTAGCCGCTGCTTTGGTCTCTTCTCTTGCCAATATCCCTTTGCTAACGGATTATGTATATTTTGGTGAAGTCAGTCTCTCAGGAGCTATTCGCGCTGTTGCACATTCAGCACAACGCATCAATGAAGCAAAAAAACTCGGCTTTCAGGGGGCATTTCATCCCACGACAACAACGGAAATGATGAAGTCACTCCATTTTCAACAAAAAACTTTCTCCGACCTTCCCGAACTTGTTGCCACTCTTACCGCAAGTAAAAAATGGTCTACACCACAGGCAGGATAATATAGAAAAAACGCTATAAAATACAAAATATCCTTGCTATAAGAATAAAAAATGACCTAACAAAAATATATTTGCACACAGATTTAAAGAACAAAACTTTATGTATAAGGAACAAACAAATGATCATAACAATCCTTGATGGAATTGTCGTAGT
Organism: Bartonella sp. B1099; assembly: GCF_944801835.1. Classification (GTDB taxonomy): domain Bacteria; phylum Pseudomonadota; class Alphaproteobacteria; order Rhizobiales; family Rhizobiaceae; genus Bartonella. Next base: position 127,063 of record NZ_CALYLN010000003.1, on the reverse strand, counting down.
CATCATCCTGTTGTCCGCTTTTCTTGCTATGCTTCGAGGATTTTCACGTGAAGTGTTATCGTTGATTTCTTGGGCAATCGCAGCTGTTACGACACTGTTTTTATTCAAACCTGTTTTACCTTTTTTTGAACAATATCTCTCTAATAAAATGATTGCATTGATCACAACATTGGTCACAATTTTTATTATTGTTCTCATTATTACTTCAATTATTACAATGAAAATCTCCGATTTTATTATTGATAGTCGAATTGGTATCCTTGATCGCGCTATTGGTTTTATTTTTGGAGCACTTCGCGGTTTACTGATTATGGTCATTGGTATGTTGCTGATTAATGCACTTATTAAACCCGAGCACCAAGCAGACTGGTTAAAAAATGCCAAAACAAGGCCTATTTTGGATTCACTGGGACAAAAAGTTTGGGGAATACTCCCAAAAGATCTTGGATCTGTTCTCGAAAAGGCAGAAAAGTTGTTTAAAGATAGCGATAAACATACGAATAAACAACTCCCTCATGAAAAAACGCTTCTCAAAAATGGAGAATAGCTTTTCATAAGAAAAGAGAACTCAATGATGTAAAATGTGATATGGATGATTCCTCTCTATCACAACTGAAAGAATATGATGATAAAAAGCGATATTTCTTTTCAAAAATTTTCATTAGATGATGATACCCTTCATGAAGAATGCGGGGTTTTTGGCATTCTTGGGCATGAAGATGCAGCGACATTAACCGCTCTTGGACTCCACGCACTCCAGCATCGTGGACAAGAAGCAGCTGGTATTGTTTCTTATCATAATAAAATATTTCATCAAGAAAAGCATTTAGGTCTTGTTGGTGATCACTATACAAACCCCGCAACACTTGCGCGCTTACCAGGAAATCGCGCTATTGGACATACCCGTTATTCAACAACTGGAGAAGTGGCATTACGCAATGTTCAACCCCTTTTTGCTGAATTGAAAGTTGGAGGTATTGCTATTGCACATAATGGTAATCTTACCAATGGTCTTACATTGCGCCGTGAACTCATTGCTTCTGGTGCTATCTGTCAATCAACGTCAGATTCAGAGGTTTTTCTCCATCTTATTGCCCGCTCACGTTATGAATCGTCCTCTGATCGTTTTGTTGATGCGATTCGGCAAGTAGAAGGCGGATATGCTATGTTAGCGCTCACACGTACAAAGCTTATTGCAGCACGCGATCCAACAGGAATTAGACCTCTTGTGATGGGAGAACTTGATGGTAAGCCTATCTTTTGTTCTGAAACTTGCGCCCTTGATATTATTGGGGCCAAATATATCCGCGATGTTAAAAATGGAGAAATTATCATATGTGAAATACAAAAAAATGGAGAAATTACGAAAAAAATTATAAAACCAGAAAATGCAAAACCAGAAAAACTTTGCTTATTTGAATATGTTTATTTTGCCCGTCCAGACTCAATCGTTGGAGGGCGGAGTGTTTATACAACACGCAAAAATATGGGAATCCGTTTAGCACAGGAAGCCCCTTGTAAGGGGGATGTTGTGGTTCCTGTTCCTGATGGTGGAACACCTGCTGCAATTGGCTATGCACAAGAAATTGGAATTCCCTTCGAGCTTGGTATTATTCGTAATCACTACGTTGGTCGTACTTTTATCGAACCAACACAGCAAATTCGCGCTTTTGGCGTCAAGTTAAAACATTCGGCAAACCGTCCTGTGATTGAAGGAAAACGTGTTATTCTGGTTGATGACTCTATTGTACGGGGAACAACATCCCTTAAAATTGTGCGAATGCTTCGCGATGCAGGAGCAAAGGAAGTTCATATGCGCGTCTCTAGTCCTATGATTTTCTATCCTGACTTTTATGGCATTGATACACCCAAAGCCGAAAACCTTTTAGCGAATCAATATCCAGATTTAAAATCTATGTGCAATTTTATTGGAGCAGACTCTTTAGAATTTCTTTCAACGGACGGATTGTATCTTGCTGTAGCAGGAGAAAAACGAAATAATGCCGATCCACAATTTACTGACCATTATTTTACTGGATATTATCCTACACATCTGATTGATCAAGAAAACCTCTCCAAAATTCATCAATCATCTGTCCTTAAAACAAGAGATTAATGATGACAAAACGTGACTTTAGTCTCCATGGGCGTGTCGCACTTGTTACGGGTGCATCAAGAGGAATTGGCTATTATTTAGCTCTCGAGCTTGCTGCACGCGGCGCTCATATTATTGCTCTTGCACGAACAGTCAACGGACTGACTGAATTGGACAATCAAATCCGAGAAAAAGGGGCTCTTGCTACCCTCGTTCCGCTCGATTTACATCATATGGAAAACATCGATGCTCTTGCACTCTCAATTGCCAATCGCTGGGAAAAACTCGATATTATCGTTGCGAATGCAGGAATCCTTGGAACACTCTCACCAATAGCGCATATAGAAAATACGGTCTTTGAAGATGTCTTTCAAATAAATCTTTTCAGCCAATGGCGCTTAATAAAAGCTGTTGAGCCCTTATTACGTGAATCTGATGCTGGACGAGCTGTCTTGTTATCCTCAAGCGTTGCGCATGTTGCTCGCTCTTTCTGGGGGGCTTATGCAGCCTCTAAAGCGGCTTTAGAAATGATTGCTCGTTGTTGGGCAGAAGAACTCAAACAAACTCCTATTAAGATTAATTGTGTCAATCCTGGAGCCACACGTACAGCTATGCGCGCTGAAGCTATGCCTGGTGAAGATCCAGAAACGCTCCCCTCACCACAAGAGGTTGCAAAAAAAATAGTCCATTTGCTCTCACCTGATTTAAAGGAAACTGGAAAACTCTTTAATGTCCGTGAAAATCGGTTTGTGGATTATTATGCCCCTCATTGATCATCATCTGAAATGTAAATAGACCAATCTCTCTCTTTCCTGCACTTCTCAACAGAAGAATGAAGCAGTTTATGATTCTTGGATAGCCTTTTTAGCATCAGCCTTTTTCTCTTCTAAAGCAGCGCGTTTATTATAAGCGATAAAACTACAGGGGAGAAAAATCATATAGCTAACAGCTGTGATCAATAAAGTTTTCCATGTGTAAGTCGCAAGAAAACCGACATAAATAACAATGACCAACATGCAGGGTATAACGATATCACGCCTCAAGTTTTGATCAATTGTCTTTGCATTCCACACTGGTAAACGACTAATCAAAAGAAAAGCGATAATGACTGTATAAAGACTAAAAAACAATGCCCACCCCCAATTGGGGACCAAACCAAGAGCACCTAAATAGGTAGGTAATAAAAGGAGTAATGCTCCTGCAGGTGCAGGAACACCAACAAAATAACTTTTCTGCCATTGTGGGATATCAGCATTATCCAACATCACATTAAAACGTGCTAATCGCAAACAACAAGCAACACAATAAACAAGAGCTGCAACCCAACCAATGTGGTGTGCTTGATTCAAAATAAATGAATAAACAATAAGCGCAGGGGTAACACCAAAATTGACAATATCAGCAAGAGAGTCCATCTGTGCCCCGAAAGATGAACTCCCATCTATTAAACGCGCAATGCGACCATCAGCACCATCTAGAACTGCAGCCAAAAGCACCATTAAAATAGCAGCCTCATAGCGATTCTCAAAAGCCAAACGAATGCTGCTCATCCCTGCGCAAATTGCCAAAATAGTAATGATATTGGGAATAACATAGCGCATTGATGTCGATGAACGTCGCCGATTTGCAATATCATCATGTTGCCCCTCAGGATTGAATGAAGAAAATGGCGAAAAATTTTTCATTGTGTGGTCCTAATCGTATCTGAAATCCGTTGTAGCACTCTTATCATCAAAAGACCCTAAAATTGTCTCTCCAGCAATGGCTGTCTGTCCAACGGCAACACGCAATTTCATTTCAGTTGGTATATAAATATCAAGGCGAGAACCAAAACGAATCAACCCAAATCGCTCTCCCGTGATAACAGCATCATTTTCTTTTGACCAACAAACAATCCTACGAGCAAACATCCCCGCTATTTGTACAATAGCAATTTTACCATGCTTGCTCTCAATGACCACCCCATTCCGTTCATTAAACTGACTAGCCTTATCAAACTCCGCATTGGTAAAGCGACCTGGATGATAAACAATAGACTCTACTGTACCACTGATAGGAATACGGTTGATATGGCATGAAAAGACGTCCATAAAAATGGAAATACGAACCATTTCATCTTTCCCTAAGCCTAATTCTTCAGGTGGAACACATGATTCTACAAATGAAATACGCCCATCTGCAGGCGACAGAACCCAATTTGAATTTAAAGGGATCACACGATCTGGATCACGGAAAAAATATATACACCACACAGTGAGAACAAGACCACACCAAAATAACGGACTCCATATCCAACCAAGAATGAGCGAAATAACAAAAAATGCTACAATAAAAGGATAGCCTTCTTTATGAATTGGCACAAAGCTATTATGGACAGATTGTAGAATACTCATATCATTTCCTATTCATCGTAAACTTAAAACAAGCAATAAATCTTTTTGTTCCTCTTTCTTTTATGTATTTAATCAATCACTCCATATAAAGATAGAGATTACATTTTGCCCACCTTATTTTTTACGATTAACAATACCCGTCTCATCTTCTTCACGCATTTTACGTAATTTTTCTTCAGCTTGCGATGCTTCAAGCTGCTTATTCCACATTGAAGCATATAAACCTTTCTTTCGTAAGAGCTCTGTATGCGTCCCATTTTCAATAATACGACCACTTTTAAGAACCAAAATTTCATCAGCATTGATAACCGTAGAAAGACGATGTGCAATAATCAATGTTGTACGTCCACGGCTTACAATATCCAATGCTTGTTGAATTTCCTGTTCCGTTGCCGTATCAAGAGCTGCTGTTGCTTCATCTAGAATAAGAAGTGGGGGGGCTTTTAAGAGTGTCCGTGCAATAGCCACACGTTGTTTTTCACCCCCTGATAATTTGAGACCACGCTCTCCCACCATAGATTGAAAACCTTCCGGTAACATCTCAATAAATTTTGATATTTGTGCCATTTCAGCGGCTTTGTGCATCTCTTCATCTGTTGCACTGGGTCGCCCATAGCGAATATTATAGGCAATTGTATCATTAAATAACACCGTATCTTGTGGGACCATGCCGATCGCTTCACGCAAACTTTTTTGTGTTATGTCACGAATATCCTGCCCGTCAATTGTAATAGAGCCTGCATCAACATCATAAAATCGAAAAAGTAATCGAGAAATGGTCGATTTCCCTGCACCAGAAGGACCAACAATGGCGACTGTTTTTCCTCCAGGGACTTCAAAATCAATATCTCTGAGAATCTGACGCGTCGAATCATAAGAAAACTTTACCTGATGAAAACGAATAGTCCCATCGCTTATCTCTAACGGTTTAGCATCCGATTTATCAACAATCTCCTGCTGAACATCTAAAAGATCAAACATTGCTTCAATATCTGTTAAACCTTGTCGAACATCACGATAAATTGAACCAATAAAATTCAGTGGAATGGAAAGTTGCATTAAAAGGGCATTAATAAAAACAAAATCCCCTAAAGTTTGTGTCTTATAAAAAACTTCATAAGCTGACATCAGCATCATGATCGTCATTCCAATACCAAAGATAAGAGCCTGACCAAAATTAAGCCAGCTTAATGATGTCCAAATCTTTGTTGCCGCTTTTTCATAACCTGCCATAGAAGTATCGAAACGATTGGCTTCTAGAGTTTCATTGCCAAAATATTTAACCGTTTCAAAATTCAAAAGAGAATCAACAGCGCGCGTACTCGCCTCAGTATCCGCTGTATTCATTTGTTGCCGAATACGAATACGCCAATCACTCGCCTTAATCGTAAAGAAAGTATATAATAAAACCGTTGCAACAACAATGAGAAGATAATGCCATCCATAGTTGATGTAAAAGACAAGGGCCGTTAATACAAATTCTAAAACTGTCGGTACGGTATTGAGAATTGAAAATCTTACGATCGCTTCAATTCCTTTTGTCCCACGCTCAATCACACGAGAAAGTCCACCAGTTCGGCGTTCTAAATGAAATCGCAAAGATAACTCATGAATATGGACAAAGGTTTTATAAGCTAATTGACGAACAGCATATTGACCAACAGTGGCAAAAAGGGAGTCGCGCAATTGATTTAACCCAGCCTGCATAATCCGTGCAACGTTGTACGCCAAAACAAGCATGATGGGGATAATCAAACTGGACGGAAACCATTCAGGGAGTTGAAAGCTTGTATCAAGCACATTCGTAGAATATTTAAAGAAATACGGCACAGATATGAGAACGAGCTTGGATAAAACAAGATAAAATATTGCCCACAGTACACGTATTTTTAGATCACGCCGACCTACCGGCCACATATAAGGCCATAAATTGTAAAGTGTGTGCAGAGTCTTCCCTGTATCGGATGATACAGTTTTTGTCATTTCATTGCGTTTCATAAAGCCCTTGCTTCTCTATCATCCACACGAAAAAGGCAAAGCATCCCCCTGTGGTTGTTTATAAGTTTCTTACGCTTTTCAATAAGCTATACCTACTCGTTGTTTGAGGTTAGACTGTTTTTGAAAAAGGAACAAGAAATAATCCACGATACAGTTTATTATTTTGATCTGTATTCTCATACCACTCTGCTGCAAATAAATTTTCAACTTTTACATGCTTTTTTTTCAATTCTGCCTGAAGCCACTTTTTTGTCTTACCAATCTCTTTAAGACCATCATCAATAACTTCACCATTTTCTACAACAATCGTCGATTTCTTTCCCTCTTCCTTTTTAATAACAGTACAATCACCATTGGTTTCCAAACGCACAAAAGCAGCTTCATGTAAATGACATCCTTTAAGACGTAACATCGCAATGAGATCATTAACATTGATCCCCAAGTTCTTAATCTTATCCATTTGAAAGACCCCATCTAAAACCAATGTGACATTCCGCCCCGCAATGAGGCGGCGAAAAAAAACTGAATAGCGTGCAAAAAAATTAAAAGAGGTAATCAAGACTTGCCAAATCAATAAAACAAGCAATAATTGAGTGCTGCTAATATTCTCATTATAAATGACTCCTCCAATAATACCTCCCATAACAAAATTGCTGACCAGATCAACGGGTGTCATCTGACTAAGACTTCCACGACCCGTCGTTCTTAGAATAAATAGGAAAGCAACAAGCCCCACAGCCAGCTTAAGCGCGATATATCCATAGTGGTATAAAAATTCCATCATATTTTCCTTTTAATTTATGAGAACTGCTGGAATAGGAAAATTAAAATCGTTTTATTTCCCACATGGTTATGCGCTCACCACTCTGCGGATCCTTACTATCTTTTAAGAGAACCCCCTCGGCTGCAAGCTCATCACGAATTTTATCCGCAGCTTCCCACTCTTTATTATGGATAAGCCTTAGTCTTTCGGCAATGCGCTGATCAATAAATTTTGAATCAAGAGATGTTTTTTTTATAAATAATGGGCTATCTATTTTTTTAACCCATTCTTGTCGTAATAATCCTAATAAATTCATCCCATTGGCAAGAGCCCAAGCATCGCCTGCTTTATAAAATTTTCGCAAAAGAGTAAGTGCTTTTGGCGTATTAAGATCATCACTGAGGGCATCTATCAAAGTATCATTAATCGCTTCATTGTTTTCCATCATACTCTTTTTACTGCGAAGCAATTCATACCAACGATACAGTTCACTGCTCGATTGCATTAAACGCTGCGCTGTCCAATTTAATGGTTCACGATAATGCGTCTGGAGCATCGAAAAACGTGCAGACAAACCCGCCCAATTTTGCTTCATTTCATCAGCTAAAACACCATTAAACTCGCAAAAATTATTCTCTAAAACAGAACGAATGGTTATAAAATTGCCAAAGCTTTTTGACATCTTTTTGCCTTCAACTTGTAAAAAGCCGTTATGCATCCAAAAATTAGCCATTCGCTCTGTCCCAAAAGCGGAACAACTTTGTGCAATCTCATTTTCATGATGAGGAAAAATTAAATCAAGTCCACCACCATGAATATCAAAAATATTCGCGATCGGATCATCACAAGTTAAACCACCACCGTAGGGCGCTAATAACTTTGCCATTGACATGGCAGAACACTCAATATGCCAACCTGGACGACCTAAAACAGGAATTCCGCCCGGCGATTCCCAACCTGGCTCTCCTTCCACAGAAGGCTTCCATAAAACAAAATCCATCTCTTCCCGCTTATAAGCAGCAACATCAATCCGCGCCCCCGCCCTCATTTCATCTAAAGAACGATTTGAAAATGCCCCATAATGGGGAGGATTTTTGATGCTCTTTATAGAAAATAATATATGATTTTCCGCTTTATAAGCATGTCCCTTTTCAAGCAATCTTTCGATGAGAGCGCGCATCTCCTCTAAATGCTCGGTTGCGCGCGGCTGGCTGGTTGGCAATAGACAACCAAGTGCTATTGTATCTTGTTGAAACTGAGAATATGTGCGTTCTGTTAATTGACGAATAGCATCATTCAGTGAAACGTTTGGATATTCGTGGGCAGCTCGTGCATTAATTTTATCATCGACATCTGTAATATTACGCGCATAGAGAACATGATCATCGCCATAAACATGACGCAATAAGCGAAATAAAATATCAAAAACAATGACAGGGCGTGCATTTCCTATATGCGCATAATCATAAACTGTTGGACCACAAACATAAAGACGTACTTTTGTCGGATCTATTGGTGTAAAATTTTCTTTTTTACGTGTCAGCGTATTATAAAATCGCAACTCTTTCATCATTATACTCCGTAAACGATATTACGCACCGTTCTTTTGAATGCCTCTTCTCTCAAATGATCACATTATACGGTTTAGACTAAAACCTCACCTTATCATCAATTCTTCTTCCCCTATGGTATTTACGGCTGTCTCTATCATTTATCCTAAAAACAATCTCTTTTATTTGATTGGACAAAAGCATTCTATAGATAGAGAGCTTTTCCCTTCTTGAAGGAAACAAGTTTAGAAAAATTCCATAGGCAATAGAATATTTATATGAAAAATAGATTACAGGAAGCAAATCTTAAAACTTTAACCCCATAAAGCTTCGTCAGTATTTTCAATATTTCACAATGGGTTCCTTACTGTCTCTTACGCCCTATATTTTATAATCAATCATTGAGAATAATGTCGCAATTAACCCTCTTTTTTAACAGCGTCCTCATGACACAATTACTTTATCTGTACAGAGTTTTATTCAAAGAAAGCAATCAAAATAATGCGTAATAAATTGAGAAAAATCATTCTTTTAATATTTCTTGTCATTTCAATGCCAACTTTTGCACAACAATCTCCACCTTATGAGAAAAAATTACTTCGCCTCGCAGAAATTTTAGGATCACTGCATTTTCTCCAAAATCTTTGTGAGCCTCCAACAAACCAATGGCCAATAAACCAATGGTATGACTATATGAACGCACTCATTGAAGCAGAACACCCCATTCCACAAAGACGCGCTTATTTTTATGCAGCATTTAATGAAGCGTATCGTGCTTTCTCAGAAAATTATCACCATTGTACACAAGCAGCCATTGAAGCTCATCAAAAATATATTAAAGAAGGGAGAGTTTTATCTGAAAACCTTCTCATGCATTATAACAATTAACCTGTATAAAAAGTACCTCCTTCAATTTAAGTGATATTAATGATGTCTCCTTACAAATGAGTAGAGCAATAAGTTATCTTCTCGAAAATAGAGAGACTTTTTAAAATAACGCCTAAATATGCTTTTATTCTTATGAGTGCCTTTGTCTTCTGTAGAAAATCATTCTTTGGCTTCCTCCCCCCTTAAAAGATGAAGATTCTTAATCCAATCTGGTTTGTAAATCGCCCAAGTTCTATTGAGTTCCACTTGGCTTCCCACTTATGTGATGTGCTTTGAGACTCTACAAAAAAGCTTAAGAACATTCATCACGCACTAAAAAACATTTATGTGTCAAGGAGATTGATATGCCTTATATCACATCACCACTCTAAAAGATGGTGTTTTTGGCATAACAAAATAAAACTTATGCTGTTTACACCAAAGTTTCTATAAATTTAACAGGCTCTCCTTGTGAAGGTGTGACAATTTCACCTTCCCACATAACGCGCATACCACGGACAATAGTCCCGACAGGCCAACCTTTAACCTTCTGACCATCATAAGGTGTCCAACCGGCACGCGAACCAATTAAGCTATTCGTAATAACTTCTTCTCGCTTAAGATCAACAATGGTCAAATCAGCATCATATCCAACAGCAAGACGTCCTTTACAGCTTATACCAAAAATACGACTAGGGCCATGTGACGTGAGATCAACAAAACGCTCAAGAGACATTTTTCCTGCATTCACATGTGTTAACATAATGGCTGCTGTTGTTTGCACTCCTGTCATTCCTGAAGGTGAAGAGGGGTAAGATTGAAGCTTGTCCTCAAGGGTATGAGGCGCATGATCTGAGCCTAAAACATCAATAATCCCCTGTCGAACACCGTACCAAAGAGCTTCACGGTGGCGCGATTCACGAATAGGTGGATTCATCTGAATTAATGTACCAAACTGCTTATAATCATCAGCCGTAAGAGTCAAATGATGGTGTGTCACTTCAATTGTTGCGACATCTTTATGTTTTTTGAGAAAATCAATTTCTTCTTCTGTCGAAAGATGTAACACATGAATGCGCGCTTTCGTCTCATGGGCAATTTTTACCAAACGCTGCGTACATTTTAACGCCGCAATCTCATCACGCCAAATCGGATGTGAAGATGCATCCCCTTCCATACGCAGTATTTTACGCTCTTTAAGCCTTTCCTCATCTTCAGAATGAAAAGCTGCTCGACGGCGTGTATTTTGCAAAATAAGGCGTACACTTTCATCATCATCGACCAAAAGATTACCGGTAGAAGATCCCATAAAGACTTTAATTCCAGCTGCACCAGGAAGTCTTTCTAATTCAGAGAGTTCATGAGCATTTTCACGCGTTCCTCCAACCCAAAATGCAAAATCACAATGCATACGATGGAATCCGCGCTTAACCTTATCGCTTAATGTTTCTTCTGACGTTGTCAATGGATTAGTGTTAGGCATCTCAAACACTGCTGTAACCCCCCCTAACACAGCAGAATATGAGCCACTTTCCAAATCTTCTTTATATTCATTGCCTGGCTCACGAAAATGCACTTGACTATCAATAATTCCCGGCAAAATATGAAGACCCGTACAATCAATCACCTCACCCGCTGAGGCACATGTAAGATCGCCAATTTCAGCAATACGGCCATTTGTAACACCAATATCACGCTTGCTTTTTCCATCATGATTCACAAGTGTTGCACCTTTAAAAATTGTATCAAATGTTTTAAACATAGCCATGCTCCTTACATATTCCTCACTTATCGATTATGTAACTTTGAGCAGAAAGGCAAGAACCATGATTGAAAAACAAAATGCCATTTGCTTAAAAAACCGTAGGATTATTCAAGTTACAGGCGAAGAAGCAACAGATTTTTTACAGTCCCTGATCACAACAGATGTAAAAAAAATAAGTCCCCAAGAAATTTTCCCTGGAGCCCTCTTATCCCCACAAGGAAAGGTCCTTGCTGATTTTCTTATCGGTAAAAGAAAGGAAAGTTATTTTATCGATATTGGGATGTCTTTGGCCGATACACTCTACAAGCGTCTGTTGCTCTATAAACTGCGTAAAAAAGTAGAAATTACACAACCATTACAAGAGCTTATTACAGTTTCTTGGAAGAATAAATCAGATACTTTAAGTTTTGATTCAAATTTTGTTGATAAACGCTTTCCACAACAAGAAAAAGTAATACGAATCTATAGCAAAGTTCCTTTTTTGGCTTCAGAAAATTATGACACATGGAATCAATTGCGAATTCGTTATGCAATTGCAGAAAGTGATCAAGACTATGAAGTCGGCAAAGTTTTTCCTCATGATATTAATTACGATCAAATCAATGGATTAGCATTCAACAAAGGATGTTATATTGGACAAGAAATTGTTGCACGAATGCACCACCGACGTGCAGCACGTCGCCGTATCTTGATTGTAAAAGGCCAGCGTGATCTCCCCCCTCAATCGAGCCTTGAAGCAGGAACAAAAGTACTTGGACACTTGGGAACATGTGTTGCAAATGAGGCTCTCGCTTTAATGCGTATTGACCACGTCAAAGATGCCATGGATCATAACATTCCCTTTACTGTAAAAAACATTCCTGTCACTATAAGCATTGCTGAAAATATGAATTTTACCTTTCCTGAAAGTACGATAGAAAATACACATGGCTAAAGCTGAATTATTAAAAAGTGGAGAAGCACGCGCTTGGCAAAGAATGCTCTCTGGACGCAGACTTGATCTTCTCAATCCTTCTCCTTTTGATATTGAAATTGAAGATATTGCTCACGGACTTGCGCGTGTAGCACGTTGGAATGGTCAAACACGAGGAGAGTATGCCTATTCTGTTGCACAGCATTCACTTTTGGTTGAACAAATATTTCAAAAACTTTTTCCACAGTCGCTGAAGCATGAATGTCTCTGTGCTCTTCTTCATGATGCACCAGAATATGTCATCGGCGATATCATTTCACCCTTTAAAGCTGTCATAGGAAAACAATATGAACGCATTGAAAAACGCATCCAAGATGCAATCCACATGCGCTTTTCTCTTCCCGTTGATCTTTCTCAAAAACTTTTAAAAAAAATTAAACAAGCCGATCGTATTGCGGCATATCATGAAGCGATCACATTTGCTGGATTTAATACAGAAGAAGCCCTTCGCTATTTTGGCTCTCCCAATAATATTTCACCCGATGATCTAAATTTACAGCCCTCCTCTACTCAACAAATTGAAAACGCATTTTTAACGCGCTTTAATGACTTAGATGGCCAAAAATTATAGACTCTTCGCATTGTTGATTTTTTGTCATTACAGACTCATCACACTGATTTATAATAATAATTTATCGTTTTTTTTTATATTAAATGAGTCCCCCCTCATATGGTAAGACTCACTCATTTCAAATCTATTTATCTTAAATCAATCAAAATCATTTGCTCGCATATCATAAGCAAGGAAAGCCCTAAGGATAAAAACTGTACAAGAAGATTAAAAATGCCGCTTATGAGCCCTCTCAAGTGGCAAGCGCTCATCAGCAACATTGGTAGTTAGCACAATGTGTAATGCTACCCACTTGTTTTTTATGAAGCGTAAAAATGGTCGTACTTTCTAAATTTTATACAGTTCCTGAGGGCTTTTCCATTATAGTATTCACGAGTGCCGTCGCAAAATAGAATGAGGTGTCTAAATATTTCTTTTAAAAAGTACGTAAATTAGCATTCCAATGACATTCTGTTTTACATCAGAAGACTGCCTCCATTAAAGCAATAAAAAAATCACAGCTAAAATTTCATACAAAAATATATGAAATAATGCACATTCATTACAAAAATAAACAAATGTTCTCTTATCGAACTTTTTCGCTTAAGCTAAGATTTATTTCAGTTTATAAACTTCCCTATCCGTTGGAAAAGAACGGGATGTAACATCCTCTGCATAGTTTTTGATTGCGGTTTTCATGGCTTGTTCAAGGCCTCCATAACGGCGTACAAATTTGGGTACGTGAGCACCATAGCCCAACATATCTTCCATCACCAAGACTTGTCCATCACATTGATTAGATGCGCCAATACCGATTGTTGGAATAGAAAGCTTTTCTGTCAATTTTACGGCTAAAGGTTCGACAATCCCTTCCAAAACAATAGCAAAAGCTCCAGCCTCCTCAATCGCTGCTCCGTCGTCTTCAATTCTTTGCCAATCACTCTCTTTCCGTCCTTGTGTTTTAAAACCACCAAAACGATTGACCGCTTGGGGAGTAAGACCAATATGTCCCATCACTGGTATGCCACGTTTACATAAAAAATCTATTGTTTCTGCTATATAAACTCCACCTTCAAGCTTAACGGCCCCACACCCCGTTAGTGCAAGAATACGCGATGCATTTAAAAAAGCCTGTTCTTTACTTTCTTCATAAGAACCAAAAGGCATATCAATAACGACAAGAGCTTTTTGAGATCCACGCACCACAGCCTGCCCGTGTAAAATCATCATATCTAAATTAACAGGAAGCGTTGTCTCAAACCCATATACCACCATACCAACGCTATCACCAACCAAAAGGATATCGCAATAGGGGTCAGCAATCCGCGCAGTATAAGCTTGATAAGCTGTTAAAGAAACAATCGGCTGTTGTCCCTTTCTTTCGCGTATTTGAGAAGATGTTATACGCTTTACAGTTTTATGTACACTCATTTTCCACCCTTCTCTTGCAATATGTATTGATCAATAAGTCTTACCTCGCCAAAGCGAACAGTAAGAAGTAAAACCGCTGGTTTATTCAATGTTCCTTTGACCTCGCATAAAGTTTCCATATCCCGTAAATCTATTGCTTCAACGATTGCACGCGTTTCTTTTTGTAAAATATTGCGAACAATTTTGCATAGCTTATCAACCGACCGCTCACCTTCATGGTAAAGCTTTTCAGCAGCTTTTCCACTTTCAAGAATAATTTTGGCGGCTTTACGATCTTCTAATGTTAAAAGTTTATTCCGCGAAGAGTAGGCAACACCATCTGCTTCACGTAAAATAGGGACTCCAATAATTTCAACAGGAAAAGCTAAATCTTCAACCATACGCCGAATAATTAAAATTTGTTGAAAATCCTTTTCTCCAAAAAAAGCTTTATCGGGCTGAACAATATTAAAAAGCTTAGCAACCACACTCGTTACACCACAAAAGTGCCCTGGACGTAATTTTCCCATCAACATACCTGATAATTTTTCCACTTGCACAATTGTATCATTTCCCAAGGGCCACATTTCATCTACAGAAGGCGCAAAAACACATTCAACACCCGCTTTTTCCAATAAAGCACAATCGCTTCTCAAGTCTCTTGGATATTTATCAAAGTCTTCATCAGGTCCAAATTGCTTTGGATTGACAAAAATAGAAACCAATACGCGATCACACGTTGCTTTTGCACGCTGTACTAATGCTAGATGCCCCTCATGAAGAGCTCCCATTGTTGGAACAAAACCAATTGAAAAGCCTAAACTTCGTTCTTCTGAAGTATATTGGCGAACTTCAGCAATTGTCTTTAAAATTTTCATTTTCCCATTCTATTCAATTATAATCACATCAAAAAATGAATGCCTGTATACCAAATCGACGCTCAAACAACTGTATCAAATTCATGCGCACTGATGGCTGTTTTATATCTCGTGGCTCCCAGACATGACGCATAAGAAAAAAACCCGTTAAGTTAAAACCATTTATTATATCCCTAAAATCAGTAGGACGAGTCGTTCTTTGCACAAGAAACTGTGGAAGAATAAGAAGCTTTTTTTTCCAAGGTTCCCCTGCTTCTTCACAGACAGCCCGTCCGGATTTTGGCGATACGTAATAAAGTTTTTCCTGACGACCTGTTACAGCACAACAAGATAAATCAAGACCAAAACCAAGTTCTTCAAGAAACCGCATTTCAAAACGTACCAGCAATTCCGCATTTATAAAGGATTCATCAAAATTCCGCATAAAAAGGTGTAAAATATCATATAAAGTGGGGTGCGGATCACGCTCAGGAAGAAGCCGCAAATGAAAAGCGATCAATTGCAAAGCATAAAGCGCTTCTGGTAGACAGATTAATCGTGCCGCATGTAAATCAAGTGCTTCAAGGCGAAAAAGTCCCAAATGTTCTTCTAAACGTGCACTCCATTCAGCCTCCACAAAATTTCCGGGCTGAAGAAGAGCAGCCATACGACGCGAACGCCCTCCTTTTACCACGCCCATATAACGACCGCGTTCGCGCGTCATAATCTCAAGAATAACACTTGTTTCACCATATTGGCGTGCTCCAAGAATAACTGCTTGTTCTTTCCACTTCATTTTTTCATTATTTTAAAAAATCCAATCCCATTTCGCGATAACGTTCTGGATCGGTATCCCAGTTATTACGCACTTTCACAAAGAGAAAAAGATGAACCTTTTGATCCATAATTTCCATAAGCTCCTTGCGTGCTGCTTGACCAATCGTTTTAATTGTATCGCCTTTTGCTCCTAAAACAATTTTCTTCTGACTCTCACGCTCTACATAAATAACTTGATTAATTTTAACGGAACCATCTGAACGCTCTTCAAAGCTTTCTGTTTCAACCGTTGAGGAATAAGGAAGCTCATCATGAAGACGAAGAAAAAGTTTTTCACGCGTAATTTCAGCAGCAAGATGACGCATGGGCATATCGGAAATTTGATCTTCCGGATAATACCATGGCCCCTCCTGCATCATGTTACTCAACGCATGAAGTAAATCCTTGCAACCAGAACCATTTAGAGCAGAAATCATAAATGTTTGCGCAAACTTTACACGTTCATTTATTTGAGTGGTTAACGCTAAAAGAGATGATTTAACAACTGTATCAACCTTATTGAGAACAAGAACTTTTTCTTGTTTCATAGTGTTTACACTCTCTAACATCATCTCAACTTCATCCGAAAGACCACTTTGAGCGTCAATTAAAATGAGCAGAACATCAGCGCTCTTAGCCCCTCCCCAAGCAGCAGAGACCATGGCACGTTCTAACCGCTTATGGGGACGAAAAACACCCGGAGTATCGACCAACACAATTTGCACATTATCATGAATAACAATACCACGGATTAAAGTTCGTGTTGTTTGTACCTTATGCGTTACAATTGAAACCTTTGTTCCGACCAATTGATTAACCAATGTCGATTTACCGGCATTAGGCATACCGATAAGCACGACAAACCCAGAACGCGTTTTCATAACGTCACTCATGATCGCTTTTTCCTACGTTTTTCCATACTCCCTCTCGTCGCAAAATTTTTTCAGCGGCCATTCTTTCAGCATATCGTTTAGAGCTCCCCTGCCCAATCTCTGAAGCAAAACCTGAAATACTAACCTCTACCATAAAAACAGGATCGTGATCTGGACCTGAACGTTTGATTACCTGATAATGTGGCTGTGCATTGCCTTGGATATGCGCCCATTCTTGTAATTCTGTCTTAGCATCACGTCGAGCTGCATTCATTTTCTTTGCCCGACTTTGCCAATATTTTTGAATAAAAGGACGAACGCTTTCCAATCCTCCATCAAGATACATAACAGCAATCAAAGCCTCTACGACATCTGCATGCATATTGATGAGTCGACGCCCTTCAAAATTTCTCATCTCAAAACCAACTTGGATCATATCAGGTAGCCTCATTTCACGTGCAATATCAGCACATGTCTGCGCATTAACCAGATGATTCAAACGGACTGATAATTCACCTTCACTTGCTTTCGGGAAAAGTTGATACAGCATCTCTGCAATCAAAAGTCCTAGAACCCGATCTCCTAAAAATTCTAATCGTTCATAATTCCCTTGTTCCGAATCTTGCACACTCGCGTGTGTTAATGCTCTTTTTAATTTCTCTTCATCTTTAAAACGATGCCCCGTCAGCTTGCAAAGCTGATCAATCACGAGACGTTTCATCGTTTTTTCCTTGTTTGATAAGCGGCAAATCATGAACCTTATTTATAAAAGAAAACAAACGTTTCCAACGTACATCAAATGGCCAGCGCCAAATCTGCCAAGCACTTGAACCGTTACTGATAGAAAAGAAAATCACGCTCGCGCGACCAATAAGATTTTCTTCTGGAACATAGCCTACATCCAAACGACTATCATCTGAATTGTCACGGTTATCTCCCATCATAAAATAATGCCCCTGAGGAACCTCAAAGACTTTCGTATCATCAACTTTTGGGATGAAAGCTAAATCAAGCGTATCGTAGCGAACACCATTCGGCAATGTCTCGCGATAGACCTCAACAGGATAGTTCACTTCCGTTATATCAGAATTATCAATCTCTCCCATAAAGTGACGTGAAACAGCCTCATCATTAATATAAAGAACACTTTGACGAACTTGTATACGATCACCTGGCAGCCCAACAACGCGTTTTATATAATCGATCTTTGGATTACTTGGTAAACGAAAAACGACCACATCTCCCCGTTGAGGTTGAGACGCCCAAATACGTCCAGAAAAAAGGGGCGGTGAAAAAGGAATGGAAAAATGAGAATACCCATATGCATACTTAGAAACAAAGAGATAATCCCCCACAAGCAAAGTAGGACGCATGGAACCGGAAGGAATACTAAAAGGCTGGAAAAAAAGTGTCCGAATAAACGCTGCTAAAAGCAGAGCCTGTGTTAAAACAGAAATTAATTCAAGAACCCCACCTTTTTTTTCTTTTTTATGCACTTTATCTTTTTGGACCATCACCAACTGCCTTCCCATCACAAATATAACTTTTTTTCATCATAATATTCAAATAACAAAAGCACAATCTCTCACGCCATCTATCCACGTGGAAGTGCTTCAATAATAACAAATGCCTGCGCCCAAGGGAAATCATCTGTTATACTGAGATGAATAACCGCCTCATGATGAGGAGGTAATAGCTTTTGAAGTTGCCCTTGCGCACGATTTGTTAATTGCATGATTGGTTTCCCAGAGGGCAGATTAACCACCCCCATGTCTTTCCAATTGATACCACAAGCGATTCCCGTCCCTAAAGCTTTAGCACACGCTTCTTTAGCGGCAAATCTTTTCGCATAAGAAGAAGATTTCTTTTTGAGATTTTCGGACCTATTCCTTTCAATATCCGTAAAAATGCGCTGGATAAAACGCTCGCCATAACGAACCAACATTCTCTCAATACGTCGTATATCAACCAAATCATTTCCAAGACCAACAATCATAAGATATTATCCGATCTTTCTTACGATGAACGCTTCTTTAAACGCCTTTTTTTTATAATCTTTTGATATCGCTTTTGTTTAAAACGAACCGTTGCTCTGTAAACACCTATATAAGATAAACCACCAAAAACAACACCTAAAAGAGTTCCTCCTAAAATCATAGGACTCATAATTGTATCCCATGCCCCTTTAAAAAGGAGAGAGAGATTTGACACTGTCAAACCGTTAAAAAGAGAACGAATTTGAGAAAGAGAGATCTCATTGACATCGCTAAAAAGCGATAAACAAAAATACCCTACTTTATAATCAGCCATGACAATCAATAAAAATGTGAGTGGATTAGAAAAAACCGTCCCAATGATTGCAGCCGCAAAGTTTGCACGCAAAATCCAAGAAAAAAATATTGCCAAGATAATATGCACCCCGAAGACAGGAGAACAGGCTAAAAAAATACCAATAGAAAACCCTAGTGCAACCTCGTGCGGTGTTGCTGATATACGCAAAATACGTTTATAGATGTAAGAAAATGAGCGGGAAAATGAACGACGCGGCCATAACCAAAGTCGAATACGCGTTACAAGATCTACTGGTT
Source organism: Bartonella sp. B1099 (assembly GCF_944801835.1). Classification (GTDB taxonomy): domain Bacteria; phylum Pseudomonadota; class Alphaproteobacteria; order Rhizobiales; family Rhizobiaceae; genus Bartonella. The sequence goes on along the minus strand of NZ_CALYLN010000003.1, from coordinate 107,566 downwards.
CTCGACGACGAAAAAGCATATGACTCTCAATATACATCTTTTGATGATAAAATAATCTATATCATCCAAATTAATTTTTTTAAGTTTTTGCATAAAAAAAAATAGAAAGACAATTAAATATTTCGACTAAATGTTTCGACTGCCTGGTTTAATCGCTGGAAGAGCAGAAAGATCTGCAGGAAGTTCATCACTCGCATAAGAAGCGATCTCATATTCAGCTAGCGCAATCAACGGAACGCCAACATCAACCTTACCACCAGAACGATCAAGGATGCATGCACTTGCCAAGACCTCTGCTCCTGCTGCCGCCAACGCCTCAACGGTCTCACGAATAGAAAGACCCGTTGTCACAATATCTTCAACAATAACAACCCGCGCACCCTTCTTGATTTCAAAGCGACGCAATTCAAAGACGCCATTGACACGCTCTACCCAAAGAGAAGGAACACCAAGGTGACGTGAAGTCTCATAGGAAGGAATAAGACCACCAATTGCGGGACCAACAACATAATCAATTTGTTCCTTGATAGATTCTTTGATTTTTTCAGCCAATCCACGACAGAGCTTTTCCGTCAAATCAGCATGCATAAACACTTTTGCCTTTTGCATATAAGTTGCACTATGGCGTCCCGATGTTAAAATAAAATGCCCTTCTAGAATAGCATCTGCTTGTTTAAAAATATCAATGACATCTTGTGTATTCATTGTAAAATCTTCCTTGTTATCCATGAACCCGACGTACTGTACTAACTGAATCTGCCTTTTTTAACTGAGAAAAAATACGATTCAAATGTTTTAAATCCCAAACTTCCAAATCAATCATCATTTCTGTAAAGTCTGGTGCTGTTCGGATTAAAGATAAATTTTGAATATTGGCATCGTTAGCAGAAATTATTTGCGTAATTTCAGCTAACGAACCAGGACTATTGACAATCAAAATATTTATTCGTGCAGGAAAACGTTCATTCATTTGGGCATCAATATCCCAGCGGACATCAATCCATCGTTCTGGCTGATCATCATAGGCCATCAAAGCCGAAGACTGAATTGGATAAATAACAATCCCAGCGCCTGGTTGCATAATACCAACAATCCGATCCCCAGGCACTGCTCCTTCTGGTGAAAAACGGACGGGTATATCTCCACGGGTTCCTCGAATAGGTAAGGCTTTAGATTGTTGATTCTCAACCATCGTATCCTTTTCATTTTCCGGAACTTTAAAAATCATCCCTTGAGCATTTTCAATATTGAACCACCCTTCTTCCCCAGGCTTAAAAGATGACTTTTGTACCACACGCTCTTGATAATCAGGATAAACCGCTTTAATCACATCAGCGGAAAATAACTCTCCACGCCCAACAGCAGCCAAGACATCCTCTACATCTTTACGTGCCAAACGTGGCAAAACTTTCTTTAAAATATCTTTTGAAAATTGTTTTCCCATATATTCAAATGAACGCTCAAGAATACGATATCCTAAGCCTGAATATTGCTTACGCACCGCTGCTCTGCTTGCGCGTCGAATAGCTGAACGTGCTTTACCTGTGACAACGAGAAATTCCCACGCAGCTGGCGGAATTTGAGCGTGTGAACGGATAATATCAACTTCATCACCATTTTTTAATTTAGTCATTAAAGGCATAATACGGCCATTGATTTTTACGCCCACACAAGAATCGCCGATATCTGTATGAACGGCATAAGCAAAATCAATAGGTGTCGCGCCTTTAGGAAAAGCAATTAATCGACCTTTTGGCGTAAAACAAAAAACTTGATCTTGAAAAAGCTCAAGTTTTGTATGTTCTAAAAATTCTTCCGGATTATCTCCATCAGATAAAGATTGTATCGTTTGACGTAACCATGCATAGGCATTCGTTTCGCTTGATAACTTCGAAGTCGAATAATTGGAACCCTGCTCTTTATATATGGAATGGGCAGCAACCCCATATTCAGCAACTTCATTCATGGCAGCCGTTCTAATTTGCAATTCAACGCGTTGTCTCGAAGGTCCCACAATGGTTGTGTGAATAGAACGATAATCATTTTGCTTTGGTATGGAGATATAATCTTTAAAACGACCAGGAACCATCGGCCAAGTCGTATGAATGACACCAAGAGCACGATAACAATCATTCACGGATTCAACAATCACACGAAATCCAAAAATATCCGATAACTGTTCAAAAGATAATGCTTTACTTTCCATTTTGCGAAAAACGGAATAGGATTTTTTCTGACGGCTTTTAACATCTGCTTTAATGCCATTTTCCAAAAAAAGTTTTGTCAATTCATTTTCAATTGTGGAAAGCAAATCACGATTACGCTTTGATAATTCAGAAAGTCGATTGGTAATCGTACGATGGCCTTCTGGATTTAAATAAAAGAAAGAGAGATCCTCTAATTCCTCGCGCATATCCTGCATCCCCATACGGCCTGCAAGTGGCGCATAAATATCCATTGTCTCCTCAGCAATTCTTCGACGCTTATCATCGCGCATAACACCAAGGGTACGCATATTATGAAGGCGGTCTGCAAGTTTAACTAAAAGAACACGGACATCATCAGAAATGGCAATAAGAAGTTTACGAAGATTTTCTGCCTGTACAGCTTTCTTTGATACAAGATCAAGCTTATTAAGCTTTGTAAGCCCCTCAACCAACTTCCCGATTTCAGAACCAAAAAGCTGATCAATTTCTGCTCGTGTAGCACTTGTATCTTCAATTGTATCATGCAAAAGAGCAACAGCAATCGTCGCCTCATCCAACCGCATATCCGTTAAAATAGCAGCAACTTCCAAAGGATGAGAAAAATAAAGATCACCTGAAGCACGCTTTTGATGTGCATGCTTTTTCATTGCATAATCATAAGCTCTGTTTAAAAGAGCCTCATCTACGTCAGACTTGTAACGTTGAACACGCCCAACAAGCTCACACTGACGCATCATACGAGCATATCCTTTATCTTTTCACACCCCTACTCACCCTTATTGAACACGCCTTATCAATAAAGGACAAGAAAAATAACCGCTCCTTATATGACAATCTATCTTCACTCCTGTAATATCAACCGCCGTAATTAATAGTCATCACTTTTTTCTGGAACGACCAAACCTTCAATCCCCGCTAAAAGCTCTTCTTCTGACATATGATCAAATGAAGTTCCTTCTTCTTGCGATGATGTATTAAAAACACTTTCAGCTTCACTTGAATGGGTGATAAATTCACTTGCCATTTCTGGCTCATCTACTTCCACATGCTTTTGTAGCGAATGAATAAGATCTTCTTTTAAATCAGCAGGCGACAACGTTTCTTCTGCTATTTCACGCAAAGCAACAACTGGATTTTTATCATTATCACGATCGACTGTAATTTGCGCTCCTTGTGAAATCTGACGCGCCCGATGACCTGCTAAAAGTACCAATTCAAAGCGGTTATCAACTTTATCAATACAATCTTCTACCGTTACGCGGGCCATTTATGCCTCTTTCTCAAATAAAAAAATTTAATAGTGGATTAGGAGAGTATATACAATAATCAAAATAAAACACAAGAAAAACAACACACGCTTTCATATTTTTTGCTTAAAGAACTTACTTGAGAAAATTCTTGGAAACTTTATAAAAAAATGTATATCCTATTCATGCTTGTTATCAAAGCTGCGCTTCAAACAATTCCAATAGATTAGATTTGAGCAAAGGAAGGTGTTTCTTGACAAAATATCTCTTTGAGGTCTTTATTCTTTTAACAGAAAAACCAGCTCTTAACAATCCTTTCTAATAACAACAATCTTATGCATACTTTTTATGATACTATATTTATGAAAGACGGAATTTTTTCTTTAAACATTATATATATTGTACTCTTATTCATCGAATGAATTACGGAAAGATTGCCTTTCGTTCCATCATTATTAGCCATAAGTTCATATTAAAATTTCTTCTAAAACAGTTTATTGATATTTTGGATTTTTTATCAAAACATGATCCATCATATACGCCATAAAAGACTTAAAAGAATAAAAACAATTGATGCCTAACGTCATGAACAGCCCATTAACATCGCTTTGCCCAGAGCCCCCAAAAAATTGCAATTTATGCCCTAGGCTCCATCAGTTTATCGCTGACTGGCGTGTGAAAGAACCAAGTTGGCATAACGCACCGGTCCGCCCTTTCTTTCCCTATAAAGGAGCAGACACAACGCGTCTTCTCATTGTTGGTCTTGCTCCTGGATTACGCGGAGCCAATCGAACTGGACGTCCATTTACGGGTGATTATGCTGGGCACTTACTTTATTCTACTTTGAAAAAATTCGGATTTGCCCGAGGAACTTTTGAAGAAAGAGCAGATGATACTCTTGAACTGATTGATGCTGCAATCGTTAACTCTGTTCGTTGTGTTCCACCAGAAAACAAACCCACCGGTGCGGAAATTAATACGTGCCGCTCTTTTTTTTCGCCTCTTTTAACAAATCTTCCCAAACTTAAAGTCGTTATTACCTTAGGTACCATTGCACACCATTCAACCGTACGCGCTCTTAATGCAAAAGTTTTAGCGCATCCTTTTGGACATGGCACAATCAATAACATTGGTAGATTACGCATCTTTTCCAGCTATCACTGTTCTCGTTATAATACGAATACAGGCCGCTTGACAGACGCTATGTTTCACCAAATTTTTCAAGAGGCAAAAACATACTTAGATCAATGCTAAATCAATAAAGCATATCCAAGCTGATCATCCATATCTTTTTAAAAGTCTTGCTTTTTCACGTCCCCAATCACGTTTTTTTTCCGTTTCGCGCTTATCATGAAGTTTTTTTCCACGGGCTAGAGCAATCTCTAACTTAACGCGCCCACATTCATTAAAATAAAGTTTGAGAGGAACAAGTGTCATTCCCTCACGGGATGTTGCATTAAAAAAACGTGCCATCTCACGTTTTGAAAGTAATAATTTACGCAAACGTCGCGGCTCATGATTAAAACGATTAGCCTGCGTATATTCAGGAATATAGCTGTTGACTAACCATAATTCCCCATTTTCAAAACTGGCATAGCTTTCAGCAATATTAGCATGATTAGAACGTAAAGACTTTACTTCCGCTCCTTGAAGAACAAGACCCGCCTCAAGATTATTCAGAATTTCAAAATTAAAACGTGCTTTACGATTGTCAGCAATTATTTTTCGCACAGACGCGTTCTTTTTTTTATTCATGGCTTTGTCAATATCATTTTATGCTTTTAAAAGACCCGCATGACTAAGAGCTGCATCAATAACCTTCTTGGTGCTCTGTGTTAATGGAACAATCGGAGAACGCACAGTTTCACCACAAAACCCTAATTTTGCAGCAGCATATTTAATCCCTGCAGGGCTAGGTTCAATAAACACAGCTCGATTGAGAGGCATGAGGCGATCATTTAATTCCCGTGCTGTTTTATAATCCCCATGAAAACAAGCGGCTTGAAGCTCTGCACACAGTTTTGGAGCAACATTGGAGGAAACTGAAATACATCCGACACCTCCATGGGCATTAAAACCTAATGCTGTACAATCATCACCAGAAAGCTGCACAAAATCTTTGCCACATTTTTCACCTTGTTCACTCACGCGCTCAATTCTGCTCGTTGCATCCTTAATACCAATGATATTGTTAAAGTCTTGATAAAGGTCTCTCATCGTTTCCACAGCCATATCAATAACAGAACGACCCGGAATATTATAAATTATAATCGGGATAGAAACAGCTTTGGCAATGGAAGAAAAATGCTTATATAAACCAGACTGATTAGGTCTATTATAATAGGGTGTAACAACCAAAACGGCATCTGCACCAGCTTTTTGCGCGTGTTGTGCGAGCTCTATAGCCTCACTTGTGCTATTGGATCCTGCTCCAGCAACAACAGGAACACGCTTTGCGACCTGCTCAACACACAATGCTATAATTCGCTTATGTTCTTCATGACTTAAAGTTGCTGATTCACCTGTCGTCCCAACAGGGCTTACACCGTTAATCCCTTGTGTGATTTGCCATTCAACAAAATCACAAAACGCTTTCTCATCAATTGCACCCTTCTGATCAAATGGTGTAATAAGCGCAGTTATAGCTCCCTTGAGCATGATCAACTCCCTATAATGTTCGCTTTTATTTTTTTAATAATCGCCTTTATAAATTTTAAATAGAGCATAATCTTGCTCTATCATCGAAGCAAGATGAATTTCAAAAAAAGCCTTCATAAGATCAACATATTCTTCCTTAGATTTTGAACATTTCTTTAAAATAAGCCGTCTGTATTAACGTGTTTTTCATGCTTGTATTCTATAAAGCCTTAGGTTTTTTTACAAAAAGCAAGGTCTCAAGGTCTTTTCTCTATGCGTGTATTTTCCACCTCTCTTTTCGTAGCAACCTTTACTACACTTATATTGGCAATAAGAATTTTATTTTCAAATGCCTATGCACAAACACCTCTTTTACATGGGAAAGCACCAATCCCTTTGGCACGCCCTACCGCCCTTACTGTCAAACAAACAGCTCAACCTCTTCAACAAAGACACACGACATCGCACAATACTGCGACACTCAAACAACTAAAAGCTGGGCTAGATGCCCTTGCAAACAATAATATTGCAAAAACAATAAGTCTTCGTAATTCACTGGAAAAACATAGCCTTGATCGTTATATTTTAACATGGGCGCTGGGGCTATCAAACCAAGATAATATACCAAGTTCTGAAATATATAATGCCATCAACATGCTAAAAGGATGGCCCGGTATAGAAACGATGCAACGCAATGCTGAGCGTGCTTTTCTTAACGAAACCAATGTCACACACGCCATTATCCAAAAATTTTCTCATCATCCCCCTCTTACAGCACAAGGTATGGCTCTCTTCGCTAAAGCACTTATTGCGATGGGGCAAACCACTCGTGCTCAACATGTTCTTGCACCGTGGTGGCATAAAACACCGCTTAATGCAAAAGAAGAAGTGTTCGTTCTTAAAAGTGCAAGTGCTGCCTTAAAACCTATAGATCATTTAAAACGCATGCAGTTCATGCTGTATACACATCGTTTTGATTCAGCATCACGCGTTGCAAAATTAGCCCATGCTCAATCTCTTTTTGATGCTTTTGTAGCTGTTGAAAAAAATGATCCTAGAGCAACACAAAGATTACGCGCTGTCGAGAGAATATGGAAAAAAGATCCTCTCTTCCAGTTTGCTCGAATGCGCCACCTTCGGCGAACAGAGCAATATGATGCAGCCGCAACACTTATGATGAAAACAACAAAAGATGCCTTCCATCTTATGAACCCTCATTCTTTGTGGAAAGAGCAACGCGCCCTTTCTCGCGAAATGCTCGATTTAAACAAACCCAAAATGGCTTATCAACTCGTTGCGATGCACACTGGCATGACATCTGCATTAGCCGTCGATGCTGAGTTTCATGCAGGATGGTATGCACTACGATTTCTTCATAACCCTAAATTAGCCATGCAGCATTTTTCACGTATTCCTCAACTTTCTTCTTTACCTTTTTCTGCATCACGTGGATATTACTGGATGGGACGAACAGCAGAAACGCTAGGAGAACATAAAAATGCTCAGCACTACTTTCATCGCGCAGCGCATTTTGGTGCAACTTATTATGGTCAATTAGCCGCTGCACGACTCAACCAAAAAAGGCTTAACATTGTCTTTCCTAAACCAACAAATGCTGAGCGACAACATTTTAGTGCACGAAAAGCTATCAAAGCAATTCAACGTCTTGAAGAAGCTGGCTATACTGATTTTGCTAAAATTTTTTATAGAGAACTCGGAAAAAAAATAGAAAGCCCCGGTGAATTAGCTCTTCTGGCTGTTATGGCAGAAAAAAATGGTGACTATTATACCAGCCTCAAAATCGGAAAAATGGCTGCTTTTCAGGGTAAAAATGTCGGGGCACTTTCTCATCCTCTGGGAGCTATACCGGCTTCTGCTCATATTTCTGTAGAAGAAAAATCGCTTATCTATGCCATTGCACGCCAAGAAAGCGAATTTAATCCAACAGCTATATCAAAAGCAGGTGCACAAGGGATCCTCCAATTGCTTCCTACAACAGCAAAAGCACTAGCAAAAAAATACGCAATCGCATGGTCTCCTAAAAAATTCGGCAGTGATGCTCATTATAATGCAACATTAGGGGCCCATTTTCTCAATGAACAATTGGAACGTTTTAATGGATCCTATATCTTAACGCTTATTGGCTATAATGCGGGGCCCCGCCGAGTCAATGAATGGATAAAACGTTATGGCGACCCTCGAGAACAATCTCTCGATAACGTCATTGATTGGATTGAGCGCATTCCTTATACAGAAACACGGAATTACGTGATGCGCGTCATGGAAAATTATGGCGTCTACAAAGCAAGACTCACTGGGAAAATAGATATAAAAACCGACCTGCTTTCTGGTCGATGGAAATAATATACCTTAACCTTTCCAAATACTCGTACATTCTTAAGAGGATTTTTATTTCTCCCTAAAAGAGTATCGATATACAGACTCACTTGTAACGTGCAAGCTCAGTGATTTTAATAGATTCAGTATCAATAGAGCTGAAATAGGAAAATCCTACGCTATTCTGGGCTCTCATTCCAAATATAAATAATGATCATTATAAATCATCATGTTGCGCAAATAGTTCATTTCTTCTCAATGCATAAACGATAATATTATAGAGATTATCAATATAAGAAGAGTGAAACGAATAGCGTATCCTTTTATTGTTACTTATTCATCAACATTCAAATCTTGTACAATAGCATGTTTTGAAAGTGTTTTTTCTGCTTGCAATATTTCTATACCCCATAGAGGTGCGTTATAACTATACCTGTTTGAATCATCTCTAAAGAAAAAGTATAGACTCATTGAGTAAGACAACCTTAAAGATAAAAAATATCCTCCTGCACCTTCCCTTTTCATTCAGCTTTACGTCTTTCAAACATATTAATATTTTAGGAATGAAGGTGAAACTTTACCTTTTATTTTTCTCATTTTTATGTATAAGCCCATATCCTTCGCACAAAACAGAATATCTAGCCCAAATAGTATGTATTTCTTATGCCTATTTTTGATTTAAAAAGGCATTTTGTAATGTTTCTAAGTTCACATTTCACAACGATGAACCTGAAAAGTGCTTATGAAAATCTTCTCATGAATGGTATATCGATTAGATATATTGCTTTTAATGAGATAAAAGCGATAGCCTTATCATCCCCTCATGCCCAATATTGCAACAGCCCTTTCATGTTAGAGTATTCATAAGAAATATGTTCATTCCTAAAACTTTTTATCTATGTTCTCTCCTGTGTCGTCTTTAAGCGAATGATTTTGATTGATTCAACGTCAAAAAGATCTAGAAAAAACTATATTTCATTCAAATTATAAAATGATGAGTAATCATTCTAAACCAATATATTATCTAAACAGAGCTCCCCATAAAATCAGCTAAATATTAAGGATACTCTAATCGTTTTATTCACTTTTGATGGTGGAGGGGGAGGAAAAGAACCAATACGTTGAAGGGCTGCCATAGCCAATCGATCAAGTTCCGGATCTCCGGCAGAAACGACGACACGGCTAGAAAAAATATTCCCCTGCTCATGCACCCTAAATTCTAACTTCACCATTCCTTTTGCTCTACTGGTACGCTGTCCTACAACATAATTTTTTTGCTTTTCTAATTGCGACTGTACCTTTGCTAACCACTCCATTAACACCATATTTTCAAGCCCTGCGGTACTGCCGCTCTGTCTAGCGGTAGATGAGCGCGCAACCTTTACAGATGACTGCTTTACAACTGTCTTTGGTTTTGTTTTTTTTTCAAATATTTTATCTTCTACTTTTTGAGGAAGAGATTCTTCCAAAGATTTTACTGTAAAATCATCTTTTTCGACAGTATGCTGGAGCTTTTCCGGTTGAATTTCATCCGCCGTTTCCAATATCTCTGGCTCTTGCTCAGCAAGATCCGGCTGTAATAATTCTGATTTTGTGCTAACATTTGATAAATCTGTATTATGATCTGGATTCGAGGAATCTCTATCAGCATCCATATATACACTCTCTTGAGCAAGAGTTAGCATAACCGTCGATGAGAGCATACCGTTACTGACACCAGTCTTTCGAAAATAAAACTGTGCTCCCAATACTATATGTAAAGAAAGAGCGCCAACAAATGCACCAATCCAAAGAGTTGATAACTGCCTCGTATTTGCAAAGTTCATCGTTTCTTCCGCCGCTATTCTAAATGCAATATTGGTCTTTCATCTCATTAAAACAAGCTATTTGGAAATTGCAACTTTTTTCTTGACTGATTTTATCATGTTTAATATGGTTCCTCTGTGATTTTATATTGTTAAATCATTCCTGCTTGGTTGGCTAACTTTTGATAGGGTTAAGTCAAGTGTTTTTACGGGCATTTATATGTAAAGTTTCAAGCTTAGAGAGGGGATGTTTTTAAAAAAGGTTATAATGTGTTATGCGAATAAGACGAGAAAATATCCATAAAAGCTGTGTGATTTTAGGTGTGTTGTCGGTCTGTATACCTTCATTTGTTTTTGCACAAAACAGTGATAAGAATGTCGTGACTGAACTCAAACCAATCCTTATTAAAGGAAAAAAAATAGAAGACGCTTCAAATTCAATAACCATTCTAACTGATCGTAAAACCAATAAGAATATTGATGAAAAACAAATCACTGATGTTTATGATGTGAGTCGTCTTAATCCTTCTGTCTCCTATAACTCAGAAAATAACAGTTTTGTTGTTCGTGGTTTAGATGCAAACCGTGTTCTTACGACAATGGATGGTATTTCTCTTCCATGGTTTAATGATATATTCCGTGGTGGTGGCGGAAACACAACTTTTGATTTTAATGCTCTTTCTACATTTGACACTATTCAAGGATCAGATTCTAGTCTTTATGGTTCTGGTGCCCTAGGGGGAATAATTGCACTGCGGACCCTTAATCCTGAAGACCTTATCGTGGAAGGAAAAAATTGGGGAAGCCTTATAAAAGGTGGTTATCACTCTGTTGATAATAGCTGGCGCATCGATCAAGCTTTTGCTGTGCGCAATTACCGAACATTTTTACTTTTCCAAGGATCTTATGTAGAAGGTCATGAACGCAAAAACATGGGAACCGTGGAAGGATATGGAGAACGCACGCGTAAAAACCCCTCTCACTTTGACAAAAATAACTTGCTTTTTAAAATTCATCAATATTTGAGTGATAATCACCGGCTTGGTTTGACCGCAGAACGTTTTGGTCATAATCGTAATACACATGCATTAGATTCGTCTAAAAGATATGCTCCAGGTTCCGTTTATGAGCGGGATAATAACCTTCGTGAGCGCTTTTCTCTTTCTTATAATTATAATGGTAATGGCGATGCGGTTCTTGATGCGTTTAATGGGCTGCTTTATTGGCAAAGGCAATCAAGTCGTCACGTTATGACTGGCGTTCGTGTTGCAGCTCCCAAAGGCGATTATCTGAGAGATAATTTTTTGCGTAATATCAATTATGGTTTCAATGCTGATGCTCTAAAAAAAGTGGATTTTGGTACTGTTAGCCATATGTTGAAGTTTGCGACAAATGTTTCATCATCTAAATTTCATCACTATTTGTTAGGTAAAGATAATTGTCATATAAAAGAATACGCGCGAGGATGCCTTTTTGTTCCTGCTAATCGATCAGATTCACCAGATACAAATGGTTACAATTTAGGTTTTGTTTTTGAAGATGAAATTGGTTTGGTTGATAACCGTTTTCGTATAACCCCGGGAGTCCGGTACGATTGGTACAAATATGTTCCTCAGAAAACATCTTCTTATGAGAAAGCTCTGATTTCTGATAAATTCCCTCCAGAAAGAAGCGGCTCACGCTTTTCTCCTAAATTGCGCATGGAATGGGATGTTCGGGATCAAGTGACACTCTATGCTCAGTGGGCGCAAGCTTTTCGTGCGCCACGTATTTCAGAGCTTTATGTCTCTTATATCAAACCTTCTGCTTATTACGTGAAAGGAAATCCTGATCTTCAACCAGAAACAAGCAATGGCTATGATGTTGGTCTACGGTATGGAAATGCAAATTTCGGTGCTTCCTTCAATGCCTTTATCAACCAATATAAGAATTTCATAGATACTGAGGATAGAGGGCCATCAGAAGAATTCAAATTTGCGCGTCGGCATTACATGAATCGTTTCCGTGTGCAAATTTTTGGTGTTGAAACAAAAGCACATTTAGTTCTTAAAAATGGTTTTCATGGCTCTGTTGCTCTTGCTTATTCACAAGGAAAAGATCTTGATAAAAAAGAGTATCTTAACTCAATTCCTCCTTTGAAAGCCGTTATCGGATTAGGATATGCAAAAGAGGTTTGGGGAAGCGATATTGCCCTTACTTTAGCAGCCAAACGTGACAAAGTAGCTAAAGAATCTGATTACCAAAAAATTCCAGGATATCATGTCGTTGATATGACAGGGTGGTGGAAACCATTCGGTGAAACAGGACCTATCTTGAGAGCCGGTGTTTATAATCTTTTCAATACAAAATATTGGAATGCATCAGAACTTCCTTCAAGTAAGAGTTCAACACCGAAGGATTATTATAGCCAGCCTGGTCGTAACTTTAAAGTGTCGTTCGTACAAAAATTTTAGTCACTTCTATTAACGATTAGCTCAATAAAATCATATCGATAAAAGGATTAGTTATTGTGTTTCTATTTTCAACATCTTTAAAATTACAAGGATTTGATAGAAAAACTTTAATTCTTTCTGTTTTATCATTTTTTGATTGTTCGGCTGTTGGCGATAGAACATTATTTTGTGATAGATTAAATTCTTAAAAGAATTTAATCTATTGCCTTGGGATTGTAAAATTTGAAAGTTCGTTTTTGAATTAAGTAACATAAAGGTAAAGTCCATGGCACAGACAGCTGAAATGATTCTTCGTTTGCGTGAAGAAAAAAAAGAAATGCGAAACCGCGATTTTGCGGTTTCGATTGGTATATCTGAAGCAGAACTTATTGCCGCCTATTGTACCGTTGGAAAGGCAAAAAGATTACAAGCTGATGTTGCTACTCTCTTGGAAAGTGCTCCTCGGCTTGGAACGGTCATGGTCTTAACACGCAACGAGCATGCCGTTCACGAAATAACAGGACGTTTTGAAAAAATTGTTCAAAATGAACATATTCCTATCACACTTGGTGAAATTGATTTGCGTATTTTTGCAAAACAATGGAAGTTCGGTTTTGAATATGATGTCATTATCCTTGGAAAGCCTGCAAAAAGTCTACAATTCTTTGATGAGCATGGCGTTGCTATTTTAAAAGTCTATTCTAAAGATATGACCAACATGGAAGAGTGGAATAAACTTGTTGAAAAGCTCCTTCTTGAAGATCAATCCTCTGTTCTTGACATTCTTCCCGTTTCTCTTCCAGTTCAATGTGACATAACAGAATTGGATATTGAGAATTTTCGGGATCGTTGGCGTAAAATGACAGATGTACACCAACTTCACGAAATTATTTCCGAATTTAAAATTAATCGGCATCATGCTGTAAAATATGCTGGAAATGAATTTGCCGATGAATTACAGGCAGATGCTGTTGAAATAATGCTTACCCAAGTTGCAAAACAAGAACTGCCTATTATGTGTTTTGTTGGTAATAAGGGGTGTATTCAAATTTTTAGTGGAACTGTAAAAAATATTAAGCAAATGGGACCTTGGCTTAATGTTCTTGATCCAGGGTTTGACCTCCACTTACTTACGTCTGGGATTGCTAGTGTATGGCATGTTCGCAAACCTACCCGTGATGGTTATGTCAGTTCACTTGAAGTTTTCGATAAAAATGATGGTATGATTGTTCAATTTTTTGGCTTGCGTAAAGAAGGTCAAAAAGAGCGTGAGGATTGGCGTGCTTTATTGAAGTCTCTTCCTCCTTATCAAGAATTAGTCGTCGCTTAGAAAGATAAAATATGCTTATACTTCTTTTGCGTAGACACTTCAGTTTTTTTCTTCTTTTTATACTGCTTTCTCTTAGCTTTTTTTCTCAACGTGTCATTGCTGAACCTACCACACATTTTTCTGAAAATGCACGGATTGTTTCCATTGGCGGTTCTCTGACGGAAATTATTTATGCATTAGGCGCACAAGATCAACTCGTTGCCCGCGATAGTACAAGCGTTTATCCTAAAGAAGCCCTCAAACTTCCTGTGCTTGGCTACATGCGTGCTCTTTCACCTGAAGGTGTTCTGTCTCTTGCTCCAGAAGGTATCTTGCTCGTTGAAGGAAGTGGGCCTCCTTCAACAATTGAAATTCTCAAAAAAACATCAATCCCTATCGTGATCATACCAGAAAACTATTCTCGAGAAAGTGTCATAGAAAAAATTCGCCTCGTTGGAAAAGCTATCCATCGTGAAGCACAAGCCGCTGCATTAATTCAAAAAGTAAGCCGTAATTTTGTAGACAATGATGCTCTTTTGGCAAAAGTAACGAAACCAAAGCGTGTCCTTTTCATTTTATCCGTACAAAATGGGCGCGTTATGGCATCTGGAACAGATACAGCGGCTGATGGTATCATAAAACTTTCAGGGGCTATCAATGCCATTACCGATTATAAAGGGTATAAACTTCTCAATAACGAAGCGTTACTAAAAGCAGATCCTGATGCTATTTTGCTTATAACACATAGTGGAAAATCTATTAATCTTGAAAAGCTTTTAGCTATACCAGCAATTCAAGCAACAACCGCTGCCAAAAATCATGCTATTAAACAAATGGATGCTATGTACCTTTTAGGATTTGGTCCACGCACTGCGGATGCATCAAGAGAGCTTATTCATATGCTTTATGGTACAAACCAAAACGATAAAAACGGATAAAATTGGTAGAGAAGCTGTCCATGGTTTATGCGCCTGAAACAGAAAAACATAAAAAAATAAAGCGCGAAAATTTGAGAAAAATACTCTTATTCGGTCTCATAATATTCCTCATCTTTAGTATTTTAAGCGGACTTTTAAATGGCGCTTCAAATGCTTCATTCTTTGATTTTCTTTATAGCCTGTTTACGCAAGAATTTTCTGTCAGTAGAAAAACACGCGATTATCTCATATTTATTGATATAAGGCTTCCTCGTGTTATCTTAGGGCTATTAATCGGAGCAGCTTTGGCTGTCTCGGGTGTTCTGATGCAAGGACTTTTCCGTAATCCTCTTGCAGATCCTGGAATCGTAGGTGTATCAGCAGGAGCCGGTCTTGGCGCTGTTTTAGCCATTGTTGTAGGTTTTGCCTTTCCTATTTCATTTGCACCTTTTCTAGAGCCGTACAAAGTTATCATAGGCGCTTTTTTGGGGGGGCTTTTATCAACGATTGTTCTCTACATAATAGCAACACATCATAGCTTTACCTCTATTGCAACCATGTTGCTTGCCGGTATTGCCCTTGGAGCCTTAAGCAGTGCAGTTGTTGGAACGTTGATTTTTATCGCAAATGACCAGCAATTACGCGATATCACTTTTTGGAGTCTTGGCTCTCTTGCGGGTGCGACATGGCTGAAAGTATGGCTTGTTCTCCCTTTCATCTTTGTTGGTCTTCTTTTAGCCCCCTTTTTATCACGAGCACTGAATGCTCTTGCGCTTGGTGAAGCCGTTGCTGGTCATATTGGCTTCCCAGTTCAGCGCGTTAAAAATATTGCTATTCCCCTTGTCGCTCTTATGTGTGGAAGTGCTGTTGCTGTCAGTGGTGGTATTGGTTTTATTGGGATTATTGTTCCTCATATTTTACGTCAGCTCATTGGTCCTGATCACCGCTATCTCATTCCTTATTCTGCTCTCTTGGGAGCCGCATTACTTATTTTTGCTGATACGTTTGCACGCTTAATTGTTGCCCCCGCAGAATTGCCAATTGGAATTGTAACAGCACTTTTTGGGGCTCCCTTCTTCCTGTGGATCCTTATATGCAAACGAGGAACAGACTTTTCATGATTGAAGCGGTAAATATTTGCGTTCAGCGCGGGAAGAAACAGATTCTTAACCACATTAATCTTCAAGCTAAAAGTGGCGCTTTTACCATCATTATCGGTCCCAACGGATCAGGGAAAAGTACTTTCGTCAAAGCATTAAGTGGAGAAATTCCTTACAGTGGGAAAATAACCTTAAATGGTTATGATGTACGCCAAACAAAGACTTATGAAATGGCAAAAATGCGAGCTGTTTTACCACAATCAACAACACTCGTATTTCCATTCTTAGTCCATGAAGTTGTAGGGCTTGGCCTTTCTGTAAACCAAATTACCATTGCCAAAGCCGAATTACACAATCTTATCCAGGAAGCTTTAGAACGCGTTGATCTTTCTGATTACGGCAACCTGTATTATCATCAATTATCAGGTGGAGAACAAGCGCGTGTACAACTTGCGCGTGTTCTTTGCCAAATCTGGAAACCCATTTATAATGGAGTTCCTCGTTGGATGATATTAGATGAACCTATTGCTAGCCTCGATATTCAACATCAAATTATCGTTATGGACATTGCAAAACAATTTGCCCATTCTGGTGGTGGCGTTCTTGCTGTTCTTCACGATCTCAATCTCGCAGCACATTATGCAGATAACATGATCTTGCTCAAGAAGGGTGAGATTTATTGCGAAGGAAATGCCTCTGCCGTTTTGACAACACAAAATCTCCGCAATGTTTATCATTGTTCCTTAAACGTTTCTGAATTACCTAAAGAAGATATCCCATTTATACTCCCTCAAACAGCATCCTCCTGTGAAGTTAGATCTCAAAGCTATCGGCTTCAATCTAAAAATTAAAATCCATGAAAAAAATAAAATACGAAAAGATCCAAGAGTCTGTTTTATTTTTAAATGAACCCTTTTCTCTAAATCCATAGAAGATTTATTTGTGATTTCAGTGGCATTATTTTTTTCATAACGCATGTGTTTTAGCTGTTTTTATCAATAGATAAATACTGATTTATAATGATCATTTACCTCCCTCTATAGCCAATAAGAAGATCAAATATGATCATATTTTTCACTTTTCTTCCTCTATTTTAAAAATTGTTTTTTTGACTCTCTTAAGTATCATATAAACCGTATAGAGGTTTCCTCTTTAAATATATAAAAAATAACGCGGAATTACTCCGCGTTAATAAAATTTATCAAATGTATATAGATTCTGTATTTCCCAATCATACTCATGATTTTATAGCATAAACGACTGTTGTATTAACAGGGCGCGTTTCAGCCTCACCCGTATGGGCAAGAGTTACCTTGTGTGTATGAGCACCAGCAGAACCTGTTGTTCCTTGAAAGGAAGCATCATAGGTATAACATTTCGGTATTCTCCCATTAATACCATTTAACCATCTAACGCCTTTATACTGAAAATTGTGTGTATGCTCACCTGATTCTTCAATGGTTCCAATATGTGTATGTGATTTTATGCTATCTTGTTGTTCATCTGCAAATTTTCTATCACCATCTAAACCCCGACCATCATCAAAGCCACGTAAAAACATGCCTCTAAAGTCTGGAACTTTAAAAGTTGTATCACTGTCTTTTCCCCATTTATCCCCTATTGCCTTGAATAACTGCGGATAATCTTTGCGCTTATAGACCTTACCATCACATAAAAGCCAACCGGTTGGTATTTCTTGCATAGCAAATGTCGCAATAAATCCAGTAGGAAAACTTTCTATCTTTGGTGGTGTAGGATTTAATAAATACCAACCATCTCGACCTTCCGTTGAAATATTGCCATTATATACCATTTCATAAATACCGTTTGTTTGTAGCTCTCCCCCTTCTAACGGTATAACACCTGTATTCGTCGCTTTATAAATAGGCTTTTCTTCCATGCTATTAACTTTTATTGTCGTCTTGCCAACATTCACGCCATGGGCCTTAAAACGTATGATGATATCATTGTTGTATTTCTTTATCGGTGAAACTGTCTTTAAGGTAATTAATGTTGTTTTATCTTCCGCATTGATTATAAAGCCTGAATCGATAGATCCACCATTATCTGCAAGATATTCACGCACGCGCTGCATCATCGCCCTTGCACTATCATTGACAGAACTAGGCGGCTGGCCTTCTGACCAATTAATAATATTATCTGTATGAGCATTTTCATCAGCCTTTAACGACCAATCGTAAATATTAGACATTATAAATCCCCCATTATTTTCATTGTTTTTCTAATAATTTCTCGTTCTGTGCTTTAAAATGTGTCCATCGCATTGGTACATCATAGCCACTGACCATCCGTATTTTACGCATTCTTTCTCTCTTTACTCCTTTCAATTTAATAAGCTGATTTCATCAGACTTTTTTCATAATATCCGTCTTAATGCTTCCACTTCTCATGTGTAATGTAGCACCTCATCTGATGTTATTTGGTATCTTGTTTTGTTGCTTTGCTATCGTTATACAGTTGTATTTTTAAATCTTGTATCTTGTTGCAAAATTTTACAAATACCGTTCAAACTTTTTCTTACTGTGGATTTCATATAACCATTATTAAATGCAATAACTTGTCATTTGCATAGAAAGTCGCTGATTTAAATTTTTTCATGAGACATTGTTATTTTTTAATTGTTAAGTCTCTCTTTTTATTATGATTTGTATTTAAAAAATTTAAAAGTTAGCTTCAAATTCTTTGCATACCTCATTATGTTTTTATTGACATGAGGGTGCTTTATTCTATTTCATTCAATTTATTTCTGAATTTGTATTACGAGATCAATACGAATGTTTTTTGAACAGAAATCTTGTTCAACCTCAATGCATCATAGAGAATATATTTAAATGATAATTTCCCCCTTCAGTAAACTGAAATACTAAGGAAAGATCACAGACTTTCCTCAAGTCCGAAGGTTGCATCCGATCCGGATATTAAGAAATATACCCTCGCCCCCAAGCGTTTATGAATACATCTCACCAGCTCTTTAAAACCAACGCCCTGTAACCGCCTGCTCTCTTCCCTTACTTAGAACAGCTCTCTCCGCGTATATATTTTATTATAGGTATATTTTTTTTGCAAGAACAATAAATCCTTTTGAACATGATCTCGCAATTATTGGTGTTCTCCTTAATTGATTACGATATAAAAGTAAGCACTCTCGTAAACTATTTTGCTAACTCATCTGCCTCATCAATCCAAACAACAAATGCCCGATTGATTTACATTTTCTACCCCCTCAGCTATCAAAGACAATTTCTTAATATATAAGTTTATCACTTCATAATACCCCTTTTTATTCTTAAAAAATACACCAAAATCGTTTAAAATATATCTTTGTGATTGACAATGTCCGTATTTACGCCAATCATACTAGTGCTAACAGAAGTGTTTATATGGGGGAGTGCAGATATTATTTAGATATTGCATTAATCTTTTCAAAATAAATTTTCTTAAACTTTATTGAAGATCACTGACTATAAAATGTTAGAAACATTTCTTCATTCAAGAATATATAATTGATCATTTGAATATATCCCCATGCCACCTTAGTTTTTGAACTCTGTGTTTAGAAGGAAAAAATTTGTGCCAAAAAATATTCCATCAATCAGTTGCAGCCCCTTTCCCGCCTCACGCAAAATTTATCAACAGAGTCCTCTTTTTTCTGATGTGCGTGTTCCATTGCGTGAAATTTCATTAACCAATGGGAGTGGTGAAAAACCTTTAAATGTTTACGATACTTCTGGTCCCTATACCGACAAAGATGCAATCATTGATCTTACAAAAGGGTTACCCGCAATTGGCTCATCTTGGCTCTCTAGGCGTGATGATACTGAACCTTATCCTGAACGTCCCATTAAACCTGAAGATAATGGATTAACGCGCTCTCCTATACCCGCTTTTGAAAAAAAACGGTCTATTTTGCGCGCAAAAAATGGTAAAGAAATTACACAAATGGCATATGCACGTGCAGGTATTATTACAGAAGAAATGGAATATGTTGCTATACGAGAAAATGAAGGGCTCTCAATAAAAGATCAACAACAAGTGCAACCCAATCCATTGAGTGGAGAAATACCAGAAATTTACACTGCGGAATTCGTTCGGAATGAAATTGCCTGTGGGCGTGCTATTATTCCTCAAAATATCAATCATCCAGAATGTGAACCAATGATTATTGGGCGCAATTTTCGTGTTAAAATTAATGCCAATATTGGCAATTCAGCCGTAACATCTTCAATGGCAGAAGAAGTTGATAAAATGGTTTGGGCTATTCGTTGGGGTGCAGATACAGTGATGGATCTCTCGACGGGGCGAAATATTCACAATATCCGTGAGTGGATTATTCGAAATTCTCCTGTACCCATCGGAACTGTTCCTCTTTATCAAGCTCTCGAAAAAGTACAAGGTATTGCTGAAAATTTAACATGGGACATTTTTCGCGATACTCTTATAGAACAAGCAGAACAAGGGGTTGATTATTTTACTATTCATGCTGGCTTAAGATTACCATTTATTCCAATGACCATTGATCGTGTAACAGGGATTGTGTCTCGGGGTGGTTCTATTATGGCAAAATGGTGTCTTCATCATCATAAAGAAAGCTTTCTCTATGAACATTTTGATGAAATTTGTGATATTGCAAGCACCTATGATATTTCTCTTTCCTTAGGAGATGGATTACGCCCTGGCTCTATTGCTGATGCTAATGATGAAGCCCAATTTGCTGAACTTAAGACTTTAGGAGAACTAACAAAAATTGCTTGGGGAAAAAATGTACAGGTTATGATTGAAGGACCAGGACATGTCCCAATGCACAAAATTAAAGAAAATATGGAACAGCAACTCGATCTTTGTCATGAAGCCCCTTTTTATACTTTGGGACCTCTTACAACTGATATTGCTCCTGGTTATGACCATATTACATCCGCCATTGGTGCGGCTATGATTGGATGGTTTGGAACCGCTATGTTGTGCTATGTAACACCTAAAGAACATCTAGGGCTTCCCGATAAAAATGATGTCAAAACGGGAGTTATCACTTATAAAATTGCCGCTCATGCTGCTGATCTTGCAAAAGGTTTGCCCAGCGCACAATTACGCGATAATGCTCTCTCACGAGCACGATTTGACTTTAGATGGCATGATCAATTCAACCTTTCTCTTGATCCAGAAACGGCTTGTGCCTTTCATGATGAAACAATGCCTAAAGATGCGCATAAATTGGTGCATTTTTGTTCTATGTGTGGACCAAAATTCTGTTCTATGCGTATTTCTCATGATATTCGTGATGCTGCATCACTCAAAAAAACAAAAGGTGAAGGTATGGTTGCTATGGCTGAAAAATATCAAGAAAGTGGTGACCTGTATGTCGAAGCCCCTCAAAAAAAGAGAGTCAACAGTTGAAGAATATTCTTATCAAAGGTGCGGGGGTCGGTGGTTTAACCGTTGCTTTTATGTTACAACAAAAAGGCGCCCATGTTACTGTATCGGCCCCTCCTTCTTCTCCTATAGGAACAGCAAGTTGGTATGCAGGCGGAATGCTTGCGCCTTACTGTGAAAGAGAAAATACTGAACAGATCGTTGAAGATCTTGGTGTACAAGCCATACAATGGTGGTTTAAAACATTTCCAGATCTTGTTATACGAAAAGGAACTTTCGTTGTCGCACCAGCACGAGATAAGGTAGAACTTGAACGATTTTCAGCGCGGACACATCATTATAGAATTATAAACGGTGAAGAAATAGCGCGTCTTGAACCTGATCTTGCAGAACGTTTTAACCATGCGCTTTTTTATGAAAATGAAGCCCATCTTGATCCTCGTAAAGCGCTCATTGCTTTAAAAGAAATCTTGATAAAAAATGGTGCCTGTTTTGTTGATGTCAAAACATCTGAAATAAATTTTGATATGATCATTGATGCAACAGGAATAGCACGTTTAGGAAAAGATAAAAATATACGGGGGGTGCGTGGTGAAATGCTGCTCGTACGCTGTAGGGATATTAAACTTTCCCGCCCCATTCGTCTTCTTCATCCACGCATCCCACTCTACATTGTTCCGCGACAAGATAATATTTTTATGATTGGCGCAACAATGATTGAAAGTGACTTTGACGGTGCCATCTCTGTGAGATCAATGATGGAATTGCTCAACGCAGCCTATACATTGCATCCTGCTTTTGCTGAAGCAGAAATTGTTGAATCTGGCGTTGGAGTCCGCCCAGCTTATCCTGATAACTTCCCTTCTGTATACAAATATGGTAATCATATTTCTATAAACGGATTTTATAGACATGGTTTTCTTTTATCTCCAGAAATGGCAAAACGAGCGGTAAAATTGGCATTGGAATAAAATATGCAAATCTTTGTTAATGGTGAAAAAATTCAAACAGAAACCACTTTTCTCAATCTCTTGCTTGAGGAATTGGGGTATGAAGGAAATTGGCTCGCAACTGCTGTTAATGCGGAAGTTATTCCTGTAGAAGCACGCGACCAATTTATTTTACATGAAGGAGATAAAGTAGAAATTTTAAGCCCAATGCAAGGAGGCTAATATTTATGTTGAATCTTTATGGACGTGAATTCTCATCTCGTCTTATGTTAGGTACAGCGCAATATCCCTCACCTGCTGTTCTTCGTGATGCTGTTCATAAATCGAATACAGAAATTGTAACCGTTTCATTACGCCGCGAAAGCGCTGGTGGCAAACAAGGGGGACAATTTTGGCAATTCCTTCAAGAGCTTGATATAACGATACTTCCCAATACCGCAGGTTGTTACACTGTTAAAGAAGCTGTAACAACAGCCCATTTAGCACGAGATCTCTTCAAAACCTCTTGGATTAAACTCGAAATTATCGGGAATGCCGATACCTTACAGCCCAATGTTTTTGCCCTCATCGAAGCAGCGCAAATTTTAAATAGTGAAGGTTTCCATATTTTTGCCTATACAACCGATGATCTCATTGTTGCTGAAAAACTTTTAGATGTTGGTTGCCAAGTTATTATGCCTTGGTGTGCGCCTATTGGCTCTGCCAAAGGTCCTCATAATACTGATGGACTGCGTTCTATTCGCGCTTATCTTCCTGATGTTACTCTTGTGATTGATGCCGGCATTGGACGTCCATCTCATGCTGCTGTTGCTATGGAAATGGGTTATGACGCAGTGCTTCTTAATACCGCAGTTGCTAAAGCAGGTGATCCTGTCTTGATGGCTGAAGCATTTTCTAAAGCTATCCAGGCAGGGCGTATGGGATATCAAGCAGGCATTCTTGAAGCACGCAATGTCGCCGTTCCTTCAACACCCGTTATTGGAAAAGCAGTATTTTCATGAAATTGGATCCATTTTACCTCATCGTTGATAATGCTGATTGGGTTGAACGCTTGGTTCCTCTTGGTATCAAACTCATACAACTGCGTATGAAAGACGAAGATCTTCAAACAATCCGTCAACATATCAAACGCGCAAAAAACATCTGTGATAAATGGGGAGCACAATTCATAATTAATGATCATTGGCGTATAGCCATTGATGAAAAATGCAATTTTATTCACCTTGGGCAAGAAGATCTAAGTAATGCTGATCTTCCTGCAATTCGCAAAAATGGTATAAGATTTGGTCTTAGCACCCATGATGAACATGAATTGGATATCGCCCTCTCTGTTCATCCTGACTATATTGCTCTTGGTCCTATTTATCCGACAATCTTAAAAAAAATGAAATGGCAACCTCAAGGATTAGAAAAAATCAAACAATGGAGAAAACGGATTGGTGCTTTACCTTTCGTTGGCATTGGTGGTTTAAACCCAGAACGCGCAATAGATGTTTTGAAAGTAGGAGCCAATAGTGCTGCTGTTGTCACAGACATTATCCTCCATAAAAAACCTGAAGAGCGGGTAGAACAATGGCTCAAGGTGACCCAGCCATGGCGTTAACACCTTCTGTTCTCATTGTTGCAGGCACCGATCCAACAGGAGGAGCTGGAATTGTTCGTGATATAGAAACAGCTGCATATTTTCATATCAAAGCCAATTTAGCCATTACTTGTGTCAATGTACAAGATGATCATCACGTTGCTGAAATTGTGCCCATGAATGAAAAACTTGTTGCTGCGCAAATGCGCATTGCCCTAGAGGCTCATTCAATCAGCGCAATAAAAATTGGTATGACAGGAAATCAAGCCATTATAGCAGCAATTTGTCGTGTGCTCGAAGATTATCCCCATATTCCTGTTATTCTTGATCCTGTACTGATTGCCTCATCGGGGGGAAAACTAACAACGGAAAAAATCATAGAAATTATGATCAACCAGCTTCTCCCATATGTTACTCTCTTAACACCAAATAGAGATGAGCTCGCTCTTCTTAGCCAAACCCCACTGGCATTTCATCATGAAGAGACAATACAACAAGCAAAAAAACTTTTGTCATTTGGCGCTCGTTCTATTTTAGTAAAAGGGGGGCATGCAGAGGGACCTCTTGCAATTGATAGCTTCATTGACAAAATGGAAGTCATCAATATTTCTGCTCCACGTTTAAAAGGAACAATGCGTGGAACAGGGTGCATTCTCTCAAGTGCTATTGCAGCCCATTTAGCACTCAATGAATCGCTTATTTCAGCTGTAAAAAAAGCAAAAGCATATACCCATACAGTTCTTTTAACCCATTGTAAAAACAGTTTTTAAATAATATAAGCTTATATAAAAGTAATATTTATGTATTTTATTTATATAAATAATATTTTATACTTAAATTTACTATAAAATATAATTTTCATTAATTATTAAATATAAAGTATAATGATAAATATTTTATTATTTAATCACTTGCATAAAAGTTAAAATTCTTTTACTATGACTAAATTAGTTTGTTTAAAAAGCTAAAATAGCGTATCTAAGTAAATTGTACATTTAACAATGTATATAATCGCGAACTTCCACATTTTATGATGTACCTTTTTTATGAAAAGAGAAAATGCTATCAGCGTTTTTAGGTACGAACAAACAGATTTATAAAACTTGAAGGATAATTTTGTTTGATCTATAAATACTAGATCATTAGAAAAAAATAAAATGTTAAATCAAACGCCGTACTCAATTTCTTATGAAGAACTTTTGAACTTTTATAAAGAAAGTGGTGTGGATGCTGTTCTGACAGACTTGCCTATTGATCGCTTTAAGCAGCTTCCTTCTTCCGAGAGAAAATTAGCACCTGTTGTGAACATTTCTCATAATCAACAAACATCCCCCAAAACATCTCCAACTATAAAATTAGATCATCATCCGCTCCATGACTCGAGGGCTATACAAAACGAACCTGCTGCTATAGAGAGTGCCAAGAATGCAAAAACACTTGATGAATTAAAATCTGCTCTTCTTGCATTTAATGGCTGTTCATTAAAATTGACAGCAAAAAACACCTGTTTTTCAGATGGAACAGCAGGAAGCCCCCTGATGCTTATAGGCGAAGCCCCAGGACGAGAAGAGGATATACAAGGCATTCCTTTTGTGGGAAAAGCAGGAATGTTACTGAATAAAATCCTCGCATCAATTGGCTTAACAAGAAACAATGTGTACATTGCTAATACTATTCCTTGGCGTCCTCCAGGAAATCGTACACCAACACCAAGAGAAATTGCCTTGTGCCGCCCTTTTATTGAACGACACATTTATTTAGCACGTCCTCGTGTGCTTATAGCACTGGGAGGCGTTGCGGCACAGTTCCTTACCGGATCTCAAAATGGGATCATCCGAACACGAGGAAAATGGCATGTTTATGAAAGTGAGGATAATATAAAAATACCTGTTATGCCAACTTTCCACCCCGCTTACCTTCTTAGAACCCCTAGTCAAAAGAAGCTTACATGGATAGACTTCTTAGAAGTAAAAAATCGTCTCAATAGCCTTTTGTAATTCTTTAATCTTCTTTGACACTAAAATTAAAAACCTTCTTTAACTCTTAAAACACGAATGGGAAAAACTATGGAACAGCCAACAACAGCTCTTTATCGTTTGGAAGACTATCAGCCAACCCCTTACGCTATCCCTAAAACACAACTTTCTTTCCAATTGGCACCAACAAAAACCTCTGTTACAGCCATATTGTCTATTGAACCCCGTCATGATACAAAAGAATTAACACCTCTTGTACTTTCAGGCAATGACCTTACTTTAATCTCTGTTGCGATTAATGGTGAGGTATTGCTCCCAAACGCTTATAAAGTTACGCCTTCACGTTTAGAAATTACCACGCCACCAACAGCTCCTTTTACCTTACAATTGGTCACGGAACTAAACCCTGAAAGCAACCGTCAGCTTATGGGGCTTTATCTTTCAAATGGTGTTTATTGCACACAATGTGAATCGGAAGGTTTTCGTCGTATGACTTATTTTTACGACCGCCCAGATGTTCTTTCTACCTATAGAGTGAAAATTGAAGCCGATTCCCAAACAATCCCTATCTTGCTTTCAAACGGTAATCTGATGGAAACAGGAACTTTAGAGAATAATCGCCATTTTGCCGTTTGGGAAGATCCTTATCCTAAACCATCTTATCTCTTTGCTTTGGTAGGTGGTGATCTTGATAAGTTAGAGGACCATTTTACGACTGCATCTGGACGACGTGTCGAACTTGGTATTTATGTAGAAAAAGGAAAAACCAAACGCGCTGCTTATGCTATGGATGCGCTCAAACGTTCCATGCGTTGGGATGAACAATGTTTCGGACGCGAATATGATCTTGATGTTTTCAATATTGTTGCTGTTTCAGACTTTAACATGGGAGCAATGGAAAACAAAGGTCTTAATATTTTTAATGATAAATATGTTCTTGTCGATCCTGAAACAGCAACCGATCAGGATTATAGAAATGTTGAACGCGTCATTGCTCACGAGTATTTCCATAATTGGAGCGGTAATCGTATTACCTGTCGCGATTGGTTTCAACTCTGTTTAAAAGAAGGATTCACTGTTTATCGTGATCAAGAATTTTCATCAGATCAAAATGTACGCAGCCTACAGCGAATTGAAGATGTAAAAACATTAAAAGCGACGCAATTTGTCGAAGATGCAGGACCTCTTGCTCATCCGGTCCGTCCTCGTCAATATAGCCAAATTAATAATTTTTACACCACAACGGTTTACGAAAAAGGTGCTGAAGTTGTTCGCATGATACGAACAATTTTAGGTCCCTCTCTGTTTCGTAAAGGCACTGATCTTTATTTTCAACGGCATGATGGACAAGCTTGTACCATTGAAGATTTTATCACCTGTTTTGCTGAAGTGTCTGGCCGAGATTTCTCCCAATTTATGCTGTGGTATGAACAAGCTGGAACCCCCAACGTAGAAATCGATAGTCATTATCGTGATGGTGTTTTAACAATTCATGCAAAGCAACATATTCCCGCAACCCCACAACAAAATACAAAAAAGCCCATGCTTCTTCCTATTGGATTTGGCTTGCTGGGATCTAATGGAGAACGCCTCGCTTATGAAGCGGAGACAGATATTCAATCAGACGTTATGCTGTTGTCCAAGGAAAGCCAAACCTTTACATTAAAAGGGCTTTGTGAAAAACCTGTTTTATCACTGCTGCGCGATTTTTCTGCGCCAATCATTCTACACACCCCATTCAATGAAAGCGAACTTATTTTTCTTGCGCAACATGATGACAATCATATCAATCGCTGGCAGTCTCTTAATCAATTAATGACACAAGCTTTGATTGAAAGCATTCAAGATAAAACACAGACAAAAGCAACACTCCCCTCTGCTTTGCTAAAGCTGATTGAAACGATCATAACAGATGAAAACTTAGAGCCTGAATTTCGTGCCTTCTGTTTAAATTTACCTAGTGAAGTTGAGCTTGCTCATACAATTGGTAAAAATATTGACCCAGATCGTATTCATTATATCCGCAATCAGTTTTTAGCTTCACTTGCAAAAACACATCAAAAGCTCTTAACAAAGTTCTATGGGCAAATGCAAACCCAAGAACCCTATTTACCAAACACTATACAAGCTGGAAAGCGAGCATTCAAGAATATCATACTGGATTATCTTTCCATCGCCGAAGCCAATCCAAATCGCGCTGCTCTACAATATGCAACAGCTGATAATATGACTGATCGAATGGCAAGTATCGCTGTTCTCGTGAAGCATTTTAATGAAAGTGAGCAGGCACAAAATGCTTTAAATGATTTTGAAAACCGCTATCGGCATGACCCTTTGGTCATGGATAAATGGTTTTCTATTCAAGCAATGGTTGCTGGCGCATCAACACTCGAGAATGTTCAAAAGCTCATGCAACACCCGCTGTTCTCACAAGATAATCCTAATCGTGTACGGTCCTTGATCGGTGTCTTTGCCTCTCATAACCCCACAGGCTTCAACAGAATGGATGGAGCATCTTATCATTTTCTTTGCCAAATCATTTTAGAAATTGACAAAACAAATCCACAGCTTGCTTCACGATTATTAACCATGATGCGCTCGTGGCAACAATTAGAACCCATTCGGCAACAAAAACTTGAAACTGAATTAAAAACAATTGCTGCTGCGCCAAAATTATCAAGCGATGTCGCTGATATCATCAACCGTCTGCTCACTTAAAATAAAAAAATATTTTAAATCAATATGATATTATTTTTTTAAATAAATTCTAAAAACACCTCGATCACCATTAAACCGATAAATAGGCAATCCAAGCCTGTTTATCGGTCATGTTTCAAATACCTTTTTCCTTTTCATATTCCACATTCATAAAAGTAAAATACTTTTTTTTAAAAAAAGACTGGACAGAAGACTCCTGTTTTGATTCACTGCGCTTTGATGGGGTTACTCATGAAGATCGAAGCAATTTTTAAATCACATTATTTCGGAATTAGAGGAACAAGAGATGACTAAATTGGACGCATATAATGCGCCAACGGAAATATATGCTGATTCAAAATCGAGCGCTCAAAATCTTAAAGCGCAGACAAAACCTATTCATCTGCTTTCTGGCTCTGCTTATCAAAAGCTTCTCTTTATTGAACCTTGGTTACGACGCTCACTTCCATTTGTCATTGTCGCATTTCTCATTGTTCTTGCAGTCATTCGTTTTGTATCAATCTATGATTGGCGCAATACAATTGATAAAAGCACGCGTTCTACCCTCACGCTCTTAGCTTCTCATATTACCAATACAATTGATCATGACTTATTGGTTATTTCTCAGAAAGGAAAAGTCTCTGTCCTTTCTCATGATCATTTGCAAAATATCCTCACCACTTTTCGCAATCAAGATCTTATCAATCCCAGCACTCTCATCGCCGTTGTTGATCAAAAAGGCAATATCTTGGCTTCATCTAGTTCAGAAATCATCTTAGGAAAACCTTTACAAGATTTTATCTCTGACAGCATTGCTTTACAATCTCTTGGACAACACGCTGGAATTATGAAAATTACAATAGGCAAGGATACCCCTGCTCTTGCTTCATTTCATCAAACAAAAAACGGGCAATATGGCGTATTCATTAGCGAAAAGATGCAAGATAGCACTATGGAATGGCGCAGATTTTTTTCGCTTAATATAACCCTCTTCATTGGAACAAGCGGTATTATTCTTGTTCTTCTTTATGCTTATTATAATCAACTTTTACGAGCACGTAAGACAGATCTTGTTTCAGAAAAAATTCAAAACCGTATTGATATGGCAATGATGCGTGGGCGTTGTGGATTATGGGATTGGAATATGGCAAGTGGACGCGTCTATTGGTCACGAGCAATGTATGAAATGCTTGGCTATGTCCCTCAAGATGCATTGCTCTCCATTTCCCAAATTAGCGCCATTATCAACCCTAATGATGCCAATTTTTTTGACCTTGCTCAAGAATTAATGGGAGGCAAAAAAAAACATATCGATATCAATGTTCCCATGCGTCATGCTGATGGTCATTATGTATGGATGCGGCTTCGCGCCGAAGTTACTGAAGAAGAAGAACCCCATTTGGTTGGTATTTCCTTCGACATTAGTGAACAACAACAATTGGCTGAACAAACAGCGCAAGCCGATCTTCGTATCCGTGACGCGATTGAAAATATTTCAGAATCTTTTGTCTTGTGGGATGCTGAGGGACGTTTAGTCATGTCCAATAGCAAATTTTGCGAATATGCCGCTATTCCTCAACAAATTCTACAATCAGGGATCCAACGTGCAACCGTCGAAGCCATGGCTCGCCCTGCACTCAGTGAATACCCTCTCAAAGATGACGGTCACGGTAACTTAACCAGTATTCGCCAAACAGCAGATGGTTATTGGCTTAAAATTAATGAACGGCGAACCCAAGACGGAGGATTGGTTTGTATTGGTACGGATATTTCTGAGCTTAAACAACAACAGGAAAAATTTGAAGACAGTGAAAGGCGTCTTTTTTCTTTTATTCAAGAACTCAAACGCACTAGAGGGAGTGCTCAACAACGCGCAACAGAAGTGGAAAAACTTAATAAAAGTCTGAAAGCAGAAAAAGAGCGTGCCGAAAGTGCAAATAAAGCTAAATCAGAATTTTTAGCCAATATGTCTCATGAATTGCGCACACCTCTGAACGCTATTCTCGGCTTTTCAGATATCATGTTACAATCGACTTTTGGCCCTCTTGGTTCACAGCGCTATAAGGAATATATGCATGATATTTACAATTCAGGAACCCATCTTCTAACTCTTATCAATGATATCCTTGATATGTCAAAAATCGAAGCTGGAAGATTTACGCTTGATTGTAAAAATACCGATCTTGAGCCCATTATTAGTGAAGCAGTACGAACGCTTACACCACAGGCTCAAGAAAAAAATATTGCTGTTACAACAAACATTACACCAGAACTTCATGCTGAAGTCGATGGGCGTGCAATGAAACAGATTTTCCTTAATCTCATCTCTAATGCGGTTAAATTTACGCCTTCTGGTGGAAATATCGATGTCTGCGCTTTCAAGAAAAAAAATAACCTTATTTTTAAAATTACCGATACAGGTGTTGGTATTCCGCAATCAGCCATCAAAAAACTTGGGCAACCTTTTGAACAAGTTGAAAATCAGCTGACTAAATCTCATACGGGCTCAGGTCTTGGATTAGCCATTTCACGCTCGTTATTAGAACTACACAAAGGGAAACTTGAAATTACTTCAAAAGAAATGAAAGGAACAACCGTAACGATTATAATGCCCATCACACAAGATTAAATTTGTTTTTAATCTCCTCTGTTTGTTCCCGTTGTAACAAAATCTGTTTCCGTTTAATACCCCAACGATATCCTGAAATAAAACCATTTTTACGGACAACACGATGACAAGGAATAATGATAGCCAATTCATTACGCGCACATGCATTAGCAACGGCACGAAAAGCTTTTGGCATCCCCAAACGACATGCTAATTCCTCATATGAAATTGTTTCACCACACGGTATATCGCATAATTGTGCCCATACTTGCCGTTGAAAAACGGTACCCTTTATATCTAGGGGTAAATTATATTTTTTTACCAACTTAGGCGTTTCTATCATGGCTATAATATGGGCAACCTCTCTCTTAAATGCATTGTCACCCACAACTTGTTGTGCACCACCAAAGCTTACCGTAAACTCCTGTAATAATTGCTCTGTGGTATCTCCTAATGCAGTATAACAAATCCCCTTTTGAGATTTAGCCACTAAAAGTTTTCCTATGGATACATCTTCCAGATAGAATATTTTCTTTTGGGAAATATTCAGCATTTTAACTTTCTCTCTATTTTAAAAAACTTTGAACATAACCTATAATAAAGGGAGAGTAGTTACATCTTTTAAAACCAAACATGATTATCCTGAAATTATCTTCTTCGTTATTGTACTAAAATACACTCTCACGATTTTATGGTCTGAAAACAGACAGAAATTGGCTTTCTTCTTCCCCTAAAAAAAACAAGACTGCAACCAGAGTCAATCTTGAAATAAAACAGCTTTTTCTCTCACAGTTTCCAGCCCTAAACACTTCAATATAGTTCACTTCATAAATTCTCCTGAAATCCTAGATTGAATTTTATCACATACTCTAACAAAAAATACTTCATATATCATTTTCATGCCCTATATCATCCTCTAAACAGCAGTGTTTTACAAAACAAAAAGATAAACTTCCCCTTTCATTTTACGAAACTTCATCAAAACATAATGATTTATGTTTTATTCCCCACGAATGCTTGAATATTCTTGTTTTTTTGAGCACTCTTATTTTCTTACCAAATGTTATCCTTTTGATATACTGATCAGGTAATTCAACCCAAAAAAGGAATTTATTTTCAATTTTATGAAAAAAAGCATGGAAAAGGCATTTTAGTGCTTACTTTCTTTGTCACTTAACTTATAAAATGACTATAGCCTCAAAACTTAAATATTTTTCTTGCCACAATCGTGTACGGATATTTGTCATAGGAAAAAACCATGCCCAAACGCACAGATATAAAATCTATTCTTATCATCGGAGCAGGACCTATTATTATTGGTCAGGCATGTGAATTTGACTATTCAGGCACACAAGCCTGTAAAGCATTAAAAGAAGAAGGATACCGGATTATTTTGGTCAATTCTAATCCTGCCACGATTATGACAGATCCAGATCTCGCTGATGCAACTTATATAGAGCCCATTACGCCTGAGATTGTTGCTAAAATTATTGCTCATGAACGTCCCGATGCCCTTTTGCCCACCATGGGAGGACAAACAGCTCTCAATACCGCTTTATCATTAAAGCGTATGGGGATTTTAGACCGCTATCATGTTGAAATGATAGGAGCCAATGCCGAAGCGATTGATAAAGCGGAGGATCGTGCTTTATTCCGCCAAGCGATGGCAAAAATCGGTTTGGAAACACCACGGTCTATGTTAGCCAATGCCACAGAACTGAAAGAAGAAAATCGCCAGCAACATGCAAAAACGCGTGCTGAACTTAAAGAAAAACTTTCTGGTGCAGCCCTTGAAAAAGCCCTCGAAGAACTTGAACGCAACTGGCGACATACCGAAGTTGATCGCAAACAGCATTATATCGCCCATGCAACAGCAAAAGCAGTTCAAGCGCTTGATGTTGTTGGGCTTCCAGCTATTATTCGTCCTTCATTTACCCTTGGTGGAACCGGGGGTGGAATTGCGTATAATCGCTCTGAATTTTATGAAATTATTGAACGGGGGCTTGAAGCTTCTCCTACAACAGAAGTTTTAATTGAAGAAAGTGTTTTAGGATGGAAAGAATATGAGATGGAAGTTGTTCGTGATAAGAACGACAACTGTATCATTGTTTGTTCTATTGAAAACATTGATCCGATGGGTATTCATACCGGTGATTCGATCACTGTAGCCCCTGCTCTCACCTTAACCGATAAGGAATATCAACGTATGCGCAATGCTTCGATTGCGGTCTTGCGTGAAATTGGTGTTGAAACGGGAGGATCCAATGTACAGTTTGCTGTTAATCCTGAAAATGGGCGTCTCATTGTTATTGAAATGAATCCGCGCGTTTCTCGCTCTTCAGCACTTGCTTCAAAAGCAACGGGTTTTCCCATTGCCAAGATAGCTGCAAAACTCGCCGTTGGCTATACACTTGATGAATTGAAAAATGATATCACAGGTGGTGCGATACCAGCATCATTTGAGCCTTCTATTGACTATATCGTGACCAAAATTCCTCGTTTTGCTTTCGAAAAATTTCCTGGATCATCATCTGTCCTTACGACTGCGATGAAATCTGTAGGAGAGGTCATGGCCATTGGACGTACTTTTCAAGAATCATTACAAAAAGCACTCCGTGGACTTGAAACAGGACTTACTGGTTTTGATGAAATTATCATCCCAGAACATGCTGAAGGTGATGAAAAAAGTTCTATACGCTCAGCCATTGCCATACCAAGTCCTGACCGTCTACGCTATGTTGCTGAAGCTATGCGCGCGGGCTTACCCTTAAATGAAATTCACCAAATCAGCAAAATTGACCCATGGTTTTTAGAACAAATAGCCTCCATCGTTGAAATGGAGCAGCGTATCCGCATCCATGGATTACCTCAAGATCAAGATAACTTACGTATGTTAAAAGCTATGGGATTTTCGGATGCGCGATTAGCTACCCTTACCGGAAAAGAACCCGATGATATCGCCGCTTTACGTAAATCACTGAATGTTAAACAAGTCTTCAAACGGATTGATACTTGTGCTGCTGAATTTTCTTCTCCTACAGCCTATATGTATTCAACATACGAAGTTCCCTTTGCCGGTATAGAGCGCTCAGAGGCACAGATTTCTGAACGCAAAAAAATTGCGATTTTAGGTGGTGGTCCCAACCGCATTGGACAAGGAATTGAATTTGATTACTGTTGCTGCCACGCGGCTTTTGCCCTACGTGATGCAGGCTTTGAAGCGATTATGATTAACTGCAATCCTGAAACCGTTTCAACTGACTATGATACCTCTGATCGTCTTTACTTCGAATCTTTAACAACAGAAGATGTTATCGCTATTTTAGAAGCAGAACAGGAAAAAGGTGAACTCGTTGGAGTCATCGTTCAATTTGGTGGACAAACCCCCTTAAAATTAGCAAGCGCTCTCGAAAAACACAACATTCCCATCTTAGGGACTTCACCTGACGCCATCGATTTAGCAGAAGATAGAGATCGCTTTCAAAAACTATTATTTAAACTTAACTTAACACAACCTAAAAATGGAATTGCCCACTCTATCGAACAAGCACGCCTCATTGCCCATGAACTAGGATTCCCATTGGTTGTGCGTCCTTCTTATGTTTTAGGAGGGCGTGCTATGCAAATTATCCGTGACGAGCGAAGCTTGCAAAATTATTTACTTGAAAGTGTTCCTGAATTAATTCCAGAAGATATCAAAGCTCGTTATCCCAACGATAAAACAGGACAAATCAATATATTGCTTGGTAAAAATCCGCTTCTCTTTGACACTTATCTAACAGAAGCCATTGAAGTAGATGTTGATTGTCTGTGTGATGGCAAAGAAACACTGATTGTGGGAATTATGGAACATATTGAAGAGGCTGGGATCCACTCCGGTGATTCAGCATGTTCTTTACCAGTTCATACGCTCTCACAGAACATCGTCACTGAATTAGAGCGCCAAACAAAAGCATTAGCACAAGCACTTCATGTTCGTGGCTTAATGAATGTACAATATGCCATTAAAGATGACACTATTTATGTCTTAGAAGTTAATCCCCGCGCTTCGCGGACAGTTCCATTTGTTGCGAAAACAATTGGTCGCCCTATTGCTAAAATGGCTGCACGTATTATGGCAGGAGAAACACTGCACAATGCTCTCCAAGCTTATGGTGGATTACCTTCTTCGCAGAAAAAACAACATATTGCCGTCAAGGAAGCCGTGTTTCCTTTTGCCCGTTTTTCAGGTGTTGATACGCTTCTTGGTCCAGAAATGCGCTCAACCGGTGAAGTTATGGGACTTGACTATGAGTTTGCGCTTGCTTTTGCTAAAGCGCAACTTGGAGCTGGTGTAAAACTCCCTAAGGAAGGAACTTTATTCGTTTCTGTAAGAGATGAAGACAAAAAACGCATCTTAAATCCTGTAAAACGTTTAACAGAGCTTGGCTTTTCTGTTGTTGCCACAAGTGGAACACAAAAATTTCTCGCTGAACATCATGTTGAGGCAAAAAAAATCAACAAAGTTCTAGAAGGTCACCCGCATATTGAAGATGCTATTCGTAATCGCCAAATTCAATTGATTTTTAATACAACCAGCACAGCCAGTGCTATCTCAGACTCCAAATCATTACGCTATGCCGCACTCATGCAAAATGTCCCCTATTATACAACAATAGCGGGAGCCAAAGCTGTCGTAGAAGCGATCAAAGCACTCAAAAAAAAGCGTCTTGAGGTACGTTCTCTGCAAAGTTATTTCAGTTGAATTCCTTACCATGTGGAAAAGCACACGCTTTTTGATAGTCTTTCTTGATTTTTTCTTTGTGTAAAAAATAGTAATTAAAGCTTGCTTTTTATGCTAAAGGCTTTTATATGCGGTCTATCGAATTTTCGGTTACGTGACTTTCTTTCCTGTGCGTTCTGCACTTTTGACGAAACTTCTCCCACCTAATTTCGATTTACAACCGTAGTGAAGAATTATATCTTCAGTACACAATATAATTATATATCTAAGGAGTTTCCTATGTCTACAGGAACAGTTAAGTGGTTTAATACAACAAAAGGTTTTGGATTCATTCAGCCTAGTGATGGCAGTGCAGATGTATTTGTACACATTTCCGCCGTTGAGCGTTCTGGTCTAACCAATCTTAATGAAGGGCAAAAAATTTCTTATGATGTTCTTCAAGATCGTCGTTCAGGAAAATTTGCTGCTGGCAACCTTGCAGCCCTTTAAAGTTTAAATTCTGCAATATTTTATTTAAAAATCTTCGTCTATAACGACGAAGATTTTTTTACTTTGTATAAAGCAAAATTGATCTTAACAAAAGAAAACACTGCTTATCTATTTTGCACAATTTATCAAGATATTTCTCTCCTTCCTCTAATACTTTTATAGTCCTTAAGAGAAGAATTCCTTGTCAAAATTCTCAAAAAACAACACTATAAAAAACCATATCAAAGTATTTTAGAAGTTTTTTATTGCATACAATATAATCTCTTATAGAATATCCTTAAAGCAATAATCATCTATTGATATAATATAAGGATTTTTAATTATGGCTTTTATTGCCGACAAGCTGTCTCGTATCAAACCTTCTGCAACAATTGCTGCTTCCCAAAAAGCTCGTCACTTAAAAACATTAGGACGCAATGTTATTGCCTTAAGTGCTGGAGAACCAGACTTTGATACCCCAGACAACATCAAAAACGCGGCCATTGAAGCTATTCGAAGGGGAGAAACAAAATACCCTCCTATATCTGGAATTCCAGAATTGCGCCAAGCAATTTCTGCAAAGTTTAAAAGAGAAAATAACCTTCTTTATCAACCAGAACAAATTATTGTTGGGACCGGTGGAAAACAAATTCTCTTTAATGCATTGATGGCAACTTTGAATAAAGGAGATGAAGTCATCATTCCATCCCCTTATTGGGTGAGTTATCCAGAAATGGTCGCACTTAACGATGGTACGCCTGTCTTTTTAGAAACAAAAGCCGAATTTTCTTATAAACTCCAACCACAAGAGCTTGAAGCGGCCATTACCCCCAAAACAAAATGGTTCATTTTTAACTCTCCTTCAAATCCATCAGGGGCCGCTTATACATATCATGAATTGAAAAAACTCACAGATGTTTTAGTAAAATATCCTCATGTCTCTATCCTTTCAGATGATATTTATGAACATCTCACGTATGAAGGTTTTACCTTTGTGACTCCCGCTCAAGTAGAACCAGCGCTTTATGAGCGTACACTCACAATGAATGGTGTTTCCAAAGCCTATGCGATGACGGGCTGGAGAATCGGTTATGCAGGGGGACCACAAGAACTCATTAAAGCTATGGATATCATTCAAGGTCAGCAAACATCTGGCACGAGTGTTATTTCACAATGGGCTGCTGTTGAAGCACTCAATGGACCTCAAGACTTTATCGCTAAAAATAAAAGTATTTTTCAAGCACGCCGTAATCTCGTTGTTTCCATGCTAAACCAAACTCCTGGCATTCATTGTCCAACACCTGAAGGTGCTTTTTATGTTTATCCTTCTTGCGCAGAACTTATTGGCAAAAAAACACCAAACGGCCAATGTATTCAGAATGATGAAGACTTTGCTATAGCGCTTCTAGAAACAGAAGCTGTTGCTGTCGTCCAAGGATCTGCTTTTGGACTTGGGGCAGCTTTTCGTATCTCTTATGCAACATCAGAAAAATTACTGGAAGAAGCTTGCACACGTATCCAGCGTTTTTGTAACAGTTTAATTTAAAATTTTTAACATCATCTCTTGTGAGAGTTTTTTGCAGAATATCAATCTATCCAACATACTATCGAAAGCTATATTAAGGACAGGGCCTATCGATTCAGCAAAAATATTCATGAATAAACATAACAAAAATAGAAGCTGCAGATAAAAATCAAAAAAATCCAGCAATCAAATAAATGAATCAGTCTGTTGTCATGAGAGATGAAAAACCTGTTTAGCCTCCTCTATCCAATTTATAACACTAAGAAAGACCTCGTGCTTTTCAACATAATCGCCCTGTATAATGAAACCTTTTCTATTACTTGGCTTCCTTTTCGCCAGAAAATGAAGAAAAGTCTATCCTTCTCCGTTGTGTAAATAGTCCAATTTCTCTTAAGTTTTCGCTATTAACCGCTTGATTAACTTTACAGGTTTTATGAACAAGCCTTTAATATTCATCCTCATAAACTTATAAAAAACACTTCATGTATAAAGTTTTACATGCTTTATAGCCCCCTAAAACAGAATTTTATGGTATAATAGAATAAATCTCTTTTAAATTCCTCGTTGAACTTTTAGTCTACCTAACGAATTTTTTTGATATTCATAAATTTTGAAATTTTCTCTTATCAATTTTCCCATGCGTTGCAATTTCTAAGCACTCTTTTAGGAATAAAAAAAAGCCGGACAAATGTCCGGCAAATCTGGAAAATCCTCAGAGATAAAATCAATCTGACAGATCTTCGTAAGGGAACACTCAAGAAAATGCAATGGGAGGCAACATAATCAAGAGATAGCATTCTATGTCATTTTATAAGCAGAAGCACAATAAAGACTTAAGCGTATCTGCTATGCAATAAACACATAGCTCTAATTTTTTCTCAATCTTGTATCTTTTTCATTAAATAGAAAGAGATCATCCTCATACGATTGTCGATTGTCCAATTTTCAATGTTACAATAGCCTTCACATTTGAGAGAATTTATAAGGGATATTTTATCCCTTTCTGCAAGAGTATTTATCCACACAAATGCCCTTCCACCGTATGACCTAAAATGGTTTTAGCAACCTTATGAGGGATATCGGTTGGTTCAAAAAGCTAATCCCGTAAACTAGAGTAAAACCTATGCAAACAAGCTCCAAGTTTATTTTTCTCATATCCTTTGATATACAGCTCTCAGCAAAGTAACTTTAACCTCTAACAGAAAAAAATCTTTGTGAGATAAGAGGTCTGTCTCAAGCCCCCCAACTCGCGACAGCGCTGTGTGGATGTTATAACGATAAAAGCCATTGAACCCCTCCATCTTTGTACTTGTTAAGGAGCCACCCCGGGCACCAACCATCACACATTTTGCCAGCCCCCATGTTTCGACAGCCCTTGGAACTTGAGATGGTTCAAAAGAGCATGCCTTTACAATTTTTATCCACACGTCCTACCCGCTTGTAACGTGCTCGCAAATGAATTGATTGACGATATAAATGGGTTTGGAATGAAAGAAGCTTAAAGTACTCAAGCTTCTAACTCAATATGAATAATGCTATACTATTATAAATCAATAAGTTGTATACTTACAACATCATGCAATGAATGATTTTATTGATTCAATATGGGAAAATTTGAAACAAAAAAATATTACGAGAGCCTTAAGGTGCAAAACAACTCATTGTTGCTTATAAATTAAGGCATGAATATTAAAAAGACCACTGACGCGCTTTTAAAAAAATATAATCTCGAAAAGCATTCAACCTTGCTAAATTCTTTAAATTATAAGGATAACAAAAAAAAGTATCAAAAGAAGGAATATCAACCATATCAGGAAAAAGACGCACCAAGCGCTCATCATTATTGACAATATAATCGGGCAGTACAGCAATCCCAAGATCACGCATAAGTGCATTCTTTATTGAAATAATATTGTTGATTTGTAGAATTGAAACACGCAATGATCCATCACTTCTACCAGCTTTTTCTAACCAATTTAAACCAGATAAATAAGGGGGAACAGGTTCACCAAACGAAATAATACGATGCCCATCGAGCTCAGACAATTTTTCCGGTTTTCCATAATTTGCAATATACTTTTCCGAAGCATAAACATGCATATGAATTGTAAATAATTTTCTTTGTATAAGATCGGGTTGTTGGGGTTGATGGAGGCGAACAGCACAATCTGCATGACACATTGTCAAATCAAGCTCTTCATCGGAAAGTAAAAGCTGAACCTGCATATCAGGGTAAAGACTGAGAAATTCTGGCATACGCTCTGCAATCCACCCAGCTCCCATTCCAAAGGTCGAGGTCACACGTAAATGCCCCCTTGGTTTTGCATAGCTTTCACTTAATTGTAAACGGACACTTTCAAGCTTCATCAAAACATCATGAGCTGTACGATAAAGAGTTTCTCCCTGTTCTGTAAGAATTAAACCACGCGCATGACGCAGGAATAAAGATACCCCAACCTCTTGTTCTAAAGCCGATACCTGTCGGGAAACTGCTGATTGAGATAAATGAAGTTTTTGAGCAGCATGCGTAAAAGATCCTGCTTCCGCTGCAGCATGAAATACCCTCAACTTATCCCAATCCAATGGTGACGCCACAATTAATTCTACCTTTAGATTCTCTATATTCTCAATGAATTATTAACGCTTAGATATCTCTAAAAACCGTTCTGCTTCCAATGCTGCCATACATCCCCTTCCCGCAGCTGTTACAGCTTGACGAAATGTTTCATCTGTTACATCCCCTGCAGCAAAAACACCAGCAATACTTGTTGCTGTTGAATCCGGTGCTGTCCATAAATAGCCGCCTCTTTTTTGTTTCAGTTGCCCTTCAAACAGAGAAACAGCAGGATCATGCCCAATGGCAATAAATATTCCCTCTGCTTCCACTTTCATCTCATGACCTGTTTTAACATTTTTCAAACGTGCCCCTGTTACAATAGCTCCCTTTGTTCCCTGAGCTGGCAGTCCTACAATTTCTTCAACCACATGATCCCAAAGAACACGTACATTATTACAAGCAAATAACCTATCTTGCAAAATTTTCTCTGCCCGAAACTGTTCTCGCCGATGAACCACGCTTACACTTTTTGCTATATGCGATAAATAAAGGGCTTCTTCAACGGCCGTATTTCCTCCCCCTACAACAATAACATCCTTACCCCGATAAAAAAAGCCATCACATGTAGCGCAAGCAGAAACACCACCGCCCATAAAGGTCTGTTCGCTTTCTAAACCAAGCCAGCGTGCTTGGGCTCCTGTTGCAATAATCAGTGCATCACAAGAATATTGTGTCCTTGAATCCCCATGTAAGACAAAAGGATACTTCAATAAATCTGCCTTTGTAATCGTATCATAGACAATTTTTGTCCCCATATTCTCAGCTTGTTTTGCCATTTGTTCCATCAACCATGGTCCTTGAATGGGGGCAGAAAAACCTGGATAATTTTCCACATCCGTTGTAATTGTCAATTGTCCACCCTGCTGCAACCCTGTTACTAATACCGGCCGGAGCATCGCTCTTGCCGCATAAACCGCCGCTGTATAACCAGCCGGACCTGAGCCAATAATCAGTAAACGAATATGCGATTGTAGCATTAAATCCCCTTCATTTTTTACAACTTAATTATTTTACAACTTAATAATTCTATAAATTCTAACGGAATGTAAGTCTTTTAAAAAAATATTTTTCAATAGGCTCAATTGTGTTATATATACTTCTTTTCAAGTTTTATGAAAAGGTCTGATTATCAATTCATCAAGGCATGCTAATGTTAAAGGCTAATCTTTATCCTATAAAGAGAAAAACATAAATTCTTATGAGCACAAAACCATAATAAAAAGAGATACAAAGATAGGGAACGGTCATTTTTCAGTTTATTATCAATGTCTGTGCACGTTTTGCGTTGATCATGGGAGGAGCAATGCTTTTGCCAATTTTGGTGGATTTGCATGACAATAACCGTGATTGGATAATCTTTCTTTATTCTTGTGCCATAACCACCATGTTAGCAACGCTGATTCTTCTAGCAACGAAGGGAGCTACTTGTCGTTTTTCAGCACGGCTTGGCTTTATGCTCACTGTTTGTCTTTGGCTTACAGGAAGCATTGTAGGTGCTTTGCCTCTTTATCTTTCCCCTCTTCCCATTTCTCTCGCAGGAGCCATTTTTGAATCGGTTTCTGGAATTACAACAACAGGCTCCACAGTCCTTTCTGGTCTTGATCATTTATCGCGAAGTATTTTGTTATGGCGCTCTATTATATGCTGGATTGGGGGCATTGGTTTTATCGGTTTAGCCCTCTTGCTTTTGCCTTCATTGCGTGTGGGGGGCGTACGACTTTTTCATATGGAATCATCTGATAAATCTGAAAAAATATTGCCCCGTATCAACCAAATTGCGAATGGAATTATCATTGCTTATGTTGGACTCACATTGGCTTGTATGCTTTCTTATTTTGCTGCAGGCATGAATTTATTTGATGCCATTAACCATGCAATGAGTACAGTAGCAACGGCGGGGTTTTCAACACATGATGCTTCTTTTGGCTATTTTTCTGATACCCCAGCCATCTTAATTATTTCAACAATCTTCATGTTACTTTCTGCTTTGCCCTTCGTACTTTATGTTAAGTTAGTCCTTCCTGGACACTCCAAGCGCTTCCTTGACCCACAAGTGATTGTTTTTCTCCATATCGTTCTCCTTTTCAGCTTTGCTTTAGCAGCGTGGCTACGGTTTCATGATCATCGTGCTTTCCACTTGATTTTCCTTGATGTCATTTTTCATCTTTCATCCATTATTAGCACCACAGGTTACAGTGCTGAAGATTATCAACTTTGGGGACCCTTTGCGCTTGGAATTTTCTTCATTGTTTCTTTTACAGGCGGGTGTGCTGGTTCTACTTCTGGTGGCATGAAAATCAATCGCCTCATTATTCTTTGGCGTATTACACAAACAAATATAGAAAAACTTCTTTCTCCTAATGTCATTGTAAAGGCGCGCTACGATCACTCAAATATATCAAACGATGTTGCTCAAGCCGTTTTGTTTTTTGTCTGTCTTTATATGTTCTGCCTTGTTATCGGCACTGCACTTTTGCTCACAACCGGTCTTGATTTTACCTCTGCCTTTACAGGCGTCTTAACAGCACTTTCAAATGTTGGTCCAGGCTTTGGAGAGATTATTGGCCCCGTTGGCAATTTCTCTACAATCAACGATAATGCCTTATGGATTTTAAGTTTTCTGATGTTAGCTGGACGCCTTGAAATCATAACAATATTCGTCCTTTTTATTCCCGCTTTCTGGCGTGAACAATTCTAATGCACAGAGCATTTTATTTTATCATGATAAAAAAACTAATAAAATAAAAAAGGCGCGAACATTGCGCAGGGTAATATTTAATCTTCAATCAATCAACTGAAAATTTTCTAAAATTTCAAATATCGTATAAATGATTGACATAAAAATATTTCGGAAAAAACAATCAAGTGACAACAGCTTTCAAAGCCGTAACATAACATATGGCACTTTACATGACATTCTTGAGTTTCTTTATCAAATAAAATGGATTTATAGAACATCCTTTTTTACGAATAATCGCTCATGCAAAAAATATGAATATTGGCTGATAAAAATGCTTTTTCTTTAATAAGTCATGGTCTTATAAAAAACAAAATACCATTTACTATAAATTCGCAATCGTATTAAAAAAAAACTCACAGCACTCATCACCCGCATTTCACGACAGTCCTCATGAAAGGCACAAAATGGGTATTATTACACGCCAGTACCACAAAACAAAATATAAATTAACACCACCATATTATTTTCTTTTTATGAATGTTGCAACAGCTTGCATTTCAGACAATTTATAAAAAACTTCTTTACAGCTCTTGTCTTTAATAGTTTTTATCCACCCCATACCATCTTCCAATTGTGATGTGCAAAAGAAAAGCTCTCATTGATTTAATATCAACAGATTTGAC
Organism: Bartonella sp. B1099; assembly: GCF_944801835.1. Taxonomy (GTDB): domain Bacteria; phylum Pseudomonadota; class Alphaproteobacteria; order Rhizobiales; family Rhizobiaceae; genus Bartonella. The sequence goes on along the minus strand of NZ_CALYLN010000003.1, from coordinate 63,678 downwards.
ATGTAAAAATCTTAAAATATTATTCAAATTGCAAAGGTAGATTATCTATATGAATTGATATATTGATCTTAGATTTATCTTATTATGAATTTGATGAAAATATGTACGACTATCTCATCCATGGCGATACCATCATTATTTTTTTTAAGAGAAGAAAACATTTTTTTGCACTCTATTGGAGTCTTACAAAACAAACAATATCAGGACAAAACTGTTAAGATAGTCCATAAATCTATAGATTTGAGCTAAAACATCGTTTTCTTATTCTAAAATATCACTAGAATAAAAATAGCTTTCCTCCCTTCTCGTATGCTTTATTATAAGCCTCATATCGCTCTCAAGCGTATACATTTTTAATTTTTTTATCCAAATTTTGAAAAATTCTTATAGCATTCTACTAAAGACAAAATAAATTTTGCAAAATAGCATTTATATCTTTGAGCTATTTTTTTGATGATTACGAAATGATCCTTAAGGAACGCACTTTTTATCATTCCTCAAGAAAACTTTCGATATAACATTTAAAGTGTTTTTCCCGCAAACAGTTCTTTGTAAACACTTTCAATCTCGCTTACCTCTTTTTCCAAAGGAAAGTGGGTACGAACATGCGCTAAAGCTTTTTCCCCTGCTGCCAATGTTTTTTCTATATCAGCAAAATAAGGTTCAATGGCTGCCGTTAAAGCTTCCCCATCTCCTGCTTTTACAACCGTTCCTGTTGCTTCTACAACCAATTCTTTATAAGCGCCTGCATCACTCGTTACAACCGCAACCTGTGATGCCATGGCCTCTAATGGTGTTAAACCAAAGCCTTCTGTCCGAGAAGGTGCAATATAAAGCGATAAACGACGATACCACAAAGGAATGTCCAGAATTTCACCAAGAAAAATAATGCGATCATCGAGACCAGCCTTAGCAACTTTTCGGCGTAATTCTTTTTCAAAACGATAATGTTGTTCTGTCGTACGACCAGCGATAAGTGCTGTCCACTCTGGATAGAGTGGTAATAACGCTATCATGGAATCAACAAATAAATCTGTTCCCTTTGAGCTGCGCAAACGGCCAAAACACCCTACCGCATATTTTCCTGGAAATCCTGTTGAAGAAAAGTAATCATCAAGAGTCCGTGGTGGCGTAAAACGCCTCACGTCCACCCCATGCATAATAACCTTATGAGAAACTTCTAGATAAGCCCCCGTACGTGTACTGGTAGCAATAACCCTATCCATACGGCGAATCAACCATTTGGTAAAAGGCTTATGATGACGCTGTGAAGCCGATGTAAAGATAAGTTTCAGCTTCATTTTCAAGATATCGCGCAAAAAGATCCCACAAAGCATCTCAATATTGCGCCTTGCATGCCAAATACGGAACGACTTCCCTTTCGGACTTTTCCAAAGTCCGAAAAGGTCCCAAAAGGCAAGAGCCGGAAATTTTCTTGGTAAGCCAAACCCCAAGGTGGCTATACGCACTCCCTGTTGACGTTGCAGTGGAATAAGCTGAATAATCGTGGATGTTACTCCCGATAAACGCCTTTTAAAGTGGGGCGCAATAATCTCAGTTTCTTCCAAAGACACACGCATAACTATTTAGATATTTAAATGTACTGAACCTTAATGATTTCGTAATTATGTGCACCACCAGGCGCATTCACTTCAATCACATCACCCTCTTGCTTGCCAATGAGTGCACGTGCAATCGGCGAAGAAATAGAGATTTTACCAATCTTTACATCAGCTTCTTGATCCCCTACAATCTGATACACCTTTTTTTCTTCAGTATCCTCATCTAAGAGTTTAATAGTCGCTCCAAATTTGATTTTGTCACCTGAAAGACGAGAGACATCTATAACTTCTGCTCTTGCGATATAATCTTCAAGCTCATTGATACGCCCCTCATTATGACTTTGAGCTTCTTTAGCAGCATGATACTCGGCGTTTTCTGACAAATCACCATGGGCACGCGCCTCAGAAATTGCTTCAATAATTCGTGGACGTTCCTGTTGTTGACGCCAACGCAACTCTTCTTTAAGACTTTCAAAACCAGCTGTAGTCATCGGAACTTTTTCCATAATCCGTCCCTTTCTATTACACGGAAGGTTTAATAAAAATACAAAAAACGGCTTCCAAAATTACTTTTGGAATCCGAAAACTACGATATTTTTCATTATATAGCACAGTATCCCTGTTTTCCATATAAAAATAAATAAAGGGAACAAAACATGCACTAATAGTGTTTAAAACATCTCATTTTGGTGTTTAAAACGTTAAACTTCGCTCTCCTCTTTAAAGTCTTATAAAGAAGAAAGAATTGTATTTTTTTTTGTTTTATCATAGTCTAGCAACAGAAATCATATGGGATATCAAAGAGAGAAGGATAATTTCTAAAGAAATTCTTTGTAGAAAAATGAAAAAAATTGTCATTTTTTTTATGTTTGGCTCTTTCTTTTTAGCCACGACAATATCTAAAGCAGCAGACGCTTTTGTGACAACAAATCTTAATTTTAGAACAGGACCGAGCACTCAGTATGCAGTTTGTGGCTTAATCTCTGCTGGAGAATTAGTTTTTGTTAAAAACTGTGAAGGAAATTGGTGCCATATCCGATATAACGCTCAAATAGGTTGGGTATCATCGCGTTATCTTTCATTTAAAGATGGCAATAACCTTTATCACACATACACAATGTCTTTAGCTCCAAAACAGACCCCATAGGATTATTCTTCATAACAGCCATAATAACTTATGCCCTCTTGAAGATCATCATGGCAAGAATGCAATAATATCCCACGAGCGACCACAAATATGCCCCTATCAAAGAAACATTTCGAAGAACTCGTCTCATAGAAAAAACTTGATCAACATGCTTATGAAAGTGCCAATAAACCAAAACAAACCACTCAATAACGTTTTGCTGTTCTCGTAATAAAATTGTAAAAATTAGTATTTTCTTTAAAATCACCAGCACTTTTCTCTCAAAGGATACAACAATGAAAAATGGTGTTACTGCAACCGTAGAAGCTCTTTCTGCTCTCATTGCTTCAGGTAATCCTCTTTTTAAAAATGGTGCATTATGGACACCTCATCGCCCTATCCGTCCTGAAAAATCTGAAGGTGGTATTCCATTTCAACTCGAAACATCCTTTAAACCGGCGGGAGATCAGCCTCAAGCCATTAAAACTCTGGTTGAAGGAATTGAAAAAGATGAACGTACACAAGTGCTTTTGGGGGTGACTGGCTCGGGAAAGACCTATACGATGGCGAAAGTCATTGAAAAAACACAACGTCCAGCTCTCATCTTAGCCCCCAATAAAACGCTTGCTGCACAACTTTACGGAGAATTTAAAAACTTTTTTCCTCACAATGCTGTCGAATATTTTGTTTCTTATTATGACTATTATCAACCAGAAGCCTATGTTGCACGCTCTGACACTTATATTGAAAAAGAATCCTCTACTAATGAACAAATCGACAGGATGCGCCATGCTGCAACACGCGCCGTTTTAGAGCGTGATGACGTTATCATCGTCGCATCTGTCTCCTGTATTTACGGAATTGGTTCCGTAGAAACCTATACGGCCATGACCTCCCAAATAGAAAAAGGGAACAAACTCAATCAACGAAAATTCCTGGCTGATTTAGTTTCTCAACAATATTATCGACAAGATATTAATTTCATTCGTGGTTCCTTTCGTGTGCGGGGAGATACCATTGAAATTTTTCCTGCTCACCTTGAAGATCGTGCTTGGCGTATCTCGCTTTTTGGTGATGAAGTAGAAAAAATTACTGAGTTTGATCCTCTAACGGGACAAAAAACAGATGACCTTCAATCTATTAAAATTTATGCCAATTCACACTATGTAATACCACGTCCAACCTTAAATCAAGCAATGAAATTGATCAAACGAGAACTCGTTCAACGTCTTGATGAATTGAATGACGCCGGTCGTCTTTTAGAAGCACAACGCTTAGAACAGCGTACAATTTTTGATTTAGAAATGTTAGAAACAACAGGTTCATGTCCGGGAATTGAAAATTATTCACGTTATTTAACAGGACGAAATCCTGGTGAACCACCACCAACCTTATTCGAATATATTCCACTCAATGCTCTTGTTTTTATCGATGAAAGCCATGTCACGATTCCCCAAATTGGTGGCATGTATCGCGGTGACTTTCGCAGAAAAGCCACTCTAGCAGAATATGGTTTTCGCCTCCCTTCCTGTATGGACAATCGTCCTTTACGCTTTGAAGAATGGGACGCTATGCGCCCACAAACAATTGCTGTCTCCGCAACACCTGGACGCTGGGAAATGGAACAATCCCATGGTGTTTTTGCTGAACAAATTATCCGCCCAACTGGGCTTGTTGATCCAGAAACAGAAGTTCGTCCAGCACGTACTCAAGTCGATGATGTTGTCAATGAAATTCGTAAAACAATTCAAAAAGGCTACCGTACATTGGTCACGGTCCTAACCAAACGTATGGCCGAAGATTTAACGGAATATCTCCATGAACAAGGTATTCGCGTACGCTATATGCATTCCGATATTGATACGTTAGAGCGCATTGAAATTCTTCGTGATCTGCGGCTTGGCACCTTTGATGTCCTCATTGGAATCAACCTCCTTCGAGAAGGTTTGGATATTCCAGAATGTGGTTTTGTTGCCATACTAGATGCCGATAAAGAGGGTTTTTTGCGCTCAGAAACCTCGCTCATCCAAACCATCGGTCGTGCAGCACGTAACGTAGATGGTCGCGTTATTCTTTATGCAGATACAATGACGGGCTCTATAGAACGTGCTTTACAAGAAACTCAAAGACGTCGACAAAAACAAATAACCTACAATAAAGAGCACCATATCACACCAACCAGTATCAAAAAAAATATCGACGATATTCTCAATGCAGGAAGTGAAAGCCGCCAAACTTTTACAAATATCTCTCATTTTATCACGCAAAATAATATAGATCGTAACAATTTAGCAAGCCATATTCAATCTCTGGAAAAATCAATGCGTAAAGCAGCAGCGGATCTTAATTTTGAAGAAGCAGCACGATTTCGTGATGAAATAAAACAACTCCAGAAAATAGAACTCGCAATCTCGGATGGACCCTTAAAATAGTATCGCGAACACCTTTCTCCCATGTTCCCCCTTTAACTCTTAAGTGACGTAAATCTTGATGAGGAAGGTTCATCCATAGATATCAACGTTTTGAAAAATCAAAAAAAGAAAAAGATCTTACAAAAATACTTTTAACAAAACGGCAAAAAACAAAGAAACATTTTGTCCAACAAATAATCTAAAAATCTCAAAGACTCTCAAATAAACCTTTAATTTCTGAAAGCCTACACGAAATACTCATAAACGAAACATGCTTTATACTTCAATAAAAATTGTCTCATATAAAGAAAAAAGGATCCATTAAAAAACTCAAATATGAGTCTTTTTAGAAAATTTTCTAAATTCTCAATCAATAATAATAAATTAAAGAGAATATTTTTTATGACCCCAAAAATTTATTTATAAAGATAATTTATCGTTTTTTATAGTGCATAAGAACCAAAAACGCCGTAAAATTTTCTCATTTCAAACCTGTTTATGGTGAAACAAAAAACGTCCGACTTACACCTAATAAAAAAATGAACAATGATCTATGAATTCAAAAATATAACATATCTCCTTATTATAAAAGTATAAGTTTATAATAGTATTAATGATATTTTTGATTCATATTTTTATTTTTTAAGTTATACGGAATCATATAATGCAAGAATTCTCTATCCAATAAAAAGTTTTTTTACTCTTGTAAAAATGAGATTTTATAAAATAATTTTTGTCAATCAACATCAAGAGAATATTTTTTATGAAAAAGGATCTTTATTCTTTGTTTATTTTATCATTTTTTGTCAACCAAATAGCTCTTTATTCGTTTTGTCAAAATAAAGTCAAAAGTTGTTCAGATTATATTCAGTTTGTCACGTGTATGATGTGAAAAAATATGGATTTAAGTTAAGGAGTGTCGCTATGAAAAAATCTAGTAAATTAGCGGTATTATCAGTGGTATCAGCAACAACCGTTTTGATGCCACTCAGTACAGCGCTTGCCAATATGAAATGGATGCATAGTGAAAGTCATATTGATCAACAAATAAATGATATGAGAAGAAGTATGGATAAGCAAATGGAGGATATGAAGAAAGGAATGCATTCCTATTTTCCTTCTTATCATTCTAACAGCCATTCTACTTTTGAAAGATATCATTCTTCTCATACGCATCCCCACCATCATGTTGACCATAAAAGACGAGAACATAATCGTCATCATGTTGAACGCAAAACATATCGTTATGTTGAACGCAAAAAGACAACACATCGTCATATACATGAGCATCATGTAACACGCGATAACTCAGGGGATGCTGTAGCAGCAGGTATTCTTGGTCTCGCAGCAGGGGCGATTCTTGGCAATGTTTTGAAAAAACCAGAACAGCCACAAATTATCTATCAACCTATGCCACAAAGACAGGTTGTGTATCAAGAGGTTCCGCAAGTGGTGTATCAACAAGTTCCACAAACCCAAATCCTTTATGAATCTCAGTCAACAGCCACATACCAGCCGTTCCAGCAACCATGGACTCGTGGATGGCTTCAATATTGCAAGAAAAAGTATCGTTCATTCAACCCCAAAACAGGTACTTTTAGAGGCTATGATGGACAAGACCACTTTTGTTATGCTCCATTGAATTAGTATTTTTGCGTTGCTAAGAAAATTTTAAGTAACCCCAAAAAAACGCTTTAAAGCGTTTTTTTGGTTATATGCTGAGATCTTGAAGAAAAGGATTCCATCGATGCTCATAGCCTATATGGCTTCCAGGACCATGACCACAGATGAAACGAACATCATCGCCTAAAGGCAAAACTTTTTCTCGAAGTGATTTCATCAATTTTTCATGAGAACAAAAAGGAAAATCTGTACGTCCGATAGAACCACGAAAGAGAACATCACCCAATAAAGCAAAGCGTTCTTTTTCATTAAAATAAATAACATGACCAGGAGAATGCCCTGGTGTATGAAAAACCCTGAACACATGTTCAGCAAAATGGACACTATCACCATCTTCTAACCATTGATCCGGAATACACACAGAGGCATCCGTGATACCATAGCTTCTTGCACTCTCAACCACAGCATCCATCACAGGCTTATCATCGCGATGTGAACCGATAATTTTTACGCCAAGTGCTTCTTTTACTTGCATCGCTGCTCCCACATGATCAAAATGACCATGTGTTATCCAAATTGCCTCAACGGTAATACCCATCCTTTTAATGACTTCTTGAATTCGAAGCCACTCTCCACCAGGATCCACTAAAACCCCCACTTTTTGTTCCTTATCAAAAAGCAGAGTACAATTTTGCTGAAAAGGCGTAACCGGAATAATATGTGTACTAAAATGACTCATGAAACCTTTTTCAAAAATAAATCTTTTCAAGCTTCCTTTTTTCAAGCTTACAAGGAACATTTCCTGCCTTCTATAGGATAGCCTGCTCGACAGCTTTATGCAACTTATGTAAAGTTAAATCTTTTGAAAAAATAGTTTAAAGGTTTTGAAGCATGACCAATCACGTTCAAGTTTTGTGTGACGATGCCCCTCACCTTCTTGTGATTGATGACGATACACGTATTCGCAATCTTTTATTTCAGTTTCTCATTAAAAATGGATTTCGTGTTTCAGTTTCAGCCAATGCTGATGAAGCAAGGCGACTGTTGGCAAGTTTAGATTTTGATCTTCTTATCGTTGATATCATGATGCCTGGTGAAAACGGTATCAACCTTACCCATTCACTCCGTCAAACAAAAGATGTTCCTATCCTCATGCTAACAGCTTTATCAGAAACAGACAGTCGTATCCGTGGATTAGAAGCAGGTGCCGATGATTATCTGGCTAAGCCATTTGATCCTCGTGAACTTCTTCTTCGCATCAACGTCATTTTACGACGCGGCTTTCCCCTTAGCCAACCCAAAATTGAGCAAATCGTTTTTGGGCCTTATATTTTTTCAATTTCACGGCGCGAACTCAAAAGGGGAGGAGAAATTATTAAACTAACTGATAAAGAACAAAAAATGATGGTCATTTTTGCCGAAAACGCAGGTGACATCATTCCGCGTCATCAATTTGCAATGGATGACAACACGATCAGTGAACGTGCCATTGATGTACAAGTCAACCGTCTTCGTCGTAAGATCGAAAAAAATCCAGCATTGCCTGTATGGCTCCAAACCGTACGAGGAATAGGGTATAAACTCTCAATTGAATAGGCAAACAATGATCAAAGCTTTAAGAATTTTTTTTCGACGGTTAACGAAAAAGATGCCTAAACGGCTTTATGCACGCTCTTTGATCATTATTATCGCTCCCATGGTGTTACTGCAAACGGTCATTGCTTACGTCTTTATGGAACGTCATTGGCAAATGGTAACGGAGCGTCTTTCAATGGCTGTCGTGCATGATATTTCAGCCATTATTGATATTATTGAAACATACCCGCAGAAAGATAACTATGAAGATATCAAACGTATTGCACAACAACGTATGGGCTTAAACATTTCTATTCTCTCTCCTACCCCCTTACCCCCTCCAGGACCTAAGCCATTTTTTGCAATTCTTGATTATTTTCTCAGTGAAGAAATTACCCGCCAAATCAATCGTCCCTTCTGGATTGATACCGTAGGGGATTCTGATCTTGTTGAAATCCGCATCCATCTTGGCCACAATATCTTGCGCGTCTTTGCACCACGTAGCCAAGCTTATGCTTCCAATACTGCTATTTTTTTAAGTTGGATGGTAGGAACAGCCCTTGTTTTATTGCTGATAGCAATTTATTTTTTACGCAACCAAATAAAACCCATTCAACAATTGGCTGAAGCAGCTGAAAGTTTTGGGCGGGGGCGCCCCTTACCAAAAGGATTTCAACCACAAGGAGCCGATGAAGTTCGTCGTGCTGGTATTGCTTTTTTACGAATGCGCGAACGTATTGAACGGCAAATCGAACAACGCACCATGATGCTCTCAGGTGTAAGCCATGATTTAAGAACTATTCTTACACGTTTTAAACTCCAGCTAGCATTAGCAAATACTGATTTTGATATTAAACCGCTTGAGCAAGATGTCAGTGATATGCAAAATATGTTAGAAGATTATCTTGCTTTTGCCCGTGGCGAAGGAAGTGAAAGTGTCAAGACCTTTGACCTCAACGCTCTTATGCAAAAATTCTCCGACGATGCGCATCTTCACAAACGTCAATTTTCTTATGCCATTGAAGGCCCTACACAAATACAAGTACGCCCTCGTGCGTTCACACGCTTGGTCAGCAATCTTGTCTCAAATGCATTTTGTTATGGAACGACCATTAAACTAATAGCCAACTCTCAAAAAGAATCCTTTATATTGATCATCGACGATGATGGACCTGGAATCCATAAAGATATGCGGACAGAAGTTTTTAAGCCATTCTTCAGAATTGATAGAGCACGAAATCAAGATGCAAGTGGAACAGGACTTGGTCTTTCTATTGCCCAAGACATAGCACGCAGCCATGGTGGCAACATACAATTGGATGAGAGCCCTCTCGGGGGATTACGCGCTATTCTTGATATCCCCCTATGAGCCATCTTTCAGCAAACCGCCTATAAACAATAACCGACTTTATATTTTAGGCATTCCCTACAGTTTCAAACAAAGTGTATTGCAGTGCCTTGTAAGCGCTTTCTCCTGATAAAGCCACCATCTGAAAAGCAACATAATGGCTTTCACAGGCTTTCAGTGCGTGTATCAACAATGTTTCAACCTGTATATGGGATGGATGCACTCCACCAGCCAACAGAAGACCTTGTCGATAAATAACCGAATTATTCCTCTGCCAGTAATCAAAATGTCCCAACAACAACTTTTCATTAATCGCGAGCAATAAGCGTTGTATTTCGGCTGTTCGAGCATTTTCAATAGAAAGATCAAATGAACAAGCCAAATGCAATGCTTCTTGCTCTTCCATCCATGAAAAAGCAAGACGATAATTTGCCCGTTTTCCTTCCACACAAACGCTAATTTCATCTTGGGCATCCCGCTCAAACGACCAATTATATTCACAGGCAATCTGTTCGATAAAGTCAACAGGATGCTCTTTTCTTTCTGTGGCGCAAAATGCAAGCCTCATCACAATCCTCAATCATCTTAAAACATTGTCAACAGAATATAAACCGCTTAAATTGTAACAATATTTTGTCACAATCAGAACTTTTACACCAAACAAATACACATTAAAAACATCGACACTACCCCCCCAGAACACAATAGCGCTCTTTAGGGCAACCTGATAATCATAAAACGAATCATCAAGTATTTTCAGTGTATTGATACAATTTCATAGCGCCAGCCCCCCTGATTCAAAAAAGTGAATTTTACCCCCCCAAAAAATTAAAAATAAACAAATGCTCCGCTCTAACAGACTCAAGATTAAGCATTTTTTAGTTTCACACATCGTATTGAAAAATTGGGGATATTTTTTTGAAGATTCTTTTTTTAGAAAAACTATTCTACTTTTTTCGTGTCTGCTTTTTTTCTAAATCATCAAGACGCTTTTTCAAATCAGCATTATCAGCATGGACTTTCAGCACCATCTCCTTAAAGGTCTCAAATTCTTCACGTGAAACAAGGTCAAGTTTATTGACTATCTTTTCAGCTTGCACACGAAAAGCTGTTCCAGCTTCACGTCGTATACCTTGCGCAACATCAGCGGCATCTGTTGCTAATTTTGCTAATTCATCAAGAATACGGTTTGATCCATTACGCATAACATTTTTCCTTAAATTTTAATATTGACGCACGCATTATAGCGTATTCTCATAACATTTAGATACTGTAATTTGTTCCTTTTACCCTATTTTTACCTATTATGCCGATTTTTCATGACGAGTTTGTTTGAAAATTTTTATATTCCTTTTTATCGCCATAATTTTTTACCACAATGCGAATAGGTGTCTATTCTCCTTCCTGACTTGACCATTGTGCATTCATCTGTCATTTCTGACCATTAGAGTCACTTCATATCCATCTTATACAATGTAAAGTGCTTCATTCATGAACAATCTTGTCTGTCCAGCCATTGCTTTTCCATCTTTTCTTGATCCTGTCATTATCCAGCTAGGCCCCATAGCACTTCATTGGTATGGGCTTGGTTATGTCGTGGGTATTCTTTTTGCTTGGTGGTATGCGCAAAAATTATTAAAAAAACCGTCTCTATGGCATAAAAACCACCCTCCCATGGATAAAGAAAAGATCGGAGATTTCGTTGTCTGGTCTGCCATAAGTGTTGTTGTCGGAGGGCGTTTGGGACAAGTTCTTGTATGGGATCCTCTTTATTACTTCAGCCATCCAAGTGCTATCATTGCCGTATGGGATGGGGGAATGTCTTTTCATGGTGGTCTTATTGGCATTATCATTGCAATGATTTTGTTTTCTCGTAAAAATAACATCAATATACGATCCATGTTTGATATCATTGCTGCCGGTGCGCCTATCGGTATCGGCATTGTACGAATCTGCAATTTCATCAATCAAGAATTATGGGGCAACGTTACCACACAACCTTGGGCAGTTTGTTTTCCTCTAGATCCTTACTATTTACCGCGCCACCCAAGCCAACTTTACGAAGCATTTACAGAAGGATTTTTTCTCTTCACTCTTCTCTTCATTGTTATTTTTGCTTTCAAAGCATTCAAACGCCGTGGGACTGTGTCAGGAATATTTATTATAGGCTATGCAATAGCACGCAGTATCTCAGAAATTTACCGTGCTCCTCAAGAAGATCCAGAATGGTTCTCGACCCTTTTCCATTCTATAGGCTTTACCTATGGCATGGCTTTATCTCTTCCCATGCTTCTTTTAGGGTTTTATCTCCTCCTTCAAGCATTTAAAGACAAATCAACAGAAAATGGCATCCCTCAAAGAAAAAATTAAAGAAATCATCGCATCTCATGGCCCCATTACTGTCAGTGAATATATGACATGGGCGCTCACAGATCCTCAATTTGGCTATTATCAAACACAAACACCTTTTGGGCGCACTGGTGATTTCATAACAGCACCCGAAGTAAGCCAATTATTTGGAGAAATGATTGGCATTTGGATTCTTGCAAATTGGAATGCTCATGGTTGTCCTCAGCCTTTTATTCTTGCTGAAATAGGGCCAGGACGTGGAACTTTGATGGATGACATTTTGCGAACCATCCAAAAGCTTTCGACAACAGCATTTAATGCTGCTGAAATTTTTCTGATTGAAATAAGTAAAAAACTCGCAAAAGAACAAAAAAAGCGCCTTTTCTCTTATCAAAAACAAATCCATAGCATTGAAAATTTTAATCAAATTCCTTCAAAACCTCTCTTTCTCATTGGTAATGAATTCCTCGATACACTCCCCATCAACCAATATATTAAAATCGATGGTGAATGGAAAGAACGCTGTATTACCGTCGATCAAAATGGAGATTTCATCTTTATTGCTGCCCCGCATAAACTTCCTTCTTCTTGTCTACAAACCTATTGCTCTGAAGTCCCTGATGGGACAATTTTTGAACATGCTCCCTTACGACATCAATTCATGCAACAGATCAGTCACCATTTAGTGCAAGTCACAGGTTCTGCTTTGCTTATCGACTATGGTGCTTGTGACCTTGCCTTTGGCGATACCTTGCAAGCACTCTCAAAACATAAATTTCGAGATGTTTTTGATGCCCCTGGTGAACATGACTTAACATCCCATGTTGATTTTTCTTTTTTAAAAAATATAGCTCTTGAACAGGGCTGTTTTGCTGAAATCTTAGAGCAAGGAGAATTTCTTTTTAAAATGGGGCTCATGGAGCGTGCAAAACAACTTGGAGTGGGCAAAAGCGCTTCCTTGCAAGACAAAATCCGCCAAGATATCGAACGGCTTGCTGGCCCAGATCAAATGGGCAAACTATTTAAAGTTTTACATTTCAGTGATAAAAATATATCTATACCCCCAATTTTAATGATCGACAATTGTGTCAATAAGCATATCATTCTCTGAAATGTTCGTCGACAAATAGAAACATCTCATTTCCAATAACCCCATAAGGGACTTTTATGAAGCCTATCCCTCATCCCATCCTTGCAAAAAATCTCTCTACTTTACACACCCATGGGATAAAACATGGATTTTTTACACGTCAAGCTAGTGTTTCAAAAAACTTTCATAGCTTTAATGTCGGAAAAAGATCAAATGACCAACCTGAACATATTGTACAAAATCGTCTTTTGATTGCTGATTATTTTTCTATTGAGGTACAAAACTTAGTCACGGTCAATCAAATACATTCTTCCGATGTTGTCGTAGTCAATCAAGCGTTTATTGACAAACTTCCCAAAGCAGATGCTCTCGTTACCACCACAGCAGATCTCGTTATTGGAGTTCTTACAGCAGATTGTGGCCCAATACTGTTTGCTGATCCACACGCTGGGGTTATTGCCGCAACGCATGCTGGCTGGCGCGGAAGCTTAAATGGAATTATTGAGAAAACAATCGCAGTTATGGAAAAACAGGGAGCCAAAAGACAATCAATAACAGCAGCTCTTGGACCTTGTATTGGCCCACACCACTACGAAGTAACAAATGAATTTTATAACCAATTTATTGAGTGTCACAGCAAATTTCAAAAATATTTTTTAAAAACAGAAAAAATCAATCACTTTCATTTTAATCTATGGGCATTTATTATCAATCAACTCAAAGAAGCAGGCGTTAATGCTTCTTGTGTAGAGCTTTGTACCTATCAAGATGAACAGCATTTTTTTTCTTATAGACGTGCAATACACCGCAATGAACCTGATTATGGGCGGCAAATTTCTGCCATTATGTTGAAATAATTTTTTTTCAAAAAAAAATCAAAACCGCAAACAAAATAATATCGATAAAATAAGTACACTTTTTTCTACAATGCTTTTTTCATAAAAATTTTTATTGGCGTTACAAAACACGAAAACTGTCGCATTGAGAAATAAAACAAATTCTTCTGTTCAACGTTTGCTTATTAATGACCTTTAATACGTCATTATTTAAACATAAAATATCATTGAAGCTATTTTCTAAATCAAGTAGTTGAAAAAAGCTGAACTAAGTGATTTAAAATATCTTCACTGCCTTCACTCTCTCTACAAACAATGACAGATCAATTTTAAAAAATACCTCGAAATACCCAAAAAATAAAAAGCATGACACGCATCAAGATCCGCAAAAGCATCCTTAGAACAAGTAATATATAAAACTTATAGAGATAAAAGATCTTTCTCTATCACAGATCCTCCCGTACAAATAAACCGTACCTTTTGTTTTTTCTTAACAATTTCAATAATTAACTCTACAAGGAACAAAAATTTTGGAAAAAGAGAAAATATACCGCATCGCTCTTTAACAATAATCAATAAAATTGTAAGGCTTTTGTAATTGTTTTCTTGCAATTTAATAAAAAGAAATTAAAAACCGTGTCGCATTCCTACCATGATTATTCAGAGGTTCTACTATGAAACTTTTCTGCGGAAATTCTAATCCACGTCTCGCTGAAGATGTTACAAATTATTTGAACATCCCCTTAGGCAAGGCAACTGTAAAACGCTTTGCTGATCAAGAAATTTTCGTAGAATTGCATGAAAATGTACGTGGACAAGATGTTTTTGTTTTGCAATCTACATCATATCCGGCAAATGATCATTTGATGGAATTGCTCATCATGATTGATGCCCTTCGTCGTTCTTCTGCGCGTCGTATTACAGCGGTGATACCCTATTTTGGCTACGCCCGCCAAGATAGAAAACCTGGACCACGGACTCCTATTTCTGCAAAACTTGTTGCCAACCTGATTACTGAAGCAGGCGCCCATCGCGTTTTAACGTTGGATCTTCATGCAGGACAAATTCAAGGTTTTTTTGATATCCCTACGGATAATCTCTATGCTGTTCCTGTTATTTCTCGCGATGTCAAAATGCATTATTCTCTTGAAAATGTTATTGTTGTTTCACCTGATGTGGGTGGTGTGGTCCGTGCTCGCTCGCTCGCCAAGCGCTTGAACAGTTTGCTTGCTATTGTCGATAAACGTCGTGAACGTCCTGGTGAATCAGAAGTTATGAATATTATTGGAGATGTATCGAGGAAAGATTGTCTTTTGCTTGATGACATTGTTGATTCAGGTGGAACTTTATGCAATGCAGCAAGTGCTCTCTTAAAACAGGGTGCCAATAGTGTCACAGCTTATATCACGCATGGTGTTCTTTCTGGGAGTGCAATCGAACGCATTACCCATTCAGAAATGAAAGAATTGGTTATTACAGATTCAATTATGCCAACAGGAGCCATTGAGAAAGCTCATAATATTCGCGTGTTACCCATTGCTGATCTCATTGGAGAAGCAATCGCTAGAACAGCAGCAGAGCAATCCGTTTCCAGTCTATTTGGTTAAAGTGGTTCTTTGGGATCCCCTGGTGCTGTTTCGACACCAAGATCAGGAAATGCAACAATACGTTGACCACTAAAATGCGTATGAATAACAATGAGTCCGCGTTCTTCAAAGTAGGTTAAAAGCCGACGTGCACGACTTAAAGAGTGTGTCCCATAAAGACGGGCTAAAAATGCATCAGATGGACATGGCTTTCCGCTCAATGCGGCCTGTGCCACATTCAAGAAGACTCCTTGAACATCATCTTCCAAACTTTCTGATATCTGCAAAATATATTTCCAATGTTCACTGACAGCTGTTTGTTCATCGACAAAAGCTTGAGCAATCGCCAATTTACGCCGAAATTGTGAAAGATTAAAAGGAACCTTAGACATACCATGGATGCGGCAACGAACCGAAAAATCTTGATAAAGCACCGCTGTTGAACGATAAAAAGCCTCAGGATCCTCAAGAATTTCCCGAATAACATGTTCTGCTTGACTATTATGCTCAATATCAGAAAATTCAGGAAATAAACTCGGGGGTTCTTCTAAGTCCTCTTGTTTTTTATGCACCACCTCCTCTAATATCTCGTGCATTGATTTTTCTCTCACAGGCTCTCGTATTTGTTTAAATGGCGTTAAAATTTCCTCTGGTGAAGCCGTAAAAACGAGTTCTTTTGCATCTATGTTCTCTGTTGGAAGTGGCATTAATTTAGGGCTAGAAGAGCGTGCTAAAGTTTCAACAGAACCAATGATAATTGGTAAGGGACGTCGTGATAAAGCAGGGCCTAAAGCGATAAAATGTCCCCGCTCAAGATCTCTAAACATTTCCGCTTGACGACGCTCCATTCCCAAAAGATCAGCCGCACGCATCATATCAATATCTAAAAAAGTGCGCCCTATTAAAAAATTTGAAGCTTCAGCAGCAACATTTTTGGCAAGCTTAGCCAAACGTTGTGTTGCAATAACACCAGCAAGACCACGTTTACGTCCTCGACACATAAGATTGGTCATAGCGCTCAGAGAAATTTTACGCGCTTCATCGGAAACTTCCCCTGCCGCTGTTGGCGCAAACAATTGTGCTTCATCGACAACAATAAGCATAGGATACCAATAATTACGTTCCACATCAAACAGTGCTCCAAGAAAAGCCCCCACAGCACGCATTTGTTGTTCAGTATCCAACCCTTCCAGATTAAAGACCACCGAAACCCGATGTTGCCGAATGCGATGAGCAATACGCGTCAACTCTAATTCACTTCGTTGAGCCTCTACAATAACATGACCAAATTTATCGGCCAAAGTTATAAAATCGCCTTCTGGGTCAATCACACAGTGCTGCACCCACTGAGCACTTTGTTCTAAAAGACGGCGTAAAAGATGAGATTTCCCTGACCCAGAATTCCCTTGTACAAGAAGACGTGTCGCCAATAATTCTTCCAAATCCAGAAGTGCTGGCATCGATTTATGCAAAGCACGACTTTCTGACATCTCACCCAAGGCAATCTCAACCTTCATAACATCTCCAGTGTTTGATTTTAAACATATCAGCGCCTATTGGTTGATTCTCTATCCGCACCGCAATTTGTAACATTTCCTCCTTTTTAACGGTAGAAATCATCGATTTTTCCCACAACTCTTGCATCTATGAAGAGTTTGAATTATAGAACAAGCTTCTACGTAGACACCCTTGGAGGCAACGTAGAATGGAGCAATCGCTGTTTTCTAGCGCATATCTTCATATCCATGCAAAAACTGTTATTGTTTTTGAAGGATCTCCAATCATGTAAAAAGGACTTAAATTATGAGTAAAAGCTACACTCTTAAGGCCGAAAAACGCGAGCGGGTTGGTAAGGGGTCCTCCCGTGAACTTCGCCGCAACGGTCTTATCCCTGCTGTCATTTATGGTGAAAAACAACCTCCTTTGGCAATAACAGTTCCCTATAAAGAAATTTTCTACAAAATCCACGCCGGTGGCTTTCGGACCACCATTGCAACAATTGTTCTCGACAAGCAAAAAATTATGGTCTTGCCAAAAGATTACCAATTGGATCCTGTGCGTGACTTTCCACTCCATGTCGATTTCTTACGCATTTCAGCAAAATCCGTTGTAGAAGTGAATATTCCTGTCCACTTCCTCAATGAAGATACAGCACCTGGACTTAAAAAGGGTGGTGTCCTCAATATTGTTCGACACGAAATTGAATGTACAGCTCCAGCAAATGCTATTCCTGAAGCCATCGAAATTGATCTCTCCAGCTACTCTATTGGTGATTCTATTCACATTTCAGCCGTTCAACTTCCAAAAGATGTGACACCCATCATCCAAGATCGGGACTTTACCATTGCAACCATTGCAGCTCCCGCTAGCCTGGATGTCACTGATGAAACTTCCGAACAAGAAAAGGATGAAGACGAAGCGCCAACTTCATAGAACACAACAGGCGGGAATTTTTCCCGCCTTCATTTATGATACGTATACTCCCCTCACACTTTGACTGAAGGTACATATGTGGCTTATTGCTGGTCTTGGAAATCCTGGTTCGCAATATCAAAATAACCGCCATAATATTGGGTTTATGGCTGTTGATGCTATTTATCAGTCCTTTTCTTTTTCTCCATGGTCGAAGAAGTTTCAAGCAGAACTCTCCAATGGTTTTATAAATAATGAGAAAATTTTTCTTATAAAACCGCAAACTTTCATGAATCTATCGGGGCAAGCTATTGGCGAAGCTTTGCGATTTTACAAATTAGATTTAAAGAATTTGATCATCATTTGTGATGAGTTAGACCTATCACCGGGGAAAGTCCGTATAAAAATTGGGGGAGGAAATAATGGACATAATGGTATTAAGTCTATTGATGCTCATTGTGGTACTGACTATTGTCGTCTACGTATAGGAATTGGTCATCCTGGAAACAAAGAACTTGTTCATCAGCATGTTCTAGGAAATTTTACCAAATCTGATCAAGAATGGTTGCCCCCTCTCTTAGATACCCTTGCAAAAAATATTGCTCTCCTTATAAAAGGTGATAAATCTCTCTTTATGAATGAAATTTCACAAATGATAAAAAACAAGAACTTACCCTAATCGCTTATTTCTCTTATCGGCAAAAAATCAACATTTCTCTATAGAAATTTTATATAACGTATTATAAAAATTAATTTTTATAAACTGAATAAAAATGCCAAATATCATAGGTTTATTATCAAATCTATTGATAATGAAGCAATCAAAACCATTGGCTTACACCTCACAAATTGGAAAGGTATACAGATAAAAACTCTTGAAAAAAGAAAGAAAAATGCCTCTTATAAGTCTTACCAAAGGTAAAGCCTGTTGGGGAAACATGAAAAGCTATATTTGTACAAACTTTTTGAAAAAGAGAAGATTGAATAGAAAACCAAAATACTCAAATGGCTCTCTCCAATCTTCTCCTAGCATTAAAAATCATTTGGCTGAATGGTTGACTCTAGCGGATCGTAGCCATCTGATTGTTGACTGTAAACTGTAGGGACACTTCTATTGTTTTGCAACACCACAACACGCGAGCCAACGGGAACACGATCATAAAGATCAATAATATCTTGATTGAGCAAACGGATACATCCGCTTGAAATAGCACGCCCTATTGACCAAGATTCATGTGAGCCATGAATACGGAAAAGTGTATCTTTCCCATTTTTGAAAAGATAAAGTGCTCGCGCGCCCAATGGATTATCGGGTCCTGGTGGCATTCCTTTCCCCAAATGTCCATAACGTTCTGGTTCTCGAGCCATCATTGCTGCAGTAGGCGCCCAATTTGGCCAGCGACGCTTGCGCTGTACAACACCCTCTCCTTCAAATGCTAGGCCTTCCTTACCGACCCCAATTCCATAGCGTAAAGCTTTTCCATTTTCACCAATAAGGTAAAGAAAACATTCTTGCGTATCGATAACCAAGGTCCCAGGTGGATAAGATGTATAATAAATCACTTCTTGTCGCCAAAACTTTGGATCAATTGTTGCAAGATCAACGGCAGGTAACAGATAAGTTTCATTCGTTACAGGACCGTACAAAGCCTGTATTTCTGGTGGAATGTATCGAGCTTGTTGAAAAGAAGCCGATGACATATCTGATTGACGTGTTGTAGCACATCCAGCTAAAGCTAAAAGTGCTGCAATTAAAAAGGCACAACGAGATAACACTCTTCTATTTTCTCCGATTAAACTATTTATGCAGATTTGCGTACCATGAAAAACTTAGCACACTATTAACATTAACTCGAAGTTTTTTTAATTATTAAGTTTTAGAAGAATTTTAAAGGGTAAAAAAAGCAGATTATTTATTGCTGTAGACTTTTTTCTCACTTCTCGCAATACAAAGACTATAACTCTTCTGAAAATATGCTATAAAAATTCTATCTTGAGCATAAAATCAACAGAAAAGAAGGACTCTCATGGGCTTTAAATGCGGTATTGTTGGATTACCTAATGTTGGGAAATCAACTCTTTTTAATGCATTAACAAAAACAGCCACTGCACAGGCTGCCAATTATCCTTTTTGTACCATTGAACCCAATACTGGTGAAGTTGCTGTTCCAGATTTACGAATGAAAAAAATTGCGTCAATCGCTGGTTCAAAAGAAATTATTCCTACACGCATTAATTTCGTTGATATTGCGGGGCTTGTACGAGGCGCGTCAAAAGGCGAAGGTTTAGGGAACAAATTTTTAGCCAATATTCGCGAAGTCGATGCTATTATCCATGTTTTACGTTGTTTTCAAAATGAAGATATTACCCACGTAGAAGGACGTATTGATCCTATTTCTGATGCAACAACCGTTGAAACTGAACTCATGCTGGCGGATCTTGAAAGTCTGGAGAGACGAATCGTACAAATCCGTAAACGAGCAATTGGAAAAGATAAAGAAGCTCTTACAATTCTCCCTGTTATGGAAAAAGCATTAAATATTCTGCAACAGGGAAATCCTGTCCGGTTATTACTCAAAGATATTGCTTTAGATGAACACCATATTCTAAAGAGTTTAAATCTTCTCACTTCCAAGCCTGTACTTTATGTTTGTAACGTAAGCGAAAATGATGCCGCTCATGGAAATAACTTTACCCAAGCAGTTGAAAAAATGGCAATAGAGCATAATGCGCAAAGCATTATCATTTCTGCATCTATCGAAGCAGAAATCACGCAACTGAATGATGCTGAAGCATCAGAATATCTCGATGCTCTAGGGCTTGTTGAGCCAAGTTTAAATCGCCTTATTCGCGCTGGTTATTATTTACTTGATCTCATTACTTACTTTACGTGCGGACCTAAGGAAACACGAGCATGGACAATTACGCGTGGTACAAAAGCTCCCCAAGCCGCCGGCGTTATTCACTCTGATTTTGAGCGCGGCTTCATTCGTGCCCAAACGATTAGCTACAATGACTATATTGCTCTGGGAGGAGAAAGCGGTGCAAAAGAAGCAGGAAAGGCCCGCGATGAAGGAAAAGAATACATTGTGCAAGATGGCGATATCATGTTATTTAAACATAATACTTAAATCTTTATTCTCCCTTAATATTTTAGCATTTTATCTTGAAGATTTTGTAATAAGTCTATAGAAGGGTGTTGCAAAAGCTCCCAAGTTCTTCTGAACTAAAAACCGGTTGCTACCATATTATTACATATTATTATGGTAGCAACTTTTTTATCGATTAAAGAATGAAAATATAAAATTAGCGCATCCAACGCCCTTCATATTTAAATGTTGGAGCGTTTTTTAAAGAATCCTTTGTCGCATTTGTAATAAGTTTCCACTTACCATAATCATTTGTCATCTGGATTGTCTCTGGAGAAACGACCACATAACTCTCCCCTATACCAAGAAAACCGCCAACAGCAATTACAAATCCCGCAATATTATTTTCACGTAGAATAATATCTTTTACTTCACCAATATTTTCATCTTCTATATTATAAACATCGGCGCCTATAAGGCTGGAAGCAACAAAGTCCGTTGCTAAAGGCGTTACATAACGCACAGACTTATCGATCCCCACCTGTACAATACCCGTCGAAGAAATTATTTCATGTTTAGAAGGCATTTCAAAAGACTGAGCATAAGTACTAGAAACCATCAAAATTGACATAAGAGTAGTACATACAATTTTTTTCATTTTAGCATCTCCGTTTTTACTTTGCTTTTACTTTATAAAACCTCAATGCATCATAAACAGATTTGTTCCTTATGCTCTTTATACTTTCTACTCCTTCAAGAGCGGTCACTTTATCCTTTTCTCTTTATTTCCTCTTTTGTTTCTTCCTCCAAACCACACCAAATACGATTTTTAAAAATATAAACAAGTCCTGCAAAAATGATTAAAAATAAAATAACACGAAAACCGGTTTTTTTACGAATTTCCATATGAGGATCGGCAGCCCACATCAAAAAAGCAGAAACATCACGCGCGTAATGTTCAACAGTTTGGGGAGTTCCATCTTCATAAGTAACGACACCATCACTCAAAGGAGGCGCCATGGTTAAAGAATTACTGGCAATAAAATAAGGATTATACCAATAACCATCTGCAACTTCTACCTTCTTTGGTGCTTCCTGGTATCCTGTTAAGAGAGCTGTAATATAATCTGGACCGGCTGTATCATAATGAGTCAAGACATCCGTAATTAAAGCAGGAAATGGCAAAGATACACCACGTGCCCGTGCCATCAATGATAAATCTGGAGGATAAGCACCATTTAAAATAAATCTCGCTTCTTCTTCATTTGCAAAAGGAGAAGGAAAATAATCCGTTGTGACCCCAGGACGTTTAAAATTTTTCCCTTCTCGATTAGGACCATCGCGTACTTCATATTGTGCCGCCAAGGCTTTAACCTGCTCTTGGTCATATCCAAGAGCTTTTAAATGGCGAAAAGCCACATATTTTAGCCCATGGCAGCTGGAGCAAACTTGTTTATAAACCTTTAACCCACGCCGCAATTGTGCCTTATCATAAAACCCAAATGGCCCTGAAAAACTCCATTCTTGTTTTGTAGGAATCCGTAAAGGAAAAGAAGTAAGTTCGTCCTCTTGATCCAATCGATCAGAGGCATGACTAACCGCACTCTGAACAGAAAAACTCAGAGCAACAATAACAATTAATCCAACAAAAATATTTACCATAGTCTCTTTTTTTTCTGTTTTAGATCTTGCATAATCGAAGAGGGAAGAGAACGACTTTTTTCAAACGTAGGCAAAACCGGCAAAATAACCAAAAAGAATATAAAATAATAAACCGTAGCCAATTGCGTCCATAAAAGAATTCTGTCACTTATTTCTCTTGACCCCAGCCAACCAAGAAAAACGACATCAAAAACCAACGCCCAAAAGAAAATTTTATAAACAGGTCGATACCTTGCTGAACATATTTTAGAGCGATCTAACCACGGGACAAAAATTAACACGAGAATCGAGCTGACGAAGAGAACAAAGCCCACAAAAGTTGAAGAAAAAATACCGATATCAAAAGTTATAGCACGCAGCATCGCATAAAAAGGCAAAAAATACCATTCTGGAACGACACGAAGCGGTGCCTTTAAAGGATCGGCCACGCTATAATTTTCGGCTTGCCCCATATAATCGGGCATATAAAACAAAAACCAAGAAAAAAAGATCAGAAAAACAGTAATGGCAAAAATATCTTTGATAAGCGCATAAGGCGAAAACGGTACCGTTTCTTTATCTGATTGTATCGCAAGACCCGTTGGGTTTCCTTGCCCAACACAGTGGATTGCCCAAATATGAAGTCCCACAAAAAGAAGCAAAATAAAGGATAAAACATAATGAAAAACATAAAAACGATTCAATGTTGGTTGTCCTACACCATAACCACCCAGAAGTGTTTCATGTAACCATACTCCCACCAAAGGTATCGTTTTTAAAAGCCCTGCAATCACTGAAGCGGCCGAAATAGACATCATCCCCCAAACAAGCACATAACCAAAAAATGCGATTGCCATCATGATGATATAAATAAAAATCCCTGTGATCCACACCATTTCTCGCATATTTTTATAAGAACCATAATAAAGTCCGCGCGCCAAATGGATATAAACGGCAATAAAAAAAAACGAAGAGCCTACACTATGCCATGGACGAAAGAGCCATCCAAACTGGCCTTCACGCCGAAATCGTTCCCCCGTTTCAAAAGCCAAATGAACATCTGGAACATAATGCAGTGACAAGACAAGACCCGTCAAAAGCTGTGATAAAAGCATAAGGGTCAAAATACCGCCAAATGTATAAAAGTAATTAAGATTACGCGGAACAGGAAAAATCACAAATGCATTATAAAAAAAACGAGGAAGAGGAAAACGCTTATCAAACCAACGGGCAAGAGCACTTTTAGGACAATAAGGAGGAAACCTTGTCATGACCTTATCCTATTTTGAGCAAAGTATCAGAAAGAAATTGGTAAGGGGGGATAGCCAAATTATAATTTGCTGGACCTGAGCGTACTCTTCCAGCGGTATCATAAACAGACCCATGACACGGACACAACCACCCTCCAAATTTCCCCGATTGCCCAAGTGTCACACAGCCTAGATGCGTACAAAGATTAATGACAATAAGCCAATTTTCACGCCCTTTGCCTGCTGAACGCGCAAAATCCGTCGCTTCTTTTTCACCTTCAAGATTAGGATTGCGGGCTTGACGATCTTTTAGAAGACTCAAATTCGTAGCGCGCGCATCAGCGATTTCTTTTGCTGTACGGTTTCTAATAACAACAGGCTGTCCTCGCCACTTTACCGTCACTGACATCCCCTCTTCAATACCAGAAAGGTCAACCTCAACAGAAGAAGATGCCAAAACAGCCTCATCTGGACGCAACTGACGGACAAAAGGCCACGCAACAATCCCCATTCCAACTGCTCCTGCAACAGCTGTTACTAAAAACAGAAAATCCCGCCTCGTCTGCTCACCCATCGCCTTAACTTCAAAGAGACACTTTGTTAAAACATCCTTTTATCATACCCTCTCCTCTTGTACAATGCTTGGATCACTTGCGTTGCCTTAACCCATAACATATCCCTATAAAAAACTTCTACTCTTCGTATGATTGACACAAAAAATGAATTTAATGATAATTTATTATTTTACAGAGTGAATAAGAAACAAAAAACACCGTAAGTTTTTTTGTATTTAAAATCTCAGTCCAAATGAATGATCAAACCTCACTAAATATCTTCCTTTTCACCATAAAGAACCCATTCATTTCATGTATTGCTTAATCAAAGGAAATCCCCTAACCAGGAGATTCTCTTTTATCTCAAACAAATCTTTGACCGTAACTTTTTCCTGAAACTTAAACTGCATAAAAAATAAATACAAAAATCATATATTTCTTGACCATATTTTTCGAATAAATTACGGCACTTCTTTACAAAGCTGAAAAAAATCATATTACAGAGAATATGACACTTCATATAGCTCTTTTCCAACCTGATATTGCTGGTAATACCGGAACAATTTTACGTCTTAGTGCTTGTTTTGGTTTACATGTGCACATTATTGAGCCCGCAGGCTTTAATCTGTCGGATCGTAATCTCAAACGTGCAGGATTGGATTATCTCGAATATGCTTCCTTAGAACGACATATGGATTGGCAACATTTTTTAAGCTCTATGAAACACTTTAACCACCGTTTATTGCTTTTAAGTACAAAAGCAAAAACATGCTATACGCAGATAGACTATCAAAAAAATGATGTTTTACTTTTTGGTCGTGAATCAGCTGGCGTTCCCGATTATGTTCATGAAGCTGTCGATTACACATTGAAAATTCCCATGAAAACACAGGCACGCTCTCTCAATCTTGCCATGAGCGTAGCCATAACAACAGGAGAAGCACTGCGCCAAATTGGTTATCATGAAGAAAACTGTAATCTATAAAAACACAACAATTCTATCAAAGCATTAATAGAATGATCGAAATACATAAACTCTGGTCTCCCAATAAGGAGAAAAACCTCATTTTTCAAAAATTTTATAAATCTTAAAAGTACATACTTTTCAACGATACTTTGGGAATAAAGCCTCTAAAAGCTCATAAGCTATCCTATAAGTAATAGTTAAAGCATATAATTCCTGCCATTTCCCAATAATCAAGTGCTGATAAAATAAATAGCTGTAAGATAATATGGCTTAAAAAAAATAAGAAGAACTCTTTAATTAAAGTCACTTTCTCACAAAGCAGCAAACGCCATTGTATTGCTCATTCACACACTTGATTAAAATCAATGTTTCTTAGTGCCCATTGCCTCCATTCCATAGCACCACCTATGAATGATTAAATCCTTCTCATATAAAAATGCATTGAGAATCCTCCTCTTTATGCTCATACAAAATACAAACCGTTATCATTATTCTTTTTATCTGTTCTTATTTTCCAGAATCTTTATCTTTGATATGATTTATTAAGAGGCATTTTTCTCCTATAATCGTTTTTTCTCACACGACTTCCCTCGCTTGTGACGAATAAGGCAATAATTTTGATTGATGTAATATGAACAAGTTTGAAATAAGATAATCTTACGATATTTGGCGCTCTTATTTCATATGAGTAATGGTAACTTGTTATTATAAATCAATTTTTTCTAATAGGGCATGATGATCCATTAAAAATCCACTTTCAATCCATATCATTTCTAGTTCTTTAAGCTTTTTTCCTAGAAGGATACCTTTTGAAAAACCTCTTTTTATTAAATCGTTACCATTAATGGGAAAAGTTGGAATCTGCCATTTTTGAACAAGCTGATAAAGTTTGAGATAATCTTCTTTTTTTTGCAAAGCATCCCCTTTTTCTGGAGTATTGGCATATGATGCAGCCACAGACAAGGATAATTGATCTAAAACCGGCTGTCGCCCATGAAAATAAATCAATTTTTGTACAAAATGATCAGAACAGTTTTGGCTTATTATTTCTAACTCTGCCCATTCCTTTAACCGTGTTGTTTCCTTATGGGAAAAACGCAAACGCTGTGCCATTTTATGAAGACGTATAGGATCAGGAGGAAGAAGACTTTCTAGCCGTAAAAATGGATCAACTTTCCAACCAAGCATCTGTTCTGTTTTCACCAATGCGTGAATTGCATCAATGCCCCATTTTTCTGTTTCAGGAAAAATGAGTGGCAAAATTTTGCTTTGTCGCATCCATAAAAGAGCACGTGTTGGGTCAAAAGCTAAAAGAAGCTTTTTCATTTCTGCCCAAATACGCTCAGAAGAAAGTTTTTTTAAACCGTGTTTTAAACGAACACATGCCTTCAACCCTTGCCCATCAGGTCGCCCCGCTCCATACCACGCAAAAAAGCGAAAAAAACGTAAAATACGCAAATAATCTTCACTAATACGATTTTCTGCAACACCGATAAAACGAACTGTTCGACTCGCAATATCACTCAAGCCTCCTACATCATCATAAAGGTTGCCAGCAGCATCACAATAAAGGGCATTTATCGTAAAATCTCGCCGTTCAGCATCTTTTTTCCAATCACGCCCAAATACCACTTTTGCATGACGACCATCTGTTTCAATGTCGCTGCGAAGCGTTGTGACCTCATAAGAACATGAATGCGCAACCACTGTTATGGTACCAAACGCAATCCCTGTCGGAATAGCTTTAAATCCTGCTTCTTCTACACGTGCAATAATCTGTTGCGGTAAGCAGGTTGTCGCAATATCAATATCACTAATAGGTTGGCCTAATAGTTGATTGCGCACTGCTCCCCCCACGATACGTGCCTCTTCCCCCTCTAAAGATAAAATACGAAGAAGTGTTTGGACATCACTTTGTTGTAACCACGCAGCCTGTTTGAAGTTCTGCCTTATATTCACCCTTTAACCTTTCAAAAAAGTTGTCTTCAATGCTTTCAGAAACTTTCTTCA
Source organism: Bartonella sp. B1099 (assembly GCF_944801835.1). Lineage (GTDB taxonomy): Bacteria > Pseudomonadota > Alphaproteobacteria > Rhizobiales > Rhizobiaceae > Bartonella. The sequence goes on along the minus strand of NZ_CALYLN010000003.1, from coordinate 36,249 downwards.
TAAAACAAAGTTTTTAAAACATTCCTTATAAAACAAGCCTCTTTCTTTCAAAGAAACTTTTCTCTATCTATACACGAATATGAAAAAAAAACGGCTTATGATGCTTCTTTTCTTCTCATTTTCTGTTACAAACAATAAGATGTCCATTATCATACAGAGAAAATTACTATTTTTGCGACAAACGCCTTAAGGAAAAAATATGAATCACCGTGATCCAGCATCTAATTCTGTGAAAAAGGTTAATCCCAAACAGGAGGCCCAAGTCATTATTGAGGATATTGATACGGCACACAAAGAATTAGATATTATACAACAAGAAATTGACAAAGTTATTTTTGGGCAAAATCATATCATTGAATATGCTTTAACGGCTATTTTTGCTGGTGGTCATGCTCTTCTTGTCGGTGCTCCTGGGCTTGCAAAAACACGTCTTGTGGAAACATTGGGAACCGTTTTAGGACTTGATGAAAAACGTATCCAGTTTACCCCAGACTTAATGCCATCGGACATTATAGGTTCTGAAATTATGGATTCCGATAAAGAGGGGAAGCGTTCTTTTCGCTACGTTCAAGGTCCCATTTTCACGCAGCTTCTCATGGCTGATGAAATCAATCGTGCCTCTCCACGCACACAGTCAGCTCTTTTACAGGCTATGCAGGAGTATCATGTGACCGTTGCAGGAACCCGTTATGATTTACCACAACCTTTTCATGTTCTTGCAACGCAAAATCCTTTTGAGCAAGAAGGGACCTACCCACTTCCTGAAGCTCAACTCGACCGCTTTTTGATGCAAATTGATATTGACTATCCTGATCTTACAACAGAGCGGCGGATCATTTTAGAAACAACAAAGGAAAAAAAATCAAATGCAAAAGCAATTTTATCCGCCAAAAAATTGCAAAAAATTCAAAATATCGTTCGCAAAATGCCTCTTTCAGAAAATGTGATCGAAGCTATTTTAAAAATTGTCCGCTCAGCCCGCCCTGATAAAGACAATATCCTTGCCAATACTTATGTTTCTTGGGGACCTGGTCCGCGCGCATCACAAGCTCTTTCACTTTGTGTTCGTGCGCGTGCTCTTTATTATGGGCGTTTAGCCCCTTCACTTGATGATGTTGAAGCTTTGGCCTATCCTGTATTACAGCACCGTATGGCGCTTAATTTCTCTGCCCGTTCTGAAGATATAACAGTAAAAGATATTATCAATAACCTTGTGAAAGATGCCCTTTAAATGGCTATTGGCAAAAAAGTTTTACAAAAACCTCCATTGTCGCTGGCAAAAGAGCTGTATAAGGATAATGGCAAAATGCCATATTTCCTTTTACAAGCGCGTCATATTGCCAATACACTGATAACCGGATGGCATGGTCAACGCAAACGCGGTAATGGAGAAAATTTTTGGCAATTTCGCCCCTATATGGAAGGAGAATCCATTACCCGCATTGATTGGCGTCGCTCAGCGCGTGATGAAAATACCTATCTCCGTGAGCATGAATGGCAAATGACACAAACCGTTTGGCTTTGGCCTGATCAGAGCCCATCAATGCATTACTGTTCGCGCTTTTCTAAAATCTCTAAAGGCAATCATGCCATTATTTTAACCCTTGCCTTGGCATCACTTCTAGCACGGTGTGGCGAACATATTGCTATTCCCAACTTAGTACCCCCCACAATGACATCCAATGTCGTAGAACGAATAGCATTTGCTTTAGAAAATCATTCAGATGAAAATTCATTTCCTGATTTTTCAACGATTACACGCTTTTCACATGCCATTATAATGAGTGATTTTCTCGATCACCCTGAAAAAATCATCCAACATTTAACTCCTTTATCGACAAAACAGGTGACAGCTCATTTAATTGAAATTGCTGATCCTGCAGAAGAAAGTTTTCCCTACACAGGTCATACGGAATTTTTTGATCCTGAAACGAAAGAAAAACACATTTTTGGAAAAGCAGAAAATCTTCGTAAGAGCTATTATAAGCTATATCAAGCACGTCGACAAGAATTGGTAAATTTTTGCACACGCCAAGGGTGGTCTTATCACGTCAGTACAACAGATCAACCTTTAACAGAAACCATTTTGCATCTTGCAAATACTATGGGCGACTCTTCATTGCAAAAAAGGAGGGCACTTTGAGTTTTTCTGCTCCCTTTCTGTTATTAGGGCTCTTGTTTCTACCGGTCATATGGTGGCTGTTGCGAATATCCCCTCCACCTCCACGGAAAGAGCTCTTTCCTCCTTTACGATTCTTACCCAAATCAACCCATCAGCAGGAAACAGCAAAACATACCCCTTGGTGGTTGCTCTTGTTGCGTTTAACCATAGCCGCACTGGTTATCATAGCTCTAGCCCGCCCCACTTGGAATCAAAAGCCAATAAGCTTTTCTGGATCTCAACCCCTTGCGCTCATTATTGATAATGGTTGGGCATCTGTAAAAGAATGGAAAAAACGTATCTCTATCGCTGAAATGCTCCTTGCACAGGCAGAAAAACAGCAAAAAAATATTTATCTTGTTGCAACGGCTGAGAATGATATCTCCAATGTGGAACCCGAACCAGCAAAGGTTATAAAACAGCATTTAATACATTTGCAACCGCGTCCTTGGCCTGTAAATCGTGTGCATATCTTAAAAGAATTCAGTAAAATAAACAAAGGAAAGCCTCTTGATATTGCTTATTTAAGCGATGGATTACAAACAAATGACGATGAGCAAACTTTTTCTCTACTTGAAGAATTAAAACCTAGAAACTTCTTGTGGTATTTAGCTGATATTTCTGATTTAATCGGCATAACATCCATAGAAAATAGCAATGGAAATATGGTCGCGCGTATTATTCGCTCAACAACACACGATGCGATGCCCGCTACACTCAGCCTTTACGATTCACACAATAAACTTCTTGGTCAATTTACGAAAAATTTCTCTGTAGGCAAAACAACAGCACTTATTCCTTTTGATGTCCCCCTTGAACTGCGCAACGATATCGCTTGGATAAAAGTCAATAACCAAAACCATGCTGCTGCAACTTTCTTAGTAGACAGCCATAGCAGGATAAGCCGTGTTGCTCTTCTCTCTCCCGATACCAACGAAATGACACAGCCTTTACTTGCTCCGTTTTATTATATTATTAAAGCACTACAAGGTCATACACAGCTTATAACTTCCGGTGGAAGAGAACTTTCAACAGATATTGATCATTTGCTTAAACAAAATCCATCTATTTTCATTATGGGCGACATGGTTAATATCCCTGAAAAAGCAGAGAAAAAGCTTTCTGATTTTGTGAATAAAGGGGGGACACTCATCCGCTTTGCAGGAGAAAAACTCAGTAGTGCAGAACATTACGATAGTCTCCTTCCGGTACCGCTGCGTCAGGGGCAACGTTCTCTTGGAAGTATTATGTCTTGGACAAAACCGCAAAAACTTGCCCCTTTTGCAAAAAATAGCTTTTTCTTTGACCTTCCTTTCCCAGAAGATGTTACTGTCTCGCGCCAAATCCTCGCAGAACCAATCCCAGATCTTTTTGAAAAAACATGGCTCAGCCTTTCGGATGGGACCCCTCTTATTACCGCAGCAAAGCGTGGGAAAGGAACCCTCATTTTCATTCATATTGCCCCTGATCCTACATGGTCTAATCTTCCTCTTTCTGGATTTTTTGCACAAATGTTGCAAAAACTAATCACATTAGGGTCTTTTGAAAACACAAACCCAACACACAGAGAAAAAAGAACAAGGGTACAAAATCCTTGGCGAACTATAGCCGCTGATGGACAATTACAAGTACCGCCCTCTGATGTTGTTCCACTGGTCTTTGACACTCAAAATCCGCCCCGTCCTTCCTATCATATTCCCCCAGGGCTTTATGGTGTCAAAAATGACTTTTATGCGCTTAATCTCTTAACTGATTCATCGCGCTTGAGACAACAATCATCATTGCCAACTTCTCTTAATAAGAACCCTTTGTCTTACGATACAAAAGAAAAAAATCTTATCGGTCCCCTTTTAGGATTAGCCCTCTTATTATTTGCTTTTGATCATTTTCTCATTTTATGGATGGGAGGTATTTTTTCTTTTCATAAACGGCGTAATCTGTTTTTCTTTCCTCTCATCATTCTGATTGGCCTATTTTCATATGATTCAAGGCTTCATGCGCAAACGACAGAAAATCATCATGATAGTGTGCAAGCCGCTGGTGCAACACATCTTGCCTACGTTATAACCAACAATCATGAAATTGATACAACGAGTAAAAGTGGTCTAGAAGCCTTAAGTCAATTTATCGCAGAGCGCACAATGCTTACCCCCGGCTCTGTTAGAGCACTTGATCTCGATAAAGATGAACTCTCCTTTTATCCTCTTATTTACTGGCCAATTGATGTTCAGAGTCCTATACTAACCCCCAAAACCCTTGAAAAAATAAATAACTTTATGAAACATGGAGGAACCATTTTATTTGACACATGCGATCAGATAAAAAGCAATCTTAATCTTGAAGGAGATGCCACTCCAGAAACGCAGAGATTACGAACCATCTTAAAAGGGTTAAACATTCCCTCCATTGAGCCCGCATCAACAGATCATGTTGTTGCGCGTTCCTTTTATATTATGCCAGATTTTCCTGGTCTCTACCGTGGTTCACCTTTATGGGTTGAATCCTCATCAACGAACAAAAAAAATAAAAACTCTCTTGCCAGCGGCGATAATGTAAGTTCCCTGCTCATCACCGCAAATAACTTTGCTGCTGCTTGGGCACTCGATGAAAAAGGGACATGGAAATATCCCCTTGTTCCCAATGATCCAATGCAACGTCTATGGGCATTTCGTGCAGGCTTAAATATTGTCCTTTATGTGCTTACTGGAAACTATAAAGCAGACCAAATTCATGTTCCAGCGCTCTTGGAACGCTTTAAAAGAGAAAGAAGGCAATGATACCACTTTTCACTTTTCAGCCTTTTTTACCACTCTTTTGGATTCTGCTGTTAAGCGGAATATCCATTCTTTTTGTCGTTGTTGGTCTTGTTACACAACGTCAAGGATCTTTATTTCGTCTGATGGCATTGAGCGCTCTCATTCTTGCTTTGCTTAATCCAATGATTATCAAAGAACAGCGTGAACCGCTGAAAAGCACGGTAGGCATTGTCATTGACCGCAGCAAAAGCCAAACTTTTGGAACACGCATAAACGACAGTGATGAAGCGCGCACGCAATTAATCAAAATGTTGGCGCATTATCCACAATTTGAACTGCGTTTTATTGAAGCCGGAAAACTGGCTGATCATCAATATGCCCCCTCAACGAATTTGTTTGATTCTTTAACACAAGCTCTCTCTGATGTACCGCCTTCTCGTTATGCAGGAACTATTTTTATCACTGATGGACAAGTGCATGACATTCCAGAGCTATCAGATCTTCATCATAAAGCCCCCCTTAATGCTCTGATCACAGGACACTCAGATGAATTTGATCGTCAAATCAAGTTTATTTCGCCTCCACGCTTTGCCCTTGTCAACAAACCACAAAAGCTCTCCATTTTGGTAGAAGATCAAGGAATGTCTCAAGAAACAACACCACAGAAAGCTAATATTATACTCAGCGTCAATGGACAAGAAGTTGGCCATTATTCTGTGACTCCTGGTATTATTTTTCAAACTGAAATTATCCTTCCCCATGCTGAAAAAAATATTATCCAAGCGACCACTGAACCTTATAAAGGTGAACTAAGCGTTGAAAACAACCGAGCCATAACAACCATTGAAGGAATCAGAGAAAATTTACGTGTTCTTCTTATTTCAGGTGCCCCTTATAATGGAGAACGAACCTGGCGAGACCTTTTGAAAGGTGACTCTAATATTGATCTTGTTCACTTTACGATTTTGCGCCCCCCCACTAAAGCAGATAATACACCTTTAAGCCAATTATCCTTGGTGGTCTTTCCCACAAGAAAACTCTTTGTTGAAGAGATTAATAACTTTGATCTCATCATCCTTGATGGTTACCAACACTCTGATGTTCTACCTTTAATCTATTATGATTATATCGCCCAATATGTACAAAAGGGTGGTGCATTGCTGATGGTAACAGGACCTGAATTTACCCAAAAAAACTCACTTGCGAAAACTCCTTTAATAAGCATCCTACCAGCATTGCCCAATGGAACTATTATTGAAAAACCTTTTCGCCCCGCGTTAACCAAAGAAGGCGAACGTCATCCTGTCACAAGGGATCTTGCAACACTTAACCTTCCAGCTTCTCAATGGGGACGCTGGCTGCGACAAATTGCTATTCAAGATGCATACAAAGGCACAGCGCTCATGAAAGGCGCCGATGAACAGCCACTTTTACTTCTTTCTCATGTTGATAAAGGGCGTGTAGGTATGTTGCTTTCCGATGAAAGTTGGCTTTGGGCACGAGGTTTTGAAGGTGGTGGTCCTTATGCGGCTCTTTATCGCCGAATTGCCCATTGGCTCATGAAAGAACCGGAACTTGAGGAAGAAAAATTAAGCGCAACCAGCAACCATCATCATTTAACAATTCGCCGACAAACTCTGAAAAACCATCCAGAACCCGCTGAAATAACTTTTCCTTCTGGAAAAAAACAAAAGATCGTCCTTACTAAAGAGCAAGAAGGTATCTTCTCCGCAACTGTAGCCACTGATGAGACAGGGATTTTTACCATCAAAAATGACGATTTAACAATACTTTCTTCTGTAGGGATGCTCGATAATCTTGAATTGTTTGACTTAATTTCAACACAAGAAAAATTAGCCCCCATTATTAAACGCACGGGGGGCTACATCGGACGTTTACACCCTGAAAGAAAAGAAAACATTCATCTTCCTCCACTCAAGCTCATTCAGTCAAAAACAAATCTATCATCTTCCCCAACACATTCAATTATTTTGAAAGAAGCGACAGAAACGCGTTTAATCAATACCTTTTATTTTTCAATATTTTCTGGTTTTTTTGCACTGCTTGTTTGCCTTTTACTGTTGAGCAGCATGTGGTATCGTGAAGGCCGTTAAAAAATCCTGAGATTGCATAGAGTAGTTTTTAAATTAAGCTTATTTATTTGTGTGTTGACTTATTCTTTACAATTAGACAAGACATTGATTTTTAATGATAATTTTTTAATACTGAATAATAACTTCACATATAATAAGTTTTTCTCACTTATAATCCTTTTCATATTAAATCAATTATCATTATTTTCTTCACACCCCTAAAAGAAGTGCTGTATAGATAAAAACCATTGAAGGAAAGAATAAAATTCCTCTTAAGAATTTTCTTAAAACAAGAGTTTTTATAAAATTTTGATGGGATAGTATAACGGTTTTGCTTTACACCTTGTATGAGCGTAAAGATGGTGGTTCATGAATAAACCTTATAAACGAAGCTTTTCATAGCTTTGAAGAATTTTCGTTAAATGAGATCAAAGGCACTGGAAAATATTTTTTCAAAAAAATATGTGAATGGACAACACAATATTTTATTTGGAATATTCCTCTTAAGGCGTTCTGTTTTGCGTGAAAAACATCTCCCATTAAAAACGATATATGGCAGCACATAACCGTAAAAATTCTTGATAAATACAATATATTCTTTTGCATTTTACACTGAACGATTAGATTTTTTCATGATAATGTGTGTTCGTATAAAAGCTGTTTAAAAGTCTTAAAACTTTATGACCATCATTTTAAAATTTATCCCATCATACAAAAGACATATCGGTTGCCAAGAATGATCTGTTGTATCATGCTGTTCTTTTTCATAAAAAATACAAGATAGCATCAATTCTTCAAAGAATTTCCTCTTACTTTCAATAAGCTATTTTTTCTTTTACAATCTTTCTTGCCTTTAAGCACCAACTTATCTTATGTTTGTTCTTTAAATCGTTTTTAATACTCTACGAGCTTTTATGTTTTATCTTGCCCACATATCGGATCTCCATCTTTCTCCTCTCCCACAACCTTCTCTTTTTGAACTTTTTGGAAAGCGTCTTACCGGTTACTTAAATTGGCAAAAAAAACGTAAGAGCCAAATGGCAACAAATGTCCTCGAAGCTTTAATAGATGCTTTGAACAAAACAAAGCCTGATCACCTTGTAATCTCTGGTGATCTTGTAAACCTTGCTCTCGATAAGGAATTTGAACAAGCGCGTCGTTGGCTCCTTACCTTAGGACAACCTCAAGATATTTCTTTGACATTTGGAAATCATGATGCCTATGTCCGCGGAGCGCTCCCAAAAGCATGTATGCTCTTTAAACCTTGGATCACAGGGGACGTGCCTCAAAAAAGTGCCTTTCCTTATATGCGTATTCGCGAAAATGTCGCCATCATAGCTGCTTCTTCAGCCATTGCGACACCTCCTTTTCAAGCTTCTGGTTATTTTGGTAAAATGCAAGCGCAAACGTTACCGCACTTTTTAAAAGAAGCAGCACAGCGCAACCTTTTTCGTGTTGTCATGATCCACCATCCCCCTTTTCCCAAGGCAACGTCTTGGCATAAAAAACTACGAGATATAAAACGTTTTCAAGAGGTTATCAAACACCACGGTTGCGAACTTATTCTTCACGGACATACTCATTTACCCACATTGAAGTGGATTGAAGGACCCATTAAAAAAATTCCTATTGTTGGTGTTCCTTCCGCATCACAAGCTTTTGGTGATAAAAAACCTCCCGCGGGCTTTAACTTATTTTCCATTGAACGCTTACAAAATCAATGGCACTGTCAATTGCAACGTTATAGCGTTATCAGCCCCCAAAACGAGATTGTCTGTACTGAAATAATTAATCTTTAAATACTTCCAAAGTTGTCAAAACAACAAAAAACGAAAATATTTTTACTTCATATCCCTTTCATAAATCATAATTTTATTGTCCTTCTCCTCTTAACAAGACAAAGTTTCATCTTCTTTGTCGACAAATCAATTTCTCTCAGAGGGCTCCATTAATTAACCCCACTTACGTGACTAACTTTATAAACCATTGGTTTACTTCCTTTTCATTCTTAAGGACAAAAATTTCTCCCCTATCTGATCGATAAATAATCTAGATTCTTTTCGTACGGATTTCACCAACCAATTGCCCCTGTGATTTATCGCACAAAGTCCTACAAATCTTGCTTTACACATCATCGCACACTCTCCCTAAAGCATCTCATAGGCAAAATCTTTATCCTCCTATAATCATGATATTTTGTAGGATATAGAGAAGCGCATTTAGCTTCTATACCTAAATATTAATGATGATAAAAAGCCCAATAATAACTAAAACGTATAATTTCAATAATCCATCTCCCTTGTAATTCATAAACAAATGATGTTGATTGATTTATGGTAAATAGATTTGAAATGCCCCCCTACTATTATACGCGACAGTTATTATCGAATATTTGAAAAATTTATAAAAAATAATGGCTTCTATTTCAATAATAGACATAGAGAATAATGTTTTTATATCTCGACAAATGCCTATTTTTCTATCTATTTTTTCCTATAACTCATTTTATAATACTCTTTATTATGATCTATAATAAAGCATAAAATATCTAATAATAATAAAAAATTATAATATGAACTTTTATTATTATTGGAGTTATCTTGCGGATGTAACTTTATGCGACTTTTTTTGTTATTAAATAAAATATTTTATGATAACGCAAAATAGAAAATTCAATTGTATGAGAGGTCTTTCAAATACAATAGAATGTCATTGAGGTGCTTATTCACGCGCTTATTTTAAAGAAGCATCTTTGCTACTCAAGCCCTTTCGCAACGGCTCCCATGAATGCTTTAATGGTAAAGTCCCATTAAGCCCCATATTTTTGTGTTTATGAAGAAGAAACTCGCTACTATTACACACTTTGTCCCCTAATGTTGGAACAATCTTTAGCGCTCGAAACGGTTCATAAAAAATATTTTTATTCTTTCCTTAATGTTTTTATACGCACAGGCTTTCCCAACCTGTAACGTACAAACAAATGATTTTGATTGCTTCAACGTGGAATAGGTTTTAAATGAGAGAACTCTACGATATTATAAATTCTTATTCCACATGAAATAGTAAATTATCTTTATAAATCAAACTATTGTCCAAATAAAATAGTACCTCTCCTCAATAGAGGATTATTTACCAGTACCTACTTGAAAAATAAAAGCCTCATTTTAAAATGAGGCTTTTAAATTGTTTAATTCTGCAAAAAATTAAAATTTATAAGCGACACCCACACGGAAGTCGTTTGTCTTGTAGCCCATTTTAACTTTATCTTGCACAAATTTCTTCTTACCAAAATCTGAATAACGATATTCTGCACGCAAAAGAATATTATCAGTCATTGCAAAATCAACTCCCCCCCCAAGAGTATAACCAATCATGGTCTTTTTTTCGTCATACACCAAATTAGCAAGATCACCCGCTTTATTTTCTGTATTAGATTTGTTAAAGATTATGTTGTTAAGCTGTGTATAAGCAACACCTCCAGCCACATAAGGCATCAAGCGATCAAAAGAAAAACCAAATCTTACTCGTGTAGCACCAGCCCATTTTTGTTTTAAAGTGTGATGCACCACTCCATCAGAGGCTGCCGAATGATTTTCATCATCACTACCTACTGTTATAACTTTTGATTTTGATGCTGATTCTTCAGTTTGACCTTCTTGTGGCAAATTGTGATCTTTTGTACCCTTTTTATTAAACCACATGAGATCTGTATCAATACCTATAATAAAACCATTGTCGATATCAATATTGGAACCGGCATAAATGCCACCAATAAAACCGGAAAGTTTAGGTAAATCTTCCTTTCCAACTGGAGACCATTGTCCTGCATTCTCATCTTTTAAATAACTTGCTTTAATTTTACTTGAAAAGTTGCCGATTTGCCCTCCAAGATAAAACCCTGTCCAAGAAAAAGCAGGCGCTGTAATAACAGGAACAGGCTGTTCAGGAACAACGACATCCGCTGCCTGTAATACAGAAATTGAAATTAAAGAAAAAATAGATGTTGAGATTAAATACTTTGTAATCATAATCGCTCCCCTAAAAGCTAATGTGATACGTAAATAATAATAAATCGTTTCACATTTTTTGCAAAAAATCTATAGCAAAAATGACACAATCATAAAAAATTAAAGTTTATATTTAAATATTAAATTATTATTTTAATAAATAATATTGTAAAAGCTTTTAAATAATCTTTAAATTTCTCTTAAATTGTTACTCTATATTTGCTTTTATAGCTTCATATTTATCATTATTATCCAGCATTATATCAATAATTATATTTTTGAAAAATGAGAAAGATAATCAACAAAAATTGTTGTCTTATTTACTTAAATATCTTCGTAATATTCGTGTTATAAGAAATCATATATAGCCATAATCTTTATAAGATTTTATCTAAATCTGTGTGATAAAAACACTCTTGCACATCTTCTTGTGTTGAAGGACTCTCAATTCATAAATGTATCTGATAGACTACTGCTTTATAAATGAGCCATATGCTTCTATCATACCCATAAGCTAAGCTCACAAAAAGTATTATTTACTAAAAGTCGTCACTCCAGTGCTTTTTGTATGAAGAATAATGCCTAGAATAAGCTTATTTAACAGAAAAACTCTTTCATTACACTTGTGAAACGAATAGAGAAAAATTTTCACTCTCTAAAGCTCTCAAGCGTATAATGAAATACCAAAATTAATATATAAAAAGGGAATGAACAGTTTTTATTATTCTATAATATCTGTTTAGATTTTATCTGAAAATTTCAATACTTTCATAAAATCATTATAAAAGATATTTAATATTTTATAATTTTTGTAAAAATTGAACAGACCAATTGCCCAGTTTCTGCAATTAATTTTTCAACACGAAGCAAATCAGGTTCCCCAACGCTATTTAACAAAAGATCACTTAATCCAGGTGGCATATCATTGGGATCAAGAGGATCACTTAAGCAAAGCCGTATAATTTGACTCAAATTTGTATAGAGACGATAGGCATAATGTAAATCAGCAATACATGACTGATTAAGAAAACTACTTGGTAAGTGATCTAAAATATCTACTGTCGTCGCCCCAATTTGAAACTCAATGACATGCGTAATAAGAGAAAATTGAGCGATAAACTCCAAATCCACAATGCCACCAGACATCGTTTTAAAATCCCATTGATTTTTTGGCGGCTTTTCTTTTGCAATCAAAGAACGCATTTCACATACTTCTCTTGCAACTTCATTCTTATTACGAGAAAGAGCAATAATTGTGCACACTTCATTTTCTAGCTTTTGTAAAAAATCAGAATCTCCTGTAATGCCTCGAGCCCTTGTTAAAGCAAGATATTCCCATATCCATGCTTCTTGACGATAATATTTTTTAAAAAATGGAAAAGAAACAGCAACAGGTCCTTTATTGCCTAAGGGACGTAACCTTAAATCAACGGCATAAAGAACACCTTGGCTTGTCAGTGTGGATAAAGCAGAAACAAGACGCTGTGCTAAACGCGTATAATATTGAGAGATGTAAAGAGGCTTTTCTCCATCAGATATTTCTGCACCATCATCGTGTTCATAAAGCAACATGATATCAACATCCGAACCGGCTGTTAATTCACGACTTCCAAGCTTTCCCATTCCCAATATGCCAACACGTCCCCCTTTAATACAGCCATGAAGACGAGAGAACTCCTCTTGAACGGCAGCAAATGTTTTTGTAATCATAAGATCAGCAAGCGCAGTAAAAGCAAAACCTGCTCTTGCTCCTGTAATTGTACCATTCAAAATTCGAATACCAATCAAAAAACGTTGCTCATCTGCAAAAATCCTTAAATGGTCCAGAATTTCCTCATAAGAGGAAACATCCTCAAGAAAATATTCAAGCCGTTTTTCTAAATAGGTTTTTGTGGGTAATTCTGAAAGAATATTAGGGTCTAACATCCCATCAAAAACATGAGATCTGCGTGTAATAATTTCTGCAAGACGTGGCGCAGCCCCCATGATCAAAACAAGCATATCTAAAAGAGAGGGATTAGACTGCAAAAGACTAAAAAGCTGAATTCCTGAGGGTAAGCCCTGTAAAAAACTATCAAAACGCAACATTGCCTCATCAGCTCGTTTTGTTGCACCAAAAGCTTTCAAAAGAGCTGGTGTTAATTCTGTTAATCTCTCACGCGCTTCAGCGGATTGCGTTGCTTTATAACGACCACAATGGAGGGTACGCATAATACGACAAATATCACTTGCTCTTTCAAAACCTAAACGATTTAATGTTATTAATGTCTCCGGATCATCTTGTTCTCCTGTAAAAACTAAATTGCCAATTTCTAAACCAAGTTCTTGTTCATTCTCAAACAGTGCCGCATAGTGTTTTTCAACAACCTGAAGTGTTTTTAATAAATCACGGATAAAACTGCTCCTGTCTTGATAGCCCATTAAATAAGCAACACTCGTGAATTGAGAAATATCATTTGGAAGAAGATGCGTTTGCTCATCTGCAAGCATCTGAATACGATGTTCTACATTTCTTAGAAAAGCATAACTTTTTATAAGACTATCTCGCGTTTTCTCACTGATCCAACCAAGCGTGTGAAGTTCTTCTAACATTGCAACTGTCTGACGTCCACGTAATTGAGGAAAACGTCCACCAGCAATAAGTTGTTGTGTCTGAACAAAAAACTCAATTTCACGAATACCACCACGACCTAACTTTATATTATGGCCATAAGCAGCAATTTGACCGTAACTTTTATGCGCATGAATTTGACGTTTGATCGAATGAATATCAGCAATCGCTGCATAGTCTAAATATTTTCGCCACACATAGGGAAAAAGCTCTTTAAGAAAATTAAAACCTGCTCTCTTATCGCCGGCCACTGGACGTGCTTTAATCATAGCAGCTCGTTCCCAATTTTGTCCACGCCCTTCGTAATAACGCAAAGCAGTCCTGACGGGTAAGGCCAAAGGTGTTGATCCTGGATCTGGACGAAGACGAAAATCAAGGCGAAAAACATATCCTTCGGCCGTGCGCTCTTGAATGATACGGATTAATCGGCGTACCATTTTAGAAAATACATCAACACTTTCAGAAAGATTACCAATATGAGGAGACGTTTCATCAATGAAAACAATAAGATCAATATCAGAAGAATAATTAAGTTCTCCTGCTCCTAATTTTCCCATCCCTAAAATAATTAAACCACAGTCTTTTTCTGGATTCTCACGGCTCAGCAAATTGATCTTACCATGATCATGCGCTTCTCTTAAAAGAAAACGCAATGCTACACCTAATGCTGCTTCACCCAAACGTGTCAACCAAGCACATGAAACTTCATAAGTAAAAACACCACTCAAATCAGCTAAAGCAATGAGGACATGCACCTCTCGTTTCTTGCACCTTAAAGCAGCCATCAATGAAGTTTCATTGATAGATTTCTCCTTATCAATAACCGTAATATCATCGATAATTTCGCTTATCCTTGTTTCTATATCAACATGCAATAAAGGACTAAGATATGATGGATTGGCAATTAAAACCTCACGCAAAAAAGGAGATAAGGTCATAACCGAACGGATAAAATTAATCTGCGTTCCATTCTCTGAAATGATGGAAACAAGCGGTTCTAAACCTTCTTTCCTTGCTTGTTCTGCCATGTCTTTTAACCATTGGGAACCACTTTCATTGAGAGGGCATAAAGGGAGAAGCTGTGTTTTTAAAAAAGCTTGTTTCGTCTGATCTCCCTTGAAAAGCATTTTGCCTTCCTTTCTATTGCATTATACTTTTAAAATAGTCGTTCCGTATGAAAATAAAAAAGTAAAAAATATCTTTAAGGAAATAACAAGACAGCTCTAAGTCCTGGATTTGCATTTTCAAGTAACAATTCACCCCCGTGTAGCTTCATAACTGCTTTTGCTATACTTAAACCAATCCCAAAACCAGGTTGTGTACGGCTTTCTTCAAGACGAACAAATCGTTCTGTTACTTTCTCACGTTTATCCTCTGCTATTCCTGGACCATTATCGCTTACAACAACTAATAAATGTTCATCACGATATTCCATTGATAAGCAAACCTTCGCTTTCCCTCCATCTTTAGATGCATATTTAATCGCATTATCGATAAGATTAAAAATTGTTTGCGCAACAAGTTCACGATTCAATTTAAGCTCTTTATCAAAGATATCTCCTAACTGAAGTAAAACACCTGACTCTTCAGCAAAAGGTTCGTAAAGTTCAACGGCATCTTCAAGGATCAGTTTCATATTCATCATCTCAAGATGCTCAATTGCACTGCTTGCTTCAATGCGTGAAATCATTAAAATCGCATTAAACGTACGAATAAGTTGATCTGATTCAACAATAACACTCTCAAGAACCTGACGATATTCAAGCTTTGTCTTATTTCCCGAAAGTGCCTCTTCAGCACGATTTCTAAGACGTGTTAACGGTGTTTTTAGATCATGAGCAATATTATCTGATACTTGACGTAAACCAATATTTAACTCTTCAATGCGGTCTAACATAACATTAAGATTCGTTGATAATCGATCAAACTCATCCCCTACCCCAGAAACCGGTAAACGCCCACTGAAATCACCATCCATCAAGCGCCGTGATGCTGCCGTGACCTGATCAATCCTTTGTAAAGCTCTCCTGCCAACAAAAAACCATATGAGTAAAGCACCTCCCACCATTGCAGCAAGTGCAATGATTACAGCTTTACGAATAACCGCCGCAAAACGTTCGGGCTCATCCAAATCGCGTCCTATAAGGATTTTCATAGCATTAGGTAAATCAAAAACAACCGCCAAAGCGCGATGTTCACTTGTTTTGCCATGTTCTCCAAAACGGGAATACAAAAAGGAAGTAGAAATAAAACCACTCTGTTGCAAAAGACCTAATTCAATACGTGCTACATTGCCTGCTAAAATACGCCCCATAGGATCTGTAACAAGATAAAGAAATGCCCCTGGTTGTCTTGAACGATAATCTATCGTACGCATTAATAAAGAGAGCCCCCCATAATTATAAGCATTTTCGATATACTTTAATTCTTCATGTAAAGCCTGTTCTGTCTGCTCTTTTAACAGAGAAGCAGAAAATGCTGTCATATAAATAGAAAGACCTGTTGCCACCAATCCAAACAATAAAATGTAAAGTGCTGAAAGCCTTAGCGCAGTCGTGCGCATTATATTCATCAAACGATTCATGCTTTGTTATCTGGTGCTTTCAGCATATATCCAGCGCCACGCACCGTATGAAGAAGTGGAATATCAAAGTCTTTTTCAATTTTTGCTCTCAAACGCGATATATGAACATCAATGACATTTGTTTGCGGATCAAAATGATAATCCCAAACATTTTCCAAAAGCATCGTGCGGGTAACAACCTGCCCCGCATAGCGCATTAAATATTCAAGGAGACGAAACTCTCGTGGTTGCAATAGAATGTTTCTATCTCCCCGTTTTACCGTATGGGCTAACCGATCAAGCTCAAGATTGCTTACGCAATAAACAGTTTCTGCTTCTTTAGGATTCTTCCGCCGTTGTAATACTTCAACACGCGCAAGAAGTTCAGAAAAAGCATAAGGCTTTGTCAAATAATCATCCGCCCCTGCACGCAAACCCGTCACACGATCATTGACTTGCCCTAAAGCTGAAAGGATAAGAACCGGTGTCTCATTGCCTTTAGCACGCAATTGTGAAATAATAGAAAGACCATCACGATGCAAAAGCATCCGATCAACAACCATAACATCATAATTTTCTGTTTCAGCTAAAGCGTATCCCGTATCACCATCATAGGCAACATCAACGGAATGCCCGACCTCTAAAAAAGCTTTTTCGAGATAACGTCCTGTTTCACGATCATCTTCGATAACGAGTATTTTCATAAAACGCATCTCCGTTATTGTTATAAAATTGCATTGTAGGACAGAAATCTACAAAATCTCTGTCCCACTGATAATAAAGTGCTATTTTTTGAAAATTGGAAGAGCGACAAAACGATTTTGATCATTTGTTCGCACTTGTAGAAGTATCGCCTTTCGTCCTAACTGCTGAGCATTTTCGATTGTACTGATAATATCAGAGACTTTTTTAACCGGTTTATTATTCACTGTCACAATAACATCACCTGGGCGGATTCCCTTATCGGCAGCATCTGAATCCGAATCCACATCTGTTACAACCAATCCTAAACCATCCTCAGAAGGAGCAACAATTAACCCATAATCTTCCAATGTTTCATCTGAATTACCCCGTTCATTTAAATATTTTAAACTTTCTTTCTTACCTTCATTTTCAGGCATTGCAGCAAGTTTAACTTTGATCTTTTTCTCCTTACCGGATCTAAAAATCCCTAAAGTCACAGTTTCTTCCGGACTCATATTTGCAATACGCTTTGCCAAGTCACGAGAATCATTAATTTTTTCATCATTCACTGAAATAATAACATCACCTGCCTTGATACCAGCCTTTGCTGCTGGTCCTTTTAATGGATCTGTAACCAAAGCACCTTTTGCTTCTTGCAAACCTATCGAATCAGAAATTTCCTTCGTTACTGGCTGAATCATAACCCCAAGCCAACCACGTTGAACTGAACCTTTTTCGATAAGCTGTTGCACAACCTGTTTCGCTGTCCCTGCCGGAATAGCAAAAGCGATCCCCACATTGCCTCCTGAAGGAGAAAAAATCGCTGTATTAACGCCAACAACTTTGCCATTCAAATCAAAAGTTGGACCTCCAGAATTTCCTCTATTAACAGCAGCATCAATTTGAATAAAATCATCATAACTACTGGTACCAATATCTCGTCCACGGGCTGAAACAATCCCTGCTGTCACAGTTCCACCAAGGCCAAATGGATTACCAATAGCAACAACCCAATCACCAACGCGAAGCTTTGAATCATTTCCAAAATCAACATAGGAAAATTTTCTTTTGTCATTTACTTTTAGGACCGCAAGGTCAGTTTTTGGATCTTTCCCAATGAGCTTTGCATTCAATTCTGTACCATCATCAAGAACAACAGAATAACTTGTGCCTTCAGAAATCACATGATCATTGGTCACAATATAACCATCAGACGAAATAAAAAAACCCGATCCAAAAGCGGTAGGACGGAGTCTTTGTGAATGATGTGGAAATTTATTTTTAGGCTTATCGAAATCATAAAACTCTTTAAAAAGCCTTTTTAAAGGATGTTGATCTGGTAATTGATCAATCCCTGGACCACTAAAAAAGTTGCTAAAGAACCAATCTTCTTTCTTTTTATTGCTCTTTACTTGCACCGCAACAACCGCTGGTTTCACTTGAGCGACGATATCTGCAAATCCCTGTTGTTGCACTAACGAAGTAAATACAGAACTTGCATGAGCCTTTGTCGTCCATAAGCTTGATGTACATCCACTAAAAAACAGTGCACTCTCCAATACTGCGGAAAAACTTACTGCGACAAATGTTTTAAAGAAAGTTTTTTTTAACATTTACTCTATGCTCCTATTCAATCATACTTTCTATCCCAATCTGATCACCTATAAAATACCAGACCTTACCGTTTTCTGTCTAAATTGTTAAAGTTTTGTAAGATTTTAGTATCCACCAATATCATTTACAATAAGGTTGATTGCTCATTGCAGATGAGCTAAATTTTTCCCTCTATGTAGTATCTTTTTGACTATAATAGCGTTTTTGACTGTTTTTCCCCGTTGCATTTACAATCATTATTTTCTCACGGTTATACCGTTTTAACTGGAAAAATATGACACTTGCACCAATGATGATAATCATCAAAGGCGAAAACCATAAAAACCAAGTTGTTTTATTCAATGGTGGTTTTAAGAGAATGAATTCACCATATCGCTCAACAAGAAAGTCAATCACTTGCTGATTGCTATAGCCCATTTTTAATTTTTCCCGAATTAAAAGCCTTAAATCTCGTGCTAGAGAAGTATCTGAATCATCAATTGATTGATTTTGACAAACAGGACAACGTAAATGCGATGAAATATCGCGCGCGCGCCTTTCAAGAACTGTATCTTTTAAAATCTCATCCGGCTCTACTGCTATCGCTAATCGAAAAGGAAACATTGCGATTAAAAAACATAAAAGCCAAAGAATTTCTTTCATCTCAATGTCCTCTCCTAAAATTTAAAATAAGCAACACTCTCTTGTGGGCTCCAGTGCGAAACCAATACCCCAGAAGGGAAAAAAATCCTCCCATAGCCATCATGAATGCCCCTAACCAAATACATATTATATAAGGCTTCCACCATATGTGCACAACAAGACCCCGATTATTGAGATGTCCCGGAACAATATAGAGCTGCGATAAGCCATAATTTTGAAGACCAACTTCCGTTGTTGATGTATTTTGGCTTGAATAAAATCGCTTTGAAGCTGTGATATGACCCACAATTTTTTTATTTTCATATATTTTAAAATAAAACTCCATTGCCGAATAATTCGAACCAAAACGATTATCCACGGTATCAAAATGAAGCGTTTTATCCGCTATCGTCACCCACTCTCCTATGTTCATGGTTAAAATACGTTCTTGACCAAAACTTGCCACACAAATAATACCAAATAATGTAACGCCTAGTCCCATATGCGCCATTGCTGCACCAAAAACTGACCATGGTAATCTTATAAATCTCTTAACCCGCACCCCAAAAGTTACCTTGTGATGCCCGCTCTTTCCCCACAGATCCGCTAAACTGCCAAAAAAAACAAACAGTGAAAGCCCAATGCCTAAAAATGCAAGAATATCACGCATAGATGTCGCGTAAAATATTATAAAACAGACGATACCAACCAAGATAAAAACAAACCACAACCGTTCAGAAACTGCGAGAAAATCACCACGTTTCCATGCCATCATTGACCCAAACGGAACAAGTAACAACAGCAAAAGCATGAGTGGTCCACAGGTGAGGTTAAAAAAAGCAGCCCCTACAGAAATTTTTTGCCCTGTTAACATCTCAATAAAATAAGGATAGAGCGTACCAATCAATACTGTTGCGGTTATTGTTGTCAGTAACAAGTTATTTAAAACAATAAACCCTTCGCGCGAAATTGGTTGAAAAAATCTTTCTGTTTTTAAAAGAGGGATGCGTAAGGCAAAAAGAAGAAAAGCGGCTCCCGTAAAGAAAAATAAAAGTGCAAGAATTGCTTTCCCTCGCGCTGGATCAACAGCAAAACTATGAACAGATATTAAAAGACCAGAGCGAACAAGAAATGTTCCTATCAGAGAAAGAGAAAAAGTGAGCAGTGCTAAAAACAAAGTCCAACTTTTCAATATTCCTCGTTTTTCGAGAACAAGAGTAGAATGTAAAAGAGCTGTTCCGGAAAGCCAAGGCATAAACGAAACATTTTCAACAGGATCCCAAAACCAATATCCTCCCCATCCTAGCTCATAATAAGCCCAATAGGAGCCAACCATAATCCCCAACGTCAAAAAACACCAAGAAAGTAGAAGCCAAGGACGAACCCAATGCGCCCAAATCCTATCAATATGCCCCATAATCAATGCTGCAACAGCAAAAGAAAAGCAAAGTGAAAAACCAACATAACCTAAATAAAGAAGGGGAGGATGAATCGCTAATGCGATATCTTGTAAAAGAGGATTGAGATCATTTCCCTGTAATGCTGGTGGATTCACACGTAAAAATGGGTTGGATACAAAAAGAATAAATAAAAGAAAAGCGCTTGTAATCCAACTTTGGCAAATTAAAATAAGTGTCTTAAAATCTTCTGGCAAATATTGGCTAAAGAAGGCCATTAATGCACTAAAAAAAGTAAGACTTAAGACCCATAACAACATAGAGCCTTCGTGGTTACCCCAAACACCTGTGATTTTGTAGAGCATCGGTTTTTCTGAATGAGAATTCTCAACAACATTCAAAACAGAAAAATCAGAGACAACATGAGCGTAAATCAGCACTAAAAAAGAGAAGAGTAATAATGTGAAAGTGATATATGTGAGAGGAATAGCTGTTTGCCTTAACAAACGCTCTTGTCTCCAAAAACCTAAAGCAGGTAAGAAAGATTCTAATAAGCTTACGGCAAATGCTGCGGCTAAAAAAATATGACCCAGTTCGACAAGCACAATCGAATTATTTCTCCATACTGTAATATTTTTTCAAGCGATCAGCGGTTTCTCTAGGCATATAAGTTTCATCATGTTTTGCTAAAATACGCGTTCCTATAAAAAAACCCTGTTTATCGAAATGCCCTTCTACAATTACCCCCTGACCTTCACGAAAAAGATCCGGTAAGGTACCATTGAAAATCACTTTTTCATGTTTTGTGTTATCCGTTACAAAAAAAATAACGCTACTCTCTCCAATATATTCAACTGTCCCCTTTTCAACAAAACCGCCCAAACGCAAAGGGCGCTCGGTCAAAATATCTTCTCTTGTAATTTCAGAGGGCATTCTAAAAAAACTGACTGCATGACGCATTGCATACACGATGAGACTTGCTGCAATTGCCATAACCAAACAACACAATAAAATGATCAGTAAGCGCTTTTTTTTTCGCTGCTTTAAAATAAGTTTCAACGAAGCAGAGTTCTTTAAAGATTGATTGTTCATAGACACTCTACAAAAAAATTTTAAACACGTTCTATAAGCATCCATATTTTATTTTTTTAAGAGCTTTGCACATCTTTTCTATAGGTGCAACTTTTTATCTAATACCTCACCTTTGCCAACATGCTTATCAATATTTTTCTTCCTTTTTTAGTTTTTACACCAATTTTTATTTACTCTATAACAACTTGTGCTGGGCTCTTGGCATTCTTCATTTCTGCTCTTCAACCTCCTTCATCTATCCCTTCCTCTTCCAGAATGATCACTTCTCTTATCTTTCTAATTGACGACGATCACTTTTCTTTGTTGATTCACTTGATGAATCACGTAACTGAATCATCATTTTTTCAACCCGTGAGCGTCCTGCAAAATTTTTAGGCATTGTATCAAGAAAGCTTTGTAAAAACTGCACTGCCTGCGCCGTTTTTCCGGCTTGATGAAATGCATCGGCCAACAAGAGGCGCGGATAAAAATCTGTTGGCGCTAAATCTGCTGCTTTTTGAAAAGCTCTTTGTGCCTCTTGTGTTATCACTCCCCCTTCATAACCAACCAATGCTAAACCATATCCTACAAGCCTTGGTGCTGTTTCTCCATTCAAACGAAGGGCATCTAAATAAGTATTCACAGCTTCTTGAAAATGGCTTTCTTCGAGATACCCTACCGCTAACGCATCGGCTAACTTGCCATCATGAGGAGAGCGAAAAAAAAGCGCTTGCAGACGAACAAGCTTTTCTTGCTTACTGAGAAGTTTAGGATTCTTAGCCATTAATTCGCTAAAAAAATAACTTTTTACTTCTGGATTACCCGTTAGCCCATAGATACTCCAAGTCATAAGAAGAACAAACAAAACACTAAGCGTTTTAAGAATATTTCTTTTTTTAGAATGCCTATAAAACTTATAAGACTCAACTGTATTCATCTGACTTCTATAACCATCCATGGTCTGAACTTGCCATTTTTTCTTTACTTCATCATCAAAATCTAGTGAAAGAAAAAGAATAATTGCCAGAACAGTGAGAAAAAATGCTGCAAAAATGAAGAAGAGCATATCATTTTTTTCCAATACAAACAGAAGATAACTCGCTTACCTTTACCCTCTTCATGAGAAGAGTAATGTGAAATGATAAAAATTTATCTTTTTATGAAGAACATCATAAAATCTATCTTTCATTTCTCTCAATAGATCAAACAAGGCTTTATTTTCATAGTTTGATTATAAATACGAATCTTCTGAAATGCTTCCCTCCTTTTTTGTATTGTCTAAATATTTCTTTACAAAGTTTATAGACATTTTCTGCTTAAGGAGAAAATATATTATTCTCCCATTTTGGGTAATAAAACTTTTGTACACAGCCCCCCCAAGACAGAACGCGATAAAAAGAGAGTGCCACCATATTCATTGACCATATCTGAAACAATTGCTAACCCTAAACCTGTCCCCGGTTTACTTTCGTCAAACCGCCGCCCTCTTTTTAACGCTTCATCAATTTTATCTTCTGTTAAACCAGGACCATCATCTTCAACAAAGATACTAAAATATTTTTCTTCTTCAAGGTTTTCTTCTAAACAACAAGAGATCAACACCTTTGCGCGAGACCACTGAGTAGCATTTTCAATCAAATTCCCTATAATTTCTTCTAAATCTTCCTTTTCTCCAGAAAAAACAATATCATCAATATCCATAATAAATTCAATTTGTTTGTCAGGATTAAGCTTTTTCATCACCCGCACTAAACGATCAACCACACTGCGAACAGATGTATGATAGACAATACTATCACATTGTGCGGCAATCCGCGCCCGCTGAAGATAACGATTGATTTGAGCTTGCATGATTTGCGTTTGCTCTCTCAACAAAAAAGCCTTTTTTCCAGGCATCTTATCTGTCTCATTCATAATCACGGACAGAGGTGTCTTCAATGAATGTGCGAGATTACCAACCTGTGTGCGAAATCGATCAATAATACGCTGATTATTCTTAATGAGAGCATTCATCTCTTGGGCAAGCGGCATGATTTCGCTAACGAAATCAGTATTCACATAGTGAACTCTTCCTTCTCGTATATCATTCAATGTGCGTCGAATAAGCTTCAACGGTTGAAAACTAAAGAAAATAAGCGCAATATTAATCAGAACACTCCCAATGCCAAAACTCCAAAGAAAAACTTGCAAAGTTCGCTTAAATTCCTTTACTTGAGCGTGCGCTTCATCAATGTTCCCAACAAGCCGAAAGCGTGCAATATGATTTTTATTATCAAGAACAACATCACTCTCAATCACTTGGAGCTTTTGACCATTCTTTCCCTTTATCCGATAAGAGCGAAAGAATTTATTGTCAAAAGGTATATCGAGATCGCTGGGTGTAAAGATCTCTCCTGTTCCCAATGAGGGGGAGGTCAATCTTCCTTTTAAATTATGGGATATCGCAACAACTTCCCAATACCATCCCGTTGTTGGATCAGCATAACGAATGTCATCAATTCCAGATCCTCCTTTCAAAGTGCCGTCCGAATCTACCGTCACTGTTGCAATCAAACTGTAAAGTTGAGCAGAAAGAATACGCTCTAGACTCTCTTCAGTTGAACGCTTATAAAATAAAATACTCACTGCAGAAATCGATAAAAGAGAAATAACAACCCATAGAGTTGATAGGATCATAACACGTAAACTGAGCGATCGCGTAATGACAAAAAAGAATTTCTGAAACCAATTATCCTCTTTTAAAACATTCATTCATCACCTAGCGTTTTCACGCGATATCCCATTCCTCGAATAGTCTCAATCAAATCCACGCCAAGCTTCTTGCGTAACCGCCCGACAAAAACTTCCACCGTATTCGAATCCTTATCAAAATCCTGATCATAAAGATGCTCGGTCAGCTCTGTTCTTGAAATGACCCTATCACAATGATGCATGAGATAGGACAGAAGTCTGAATTCATAAGATGTTAGTTTAATCAATTGACCATCCACAAAAACACGAGAGGTCTTCGTATCCAATAAAACATTTCCGCAACATAAGGCGCTTGTTGCATGTCCTGTCGCACGACGAATGAGTGCCCGCAAGCGCGCCATCAATTCCTCCAAATGAAATGGCTTCACAACATAATCGTCAGCCCCTGCATCAATACCGCATACCTTATCAGACCAACGATCTCGTGCCGTTAGAATTAAAACAGGCATGGTGTGCCCTTCTTGACGCCATTTTTCAACAACACGAATACCATCAATCTGCGGTAAACCTATATCAAGTATCACCGCGTCATAAGACTCTGTACTCCCTAAAAAATAAGCCTCTTCACCATCGAAAGCACTATCGGAAACATATCCTGCACGTTTTACAGCTTCTGCCAATTGATGATTGAGATTTCGATCATCTTCGGCAATTAAAATACGCATGACAATATCTACCAAATGCTAATTGGCGGGAACCACAACCTCAACGCGTCGCAACTTTTCACCATTATGGGCTGGGATAACAACCACAATTGCACACATATCCCTTCCATCCTCAACAACCAGTTTTGAACGGACGAGAACCCCCTTCTCCTGAGTTGCAACCTTTTTACCCACCTCAGTACAACCAGCAGCCATAACAGAATCGGCTCCTAAAAAAGATGCTATTATCACGAACAAGAAAATTTTTTTCATCATAGATATTTCAATAACCTATCTTCTTAATCTTCTGATAAGATACAAGAAATAATGTTTTTTTTCAGGTCAATTTAAAAACCAAAAATGAAAAATAATTTATCCTCTGTCTTACAGAATAACGTATTAATATTACTCCAAATTTTTAAAAATTCAAAATAAAATATTTTTAATAATGACAATAAAGTTTATTGGATAAAATAATAAAATCTTAATACACAGTCTTAAAAGAAATGAATAATTCTCCAATAAATTCTTTCTCTGTATCACTATAGAAAAAAAATACTTCTACTCCATATAATTTTTATAGATTTGTTTGGTTGTATTGCTTTGCCATAGGCTCTTTTTAAATGTTTAAATTTTTTAAAAAAAAGAAAGGACAACAGCATAAGCCATTTCACAGCCCTACGCTTATCGAATTAGATGCACGATTAGATACAGCGCTTTATCGCATTCGTTCTGCAAACAGTTTTTTCTGGAAAAAGGCAAAAATCATCTCACAAAATTTTCATCTTCAAGGATGGAAACGCTTTATCGTTGAAGTTTTCGATGAAATACTCACATTAGGGTTGATAGGCTTTACTCTTTTTACCATTTTTGGCATTTCTGTTTTTGAACTAACCAAAACAGATTGGTCTTCTCCACAAAATTTTTCCATTCTTTTTCTCGATCGCTATGGAAATTCCATTGGTCATCGTGGTGCACTGCCGGCGATCTCTGTCCCCGTTGAAGAAATGCCTGACACCGTTATTAAAGCGGTTCTCGCTACAGAAGACCGTCGTTTTTTCGATCATTGGGGCATTGATTTTCAAGGACTTACACGGGCAATTTCACAAAATATGCACGCTAAAGGCGTGGTGCAAGGTGGTTCAACTCTTACACAACAATTGGCAAAAAATTTATTCTTAACAAATGAACGCACGATAACACGTAAAATCAAAGAAGCTTATCTTGCTCTTTGGTTAGAGGCAAATTTTAGCAAAAAACAGATTTTGCAACTTTATCTTGACCGTGTCTATATGGGAGGAAATAATTTTGGTATTGCAGCAGCAGCAAAATTTTATTTTGGAAAAAACATACGTCATATTTCTTTAAATGAATCGGCGATGTTAGCAGGGCTCTTTAAAGCGCCAACCAAATACGCTCCTCATAGTCATCTCTTTGCGGCTCAAACACGTGCCAATGTTGTCCTTTCTAATCTTGTTAACAGCGGCTTCATGACGGAGAGCCAGATTATCAACGCACATCGCCATCCTGCTCGGGCACTTCCCCAAATAGACAATAATCAGCCTGACTATTTTCTTGATTGGGTATTCGAGGAAGTCAAAAAAATGCGTGATCAACTTCCAAGTCATCGTTTAATTATTCAAACAACCCTTGATCCAGAACTTCAAAAAGTAGCAGAAGAATCAATTGCCTATCATTTACATCAATATGGTCAACAATATCGCGTAACACAAGCCGCCACTGTTATACTTGACAATAACGGTGCTGTATGTGCAATTGTTGGAGGAGTGGATTATAAAAAGAGTCAATTTAACAGAGCAACACAAGGCGGACGGCAAACTGGGTCTTCATTTAAACCTTATGTTTACGCAACCGCACTGGAACACGGTCTTTCACCTTCAACAATTGTTTTAGATGCCCCTATCAATTGGGGCGGTTGGACACCTAAAAATAATTCTGGTCGTTATCTGGGAAAAATTGATTTGGCAACGGCTTTAGCCTTTTCCATTAACACAGTTCCTGTTTACCTCACCTATCAATATCTTCACCGCGATACAAAACCCATTATAGATCTTATCAAGAGTATGGGGATCAACGCGCATATTTTATCACACAAAACGATGGTTCTTGGTACTTCCAACATGACCCCCATGGATCAAGCAACGGGCTTTAATGTCTTTGCGAATGGTGGAATAGCTGGTAATCGTCATGGATTCACACAAATCAGAACACTCGATGGTCATTTAGTGTGGGATTTCGAGCATAACGGAAAAAAACTACACCGAGTTCTCAGCAGTCAATCAGCGGCTTATATAAACCAAATGATGGTGGGCGTCACAACACGAGGATCCGGTAAGCGTGCTGCTCTACCCATGACACTTGTTGCTGGAAAAACTGGAACATCACAATCCTATCGCGATGCTTGGTTTGTGGGCTTTACGGGTAATTATACTGGCGCAGTATGGATGGGAAATGATAACTTTTCACCCATGAATCGTGCTTTTGGGGGAGGCGTTCCTGCCATGATATGGCATCGCATCATGCTCGCTGCACACCAAAATATCATGCTCAAACAGCTCTACGGTGTTAAAGATTCTCTGCTTCCTTATCAGCCTCAAACACCCTCCTCCCATACAGATTCTGAATTTTTTTCCCCAATACCCTCTACGCTTTCTCCTGAAACATTGAACATCGTGCGCTTGATTAATAAAGATCTGAAAAAATCCTCTACATTCTCTTTAAAAATGAAAACAACTGGAGATTCAACATTTTGAATTCAAAATATTCACTGATACTTTTTAATATAACCATTTTCTTTTTTATCTTCACTTTTTCCATTTTATGTGGAACACTGAGTGTCGGCTATGTGCTCAATTCCTTTCCTCATTTTGGACGCTTTACAATTGGAAAATGGGGTGCTTACCCACAAGTAGGCACCACCAATATGGATCCTTACACCCGCGCCCGCACTGCCAAACAAGGCATTGTTTCACTCGGACGCACTGAAGGTATTCAATTCCAGATTTGGCAAGATAATCAAGGGCGCCCACTCCACCCTCACTGTCATTATTTGCTCAAAGGCACCATCCCTGAAACCCGTCTTTTTACCCTTTATACAGCTGACAAATCCCTTAAACCCTATATTTCATCAAAAGAAATACCTTTTGAACTCCACACGAACGCTATTACTTATGAGCATGATGGCGAATTGCGTATCCATATTTCACCTACACCGCAAGCCGGCAATTGGCTTGCAACCATTAGTCAAAAAGAATTCGGGCTTATTCTCACCTTATACGACACCTCAATCATCTCCGCAACGGCATTAAAAAAGCTCACCATGCCCTCAATAGAACAAATCCCATCAGGACAAATAAATTGTGACTAGATTTATTCATACCGCACTGCTCGCCATCATTGGCGCTATTATCGTTCATATTTGCGTTCTCTTTCTGATCCCCACTTGGGCACAAAATAATATATGGACAAGCCTTAAAAAATCTGGAGCCCCTTATCAATTTGTTGATTTTACTCCCGATAATCCTATTCAACAATCTGCTGATCCGCTCTTTCTTCTTAAAGTCTGCAGATTTAATCTTGAAAATGGACCTGTTCATTTAAAGGCTTTGAAAACACAACAATTTTGGTCACTGGCAGCCTACACACACGACGGAATTATTTTTTACAGCCTTAATGACCGAACAGCCCCTGATGCGACACTCGACCTTATCATTGGAAAACCCATACAAATAATAGAACTCAAAAAGTCAAAACCTAAAATAAATGCTAATTCAGTTTTAGTTGCTAAAAATTTAAATGAAGGTTTTGTCATTTTACGTATTTTTGCCCCCTCTTCCCTTGCAAAAAAAGAAAGTGAAGCTTTTCTTTCATCAGCGACCTGCCACATATTTTATGAATAAAAATATCTTCACTTTTACAGCAACTTACTTTTTAGTAAAAACGAAACAAAACCTATCAAAGCAGTCATCTTTTTCCTCTATGAATCGAATATTCGAATTTAGATTTGTCTGATTTTGATCCCTCATTTTTTATTGAGTGAGATAAAGTATTTTCAATCTTCTCACAATAGCCCTTTATTGAAATACAACTCCGCCACACATGTATACCTACAGATGTATACAGAAAAAATCAGCCCATTGTTGATTATCAAATATGAGATAGAATGAAATCTCTGTTAAACACACTTATGTTATATTCGATAGGCACTATCCGATAAAAAACTGCACACAACTAGAGAAAAAAAGAAGGGTAAAGTTCTCAACAAATATACTGATACCAATAATAAAACTTGTTATTTGAGTTTATTGCTATTTATTGACAAACATTCTCCTAAAATTCAATCAATGATAGAATAAAGTGCTGTAAAAAACACTTATTCCCTTCAATGAAAGCCCTAAAACAATCGCCAAAAATTGATGAAATATCACGCATCCTTGATCTCAAAAATAAGTGCTTTACTTTTGTCTTATGAGCAAAAACTTTTGTAGGATATGTCATCTGAAGAAACTTTGCTTATAGTTTACAGTCGAGGGGAAAAAACTTTATGAAAAAGAGATATGTTCGGTTAATTTCAAGAGCAGCGGTATGGTCCCCTCGATTTGGAGGATTAGCGTTTTTTATTTTATTATTTTCGGTCATCTTACAACGTTTTTCCGTCATTCATGTAACCGACTTTATAATTTTAACCAGTATCTCTACTGGCTGTGTGATTATTTCTGTTTTTCTCGCTATTAAAGCACTTCATAGTTTGTGGGTCTATGGAGCTCTAGGGGGAATGAAAGCTTTAAAGGGAATACTTTATTCACTCATAACTGCAACACCATTGGTATTATTTTTTGGACTTTGGTTTACCTTACCTGCTCTCTACGATGTTTCTACCGATACACAAAGACCACCGGCTTTTTTTCGCACAATGCGCCCCAGTGATGCTTTACCACTCAAAAGTGTTTTGCTTGAACAAGAAACATTACAAAGGTCACAATGGCCAGAAATGTCGGGGCGCCGTTATAATGGCGCACCTGAACGCATTCGCGAATCCGTTCTCAATGTTTTGGCTGCGTATGATTGGCCTATTGTAGCGCAACGAGAATTTAAAGGCGAAGAAAATGAGATTTATATTGAAACGAGAGCTAAAACTTTTTACCTCGGTTTTATTTCAGACATCGTGATCCGCTTAACTGATGAAGGTGATACCACCTTTGTTGATATGCGTTCTGCTTCTCGTTATTTGCCAAGAGATTTGGGGACTAATGCTGCCTTTATTATCGATTTTATGGATGCCCTTGATACAGAAATCGCTTCACTTCCTCTCTCACCAGATGATAGTAACAATCAAGAGAGATAAAGCACTTTATTTCATAAAAATTGCTTACTTTTCAATGAATATGATACATAAGAAAATAATCTTTTTTTAAATCTATAAACTAACAATCCTTATACAAAAGACAATAATCTCAAAACGACCCATTCTTGAAATAATTAAAAAGATTTAAAAACAGCAAATAAAAAACAGAAATATTTATTATAATAATATTAAAGTCTCTGTCCAACTGTAATAAGTAAATATTTTTTAAAAGCTTAATAGTATTAAAATAATAAATAAATTATTATTCATATAAATAACGTAAACAAATAAAAAATGTCATAGTCAATAATATAATAAATATAATGAACAAAAATGTGCTTAACAAAATTTTTTCAAAATTTCTTTATTACTATAACCTTTAAATTTATAATGTAAAAACGCTGCATAGAAAAATATAAATAAATAACATGTATAATATAATTATTGAAAATAAAGCTTATTTAAGCTGATATAATATGAATATTATATATATGAAACATCTTATTTTAAAGTATATTTTATATAAAATAATTTATTATAATAAATAAAAATCATTTATCACGAGTAATTTTTTTAATTACATTATAATACATAAATTTAAATTATAATATAATTCTATATTATTTTAAAATTCCCATATATTCAATTAATAAATTTGCAGCATAATATAATATGAAAAACCTAATTGTTGTTAATATTGTTCTTTTTATACTCCAGATCTCACCTTTAAATCTATTGTAAAAAAACATGAAAAATCCATATATAAACGTTGCCAATAAGGAGCTAGTAAAAGTATTCATAACAAAAAAATCCAAAATAAAATATCTATTATCATAAACAAAAACATCCCTGAAATCAGTTGAGCCATAGCTTTAAAGATGTTTATAATATCACTGATCTCAGAAATATCTTTCTCGCTATTTTCTAAATAAATTAGAAACAGTGTTCCTCCACTTTATGGATGGCATTCATTGTATTTATCTGCTAAGGTGTCACCAGCTCCCGCTAATCCACCTCCTATTGCTCCATTGACAAAGCCAGAACCGACACTTCTCAGCCCAGAAAAAATACCTCCGACTGTACCAGCAATACCTCCTATTAAGCCTCCTACGAGGCCGCCTGCACCTGATGCTTGGGAATGAGCGTCTGCGCTACAATAATCTTCTTCTGGAAAAAGCCAACTTTTTGGTTGTGAGTTAAAACTTTAATCATCTGATGATGCATGCTATTTAGCAAAAAATCAAATATAATTTGTAAAAATATATAAATTATAATAAATAATAAAATAATGATAATAAAGTAATTCTATATTATTTTAAAATTCCTATATATTTAACTAATAAAATTCCAGAATAATATAATATAAAAAACCTAATTGTTGTTAATATTATCCTTTTTATACTCCAGATCTCACCTTTAAATTTATTGTAAAAAAACATGCAAAGTCCAAATCCAATTGCTGTTACTAAGGAACTAATAAAAGTATACATAACAAAGAATCCAAAATAAAATATCTATTATCATAAAAAAATATCCCTGAAATCAGTTTAGCCACAGCTTTAAAATATGTTTATAATATCACTGATCTCAGAAATATCTTTATCGTTATTTTCTAAATAAATTAAAAACAGTGTCCCTCCACTTTACGGATGACATTGTTTGTACTTATCCTTAAAACCGACAAGAGCTCCTCCTATTCCGCCTCCTACGACTCCTTCCGGACCAGCTAATGCACCAATTAATGCTCCTGGGATTGCCTTTATGGCTGCTGATTCGATATAATCGCTTACTTCACAACTTGGATTCGGATGGCATTCATTGTACTTATCTATCAAACCGTTAGCAGCTCCCAGTGATCCGCCTAATACTACACCTGGACCAGTTACGAAACTAGCTGCTGCTCCTATGCCTCCGTGTATGGCAGCTGCTTCAACATAATCGCTTACTTCACAACTTGGTGGCGTATGGCATGCATTGTATTTATCTGCAAAAGCGTCACCAGCTCCTGCTAGTCCACCTCCTATTGCTCCATTGACAAAGCCAGAACTGACACCTCCCGGTCCAGAAAAAATACCTCCGATTGCACTAGAAATACCTCCTATTAATTGTCCGATGATGCCGCCTTCACCTGTTGCTTGGGAATAAGCGCCTGCGCTACAATCATCTTCTTCTGGAAAAAGCCAACTGTGTGGTTGTGAGTTACTACTTGAATCATTTGATGAGCTTGAACTCCCCATTTTAATCCTCCTAATATCTATTTAAAAAACTGCATCACAATGATACAGTGGGAACTGTCATTATTATGCTGTTTAACGAATGTCAAATATAGTTTTAAAAAATATAAATATAAATAATAAATACATTATGTTTATATTATATTCTCACAAACTGTATATTTTAATTAAGCAATAATAATATTTACAATACTGTTAAAATATGCGACATCCATCGCTCTTTCTCTTAAACAAACATAAATTCAAATGAATCATACACAAGAAAAACCTGTAGCCTTCTCTTGGTTTACAAAAACAACAAAGAAATATATTTATTATGTCATCGAACTCAGTTGCGTTGCTATTGTTTTGCGTTTACTAGGCTTAGTAAACCCTTTTATTTTTCAAGCAATTATTGACCGCATTCTCCCTTTTCAGCGCCTTGAAAGTCTCTATGCTATCATTATCTTGATGGTTGCTATCATGCTGTTTAGCACTGCTCTTAGCACTCTATCAGGTTACCTAGGCACTTATTTAGCCAATCGGCTTACCCTAGAATTTGGACGGCGTATTTACACCCATCTTTTAAGCCTCTCCTTGTCTGGGTTACGTCATTGGAAAGTGGGGGAACTGTTTTCGCGTATTGGAGAAGTTGATACAATTCGCGGGTTTCTAACAGGAACCATCGCCACAACTGTCCTGAATGTTCTGTTTGCAATTATTTATCTTGCTGCACTCTTTTCCATTAGTCCGAAACTTACCTTTATTGTTCTTATCATTTTGCCCTTACAAATGGGCTCTTTGGCATCGGTTGGTCCCTTTTTACGCCGCCAATTACGCCGTACATTCCCAGCCAAGCTGCCCATCAGGCGCTAACGGTTTATCAGGCTTTGCTAAAAGACGCCGTCCCAAAAAAGCGCGTCTTACCACTTTTTTATGGAAACACACCCCTTGTAGTTGTAGTACGACCCTTTGAAGCTGTTCGAACTCTTGTTTGCTATAACTGCGCATCTGTCCTGTTTGAAGATCAGGCGCCTTGAAATAAGCTTCGTATTCAAACCAACGGCATTCAA
Organism: Bartonella sp. B1099; assembly: GCF_944801835.1. Lineage (GTDB taxonomy): Bacteria > Pseudomonadota > Alphaproteobacteria > Rhizobiales > Rhizobiaceae > Bartonella. The sequence continues at coordinate 2,625 of NZ_CALYLN010000003.1, read as the reverse complement.
CAAGTGTAACATAGCGTTTTCCAGCAAATGACTCTGATGATGAAAGGGTATTGGAATCCTCATGATAGGCATCAAGTGATGCACGATACTCCTCACAAGCGGTTGTATCATCAATTGCCCAATCGGCATGAAGATCTTCAACTGCCACATCAGGAAAAAGACTTTTAGCATCCTCAATGGTTTTACGGTCAACATACCACATACGCTGCGCATCAATGAGATTGGGTCTTACGGCATTCGCATCCCATACCATTTTCAACGGATCTAAACGCTGGACAGCGGGAGTTCCTTCAGGATCTGTTTCATAATCAAGTCTGGTATCTGTCCAGCCCATGCCACAAATGATCATATCCTGAAAAGCATCGGAATCGGCATATTCCGCCTCTGCCTCATCACGAAACCATTCTGCTGCTCCGGTTAGCAATTCATTAGATATGGCTGCTCCCACTTGCCGTGGTTGAAACTGCACTTCACGCTTGTTGTTACGCTCTGCCCCAACAATTGCATTAACAAGGGGTGCAATGCGATTAAAGGTCATGACGGGGCGCCGCTGCGCCTTTAAAACCGCAAGATCTTCCTCTGCCCATTGACGACCATTATAAAAATCAAAATCTTCACGCGCCTGTTCACGCCATTCATTAACGTGTTCAATATCTTCCTTATACCAAGATTTTAAGCGCCTATAGAGTTCATATTCATCAAAACATGTCGTTTTTTTATAGTTATGACTTAGAATGCCATCCATGATGCCGCTTCTCTTTCCATAGTGCGATAACGTTCTTGTTGCGGTTTAATAAGTGGTGCTTCATAAACAATGCACATAAGACCAAAGGCATCCGCACCATGACTGGACCAATCATGCTCTGCCCCCAAACCAATGCCCCGCTTCTCATCCCATTTTTCATGATACCAACTGAGTGCCTTACGACCCGCTACTGTTGTCTCTTCATTAAACCAAACAGAGGGCAAGATACGGCGCACTGCCTCTATCCGCATTTTGACCGCACCTGCCCCTTGATTAGGGATCACATATTATATAAAAATATAAAAAAATCAATATATTATGTAAATAATTTTATATACACCCCCATCAGAATCCATCCTTTTATACGTGATTCATTTGACCATTTTTTATAAACAATTGCCATGTATGAATAGACCATAAAAAGCAAATCATGATGTAAATATTATAACGCATGTGTGCATTCAAATAAAATGAAAAGCAGTTATCATTTATAACAGTTCATAAATTTTATGATACGTTTTATCATTCACAAATCGCATTATTAAAAATTTAGTCGTTTGGAATTATCGATAACATAAAAAAGAATGATGTGTATTTTGCTCTTTTTTGAGCGAAACCTTAAAAGGAAAATAATCGTTTGAAACTTTTATAAGCTTATAGGTTTTAATTCATAAGGGGGCATAAAATATTTAAAGATAAGATCAGTTTTATAATCACGGTATTTTTTTACCGAGGTACGAAATAGCAGATATGAAATTCAAAACATTATATCTTATGATCAAAAGCCTTTTTATAACGTTGCAAGCGAGCTATCAACAAACGTTTTAAAAGTTATAGTTTAAAAGCACTGAGCCCAAATTTGGAGGCACCTATTGAAACAAAGATAAGCAAGCAAAATTCAAAATCGTTGTAATCTCAAAACATGGGATTTTACTCAATTTTTAGAAAAAACGGCATTGTTTAAAGAATGCTCTATTCTAAAGATAACGAGATCAAATTTGAGCTGGTTAATTTGCAAAGAAATTATATGTTTGAGTGCAAAATGAAAATACACTTATGAGAATCTCTTTAAGGGAATGTTTAAACGTTTGAAACATAAAATGAGATCTTTATAAGAAACGTTTAAAACCTCTTTTTATAACAGCTATAATTTAGTTATCATTTGCTCTTAAGAACGTTTCATTTACGAAAAAAAGAAGATCTAGATTTTATAGCAGAGCAAATCTTGAAATCTTTACATTCTATAAAAAAAGCATTTGTTTATTTGTCTTATGAAAAGCTACTTTTAAAAACCAACGCGCGTAAATGTAAAAATGGGTTTTGTTATAGACATTTCACTTAATACATATTTGCTTTTAATTGTCTTAATAAACCTACAAAGCATTTTAATACGTTTTTATTTTAGAATGTCAGTTATTTGAATTCACTCAACTCAATTTTGAGCTTAGTATTTTAAAACGTTTTAAAGAAGCATTGTGATTATGTGCTTCGTTTCAAATGAATCTCTTTAAAGAAAAGGCGTTATTCTTAATACGTTTGATAGTCATAAAAGCGTTTATAGGCTCTAAATTACTCTCTCATTCAAATAAGTGTTATCAAGATCATACCCATCATTTATGTTCCTTTTGATAAGTTTTCATAAAAACAATAAAGCGCTTGCAATATAATACGTTTTGTATATAGGCATTCATTGTTAATTTCGTTTGTATGAATTATTTGCACATACCTCTATTGAAAAGCCGCGTCGTATTAAGGCACGGCTTTCTTTTTGAATTCTCTCTTTTATGATACGTTTTAAACAATGCTTATAATGCATTTATAGCCATAAAGAAGGCACTCACATACTATTATTTGTTTTATTTCTCAATCTTTACAACCTC
>NZ_CALYLN010000002.1 GCF_944801835.1 Bartonella sp. B1099 | reverse complement strand
ACACAATGCTGTTGTGATGGCATAGAGTCCAATTTCAAAACGACCACTATCAAGAAGTTCAAAAATCAACGCAAGGCTTGCTATAGTCTTAGGCATTTTTAAAACATGCGATTGTAAGCTTTTTGAGTGAGTATCTCTCTTTATAGCTTTCTATTAAAGGAAAAAACAAAAAAGAAATAACATTAACCATTTCAGATTTTCATAATGAAGAAAACTTTTTAGTTTTTCTGTTAGTGATGAAAATGTATTTCAAACAATAATGAATATATTTTCAATTAATTTAAGAGATCCACAATTATATTTTGAATACGAATTTGACATATACAAAGATGACTTTAGACCTAGCTAAATATTGCTATGAAGAATACAAATAGAACTAAGAAAATGAGAAATGAAGTTTTTTGATTGGATAGAGAAAGAAATTAGGATGATTAACATCCAGCAGGGATATTTTCATTTAGCTATTACTTTTAAAGATGTGTGAATAAATTAATGTAAAAAGCTTTGTTATGAGTAGGCTATTGAGTTAGAAATCTATACCAATCGCTTTGGCTTGCATCTTTTCGTAGAGTTTTTGCATTGCCTTGATATTTTCTCTTCGCACATCAATAATCGATTTTTCAATGTCTGTTAAACGTGCTTTGTCCAGATTTCCAAGCCTTGCATAATGAGATGCCATTGCTTTCCGAGCTTCATCATAAGGTAATCCGCCTTTTCGGTGTTTTGATAGACTATGCCCCCTATTTATCGCATCATATTTCTCAGGATTGGAAACTAGTTTTATGTGATCCTTAACAACACCTATTTCAATTAATGCTGTTTCAAGACTACTGACCATAGCTTTACTATTAGCATACCGAAGCAAATCATCCTTTATAAAGTCACTTTCCGTATCAATAAGCAATAGTAAATCACTATTTTTATCAACATTACGAATATAATCACACAAATCACTTCGTACATTATGTAATTTTTGAGATACTAATGTCTTTTCAAGATCTTGTACTAGTACACTTTGTTGTAAAAAAAGTTTTTCTAATTTATCAGAAATGATGACCTCCTATTACAACCCCTTTATCTAACCAGTCTGGACCATATTCCTCATCAGCATTCTTTGTAGAAAACCCCATATCACGAATAAACTGTGCTCCACGTTGATGTCTAAGATGTAGAAGTGCATGTGCTGGATATTCAGCCATTGCTAACCACTCCCACGTTGTTTTGCTATCATTCGCCTTGGAAGCTGCTTCTGCTTCAACCATATAGATACTGTTTTGAGGGAGACCTCCTGCTCGTAATTCTTCACGTTCAGCATCTGTCATATAACTTTTGGGTAATTTCTTTTGCATAGGAAATTCCTTTCTGTAATTTGTCTTGAAATATTAATCTAATGGTTAAATCTGATCAATCAAATTTCCTATGAATTTTTCAATTTGTTGTTTGAAATGAAAATAAGATATCTGCTTTTATCTTTAATCATTTTTTATTGAACATGACAAAATTTTACGTTCGTTTACGTGTTTCTTATGATAACAAGATACAGACAATCAAAAACTTGGGATTGTTAGAATATGCTAACAAAAATGGTTTTGTTCCACTCCATATTGAAAGAGAAACTATCAATAGAAGAAAAGAGTGGTGCAAATATAAAGCTTGGTACTTTAATCGAAAGAACAGAGCAGGGGAATTGTTATTGACACCTAAGTTTTCTCACATAGCGGATTTTTCTTTTAATATTTTAGAAAACTTTAAAGCTGCTAATTAGCATAGTTTATAAGATACGCTAATTTATTCAATGAATAAGCTAGGCAATTGATCATCATGGGCTGGACAACGGGCAAGTCCATAACGCCCATACCAAACCCCATGCAAGGCATTTGTGATGCCCCAAGCATTTATATAAGAAGACATTTTTGATCCTATAATGATTGCATCATAGGACGGACTCTGCTATCCATAATCATCGTGTGAAAATGAAAAGCCTTGTCCATCCTTATGTGACAAGGTTTTTTTATGCCGCATCACTTTGACGTTGCTGTTTTGCTTGTTCGATAACATTCAAAAGATCCGATTGTAACCAACGGGATAAAAAACCAAATTTTAAAGGTTTTGGTAAAGAGCCATTGGTCACATGACGGCGGAAAGTTGAGACACTCATATGAAGCAGTTTTGCACTTTCACGGTCTGTTAAAAGAATATCATTTTCTATCACAGTAAAATCCTTTCAAATATTAAAAAATGAGAACAAATCATAAGTATTTATTAACTATATTTTTGCATCATTTGAAAGGTATTTAGTTTATAGAAAACAGTATTTTATTATATAATTTCTAATGTTATAATTTATGAATCTTATTGAGAAAGAATGAGAGAAGGGAGAGATAAAGTTATCCACAGATTATGGGGTTGCACCTCATATCTTAAGATTAACCCGCAACATATGCCGCCCATGTATCCATATAGACACGGCGCTGTTCTAAATAATCAGTACGACGATAGGCACGCTCTACTTTACCCCCAACCGTATGACTTAGAATGGTTTCAGCGACCTCATAGGGGGCATCGGTTGTTTCAGCGAGCCAATTGCGTAAACTAGAGCGAAATCCATGCGGGCAAGCTTCAAGTCCAATTTTTTTCATATATTTTGACATACACTTATCAGCAAGGGGACCACGACCTCTAGCAGAAAAAAAGAAATCATTGCGAGAAAGCAGGCGCGCTTGTTTAAGAATTTCTAATGCTTCAGAAGATAAAGGGACGCGAAATTCTGTTGTAGCATCCCGCCTTCCTTTCATATTTTCAGCAGGGATAGTCCATATATCCCCCTCAACTTGATCTTTATGAATATGACATAAAGGAAAAGTACGAACCCCTGTCAGAATAAGCAAACGCAAAGCCAGTTGTGTCATTGTTGTTTTTTGACAAAGTGTTTTATAAAAAACCGGAACCTCTTTCCAATCCATGGCTGGTCTATTAGTGGTTTTATGACGTTGTTTACCTAAAAGAGCACGCGCTTTTTCTGTTGCTTGTAAATCAACATCCAATCCTAATGCAGCCGCATGTTTAAGACACATATTAAGACGAATAAGAGCTCTATAAGCAACTCCAGTTTTTGTATGCCATATGGGAGCAAGAACATTGCGTATCTCTGTTTGCGTAATTTCTGAAACGGGTAAACAGCCTAATTTAGGGAGAATATGAAGTTTTAAAGGTGAAAACCAGTTTCCATCTTTTCCATCATCCTTTAATTCAGCTTTACGACTTTCAAAAGCATCCAACGCGATATCTTTTAAATAATGGAGATTACTTATTGCCTCACGCTTTTGTTTTTCACGTTCCTTAATGGGGGCACGACCCTCACGAAGAATAGAACGCCACCCCGTTGCCAATTCACGCGCTTTTTTTAAAGAAACATTTCGCAACGCACCCAAGCCCATTTCACGACGGCGTCCGTGAATAGTATAACGATAAAGCCATTGAGCACCTCCATCTTTACGCTTATGGAGTAACAAGCCGGCACCATCATTATATTTGCCAGCTCCCAATGTTGCGACAGATCTTGCATTAAGACGGTTCATAAGAGCCATTTTTATTGTACAGTTTCACTCCATGTAAGCATGCCTACTTGTAATGTGCAAATAATAAATGGTTTTGGTTAAAAACATGAGAGAGTTTTATGGTTTCGGGGGGCTAATTTAATATAAATAACGCTATATTATCATTATAAATCAACATGTTGATAAGCGTAAGGTATAAAAATTGACCACGATTATACTGAACAATACAAAGAATGATATCTAGAAACAAGTTAGCAAAAGCATGCTTTTGTTCAAGTCAAAATGTTATAATTACTTTTGCGTTTAAAGGGATTCATAAGAAAAAACACCTTTTTCAAGAGTTTTATCCATATATCAACTTCATTTATGGTATGGGGCGAATAACTTAGCTTAATTGTACCATGAACAAATTTGAAATGGGATAAGCTTGTGATACTAAGAGGACTTATTCAATAGCGGGAATGATAAATTATACTTATAAATCAATATGTTAATATGAAGCTAGTGTTGTCTATCGTTCCCAGACGATACTTCGTGCTTTTATTCATTGTAAGACAAGTGATTTCTATGTTGGCCGTACAGGGTAATTTGCATTTATTTTAAAATTAAAATGCTCTAAAGCTTTGTTTTTTGAGGATTTTCACTTTTTATCTATAAACATGCTATTTTTTCTGGAAATTGGCAATGAAGGCACTATGTAAAATCCATTATGAATATTTCTACGAGGTTAAATTTATGAACATAAAATATTTTATTACAGCTTTTGCTACTTTTTCTTCAATCTCTTTTGCTCAAGGGGCGGGCTTTTTGTCTTCTCACAAGTTAATAGAGGGCATATCTGCTGTTGTTCCTCCTAAAGATCTTTTTTCTAGAGAGCAGTTGAATAAGATCTTATCTGAAGTTGTTCAGATGGAACTTTCTTGCACAAATAGCAGTGAATGCATAACGGCTGCTAAGTTAGTACCTGTATCTCATTTTGGTAAAAAAAGAGGTCATAGTCCTCAAAAAAAACCAAATAAAAAAGGACGTCCAAGATTGTCACGAGGTCCAATGAGTTATTAAAAAATAAAACAATAACATTAAGAGTCGTAACTATGCTCGGGTGTTGAAGAAGGGAGGTATTTTTTATCATTTAAAAACAGGGAGCTATTTTTTTGCGAAGGGTATTATGATTATCCACATGGTTCATGAATGGTACTGTTCGCAAAAGATAGGGGTAGGGAGACTTCGGTGAAAGAATATGTTGTATTGTGGTGTTTTTTCGTCAAAAATTTTATGAAATTATATAACGTGTGGATTTAGATTACTTTATTATGTCTATGTCGCAAATCCTCTCATTTGAGGTTTGGTTATAATAAGACAGAGAGATCTCTTTTATTTAAGTGTTTTTAGGAGACTAGGTAGATCAAGAGTAGGACTTGGTCCATAAATCCTTGAGTTAAGTCAATCACATGAGTAGGAAACTAAGAAAAACCCGTTTGACAAGAATCTTAGCTGTTTGCATACAGGATCTGATGAAGACTCTTTCTCAAAGTCGAGGAGGAGAGCTGTCGTGAAGTGTAAAAAAGCTTTATTAATATTAAACTTTTAATTTTTGTTGGCAGGTTTCGACTAGAGATAAAATATTCTTTATTTATCTGTGATTTAAAATATCAAAGAGCTTTTCTGCCAAATTCATGATTTTTAAAGCAAGGTTTTGTTTGAAAACTTTAAGAACGATTTCTCATTTTTTCAGCTTGAGGGAGAGCTTTTATATAAGTTTCAATGTTTATGAATTGTTTTTTTCAATTTAGTTTATAAAGAGTATGAAATTGAGCACCGACAAAGAAGGCTGAAGCTTTGAAAAAAGAATTTCTATAAGGTTGAGATAAAAAATGGTCAATCTTTCAAAAACAATAAATGCTTAAAGTAAAAACAAAGAGCAGGTAAATTGAATGTGATCTTGTTGCAATCCATGAAGTATTCGAAACTTTGTTTATGTGCGATACACATTTTTACAGTAAAAAACAATCAAAGAGCTATGCGCATTTGGTCTTACAAATAATGAACTAAACACATTGTTTGTATAAATTTATTTGTATGAATTTAAATGGCACAGTTGCATTTGGCTTGTTCTCAAGATCGTAATAGTTTTCTCGCTGTCCTTGATATTAAAAGCTCTCATAAGAAGCCATTTTTAGTTTTTGCTGAAATGATTTTATCCACACGTGTTCGCTTGTACGTGGAGGTGGATGATTTGGGCTACTTTAAATAAAATGATTTAAGATGAGAGTATCTTCAATATTACAGAGGAAAAGATAATTTTTTCATTATAATCAATAGGCTATCTTTCCATAGCTAATAAAAGATGTCCTACATGGGGGATGCCATAGTTTTTTTGAAAAATTCATAAAGAAGAAAAATGTGACGAAAGATACTCATTTGTGCATGGGCATCGTTTCATTCTCATTGACTACAGATCAAGCAATTAAGGGCACTTTGATTGGATTTTTATTTTTTTTATGAGTGTATCATTTTTGCTACAGATATCTGAAGTTTGGGCTCTATATGACATGACGTGTTCAAATAAATATTCAGCTATGGAGAGAAAATATGAATATGAAATGGTTAATAACAGCTTCTGCTTTCGCTTTTGTTTCAGTTTCAGCGGCGCAAGCAGCAGATGTTATTGTTCCCCCGAGTCCAACACCGGTTGCTCCCGTTATTGTTGCCCCAACTTTTTCTTGGACAGGCTTTTACTTTGGTGGGCAGATTGGTGGTTTTTCGGGTAAAACGAAGATGGATATTCTTGCTAAAGGACAAAAGATTCCAGTAAGTGATGATTATTTACCTAAGCTATCTGGTTTTATGGGTGGTCTTTACGCGGGTTCCAATATTGATCTCGGCAACGGCCTTATTTTAGGTGTCGATACAGATATCATGTGGTCTAATAAAGATGACACAAAGACAGGAAAAACATATGTTATTGACCAAGGTCACATCAATTATATTAACAAGATGTTAAAAAACGCTGCAATTAATATTGGTGAAAATGCACTCGAAAAGGGTTTTAAACGAACACACAGTTTCACTTTTAAAGAAAAGTGGGCTGGTGCGACGCGTGTGCGTATTGGTTTTGCTGCTGAACGCATTATGCCTTATGTTGCTGGTGGTATTGCCTATACACAGCTCCAAGATACTGCATCGATTTCAATAACAGACAAAAATTCAGACAAAATCATAGCTTCTGGTACTCTGTCTGATGAAACAAAGACCCTTGTTGGCTACACCCTTGGTGCGGGTGTTGATTTGGCCATGACCAATAATATTATCGTCCGTGCGGAATATCGTTACTCCGATTTTGGTAAAAAGAAATTCTCAAATGATAAATATGAAACTTCTTACAAAACCAATGATTTCCGTGTTGGTGTTGCTTACAAATTCTAACAGATGGTAAATTAAATAACAAAGAGGCTCTATCTCTGATAGAGCCCTATTATTTTCTGTTGCTATATTATCACACATTATATATTTTATAGTAGATGTGGAAAAGCATTATTAAGATTTTATTAAAAAAATTTTATAAACAACAAACAAAAATCACATTTAAAATCAATGAGTTATTTGCATACGCAGTTTGTGGTTTCTCGTACAAAACGAAATTATGAAGTAATTTTATCTTCGGCAAACTCTCCATTTCCTGTGACTGTGTCATTTTTACTACAGCTTTTCTGCGTGTTATCTTGTAGCACTGTGCTCATAATAAATTAGGAGCAAAGTTTATGAATATAAAATCTTTAGTAACAACTTCTGTTATCGCTATAGCTACAGCTTCTGCGGCACAAGCTGCTGATGTTATTGTCCCTCGTGAAACAGCCCCAGCAGTTATCACAGCAGCCCCTGCCTATTCTTGGACAGGTTTTTATCTTGGTGCTCAGATTGGTGGTCGTTCAATGAAAACTGACAATGGTTCTAGCACTTTAGGTTATCACGATCTTAAGCTTTCCGGTATGCTCGGCGGCCTATACACAGGTTACAATGTTGATCTCGGCAATGGTGTAATCTTCGGCTTGGATACAGATGTCTCTTTTATTGGTAAAAAAGACACAATTAACTCCCTTACAAAGTATGTTGGAGGTGTACTTAATAAAAATCTTGACACGATTAATAAACTCCTCGATGATGCTAAGATCAAAAGGAACGATGGTCTAGCAGTTGAAAATGGGGATGAATACGTCGAAAGTATTACTATGAAAGAAAAGTGGTCTGGTGCTACCCGCGTTCGCATTGGTTTTGCTGCTGATCGTATCATGCCTTATATCGCTGGGGGTGTTGCCTATACGCAGATGCAAGGCATCTCAGCACTTGAAGTGAAAAAAGATAGATTGTTGCCTGCAGATAAAAATCCTGGTAAGGTTGTTGCTTCTGGTAACGTATATGATGAAACAAAGACCCTCGTTGGTTTCACCCTTGGTGCTGGTGTTGACTTTGCAATGACAGACAATGTTCTGTTACGTGCTGAATACCGTTACTCAGACTACGGTAAAAAGAAATACTTTAACGACACTGAGGAACTTCAATACAAAACCAACGATTTCCGCGTAGGTGTTGCATACAAGTTCTAATTTCGTAAATAACGTAATTAATACAAAAAATATAAAGGTCTCGTTTAACGAGGCCTTTATCTTATTATATTGTAAAAACTCTAGCATTAAGAGCGATAGGTGCATATAAAACTTCCCACATGAGGTGTTTATGTGAGATGAATATTCTTGAGTAGAGCTTGCCTCTAGAGTCACCTCGACATAGGAGACATTTTCACATGAATCACAGGAATATTTTTAGACCGGATTAGTCTACACTGTCTTTAAAGAAGAATATGAATCACTGAAACGATGACGATAGTTTGTTACAACATTGTAGGTGGTGGCATTAACTTTGCAATGACAGACAATGTTTTGATGCATACACAAACTGTCACTCAGATTTTTGTAAGAAGCAATTTGCAAAGGACTATCTTAGACTAGGCTACAAAATCAATGACTTTCGTGTTGGAGCTCTTACAAGTTCTAATTTCATCAAAATGGCAATTATGAATACAAAGTATTAATAAAAAATTAAATTTCCAAGAAATTTTTATCTTTGATAAAACCGCTGTTTTCTGGGCTTTTTATTTGTAATTGTGATGTTTTTACTACAGATTTTTGCTCTGTAACCTTGTAAAATCATTTATAGTGAATTTAGGAGCAAAATTATGAATATAAAATTTTTAATGGCAACTTCTGTTGTCACGTTGATTTCAGTTTCTGCAGCAAATGCAGCTGATGTTATAATTCCTCATGAAGTTGCACCAGCAGTGGTTACAGCCCCATCATTCTCTTGGACAGGTTTTTATCTGGGTGGTCAAATCGGCAATTTTTCGAGTAAAACCAAAATAACTATTCCAGGAGAAGACAGAGAGCTTTTCAAAAAAGATAACACACCAAGTCCTTCTGGTTTCATGGGGGGTATTTATGCAGGATCTAACGTAGACCTTGGAAGTGGCCTTATTCTTGGTGTTGAAACCGATGCTGTTTGGGCAGACCGTGGAGAATCAAAAACAGCTCGTGAATCGACTCTTACTGAAAAAGATGCAACATTTTTTAATGATGCCCTTACAAAAGCTAAGGTTGAACTAACAGGACAGCAAAAATTTATAAAAGATGACCAAGTAACGGAAACGCACAGTTACAAAGAAAAATGGTCTGGTGCTACCCGCGTTCGTATCGGTTTTGCTGCTGTTGACCGCATTATGCCTTATGTTGCTGGGGGTATTGCCTATGCGCAAGTGCAGGGTATCCAATCCGTTGCTGGAAAAGGAGAGAGAGCTAAAGTTGAGCAGAAAGCTGATGGGGATGAAAAGTTGCCAGAAGAGAATAAGCAAACTGTAGATTTGATGGGTGGTACTTGGGCTGATGACACGAAGACAATGGTTGGTTTCACTATTGGTGGTGGTGTTGACTTCGCAATGACAGACAACGTTCTGTTGCGTGCAGAATACCGTTATTCTGATTTTGGTAAAAAGAAATTCGCAAACGATACACGTGAATTCAATTACAAAACCAATGACTTCCGTGTTGGCGTTGCATACAAATTCTAATTTCATAAAAATGAAATTAGAAATACAAAATAAACCTCTTAGAGGCTCTATTAAAGATAGAGCCTCTACTTTTTTCTATTACTATATTATCACACACTCTATATTTTACTTGCGGATATAAAAAGATATTCTTCAGATTTTCTTAAAAAATTTCATAAATGATAGATAATAATTACGCTGTAAGTTCAACATTTTATCGGTGTTGATAACCTGTAATTTCTTATATGAAGTGAAATTATGCAGCGATTTTATTTTGGATTATTCTTTATTTTTTATAATTATATTATTTTTTACGACAGAGTTTCTTCATTTAAACTTATAATATTGCGCTCATAAATCATGCCTAATTAAAAAATCCATTAAGATCTTTCAGAAAGTTTCTAGCTATTTCTGGTGTTTCTTTACGACGCTCAATACCAACCATAATATATTTCTTATCAATTGCTTGGTATGGAACATTGCTATTGTACATCAGAATGAGTTCACTCTGTCTTTTTGGTAAATTTAGAAAGGTTATACTATCAAGTTCAGGTTTAGACTTAATGATCTTACCCCATCTGTCGATAGAGACGAAAGGGATCATGCCACCGCTTTTGGGGGAGAGCTTATAGATTTCTTTCGTTAGAAGATTGAAGTCGTACGTATTGGCAATAAAAAGAAAAATAGCAAATCTCTTCAAGAGAGAGTTTCAGCATTTTTATTACCAATACAAGTTTTCATCATAATTTTTTGAAGTTCGTTATAAGAAAAAACATATTCTTTGCTATAGTAGCTAATTATGAATTTATCATTATTGTTTCTTTATTTCATGCGCAATTTCCCTATGGCGTAAATCACGCTTTTGTTCTCAAAGAATTGTTTTTGTTGTGAGAAAGAGGGGTTTTCATGTTTCCGTAAATATAGGTTAATCCATAAATCTTGGGACTTCTAGAAATTTTAACTTTGCCCATAGACATAAGCATTATCATAAATCTTTGCATATTGAGAGATGAAGACTTTGCTCATAGACCCCAGAATTACCATAGACTTGACCACATATTTCAGAATAGTAACGTATTTTTTGCAGACTCTTGTTTATTAACAGACACACTTTTATTTACAATGTTAGAAGAAATTGTAGTGTTTTTTTTGATATAGTTATTATAGCTCAATCCTTGTCGTTATTTAAATTTTCTATTAACCTTCTATAAGGGGACTGGGTGCTAGAAAACACGGCATATAGTCCGTCACTATGCTTTTTTATTGTCAATTAATTTATGGGCTTTTTTGATATTTTTTCTAATTTTTGCTTTTTATAAGATTAGAAATGTTCGTTATTCGCGACTCCTTGACGCTTCAAGGCATTACAACGCCTTCTAAAGGAAAAGGGAGCACTTTGGGGGAGTGAATACGGCTTTCAAATTCATGATATTATTGTTGATGGGGCTTACTATCATATCAAAAAGCGTTCTATAGCGGCGGGTAACAGATCCTTATGTTGGAAGATGTATAACTCTTTCTAATATCCAGCTTTTAATCAAACAGTTAACTAAAGTCTATTTAGATAAAGGCTATGTCACAGCGCGTTTTTATATCCCAGACTAGGGTATAAAAAGAACCAATAATTACCTTCTTGGCAATAAGATTGGGGGGGGGACTCCGTCAATATAGTGGCATCAATTTTGCGATTTTATATTCTCGTCAAATGTTAGGGGAAACCTAAATTTTTGATGTCATTTATTGGCAAGGATTTCTCCTTTTTCATTCGGTTAAAACCTGATCCAGGAGCGAGGGATGCGGAGTCTTAATTTGCCAAATTTACCGGTACGATCAGTGTCATGACGCCCTTTCAAGTGAGTGGGTGGAATTTTGTATTAAGCAATCTTTTAAGTGGACAATATTCACCGCATAATTTATTGGCTGCAGAGCAGATTTCATTGGGGGTGCTTCCAATGTTCATGGGATATGAGAGAGTTTGATTTTTGGTAATAATGTTTTTATCCGTAATGACTTGATGCTGAGAACCTTCCGTGGTGCAACAATGAAATTTTTAAAAAGACTTTTGGAGAACTTCGCCCCTTTGTTAGTTTGGACTATGGTCGGGTTTTTGCACAACCTTTGTATGGTTTTATAAGCCGACACTATCGTTATATTTGCCAGCCCCTATGTTGCCAGCCTTTGCATTAAGACGGTTCATAAGAGCCATTTTTAGTCTTTTCTTATACAGTTTTATCCATACGCCAGCTCCGCTTTTGATGTGCAAGTAAATGGTTTTATTGATTTAAGATAAACACCTTTGAAATGAGAGAATCTTACGTTATTGGGGATTCTCATTCAACATACAAAACAGTAAATTGTCATTATAGATCAATGCATTGCCATGAATGAGAAGTTTGCTGGTTGGACAGCAGGTGTCAAGCTTGCAGGGGGAATAGTTTCTCTTGATGCCAGTTATTCCAGTATTTTCTGGAGCGTCCTCAAGCATAAAAAGTCAGACACGTTTTTTTGCGTTTTTGTTTTTCGTAATTTAAGATACAAATAAAATATCAAAGATAGACCATGTTAGTAAATAGATGAAACTTTGATGGTACTTGGGTAGAAAAGCCAATGATTGGGTTTTATTATTTGCGCTGGCACTGATTTCTCAATGATAAGCAATATCCTATTGTGTGCAGAATACCGTTATTGAGATTTAGGTAAAAGAAATTTATAAAAAGTATTACCATTAACAGTTGTGCGAAAATTGAATGAAAATGAATCCAACTTTAAGACACATAATTTCAGTATGGTTTAGTTGATAAATTTTCATTGGATGAAAAATTAAATAGTTAAGAAGCCTTATTTTCACAATTTCTTTATTTTTTTGTGAGTGTGTCATTTTTGCTACAGATATTTCAAAAAAGATGCTCTATATACATTCCATTTTGGATATTTGGAGATATTTTATGAATACAAAACGTTTAATAACAGCGTCTATTTTTTCTTTAATTTCAGCGTCCACAGCGCTAGCTGCTGATGTACTGATTCCTCATCAGACAACGCCATCGACTCCTTCTTCTACTATTGTTGCCCCCGCTTTTTCATGGACGGGGCTTTATTTAGGTGTCCAAGCTGGTGGCTTTTCGAGCAAGGCTGATATGGCTATTGTAGGTCAAGAAAAAAGTTATCCACTGGATAAAGAGTTTTCTCCTAAACTTTCAGGTTTTGCTGGTGGTTTTTATGCAGGTTCTAATATTGATCTCGGTGACAGCTTTATTTTTAGTATTGATACGGATTTAATGGTGTCTGGAAAAAAGCACACAAAGACAATTACGATAGGTACGGCTGATAACGTTACAGTAGAAAGTGCAGTGGGAAGATCTCGCAGATCAACAATATTGAGACCAGTCCAACAGAAAGAAACTGCTTTAACATTCCCTAAACGAGAAAAGCGTTCATCCACTCAAGAGCGAGCTGTGCAAAACAATCAAAGATCAGGAAAAAGCCAGTCAGGGCAAGAAGTAACGCCAACGCCAACAGCGTCAACGTCAACGCCAACGCCAACAGCGTCAACGTCAACGCCAACGCCAGCAGCGCCAGCGTCAACGCCAACGCCAACGCCAGCAGCGCCAGCGTCAGCAGCGCCAGCAGCGCCAGCGCCAGCAGCGCCAGCGTCAGCGTCAGCAGCGCCAGCAGCGCCAGCGCCAACGTCAGCAGCGTCAGCGTCAGCAGCGCTAGCGCCAGTAGCGCCAGCAGCGCCAGCGCCAGCGTCAGCGTCAGCAGCGCCAGCAGCGCCAGCGCCAACGTCAGCAGCGTCAGCGTCAGCAGCGCTAGCGCCAGCAGCGCCAGCAGCGCCAGCGCCATTTAAACAAACTTCCTCTGGCGTAAGGGGTATGCCTGCATCAACGATTGAAAAAGCGTCAGCCTCCCCTGTCTCATCAACAAAATCAAAAACAAGTCAGTCAGCAGTAAAAGTATCTACATCGGCACAACCAACATCATTAACAGAAAGAACAGTCCCGAGCAGAGAGCTTGCCCTGGCGAGATCAAGGACATCCAATGGGTCAGAGACAAATAATTCCAATGGAACAAGTGGAGCGGAAAACAGAGCTCATCATAGTGCCCATGGTAGTGGAAATAATGCTAATCCGCATGGTGCGTCTCACTCAAGTGGGTATGGCCCTGGTGCTAACCCACATACTTCCCGTCCTAATGGAGCACAGAGTCAACAAGCGGCGGATAAGGGTAATACCAGCGTATATGGTATAGAACAAATGAAAAAGATGGCTTCTGAACTTGGTCTTGATCAAGAGGATGAAGTTGAAACTGTAAATCATACTTTCAAACAAAATTGGGGTGGTGCTACACGGGTACGTATCGGTTTTGCTGCTGATCGCTTTATGCCTTATCTTGCGGGTGGTATTGCTTATGGGCAGTTCCAAGACACTGTATCAATATCCGTTAAGGGTGAAGATGGAAGCGTTGTTGCTTCTAAAAACTTAACCGATGAAACTAAAACCATGATTGGTTACACTCTTGGTGGTGGCGTTGATTTCTCGGTGCTGGATAATGTCATTGTGCGTGCAGAATATCGTTACTCCGATTTTGGTAAAAAGAAATTTGCAAAGGAAAAGCTTGAAGTTAACTACAAAACCAATGATTTCCGTGTTGGTGTAGCTTATAAATTTTAATCTGTTTTACGAGTAAATTTTTAAGAGGCTCCACTATCAGTGGGGCCTTTATTTTTTTAAGCTCATTTTTTGGTTTCTTTTTTTGCAAATTTCATGATAAAGCCCATAAAGTATGATGATATATTTTCTTGATCGCTGCTTAATACGAATGATAAGCTCGGCTTTCCCTATAGATAAAAACCAGAGTTGCAGGGTTCAGGGAAGTTATGCAAAAATGAAATCGTAAAAGTGGACAGGAATATTTCACAATGACTGTGAAAAATGAAACAATAGATTATTCAAAAACTCTTTATCTCCCACAGACAAATTTTCCTATGCGTGCAGGGCTTCCGCAAAAAGAGCTTGAGTTAATGGCACGTTGGGAAAATATGGGGCTTTATGCGCAATTGCGCCAACAAGCAAAAGATCGTCCATTTTATATTCTTCATGATGGTCCACCTTATGCAAATGGTCATATTCATATTGGGCATGCTTTAAACAAAGTTCTAAAGGATGTGGTGGTTCGTTCATTTCAAATGCGGGGGTTTAATGCAAATTATGTTCCTGGTTGGGATTGCCATGGGCTTCCAATTGAATGGAAAATCGAAGAAAAATATCGCGCACAAGGAAAAAATAAAGATGAAGTTCCTCTTAATGAATTTCGTCACGAGTGTCGTGAATTTGCACAACATTGGGTAACCGTTCAAAGTGAAGAATTTAAACGCCTCGGTGTTGTGGGAGATTTTAAGGTGCCTTATACCACAATGGCTTTTGAAGCAGAAGCACGCATTGCGAGTGAATTGATAAAATTTGCGATGTCAGATCAGATTTATCGTGGTTCTAAGCCGGTGATGTGGTCTGTGGTGGAGCGTACAGCTTTGGCAGAGGCAGAGATTGAATATCATGATCATGAATCAGAGGTGATTTGGGTTAAGTTTCCTATTTTTGAAGCAAATTCTGATGATTTATATGGTGCTTATGTCGTCATTTGGACAACAACGCCATGGACAATTCCAGGCAATCGCGCAGTGAGTTATTCCTCGCAGATTTCTTATGGTCTTTACGAAGTTGAAAGTGCTGAAAATGATTTTGGTCCTCAAGTCGGAGAAAAACTTCTCTTTGCAGATGCTCTCGCTATGGGTTGCGCAGAAAAAGCCAAACTTGTTTTGAAACGTTTACGTACTGTTTCTGCTGATGAATTGAAAGTTCTTATTCTTTCTCATCCATTGAAAGGTTTGGCTGGAGCGTATAATTATAAAATTCCATTGCTTGAGGGGGCCCATGTGACAGAGAGTGCGGGGACAGGTTTTGTCCATACAGCACCAAGCCATGGGCGTGAGGACTTTGAAATTTGGAATAATTATAAATTTTTATTAGAGCAAGCGGGGATTGATACATCGATACCGTTTCCTGTTGATGATGCGGGTTTCTATACGAAAGATGTTCCGGGTTTGGGGCTGGATCGTGAAGGGGGACCGGCACGTGTTATTGATGATAATGGAAAAATGGGTGATGCCAATAAAGAGGTCATTAACGCTTTAATTAAAGCAGATCGCTTGTTTGCACGGGGGCGTTTAAAGCATTCCTATCCCCATAGTTGGCGTTCGAAAAAACCAGTTATTTTTCGCAATACACCACAATGGTTTATTTCAATGGATAAAGATCTTGGGGATGGTTCAACTTTACGCAGTCGGGCTTTGGAAGCTATTTCAAAAACGCGTTTTGTGCCATCTTCTGGACAAAACCGCCTTGCTTCTATGATAGAAGATCGTCCTGATTGGGTTCTTTCTCGTCAACGTTCTTGGGGGGTTCCTATTTGTATTTTTGCCAATGAGGATGGTGTTGTTTTAAAAGATGAAGGTGTCAACGAGCGTATTTTACAGGCTTTTGAAGCAGAAGGAGCAGATGCATGGTTTGCTGAAGGAGCACGTGAACGTTTTTTAGGTGATCGTGCGCATGAGCCTTGGGTGCAGGTTTATGATATTTTGGATGTTTGGTTTGATTCTGGAGCAAGTCATAGCTTTGTATTAGAAGATCGGGCTGATTTAAAATGGCCTGCAGATGTTTATTTTGAAGGTTCAGATCAACATCGTGGATGGTTTCAATCTTCTCTATTGGAAAGCTGTGGTACGCGTGCTTGTTCTCCCTATAAGACAGTGATCACACACGGTTTTACTTTGGATGAGAATGGTAAGAAAATGTCTAAGTCTTTAGGCAATACGGTTGTTCCGCAAGAGATCATTAAAACATCTGGAGCTGATATTTTTCGTCTCTGGGTCATGACAACTGATTATTGGGAAGATCAGCGTTTAGGTAAGAAGATTCTTCAAACCAATGTGGATTCATATCGTAAACTACGCAATGCAATTCGTTGGATGCTTGGAACTTTAGCCTACGATGAAGGAGAAGAAATATCTTATAGCGCACTGCCAGATCTTGAAAAATTTATATTACATCGGCTTTTTGAACTTGATCAATTGATTAATCACGCTTACGATGAATTTGATTTTAAAAAGATTATGCGTGCATTATTAGATTTTTCAATCATTGAGTTATCGGCATTTTATTTTGATATCCGCAAAGATTCTCTTTATTGCGATGCACCTTCATCACAAAAACGTAAAGCTTCTTTGCAGGTTGTTCGTGAGATTTTTGAACGAATGGTGACATGGCTTGCTCCAATGTTGCCTTTTACGATGGAGGAAGCTTGGTTAGAGCGTTATCCAGAAACCCAATCGGTACATTTGGAACAATTTCGCTCTGTACCAGAAGAATGGCAAAACGAATCTTTAGCTGAGCGTTGGAAAAAAATTCGACAGGTCCGTAAAGTTGTGACAGGAGCTTTAGAGCTTGAGCGTGCTGATAAGCGTATTGGTTCCTCGTTAGAAGCAGCTCCTATTGTTTTTATTTCCAATCCAGTTCTACGAGAGGCATTAGAAAATGTGGATATGGCAGAAATCTGTATCACCAGTGCTCTCACAATTGTGCAGGATACAATGCCTTCCGATGCTTTTACTTTGAATGATGTTGAAGGTGTTGGTGTATACTCACAGAAGGCGTTGGGGAAAAAATGTGCTAGGTCATGGCGTTATACACAAGATGTTGGGAGTGATCCAGCTTATCCGGATGTCTCTGCTCGTGATGCAGCTGCTTTGCGAGAATTAAAAATTCTTGGCAAGATTTAAAATTTTAGATCAAGAGAAAGAAGTGAAAGCAGATTTCCCGTATTGATGAATATCGTTTTTTATGATAGGGAGTAGATTCCGTTGTTTTATCTGCAGGGGGGGAAATTTGTGTATGGACCGTTCTCTCATAAATAGCGGGAATATGAATCAGCCATATACTTAGGAAATGGAATAAGCAGTGAGAAAACGTGAAGTAAAAATATTTCCAGCAGGAATTTTAGGTATATGCTGTGTTTTAACAGGATGTAATTTATCTGCTCCTACCTATGGGACAAATAAACCGGTTTCGATACAGTTTTTTGAGGATGTTGCTAATATTGCTTCATTAACACCAGTAAATAACAGCAGTCAGATTGTTATAAAGCCTCGCCCAGAACTTGTGATACCAAGTCCTAGCGCACGTCGGTTTTTGCCGGTGCCACAACAGGATAGATCTATCAATAAAGGAGCAGCATCAAGACAGCATCAAGAAAGTCATTCTTTTCCTCATAAAGGATCTTCAGTTAATGGCGTTAGTTCAGAAAATCCTTCACAGTTAAATGCAAAACAACGACAAGAATATTTACGACGTCAAAGAGCACAAGCTGGAAGCCCAAAATATCGTCGCTATCTCACGGAACCACCATTAAGTTATCGCCAACCGGCAAAGACCGCTCCTGGTCGCTAGGGAAAAGGAAAAATATTAAAGCATGTGAAATATTCTTCCTATTACTTATAAGACCAAGTCCTCGTCCGCGCAGAGCTTTCCCTTTGCAGCAGGGGAGCATGAAATAGCAATATGGCAATAGCATCAAGAGAGTGGTGCTGTATTTTCCTTACAAGAAACATCTATCAAGGTTTTCAGCCCCATTTCACAGCGTCGCTTGTTTGGAGGATATAACGTAAAATCTATTGTGCACAACCATCCTTATACTTATAAGGAGCACTTGGTATCATCATTGTATTTACTGGCCTTTAATGTTGAATAGCTTTTGCGTTTGAATATCTTTATAAGAGACATTTTTAGTCTTTTCTAAATTGTTTTTATTCAGATGGTAATCCACTTTGTGGTGTGCAAGAAAGAGATTTTTATAGATAAAACAATGAATTATTCTCATAAATGAATGAATCAATCCAATAGAAGCAATCTGCAGTACTAAATAGAGTGTTAGAGGGAAAATGCTTCAAAAGAGTTTTCGCTATATTAGAAGGATTAATTGTCTTTTTTAAGGAATAGGATAGTTTCTAAAGAGTGAAAGTTATGGATAAAGAATTGTTTTTAGCATCGCTTTTGGATAAAAAAATCTTTAAGTAATTGAGCAGCTTCTTTTTCTTTAAAACCAGAATAAATTTCAGGTTTGTGATGACAGGTTGGTTGCTGATAAAAACGTGGGCCATTTTCTATAGCTCCTCCTTTAGGATCATTTGTTGCATAATACAGACGTCGTATGCGTGCAAATGAAATGGCAGCGGTGCACATGGCACAAGGCTCAAGTGTGACATAAAGATCGCAATCAGGAAGCCTTTCGCTTTGTAATGTTTCGCAAGCCATACGGATTGCGCGCATTTCTGCGTGTCCCGTAGGGTCATAGGCAGATTTTATAAAGTTCCCAGCACGTGCGATGATAGCTTTTCCACGTGTAATGACAGCGCCTACGGGAACTTCATCTTTTTTTGCAGCCCACTGCGCTTCCAAAAGGGCTATTTCCATGGGTGTCAAAGTCATAATGTTCTTTCTATGAGGGCAGTGGAGAACTTAAAGATTTCTCGATAAAGAATGTTATAGCATGAATAATTTATTACGCTTTTATAATGAAAAGAATACCTTTATTTTTTAAGTGTTTAAAACAAACTTGCAAGTCAATGGATACGTTATTGTAGTTAAAGGATAGAAAATGATAAATGATTGTGCTACTTCGTCTTTCAGGATAAGCGGTATGGTGCATGTGAATAATTTTCTGAACATACTGGCAAAAATTGGTTTGAAACGCAAATGAATGAAAATAATGAGAGTGAACGGATTGCTAAAAGGTTAGCGCGTGCTGGCGTTGCCTCGCGTCGAGATGCGGAAATGATGATTGTTGCAGGTCGTGTTTCTGTGAATGGTACAGTTGTGACAACACCTGCTTTTAATGTTAGCCGCTCTGATGTTATTAAAGTTGATGGCAAACCTTTACCTCCTATAGAACGAACACGTTTATGGCTCTACCATAAACCAGCAGGGCTTGTCACCACGAACCGTGATCCGGAAGGTAGACCTACAGTATTTAGCCATTTACCAAAAGGAATGCCGCGCGTTCTTTCTGTTGGAAGGCTTGACATTAACACGGAGGGGCTTTTGCTCTTAACCAATGATGGTGGCTTAGCGCGCGTATTAGAGCTTCCTGTGACGGGGTGGGTCCGCAAATATCGCGTCCGAGCCCATGGAAAAGTAAAGCAGAGCGCGCTGGATAACCTTAAAAATGGTATTGCGATTAATGGAATTTTCTATGGTTCAATTGAAGCCTCAATTGAACGGGAACAAGGGGCTAATATATGGCTTTCTGTTTCTTTGCGAGAAGGAAAAAATCGTGAAATAAAGAATGTTTTAGGGGCATTGGGATTATCCGTTAATCGTTTAATTCGTGTCTCTTATGGCCCATTTCATCTCTCTGATTTAGAAGAAGGAGCTGTACAAGAATTAAAAGGTCGGATGTTACGAGATCAGTTGGGAGAGCGTTTGATTATGCAGGCCAATGCCGATTTTGATGCTCCTATTCTGAAACCCTTTTCAAATTCTGCGGTTGCTGCGGAAAAGCAAAGACAGAAGGATGTTTCCGTTGCCAATGATGGTTGGGTCTTTTCAAGTGAAAGAGCGATACGGCGCCACCCTAGAGATCGTTCTGTTGAGCATGGTCGCGCACGATTAGATGCAAAGTCTCATGAGAATATGAATAAAGGGAAAAGTGAGGAAGGAAAAGCAGAGCGTTTTCTACCGCGATCTCGTCGTGCGAATGTTTGGATGGCTCCTGGTGCACGTCCGCAGAGTGCGAGGAGGAAGCTTTCCTATAATGAGGAGAAATCGCAGGCTCATAAGAGAGATTTGACTGGTAAAAAATCCTTTCATCAAGGCAAGGAAAAACAAAAAGACAATCACTTTCAGAAAGAAAAAGGGGGAAGTTTTGTTCAAAAACGTGGCAAAACATCTTACGATGAGAGGCGTGCATTTAGTAAGAAAGATCACTTTTCTAAGGATAAAGAGAAAATGATAAGAGGTGGTTCTGATGAACGTTCTTTTGAGAGAAAAGACAAGGTAAAATCGTTTAGTGGTGCACTGAAAAAATCTAAACCACATAGAGATGGTGCAAAAACTTCGAAGCGATTTGGAGGACCACGTGCGGATTATCGGCGGTAAATTTGCTGGGCGTGTTTTGTTTTCGCCTGTTGATCAGTCGATTCGTCCAACGAGTGATCGTACGCGAGAAAGCCTTTTTAATATTCTTTCTAGCCGTGAAGAACAGTTTTGGACCAATAAACGCATCCTTGATCTTTTTGCTGGTACTGGTGCTTTAGGCATTGAAGCCCTTTCACGTGGAGCAAAGGTTGCTGTTTTTGTTGAAAATTCGGTTGAGGGGCGTGGTTTGCTTCAAAAAAATATCGAAGCCTTTGAGTTACAGTCGATCGGACGGATTTTGCGTCGTGATGCAACAAAACTTGGCAAGATTGGAACAATGCTTCCATTTGATGTTATCTTTGCTGATCCTCCCTATAGTCGTTGTTTAGGTGAACGGGCTTTTGTAGAAGCTTTGCGAGGGGGGTGGGCAAAAGCGGATACACTCTTCGTACTTGAAGAAAAGAAAGATACAATCATTCATTTACCTGACGTCTTTTATCTAGATGATGAACGTTTTTATGGTGAGACAGCAATACGTCTTTATAAATTACGATTACTTACATCTTGAGAAAATTCTTTTTTATTCCGGCAGGACAAAAAAACTTCTTTACAGTTTCCTTTATTTTATATGGTTTCTTTCAAGGTGAAGCAGAAAATCAATAAAAGATTCTAATGTTAAAGAAATTGATGCGTTTTAACTTCATTATGCTTTTTATCTTAATCCCTCTATTTTTTGGAGCTTTTTTATAGCTCTAAGGGCGAGCCTTTTATAATAAGAGATGTCCTCTAATTTTCTGTCGAGACAAAAAGTGCTTTGAGGTGTAAATAGTATTGTACCTGAGTTGGCAGTATGTGTTGCTGCTCATTTTTGTAAGTTATGGGCTGATTTATTAATTTCAGCGACATTAAAAGCGAAACGCATTATCAAAGCTTTCGTGTATTATGAACTTTACTACCGATCAATATTCCTTCTTCAATAGGAGATATATTTCACGACAACAATTGTGACATCTTTTTTCTCCTTTTTCGGTTACACCTTCATCGTCAATGTTTTATCAACAGTGGAAAGTTTTAAGCCATGTCGTTGACATTGATATCTTAAATGGTGCGTAAATTCTCTTTTTGTTATTGTATGGACTTAAAAAAACAGATATTTTTATTTAAGGGAGACAATAATGTTTATCTATACTGAACATTTGTGTGTTTATTTTATTAATATCGCTTGTTGACTTAATCATTACCTATTAAAGACACTTGAGAAGATTAAATATCTTATCGTTATACAATTTTAAGAGTAATTGATATATTACTCTTTGTCACTGAAGATACCTGATTTTGTAAAAAAGGGGGAGATTATTATGTTTAAATGGACGCATAGTGAAGAAATTAGTACACAAGCAAGTGCAGAGCAGATTTGGTCTATGTGGGAGGACGTAGCAACATGGCCTTGCTGGGATCATGAACTTGAATGGGTAGAACTTTCTGGTGCTTTTAAAGAAGGCGCTGTAGGACGCATGAAACCTAAAAAAGGACCAATAGTAACTTTTACACTTGATAAAGTTATAAAAAATGTTTGTTTTTCTGATTATGCAAAACTTCCTCTTACACGCATGAGTTTTGATCATGAATATATTTGTTCAAGCAAATCTGGTTCTTCAAATAACAAAATTCGTCATACTGTAACGATGTCTGGTTTACTTTCTCCTTTCTTTGGAATGATTATTGGATCAAAAATTAAGTTACATCTTCGCGGTGCAATGATTGAAATGAGCAGACGCGCTCTTACTGAAAATAAAGCTATCTGATGTGTCTTCATAAAGAAGTTGATCTTAAAAAAGATACAGAAATTATAGCCTTGTTAGGATGAAATCAGTTATGAGTATATTACAAATCAATAAGCTTTTTAATTAGCCATTGAGAGCGTGTCAAATCATCTTACGGGATTAATTTTTCCCTAAAGATCTTATAAAAGTCATAAAATTTTATTTTTTATATAAAAACTTATAAGATGATTTTTTCATTGAAAATAAGAAAATTGTAGAAACTCTTTTCTGCTCTTGTGAAGTTTTAGCCAGTATTGTCATGGTATTTTACACTATTTATGGTTACAAGATTGTCATTTCATTACGAGAGAGCTTATAGAAGTTAAAGCAATATCCAAAAAGATAAATCATTTTCTTGATTCTTGTGCAGACATTAAAGAACGCTATAGGGATGAGGGAGGTTATTTGACACTTCAGAGAACAAAAGGCGTGTGTTTTAGGTTGTTTTATGCTTTTTGAATTTTTGAAGATTTTGGCTTAAATCTGAGTGTTATTGCTAAGTCTTCTATTGATTTACGAGGTTTTCTGTTGATCTGATTGTGAGTTGCAGATTTCGCTTTTAAAATGATAAGGGACCATGAGAAATCTTGAAACTAAAGAGATTTTACGACATATTACCACTTTTCATAAAGAAGCTAACAGGGAAGTGATTTAATGCATTAAAAGAAAAAGAATGCATAAGACGTGCGTAATTTTATGAATGAACACACAAGAGTTATATTCTGATTGGTATAAATTTGTCAGAGTGCGTATCAAGGTAAATAATAAAATATTTTAGGGAGTCTATGAATGACTGACAAGAACCAGATTGAGAAAGCGGCGTCGTTGATTGAAGCGGCAAGGCGTTCTGGGGCGGATGCTGCTGATGCTGTTATTGTTCATGCGCATTCTACCAGTGTATCTGTCCGTTTTGGGAAAGTCGAATCGACAGAAGCAGCGGAGAGCAATGATTTTACTCTAAGGGTTTTTGTTGGAAAAAAAGTAGCAAGTGTTTCTGCTAATTTAGCGTCTTATCCGCAAGAGCTTGCAGAACGTGCTGTTGCAATGGCTAAAGCTTCTCCCGATAGTTTATTTGAGGGTTTGGCAGATAAAGAGTGTTTGGTTAAGAATCCTAAAGATCTCGATCTTTTTGATGATTTTGTACCCAGCAGTCATTTTTTAACAGAGGATGCTTTAAAAACAGAAGCTGCAGCTCTTGATGTTAAAGGCGTAAGCAATTCTGGCGGCGCTGCAACAGCTTATGGCCGTAGTGGGTTTATTCTTGTGACCAGCGATGGTTTTTGTGGTGCCTATCGCTCCAGTTGCTTTTCACGTTCTTGCAGTGCTCTTGCGGGGGAAGGGACACAGATGGAGCGGGATTATGATTACACAACAGCCTTACATTTTTCTGATTTAGAGGATACAGAAACTGTGGGAAAGAATGCAGGGTTTGGTGCTGTTCGCCGTGTGGGAGCCGTTCGTGCAGCAACAGGAGGCGTTGATGTTATTTTTAGTCCGCGTACAGCGCGTGGAATTGCAGGGCATATCGCCTCTATGGTCAATGGAGCATCTGTAGCACGCAAAACAAGTCTTTTACAAAATTTCTTAGGCAAAACGGTAATGAAACAAGGCATTAATGTGACCGATCAGCCTTTGCGATTACGGGGAAATGCTTCTCATCCTTTTGATGGAGAAGGGATAGAGGGGCAAACACTCAATATTATTGAAAATGGTATTTTAAAAAACTGGCTTCTTTCATCATCCACAGCACGTGAATTGGGACTTCAAACAAATGGACACGGTATGCGTTCGGGGTCATTGGTGCAGCCGACAAGTACAAATTTTGCTATTGAACCGGGTTTAGTATCACCTTGCGATATGATAAAAGATTTAGGAAATGGATTTTATGTGACAGAATTATTCGGCCATGGCATTGATTTTGTTACCGGTCAGTATAGTCGGGGTGCTTCTGGTTTTTGGATTGAAAATGGTGAAATTGCTTATCCAGTGAGTGAAGTAACGCTGGGTTCTGATTTGCTTCATATGTTAGCACATTTAACACCAGCCAATGATATTGATCGGCGTTATAGTACAGCGGCTCCAACATTGTTAATTGAAGGGATGACACTTGCAGGAAAATAACACGCATCATTCTTCTGATTTAAATCTTTTGCGTGAGGTTTGTCGAGAGGCAGGAGATTTAGCAATGCGGTATTTTGGATGCACGTTGGATGTTTGGATGAAAGAGGGTAATTCACCGGTCAGTGAGGCAGACTTTGCTGTTGATCATTTTTTGAAAGAGAAACTTCTTGGAGCACGTCCAAATTATGGATGGATTTCAGAAGAAACAAAAGATAATAGAAAACAACAAAGTTATGAACGCTCCTTTGTGGTTGATCCTATTGATGGAACACGAGGTTTTCTTTCTGGCAATCCTTATTGGTGTATTTCAGTTGCCATTATTGAGAATGGGCGTCCTATTGTGGGTGTTCTACAATGTCCGGCTCAAGGAGATGTTTATGCAGCTGTCACGGGTGGAGGGGCGACATTAAATGGGATAAAACTTCCTCGTTTAGCCTTTCAGGTGCATCGAAAATATAAAATTTCGCTTGATAAATCGCTCGCACAAAAATTACCAAATGATTTTCTTAATCGAGTCAGTCTTTACCATTATCTTCCCTCTCTTGCTTATCGTATTGTTCTTGTTGCTCAAGACGAGATCGATATCGTGTTAGTTCGTCCGAATTGTCATGAATGGGATATTGCCGCGGCTGATCTTATTTTGCAGGAGTGTGGGGGATGCTTTTTATCGCTTGATGCTCCTTTACTATCTTATGGAATTGAACCTTATCAATATGGACTTTTAATTGCTGGTAAAAATAATTGCTGTCAAGATATGATAGATGTTGTTCGTCAAGCAAAGTTAGTTTAATCACATAAAAGCGCGCTAAAATTATCTGAATGATATGGAGGCACATATGACTGAAGCCAACGAAAAAAAACAATATTTACACCTTGTATTTGGTGGTGAATTAAAAAATCTTAAAAGTAATCAATTTAAGAATCCTGATGATTTAGATGTGGTTGGTATTTTCTCAAATTACCAATCCGCTAAAGAAGCATGGCAGGCAAAAGCACAAAGCAGTGTCGATAATGCATTACAACGTTATTACATCGTGGATTTGCATCAGTGTCTTGATACTGAAACAGACGATGCAGAGTAAAGCTTGAATATTTGGTCATTATATCCGCTATCTTACGCTCGTTTATCGTGCTCTCTCATAGGCATGCCCTTTAAGAAAAACAGAACGCCGTGGAATAAAATGCTATTATTGTTGTAAACTCATATAATTTCCTAAGGGAACCTTTCTCAAGGTGTCAAATCCATTTCATAATGGTGTTTGCGCAAGGAATAAAATCCGTTATTATATCACCATCTTTTATGCTTAAAAATATTAATAAAAATTCTTCTCTTACATCATTGTACACTTTGCGAGCTCAAACGATGAGAATAAATTTTAGCACTTGAGAGAGGGCATAAGAGGTATTAGTATGCCTTTTTCAGTATGTTTTTATCTACGCCCCTCTCCACCTGTCGTGCGTAAGCAAAAAGTTTTAATTGCTGCAACATAAGGTGGCTTTAAATAGAAGAATTTTACGATATTTAAAGATAAGTTACGCATTGGTGAATCATTATACATCAATATATTACCTGATTATACGAATAGAGTGTGGTTAAGTTTCTGGATTTGCCGTCAGAGTGAATAAAAGAGTTCAAAAAAGAGGCGATACATTTTAAAGTACCTTTGGTAAAATATAGCATTTACAGATGACAAGGTGGTTTGCGCAAGTTTTTATTGTGAAAGAAATGAGGTATATCTCTTTATTTATAAGATAGATTTAGATGAAAATTGCAAAGACACAAAGGCGCATATCATTCATTTGTTATTACTTTTTTTACACAAGTAGTATTGCCTTGGAGCTGTTTTGTTCTCAAATTGAGAAAGTTTTTGCTCTATTTTTTTTCTTGATTGTGCAAAGACAAATATGGAATTTATAAAACAGTGTAAGTGTAACATGATTGTGATTGGAATAGAATAATGTACAGCATATTACGTTCATATAAAAATTTGTGAGTATTATTAACGTTTGAAATGCCTTTAAATCTGAGAAAAAATATGGCTATAAATGTGCCTATTGCATATGGAAGAGTAAAGAAAGTTAGAAAAGAGACGTTGTATAGTCAATGGTTTATTTATTCTATTGTATTTTGTGTATATGCTATTCTTATAGGAAAATTAAAAAAGATGGGGATAAAATTACATTTTTTTTCCTTTAGCTTCTTCAATTTTCTCACAGGAGAAATGTTTTGTATCCAAGATATGGATAGTCTTAAGGATGTAAACCAAAGAGTGTTGATGAATTTTTTAACAAAATAAGCCTATAGATATCTCAAAACAGCTGGCTGAGGTGATGTTAAATGGTAGAATTAAAGGCACATGCGGCTCTTTTAACCTATCGGATGATTGGCTTTTGCTTATATCCTGTTATCCCTTTTTATTTGTTTTTTCGTGCTATCCGTGGAAAAGAAGAGTGGTGTCGCAAAAAAGAGCGTTTAGGTAAAAGCTCCCTTCTACGTCCTCAAGGTTCATTAGTTTGGTTGCATGCAGCAAGTGTGGGAGAAACACTTGCGCTTGTTCCACTTATTAATCATATTTTATCATTAGAAATAAATGTTTTATTGACAACGGGGACGGTGACATCTTCCTCTCTTGTGAGAAAACATTTTGGGAATCGGTTGATTCATCAATATGCGCCTTTGGACCTAGATTTTGTCGTGCGGCGATTTATTCATCATTGGAAGCCTGATCTCGTTTTGGTTTGTGAATCGGAAATTTGGCCTCTGCGTATTAAAGAGCTTGCCAAAATGCGTATTCCGCAGATTCTGGTTAATGCCCATATGTCTGAACGTTCTTTTAAAGCGTGGCAAAAACGGCGCGTTCTTGCCAAACATATTTTTGAGGATATTGATTTGGCGATTAGTCAGAACGAAAGAGATGTCGTTTATTACCATACACTTGGCGTAAAATCTGTTACGTTTTCTGGTAATCTCAAGGCTGATGTTTTTTTGGTTGAAGATCAAGCATTGCTTGCACGTTATCGTCATGCTATCGGCAACCGTCCAGTTTGGGCCGCGATTTCAACGCATGAAGGGGAAGAAGAGATCGCTTTTGAGGTTCATAAGATTGTTAAAAATTATTTACCAGATTTATTGACAATTATTGTACCTCGTCATCCTGAACGTGTAGAAGATCTTATCAAAAAATGTGACAATCAGAGTTTACGTTTTATGCGGAGAAGCAGAAATGCTATTCCAGATATGAATACCGACATTTTATGGGGAGATACGATTGGAGAAATGGGACTTTTTCTTCGTTTATCGAAAGTTTCTTTCGTTGGTAAGTCGTTATGTGGAAAGGGTGGTCATAATCCATTGGAATTGGCTTTGCTGGATTCTGCTATTTTAACGGGACCTCATGTTTCAAATTTTCAAGAGATGTTCGAACAATTTTTAACGCGTGATGCAGCATACATGGTTCAAGATACAAAACAGCTTGCGATTCAGGTGTATAAGCTTTTAACAAATGAAACATTGCGACAAGAAATGGTTGATAAGGCTCATGAGGTCGCAATGGGTATGGCAGGTGCACTTGAGCGCACATTAAAGATTTTAGATCCATTTTTACAACCTCTTGTCATACAAACAGGTTTACGTCAGCGTCAGGGTGGATATGCGTATTAATGCTCCCCGTTTTTGGTGGAAAAATAGAAGCCTTTTGCGTTTTTTATTAGCTCCAGTTTCATGGGGATATGGTTATTTTGCACATCGTTTTATGGCAAGACAGCCTCCCGTGATTGATCTTCCGGTTTTATGTATTGGAAATTTTACATGCGGTGGTACGGGTAAAACGCCAGTTGTCATTGCTTTTGCCAAAGTGGCTAAAGAACTTGGTTTTGTTCCTGGTGTTGTATCACGTGGTTATGGTGGAGATGTTAAAGGAGTGCATCTTGTAAATGAGAAATATGATACTGCACGCGATGTTGGAGATGAGGCTCTTTTATTGGCACGGCATGCTTTTGTTGCTGTATCGGCTAATCGTTATGCAGCAGCACAACGGTTGAAAAAAGAAGGATGTAATCTTATTTTAATGGATGATGGTTTTCAAAGCCGCCGCCTTTATATGGATTATGCGTTACTTGTTGTGGATGCGATGCGTGGTTTTGGGAATGGAGCTGTTTTTCCAGCAGGACCTTTACGTGTACCATTAAAAACGCAATTTTCTTTTATGGATAGTGTTTTATTGATTGGTCACTCAGATGCACGTGATAATGTTGCTTTTCTTGTTGCGGGTACTGGAAAGCCTTTACATCGTGCTCATCTTAAGGCAAGTGCTTCTGATGAGGTTTCGGGAAAATTGTTTTTGGCATTTGCAGGGATTGGCAATCCAGATAAATTTTTTCGATCCATTAAAGAATTGTCTGGTCATGTGGTGCAAACTTATACCTATCCAGATCACTATTTTTTCACCGATAAAAATTTAACAGATCTTATACAAAAAGCTCAAATGCACAATTTATGGCTAGCGACAACGGCTAAAGATTATATCCGTATACAGACAATTCATACGCAAAAAGATTTGAAAAATCTTATTGTTTTTGATGTAGAAGTCAATTTTCTTCAAAAAGATTTCTGTCATATGCTCCTTGAAGAGGTCATAACCCGCTTTAGAAAACGTTCCTGTGAATTTTCTTGTCAGAAAGGGAAAAGGTTAAATTTGTAGCTTTCGAGAGTCTATTTTTCTTTTGTTGTTAACAATTGCTTGAGATATGGATTGCATTCAAGTTCACGGTGATAGGAAATTTCACAACTAGCATATGCTTCTTGGCGATGATGATTCCAATATTTTAAATCATCTATAGGGATTTTTTGTCCGCTAACGGCACAAATAGTATAGGTTCCATATTCCACAATGTCATATCCATTATTAGAATAACGAACTTTTGCTTCGCGTTCACCATTGGAAAACATTTTAGTTCCTTTTTATTTGACAGTATTATTCAAAAAAGTGCCATAAGATATATTATAAAGTCGAGAGTTAATTTAAAAATATTTTTCTTATCAAAAGAGTTAAACGTTTATTTTCTGCCAAAAAGCCGTTCTATATCTGCTAATTTAAGTTCAATATAAGTAGGGCGTCCATGATTACACGTACTTGTATTGGGTGTTGCCTCCATTTGCCGTAACAGAGTGTTCATTTCTTCAGGGCGTAAAAGGCGCCCTGACCGTATTGAGCCGTGACAAGCCATTGTTGCTGCAACATAATCAAGCATTTCTTTTAAATTGTTTGTTGTATCATGCTCAGCGGCTTCATCGGCGAGATCTTTAATAAGGGCTTGCACGTTGATTTCTCCTAACATAGAAGGTGTCTCGCGTACAAGAATTGCTCCAGGTCCAAATGGTTCTATGCTCAATCCAAATTTTTGCAAAGCATCTTTGTGAGTTAAGAGGCATGTTGCATCCTCTTCAGAGAGTTCTACAATTTCAGGAATCAGTAATAATTGTGAAGGAAGAGGTTTGGTATAAAGGGCATTTTTAAGTGCTTCATAAACCAATCGTTCGTGCGCAGCATGTTGATCGACAATGATCAAACTATCTTGAGTTTGGGCGATAATATAGTTTTTATGGATTTGAGCTCTGGCCGCACCTAGAGGATAAGATAAGTCTTCTGATGAAGGTATAGTGCTTGGGTAGGTCGCACCACTTGGTGTATTTAAGCCCTCTATAATAGGCGTGGCATCTTCTTTTAAACCAAAAGAGCTGGTACTATCCAATGGTTTGTGAACCATTGAAGCGGCGGCAAAATGATGAGACTGCGAGCTATAAGAAGAGGATTGGTGAGCATTTTTTAAATTGCCCAATGGTTGTTGTGCCAAAGGTTTTTGTGTTTGAAAAGCCGCAAGCATTGCTTCAGAACGGGTTGAAGTAGGGCGAATACCAGATTGCTGCAATGCTTCACGAATTGCTCCAACGATTAAACCACGAATTAATCCTGGATCACGGAATCGGACATCAGCTTTGGCTGGATGGACATTAACATCGACCTCAGCAGGAGGAAGATCAATAAAAAGAATAGCGACAGGATAACGATCCCGTGTCATGACATCAGCATAAGCGCCTCGAATTGCACCCCATAGAAATTTATCACGCACCGGACGTCCATTAACATAAGCAAATTGATGAAGGCTGTTATTTCGGTTGAAAGATGGCAAACAAGCAAACCCCGTTAAGCGCACGGATTCGCGTTCAGCATTCAGTGCAATGCTGTTAGGGGCAAATTCTTTTCCCATAATTTGGGTAATACGTTGTAATTGTCCTTGAGTATTATTTTCTGTCGCAGACAGTTCCATAGATGTTCTGTCTAGTCCTGAAAGAGAAAAGCGGATATGTGGAAATGCGATAGCAATTCGCTTAATCATATCACTAATAGCATTTGTTTCAGCTCGATCAGTTTTCATAAATTTTAACCGTGCTGGCGTGACAAAGAAAAGGTCTCGAACTTCAACAATTGTTCCCAAATTTGCAGCAGCTGGTTTGGGTCCTACAATTTTTCCTGCAGTAACGGAAATTTCAGCAGCACTCTCAGCCTCTTTTGTCCGTGAAATGAGTTTAAGTTTAGCAACAGAACCAATAGAAGGGAGGGCTTCTCCTCTAAACCCGAGGAAGCAGATATTGTGTACGTCATCGGTAATCTTTGAGGTACAATGGCGAGAAACGGCTAAAGTTAACTGATCAGCAGGAATCCCACAACCATTATCACTTACCTTTATAAAATTTTTTCCACCATTTGCTGTCATAATTTCAATGCGTGTTGCACCAGCATCGATAGCATTTTCAACAAGTTCTTTGACAACATTTGCCGGCCGTTCAATAACTTCACCAGCGGCGATTTGGTTAATAATATTTTCGCTAAGATGGCGTATAATCATATAAATTCTAACAGGACTCTTAAGGGGGTTATAGAAAATTATGATAACATCATTTGTGTAACATTCAAGAATGAGAAGGTATAAGAGGTATTTTTTCTAAACGCTTCTTATTTTTTCGAGAGCATATTATACTAAATGTTTTTCATTGTTCGAAATATCAACAAATTACTTGGAAAAAATAGAAAAAATAATTTTTATCATCTTAAAATAACTTGCACCAATTTATCATCTAGGTCAAAAAAAAATAGTGTAAAAAGGGAAGGCAACATATATGGCGCGTCTAAGCGGTATTTTAGCAGATAGTGATATACAAGCTTTGATTGATAATAACTTTCTGAAAGCTCTGTATCCGTTTAATAGATCTCAAATACAACCAGCAAGCCTTGATCTTCGTTTAGGGGAGAAAGCTTATCGTATACGTGCTTCCTTTATGCCGGGACTTGAGACAAAAGTTTTGGATAAGCTTGAGCGGTTAAAGTTGCATGAGTTTGATTTACGAGATGGTGCTGTTTTGGAAACGGGGTGTGTTTATATTGTTCCGCTTTTGGAAAATTTGGCCTTACCAGAATTTTTATCGGCTATTGCCAATCCCAAAAGCTCTACGGGACGATTAGATATTTTTACACGGGTCATTACAGATAATGCTCAAGAGTTTGATAAAATTTGTGCTGGTTATCATGGTCCGCTTTATCTGGAAATTAGCCCACGAACATTTCCGATTTTGGTGCGTACTGGCTCGCATTTATCACAGCTTCGATTTAGAAAAGGGCAAAGTTATTTAAATGAAACTGAGCTGCATGCTTTGCAAAGGCAAGAAACGCTGATATCGGATGATCATCCTAATATTAGCACTGGTGGTATTGGGCTTTCCATTAATTTAAAAGGAGATAAAAATGGGCTTATAGGTTATCGTGGTAAACATCATACAAGTATTATTGATATTGATAAACGTGCTTCTGCCCACGTTTTAGATTTTTGGGAGCCTCTTTTTGATCGTGGTCAAAGGGAGTTGGTTCTTGATCCTGATGAGTTTTATATTTTAGTTTCACGAGAGTGCGTTCATGTGCCTCCGCTTTATGCCGCAGAAATGACTCCTTTTGATCCTTTAGTAGGTGAGTTTAGGGTGCATTATGCAGGCTTTTTTGATCCAGGATTTGGGCATATGGAAGCGTGTGGTAAAGGGGCAAGAGCGGTTTTAGAAGTGCGCAGCCATGAAGTTCCTTTTATCTTAGAGCATGGCCAAATTATTGGCCGTTTGGTTTATGAGCATATGCTTAATCGACCAACAACCCTTTATGGGCATGATGTCGGGTCACATTATCAAGCACAGGGTTTAAAATTATCCAAGCATTTTAAATGAGCTAAAAACTACGAGTTTTGATAAAGTATATGCAGAAAATATCTCTTAAGTAGGAAAATTTTGTTTCTCACAAAATGGACTCCCTGCATTCTATTGTCAGTTTTAAAAGTTTTGACTGTCCTTGCATTTTAGAGGATATGAGAGGGATTTTTACTTCTTTTTTAAGCGTTTTTATCCATATGAGCTCTGTTTATCATGAGCAAAAGAATAGTTCCAATTGTTTCATCGTAAAAAGATCTAAAGAGTTTTACTGTATTCAATTCTTATTTCAATAAGTCATTGCATATGCATTATGATAATAAATCAACAAGTTAATAAAACTCGATATAACAATGACGTATTTGATTTTCAAAACAAATATGCAAAACTTAGATGCTGCTATAAATTTCATTGTTCTAGAGCTTAAATACCTAGTATATTTTATTCTCTATAAAATTCATCATTCAGAGCCAATAAATACTTTTTTCATCTTTTGGGGGGATTATAGTTTATCCTACATGATAAGAGACTCTCTATTCTTATAAAAAATAGTGTAAATAAACTTTTAAGGGAGAGATAACTTTGAATTACAATGAACAAGCTGGCGGCGCAATAGCTTTCAAAGAGGCATCTGTTTACAGTAAAGTTTAGCACTTCAATTGTAGATGAAGGATGTATAAAAGTATGAATAATAGGTTATTGATCCTCCTCCATACTGTGAGGTTTTAAATTTGGAAAAGAAAAAAAAGACGTTGTTTTTATCAATGAGTTTTTTAGAAAGTTGCAATTCCTGTTCCCTCTATCTATTCAGTCGAGCGTTTGGGGAGGGTATCAAATAGGAGATACAGAGGGGGCTCTTATGCATTTTAGGATATCTTCTCTTTTCATTTAGAAACAATGGTGCCATCAATGATTATTTCTTCAACATTTGATTATCGTAAGGCAGCAAAGCGTCGTCTTCCTCCCTTTCTTTTTCACTATATTGATGGTGGGGCTTATGCTGAAGAAACATTGCGACGTAATTGTAGCGATCTTCAAGCACTTGCACTGCGTCAAAGGATTTTAAGGCAAGTTGGTGGTGTTGATCTTTCAATAAAGCTTTTTGATCAGACACTTGATTTACCAATTGTTCTTGCCCCTGTTGGGCTAACAGGCATGTATGCACGCCGTGGTGAAGTACAAGCTGCGCGTGCAGCCGTTTCAAAAGGGATTCCTTTTACTCTATCTTCTGTTTCAGTTTGTCCTATTGCAGAAGTGCAAGAAGCAGTTGGAGATTCTTTTTGGTTTCAACTTTATGTTCTCAAAGATCGCGGTTTCATGCGTGATGCATTAGAGCGCGCTTGGTTAGCAGGTGTACGCACGTTGATTTTTACAGTTGATATGCCGGTTCCAGGGGCACGTTACCGTGATGCGCATTCAGGGATGTCTGGTCCTTATGCTGGGGTACGCCGTTTTTTACAAGCTTTTATGCATCCACATTGGGCTTGGAACGTTGGTGTTATGGGGCGCCCGCATGATCTTGGAAATGTTTCTACCTATCTCAAAAAGAAAATTGCACTGGATGATTATGTTGGTTGGCTTGGTGCAAATTTTGATCCATCAATTGGTTGGTATGATTTACAATGGATTCGCGATTTTTGGAAAGGAAAAATGATTCTGAAAGGTATTCTTGATCCAGAAGATGCGCGAGAAGCAGTACAATTTGGTGCTGATGGCATTGTTATTTCCAATCATGGCGGACGTCAGCTTGATGGTGTCTTATCAACGGCGCGGGCGTTGCCTGCAATTGCAGATGCTGTAAAGAGTGATCTAGTTATTTTAGTGGATTCTGGTGTGCGTTCTGGTCTTGATGTTGTACGCATGATCGCACAAGGCGCAGATGTTGTTATGATTGGTCGTGCTTTTGTTTATGCGCTTGCTGCAGCAGGTGAGAAAGGTGTTACTCACCTGCTTGATCTTTTTGCCAATGAAATGCGGGTAGCTATGACATTGACAGGTGCTCAGACAATCAAAGAGATTACACACAAAAGTTTAGTGAATACAGATGTTTTTAAGCAATGAAAGTTATTTTTTATACTGCTTTTAGAAAAAGAAAGCTTTTTTTTATAGAAGAGCATCATTGTATATTTTACAGATATGTTGACAGTTAACGTTGAAGAAAAAGATTAAAAATCTCTTCTATAAAATGGCAATAAATACCCACTAACTATAATAATAGTAAAAAAAATCTTACTAACAATCAAAGCAGAAAAAGTACAAATAACACTTCATAAACCTGTTATTCACTTTGTTAAAACGCGTTCTAAGGATAAAAAGGAACAAGCGCTGTGAGCAAAGGCATAACAGCTGTTGACATAGAAAAAATAGATATAAATAATGCTGTGAGCATTTTTCCTCTCCTATTTATAAAAAATATAATATATTAATCATGTTTTTAATATTCAATTAATACATATAATAGTATATAACTAATTTTATTTAAAAAATCAATATGTATTATTAATATATATAAATTATAATAAAAGATTGAGATATATTCTATAATATCTATAGTATTTATGCTAATTTTAATGAATAATATATTATATGGGTATGGTATTGTTTTTTATAGAGTATATTTTTAAATAATAAAAATACAGTATAGTATATTAAAAAAAAACGCTTTCATTAGAAAGCAAGACAACGCGATTTAATGTGCTTATCAGTCTCTTTTTTTGCATCCTCAATGATTTATAAGGATTTTAAACTGGACGAGCATATTAAGATGCAGTTTCATGTTTTTTGTATCTTATATCATTGCTAATACAGTTTTTTTTATATCTTCTCGACTTATTTTATAACTTGCCAAGACAATCCCATTGGCTTCCATTATAGATTGGCTCATCCGGTATTCATAACGATATAAATTTACATGCAGTGCTATATTTCATAAGTAATTTTGCAATTGCTTCTTCAAGTCCCCCATTCATGTTATGCTTTTCACAAACAACAATAAATTTGTGAGATTTACAGAGTTCTAATATAGATGCATCATCTAAAGGTTGGATTGTGGATACACTAACAACTGTTGGGATAATTTCATATTTTTGAAGTGCTTCAGCCGCATTAAGATAAATCTAGACGATTTTTCCAGTGGCAAATAGGAGAATATCTTTTCCCTTTTTGATAACAGAAGCTTTGCTGATATCGATGTTTGGAGTACTCTTATGAATATTTATAACAGGGTGCTTTCCTAGGAGTATAGGGCATAGGATTGCTTAATGTCGAGAGAATTGTGGCTTTTGTTTCTTTATTATCTGTAGAAGCAATAATACGTATGTTAGGAATGGTGCGAAACGAAGCAAAATCGAAAATGGCATGATGGGTTATTTCCAGGATCCATAGCGAATACCTGCACTAATATCAATTAATAGAACAGGATTTTCACAATAAGCAGGCATCTACCTTTATTTATTAAGGGCACGTGTTATCAAAAAATAAGCCCGCAAAACAACCAAGAACTTTTTTCACATGAAGTAAGACCAGCAGCAATACCTACCAAATTTTATTCAGTACTTCCAACTTCTATAATACATGTCGGATAAAGTTTTGCGAATTGAGCAATCTTTTCAGATATTCGTGAAGCCGCCATTTGTCTTTCGAGAACAAACTATTTTAAAACAGCAAAGCAATACTTTTAAAGAAATTGTGCAGACGGCTTTTGAAAGCAAAAAAGCAGAGTAAAAAAAATGAAGGCAAAAATGGACGTTGGTTTTCTCCACTGAAATTGCATGTTATTCCAAACATAGAGAGCTTACCTATAGAAAAATTAACAGCCAATATTATTCGCAATATTCTTGCGCCGCTTTAGCATAAAAAGCAGATACAATGCGAAAGTATTTACTTTATCTGCAAGAACATTACAGTAAAAAGCTGAAACAACTTCATTAATACCCCTAAAAAGCTAATATCTCTGTATAGTTTTGTGGATTTATTTTCTTAAATATGGACAAATCTCTAAAAATAATTTTTGCTGAAGACAACCCTTTTTTATATCATCAGATCTTTGAAAGGCAATAAAAGGGCAATCTACAAAATCCTTTCTTCTCTTGTTTGGTTAGGATAACAAGAACAACCCTAAAATATCTCAATACACCCAATCATTTTACGGAAATATACCCAGCTAAATCCTTTGATTTTAAGTCAAGCACTCGCTTGCCGCTCCAATAAAATCAAGTAGACCATCAAAATGTTTTAACCCTTTAAGTGTTTCTGCTTTTAATTTGAATGGATTCATCTCTTTCAATTTTTTTCATTGGTTATTATTTCAGATAAATCGTATTTTTATTACTTCACTTTTCGTGTATGTTTCCACCCACATACACGCTCACCTTGTTCGTTATGTTTGAGAATCTCTCTTGCCAAATTTGGGCTAATGACATTGATGTCTTGTCGATTCAAATAAATTGGCAGCCATCCAATACAAGAAGTCCGTTCATTCGTCGCGCATCCAGTTAGAAAGCTTATTGCGCACATCAGCATCACTTTTCTTGTTAATTTCATTTTCTACCTCAAGCCGTGTTTTTGCTGTATTAAAAGCTTCCTTTGTTTGTTTTTGCTTCTCAACTCTTTTCCCAAGGAAAAAGGCTTTCACCAAAGCTATAAAAAAAGCTGCTATGATTGCTGACGTTGTTGTCAGATATTTTTTTATCCATAAGATCATAGACGGTGTTCCTGAAAACGTTTAGCAATATATATCATCGCTGTACAAGCAGCTAAAACCATAATGCCTGCTAAAGCCCATTGGACAGGACCATTTCCTGCAAAAAGTCCTCCAAGCCCTGAAAAAGAGCCTATAATTGGTGCAAGAGCTTCTATTTTGCAAATCCCCGTTACGCCTTCTGATTCTACAACATGATAATTAGGCGCAACACGAGCTCCTTTCGCCCATAACCCCGATTCGGCTGCTCGACGATTGACAAGACCTTGGATACGTTTTCCGCCTACTCTTGTCCATTTTTGCAATTCAGTTGGTACCGCTTCATATTCACCGTTATTGAGCTTTTTTAAAAGTGTAGATTTGCAAAAAGCCGTTATTCCTACATTATAGGAAAATGATACTAAAGCTGCGAATTGTTCATCACTTAAAGGAACGGTGACAGCCTTTTCAACAGCAGCTTCACACTCTTTCAAGTCCTGACAAAGGATTTTTTCAGCTTCTTTTTCCGTAATTTGCATGCCTTTATGGACGCT
This sequence comes from Bartonella sp. B1099, assembly GCF_944801835.1. Classification (GTDB taxonomy): domain Bacteria; phylum Pseudomonadota; class Alphaproteobacteria; order Rhizobiales; family Rhizobiaceae; genus Bartonella. The sequence continues at coordinate 468,275 of NZ_CALYLN010000002.1, read as the reverse complement.
TGGGGCGCCAGCTGCACTTGTATGCCCATAACCAATTGTCCATATTCCACCAGAATCCTCATAGGCCTTTAAACGTAAACCCTCCCATTGCTTAATCAATGCAAGCCCTTCTGTTGATATTTTTCGCATTATTCTTAATCCTATAAAAAACCTACACAAAGCAGGACATAAATTCAAAACTTACATCTACTCAATTTTAAAGCACGAAACAGTGAAAGGGTTTAATTGATATAAAACCACCTTAATGAACTTTACTAAAACCCATATCATTTTTATTAGAGAAAAAGTTATATTAAATAATATTCATTTTATAGCAATTAACGTTCTCTTGAGCCTAAATACAACAATTCTTGATCAATCAATTTATAAATTTATAATCAGATATTTCACCTATAAATACAATTAATCTAGAATGATTTAGAGAAAATCTATTTGAAATATTTCAATACTTTTAGAGAAGAAAAGATCTTTTCAAGAAAAAGTAAGAAATATAATAATGAACAAAATAATAGGCATTTATTCTCAAATAATTCCATAATACATAACTTACACTATATAAAATTTTATAAAACAAAAAGAGATATTACAATTAAACATTACCATATAAAATTTATCTTAGAATCAACATATCGAATACATAACGTATTATACATATTTAATCAAAAAAGCTATAGTTAATTTAATTGTTCTTTATTTTTTTCTCTAATTGCTTAATTTCCTTAAAAACATACCTTCATGAAGGATTTGAAATAAACTGTTACATAAATTTTTTTATAAATAAAATATATTTACATGAAAACATAATAGATATTTTATCTCTCTCTTATAGTCTGTTTCCAACTGAAACAATATATCAGAGGAGCGTATTTAATCTATAGATCAATGATATTTAATAATTTTTTAAAGAATATTGTACTGTAAGAAATTTGAGCGGCAGTCTTGGTTATGTTTTTTATTCATATGAAGCGTTTTGTGCGGTGCTTTGGAGTGGTATTATCTTGTCTGGTGTTGTACGAGCTACGTTTTCAGAACAACAAATTAATCAGGCTTTTGAAATCTTTTTAGGGGTAATAACACAAGGGATATAAAAGATTTTGATAAAAGCTGCTTGAAGTTAGGAAGGGAAATTTCTCTTTCCAGCATCTTCACCTATTTATGGAGTATAAAAATGAGATGCTTTGTGATAATGGTGATAGATATGTTTCATCCCATAAATGTGCACAGCTTTTTAGTGTATCCACAACAATGATTCATCCTTGGAGGCTTTAAAGCGCTACCTCCAGAGTCATATAAGTGAGGGAGAGTCGTGAATGGAGCAAAGAGAGATGCTAGCTTTTACTCAAAAAATACGGAGAAAATAACAACAAACTAAGTGAAATTATATTAAGCCACAAGAGGTAGACTAAAAGGTGGTCTAAAAATAGAAAATAAAGAAAAAATCTAAATATTTAAATGTGCTAAACACACAAATTGGTGCCGCATGCCGGATTCGAACCAGCGACCCCATCATTACGAATGATGTGCTCTACCAACTGAGCTAATGCGGCATAGGTTTGTAAGTCAATGAAACAAAACTAATCTGAGGGTAATAGCTAAAAGTATGTATAAAAGCAAGTATGCATTTTTTTCAATAATTTATAAGATGTGATAATAATTGAAGGAGAGAACTGCACAAAAGTCATGGAGACAGTATTCTTGTGATTGTAGTGCTATAAAATGCTTACCGATTTATGATAGTGTTCAAATTAAGAAGCTGGAAATCTCTCTCTTTAGGAGAGAAAATGGTGTTAAGATATCTTAGCAAAGATAAAAATATTTTCTGATTCTAAAATAAGAAAGAAATTCGTTGAATAAGTGCTCAGGAAACTAAAATTTATCATAAACCTTATATAATAAGACGAGCAAAATTAGTTGAAGCTATTTTGCAATTTTATAGGAAGAAAAAGGGGGAGAGTTAATAAAATTAATCACGTTTTTTACTTAAGATGGAGTCGGAATCATGTCGGATAAAAATCGGCTGATAGAGCGAGAAATGAAGGGAACTTACCAAGAAAAATTCATTGAGGAGCTTTCTTGTGTGGTCAGTGATCAATGGAAAAGTGTGGAAGAGATATCTAAAAAGTTGATGTTTTAGCGAGACGCTTTTCAGCTTCAGAAGAGGACAGCCTTACTGAAGCTGTTATTTTGCCATTTTCTCAATAAAGCAATATGCTGATTTATAATATTTATCACTATTCAACTTAAATTAAAAGCTTGAATACCGAAAGATTCTCTTATTTTAAATCTCCCTCATGTTGAATAAGTAAAAACCATGATCTTTTGCACGTTACAAGCGGGAGGAGGAGCCTGTGGGGATAAAACTATTAAGAAATGGCAAAAATACCTCTTATGAATCATCTCAAGTACCAAGATCTGTAGCAACATTTTAGGGCTGGCAAAGTATGTGAGGGTGTCAGTTTGTTACTCTACCAGCATAAGGATGGAGGTGCTGAATGGGTTTACTGTTATATCATTCATGGTCGATGTCATGAAATAGGCTTGGGCATATTGAGAAATGCTTTTTTAAAACAAACGTGTGAATATGCAACCTAATGGTGTTCTATTTTACGTGAGGGGCATGCCTCTATGAAGATACTTTTTAAAAAATTTTCTAGTTATAGCTTCTTGGTTTTTTAGATGTGATAGAGTGAATATCATAAAGGAAGGAAGGTGTGAAAAGTTCTTTATCACGATTTTGCGTTATTTTCAGACTAGCTTTTATTGAATGTATCTTTTAGCATGGAAAACGGTTTTTATCAACTTTAGAAAACTTTCTTATTAATTTCAAGAATTTTCAATCTTATAAAGAGTGCTGATATTGGAAGACACTTTTTATATATGATTTCTAGTACTAAACTTAAGAAAGGTTTTTGTAGAGTATAAAAAGCAGCCACAGAAAAATGTAGAGACCTCAATGTATTTCAATTTTTCTGTACAGAGTTTCCTTATAGGCAGGGATTAAATTTATTCGCTAATTTCTTTGAGTTGATGCAAAAAAATGATGTGGTCGCTATCGATTAAAAATCATGATTGGCATATATATATTTATTATAATAAAGTATTTTAATCCGTTTTTATGATCAAATGACTTTTAGTTGTGTTGATAGGGTGAGGGAACTCTAGGCTACATTGGTTGTGTATAGTACAGTGAGTTCTATAAATCTTTTTCAAGTTTAAATGTATTCTCCATTATATGTATATGATATTTTTTGAAAAGGCCTTTGTTTTTCGTAAGTTAAGATACAAAATATGATTGCTAAAGCAGCAAAGATAATCCATGCTGGTAAATAAGTGAGAGTAATGCAAATAGAGGATAAAAAATCGGGCATTATCTTACATAGAGATTGGTTAAGATTATAGATATCTGTTTGCAGAAGAGTTACGAGAATTCTATTAAGGGGGGTTATTGTCCAATGAGACGTGATGACGGAGTGTGCATTATCAATAACCAACGCTATAATTGTTAGTGTAACGAAAATGAAAGCCATTAATTTGAATAAAGAGCGAAGCATATTTCTTCCTGTAGTTTCAATGGAACATGTGCATAATGCACAGAAAGATAAGGAGTTGCATTATGACAAGAAAATAGATTTATGTTCTCTTTTATAATTTCTGTTGAAAAAAAATATGTCGAAGATATTATCAGCCCTTCGTGTAAAGATTACAATCAATATTGAGGGGGAGTGGAGAGTAATGCTTAAGAATGCGGATAATGGATTGAAGCGTAATCTTCAAAATCGCCACATTCAAATGATTGCTTTGGGTGGCGTTATAGGGACGGGGCTTTTTTATGGATCAACAGAGGCAATTCAATTGGCGGGGCCTTCGGCTATTCTAGCTTATCTTTTCGGAGGACTTATTATTTATTTCATTATGCGAATGCTTGGCGAAATGTCTGTAGAAGAACCAACATCGGGTGCTTTTAGTTTTTTTGCTTATAAATATTGGGGGAGTTTAGCAGGCTTTATAACAGGTTGGAATTATTGGTTTCTTTATATTCTTGTCAGTATGACTGAACTTACAGTGATTGGATTTTATCTAGATCATTGGATTTTGATTGATCATTGGAAGTCATCCTTTATTGTACTTTTGTTTGTCACACTCGTTAATTTATCGAATGTTCGTTTTTATGGCGAATTTGAATTTGGTTGTGCTTTAATCAAAGTTGCTGCTGTTCTTGGTATGATTATTTTTGGGATTTTTCTCATTGTCACTGGAATAGGGGAAAATCAAGCGAGTATCCATTATCTTTGGGATCACGGTGGTTTTTTTCCTTATGGAATTATAGGGGTTGTTTTGGCAACTTCTGTAGTCATGTTTTCTTTTGGAGGAACCGAGCTTATTGGTGTTGCTGCTGGAGAGGCATCTAAACCACAAAAAACAATTCCGGCGGCTATTCGTCAAGTTATGTGGAGAATTATAATTTTTTATATTGGTTCTATCAGCGTTATTATGATAATCAGTCCGTGGGATATGATTGGAAAAAATGGTAGTCCTTTTGTTACAATTTTTGAAACTGTAGGAATTCCCGCTGCGGGTCATATTTTGAATTTTGTGGTTATTATGGCGGCTATTTCTGTATACAACAGTGGCATTTATTCTAATGGTCGTATGCTTTATAGTTTAGCGATACAAAAAAATGCACCACATATTTTCGGTAAACTGAATGCTGCTCGTGTTCCTTATGTTGCTATCCTTTTTTCATCGTTGTGTACGGCAATAATCGTTGTTATTAATGCTCTCGTTCCTGATAATAGTTTTATGCGAATTATGGCTCTTGCAACTGCAGCTGCGCTTATTACTTGGGCTATTATTGTTATTGTTCATTTGAAATTCCGAAAGGCGCATAAAAACAGAAAAGGAAACTTTATTTATGCGTTTGGTTTATATCCTTACGCGAACTATCTTTGCTTATGCTTTCTTGTTTTATTATTTTGTATAATGTTTATAAGCGGTTTGGGGAGAAATGGATTAATGGTTAGATTTTTGGATATGGTAGGAATAAGAATACCTTTTCTTGAAACATATATTCCTGTACAAATGCCTGATATGAGTTTGGCAGTCATTATTATTCCTCTATGGTGCTTATTTTTACTTTTAGGCTATAAGCTTAAGCGATAACAATAGAAAGGGTAATATAAAGGGCTTGATTGGAATAAACCTTGGGAATTATAAAATTTGATAAGGTAACACAAGTTTTTGGTGAGTTGTGTGTTTTAAAGAATATTACTGTACAACTTACCGAAAGACGCATTGCCATTATTGGTGCGAATGGTTCTGGAAAAAGTACATTTGTTCGTCTTATCAATGGGCTTCAATTACCCTCTCATGGTTTTGTAAGTGTTGATGGGCTTGATACAAAGCGTGATGCAAAGGCGGTAAAGCGTAAAGTAGGATTTGTTTTTCAAAATCCTGACAATCAAATTGTTTTACCCTTAGTGGAAGAAGATTTATCCTTTGGTCTTAAAAATTTGAAGCTTAGTAAGGATGAAATTAAGGAGCGTGTAGATGAAATTTTACAGCGCTATGAACTTCAAGATTTCAGAAATCACGCTGTTCATTTATTAAGTGGTGGGCAAAAACAACTCATTGCGATTTCCAGTGTGGTTGCCATGAAACCAGATTACATTATTTTTGATGAGCCGACAACATTACTTGATTTACGAAATAAGCATCGCGTTACGCAAGTGATAGAAGAATTACCACAAACGGTAATAGTTGTATCGCATGATTTGGAGCTTTTGAAAAAGTTTGATAGAGTGTTGGTTTTTGATAAGGGGGAGATAGTAATTGATGATGTACCTTTTGTTGCTATCAAGGAATATATAAGAAGAATGTCATGATCGGTTTATATATTCCAAAGGATACATTTATTCATAGGTTAAGTCCAGGAATTAAGTTATTATTTCTTACAGTATGTGGAACTTTTATAATAATGGTTTCATCTATACCACTTCTTGGACTCTTTTTATTATTTGTTGCCTTATTCTATAGAGTTGCCAAGGTTCCTTTTAGCAGTGTGATCAAGCAGTTTAAATCGATGGGGTTGCTTTTAGTTCTTCTATTTTTATTTCAAACTATTTTTAGCAGTTGGCTTACAGGAGTTGAGGTTATATTACGTCTTTTTATCCTCTTGTCTTTATCATCACTTATTTCATTCACAACAAAAGTTTCAGATATGGTAGATGCAATTGAAGCAGGGCTTCAGCCCTTTCATTTTTTTGGTATAAATCCATCAAAAGTAAGTATGGTTCTCTCTATGGCGATCAGGTTTATTCCCCTTTTGAGTGAAAAGTTTAATGAAGTCCATGAAGCACAGCAAGCGCGGGGACTTAATACTAATATTGTCGCTCTTGCAATACCTTTAATTATACGAACCATAAGAATGGCTTCAGAAGTGGCTGAAGCATTGGAAGCGCGCTCTTATGATGCTGATACTAATGATACGGCATCTCATAATAATCCAAGTTTTTTATAGTAAAAGAAAGAATCAAATGAATACAAAAGATTTAGTCTATATAGCTTTATTTGCCGCTATTTACGCCGTTTTGGGACTTTTCCCTCCTATTTATCTTCCTTTTCTTCTAGGCGTCCCTATTACAGCGCAGTCGATGGGACCGATGTTAGCAGGATCTATACTTGGAGCCAAAAGGGGAGCTCTCGCATCATTTCTTTTCCTTATTCTTGTTGCGATTGGATTGCCTTTATTGCCTGGTGGTCGTGGTGGAATGAGTGTTTTTTTAGGAGTTACGAGTGGTTATCTCATCAGTTTTCCCTTTGCTGCATTTTTTATTGGTTTATTGGTTGAGTTATTTTGGAAGCGATTAAATTTTATACTCTTATTCTTAATTAATACTGTTGGTGGTATAGGCGTTGTCTATGCTTTTGGTATTCCATGGACAGCGTATATGACACAAGTGTCTTTGCTGACAGTTTTAATAAGCTCATCAGGTTTTTTAATTGGTGGTTTTTTGAAAGTTCTGATTGCATCTTTTGTAGCGCTTACCATTAAAAAAACTGTCCCTCTCATTCATTCCAAGAAAGGATAGTTCTGATTCTTGAACTTTGTATTATATTGTATGAGAAAGATAGAGCGAAAATAGTAACAAGCTTAAAGTATTTTTATCTCACCTTTGTCTTTTAGTGAAATAGAATATATAGAAAATAAATAATTTATTATATCTTATATGTTTATTATAAATTTTAATTCTGTTTTATAAAATATATATTAAAAAATTATAAATATAATATACTCATATTCAAATTTCTAAATCATATTTATTTCTTAGTAAACAGAGAGATTATTTATTAAATAAAGTTATTTTACCAACCCATCCTGGTGATCATGATGTATTTTGGAAAAATATGACATTTCTTTTGAAACAACAAAACGTGTGTATACTAATTTAGGAATGTATTTATATTATTCAATATTTTACATATTCAAATGGTAGAATATTTATTTTTTATTAATTATAAAATAATTTTATCATCAATATAATAAACAACATGATGTATACTATATATAAATAATAATTATATACATTAATATTATAATTATCTTATTTATTTTAGCAATAATTTAAAGTATATAAACGTTTAAGACTGAATTAATAAATTTTTATAATGGGCTTTAAAAAATATTAATATTTTTGTAAAACAATAAGAATGATTAGTTTATTTGCAATAATTATTTTTGAATTTTTTACCAATTGATTTTAAAATTTTTACCTTGTTGAAAGAGTGGTGTAAGTTTCATTTTTGAAAGAAGGTTTATAAGTCTTTTAATTTTTTAAAGATGGCTGAGTATCAATTTCATAAATTTTTTAGAGAAAATGATGTGGGATAGATATAAGGCGATCAATCGTTTGGTCATTTTCTTTTGATTTGGTTTTCCGACTTTCAAAAGCACTCACATCAATATCTTTTTAATAATGAAAATTACGCATTGCTTTACGTTTTTATGTCTCATGTTTTTTAATAGAGTGATGTCCTTCACTGACAAAGAGAACAGCTCAAACATGATTTACCTATTGTTGTTAATTTACGAGTTTATTTTCAAAAGGCATTTATCAAGGACGTTACACCTATTTTATGACGATGCTTGTGGATGGTATAATGCTAAAGTCCTCACGAATAATATATTGGGACACGAGCATTTTTCAGTTATGAAGGAGAAAGTCGATACCATCATACATTTTTGCCAGTTTCAATGTTGTTATAGCTCTTGGCCCTGAGATGGTTCATAAAACGTTTTCTATTCATATGCTAGTCACCCTTGCGATGTGCAAGCAAGTGATTTTAATTGATTGAATATAAATAAATTTTAAATGGGAGAATCTTAGGTTATTCGGGACTCTCATTCAACATACAAAACAGTGAATTATCATTATAAATCAATATCTTGCAGACACGAGAATAGGCATGCCGTCTCTTTCGGCAGGCAAGGATTATTATGTTTATTTGGTTTCTGATGGAGGACAGTCTCATAAATTTGTTGTATCGGAAAACTCTACGTATCCAAGCGGTTACGCCGTCAATAATTCGCGCAAGATAGGAGGGTTTCACACGCTTTGTGCGGATGTTGGTACGATTTCTGGTCATCTCTTATCGGGTTATCGTGCAGGGGATATATTACCCCACTCTGTTTGGTGTCTCAATCACCGCCCTTATAGTTCACCAGAAGGAATGGTTTACGACTTCTCTACAGATCTTTGGGTTGATATTTATCTTCAGTCAGGCGACGGTGTAAATACGAAATCGGTTTATCGTGCAAATGTAACAACTAACCGTAGTTATATGCAGCATACAACAGATATGATGCTTGTAAATAAGTCATTATTAAGTGATGAAGAATTTGCTTCTGCTATGCATGGGAGTAATGATAAGACAAGTATTCAAGGTAAAAAGGCACCTTCTCCAAAATATTCCGGAGGACATAGGGATACGGCAAATCGTCGTATGATTTCTCATATAGGATGTGAGGATGGTTGCGGCTATATGTGGCAGTTTTTGTCAGGATCTATTTTTTTCTCAACAGCAGATAATGTAGATCTTAAGGCAATGGTAGCTGGAGGGACTTGGAATATTGAAGGGGATAGCCACCGATTTGGTCGAGGATATATATCTATCAATGCTGCAAATGAACAAGTTTCGGCGCGTGGATGCAGCCGCTCACGTAGATTTATTTGAGAGGTTAAAATGTTTTCTTATCCAGAACACTTAAATACGAAGCAAGATTATCTAAATATGCTCGAATTTGATAGGGAAGAAACGGTAAAAAGGCTAGAGCAGCTTTTATCAACGCGTTTTTATTGGGTCTTTATCAAAGAGCTCAGTGAAGGAGAAGAGGGGGTAGAAGATGACACGCATAAGGTTGCTCTCATAACCGAAATGCCGTCTGATCTCAATGGAGATTTTGTCAAAAAGCGTTGTCAGTATGAATTACAGGAAAGCGAATATGCACCGCTTTTTCAACTTGGCTTTCGTGTTGAAGAAGTCGAGCAGTTGATCAAAGAGCATAGCCAATAGAAGATCATAAAAGAAGATTTTAATCCAGCCTCACAGATGTGGGGCTTTTTTTATGGAGGGTCAGATGAGAAAGATATCAAAGGAAGGATTAGAGCTTATCAAACAGTGGGAAGGGTTACGTTTAGAGGCTTATAGAGATGTAGCATGTATCTGGACGATAGGGTATGGTCACACCAGCAATGCCGGTCAACCGCTTGTTAAAAAAGGCATGCGTATCACACAAGAGCAAGCAGAAGAAATTCTTTGTGAAGACTTAAAGCAATTTGAGAAGACGGTTGAGGAATCGGTGACGGTTTCATTAACGGATTGCCAATTCGCGGCATTGGTATCGTTTTGCTATAACGTAGGAACGAAAGCCTTTAGCAAGTCAACGTTGTTGAAGAAGCTTAATCAAGGGGATTATGAAGCTGTTCCTAGTGAATTACAGAAATGGAATAAGATAGGGGGTAAGCCTTTTGTGGGATTATCCAACCGTCGAGCAGCCGAAGCCGGTTTGTGGGCGAAAGGGTCTTACATTGCTTCGAACTATCACAGGGTAGAAACGAAGGAGAGAACAGGTCTTTTCAAGATAGAGGCGCTAGCCCCGATTATAGGGTCTTGTTCAGGATTTGGAGGCTTTTTTGTTGGTAATGGACCAATTCAGTGGGCGTTAGCAGGGATTATGGTTTTAGCGGCGTGTACAGGACTGGTGATTGTTGCCAAGCGGTTTAAGGAACAGCGCTTGTGATTTTCTGGTTTAAAAGAAATTTGTCTCTTCTGTTAGCGGCTTTAGCCGTTTTTTTAATGGCTTTAGCCAAAGCGTTTCACCTTGGCAAGAAAAGTGAACAGTACAAGCAAAAAGAGCATGCTTTAAAAACAGCAACAACCCGTTTTGAGGTGAAAAATGAAATTAATCAAAAAAGTGATTCTTGTGTGCATTCTGCTTTGTCTCGTTGGGTGCGCGGCAAATAGGACAGTTTCTTGTGTTAGTTGGTTACCAATTTATTTAGACAAGCAAGATCTGAACGCGATCAGTCCCAATTTAGCAAGAGATATATTGAAACATAATCAACAGGGAGCACGCTTATGTGGTTAGCAAAATGAGTAGCAAGGGAAGTAAGAAGGAACAAGATCTCTCAGAGACAGAACAACGGCTTCTTCATGAGATGATAGAAACCTATCAAGGCTTAAAGATGATGTCATGCCTTATAAAGTGGATTGCCTTCATTGTCTTTATGTTTGTCATCGATTTATCCCGTTTCATGGACGCACTAGATAATCACTTCTCACACTTTAAAAAATGGATAACAAAGAGTTAAAAATTTAATCAATTTATATTGTTTCATGACGTAAAGAATCCTTTTTAATAATATCCATAAAGGTGCTATTTCTTAACCTTGCGTTCTCTAAAAGAGTTTTTGGAGATACAACTTGTATGCAAGCGTTGAACTTAGACCAATAATTCCGATAATATTCTCCTTCTGGAGAAAAAACTTTAGTGAAATAATTTGTAACACATAAAACTTGTGAAAAAGCGTCATCTATTTCAGCAATCAGATAAAGATACATCTCCTCAACACCACATTTCTTAAGTGTTTCGGCATAATACATTAATTGAGCAACGCCTGTATTTTTATAATCCGCTACAGGACTTTTAAACTCTATTAAGACAGCCCGTTTTTTTTCCTCAGAATCAAAATATAAAGCTATATCAGGTCAACTCGATAACCCTTTATTATTTTTTTCAACATCGAGTGAAGCTTTATCAACTTGTGAAAGGAAGTTCTTTATATTCTTCTCACTTTGTAAATAACTATAGCTTATTAAGGTGTCATCAAGTATCTATAAATTATTTTCTTTTAATGCTAAAGGTAAGTTTTTATCAGCAGTATATTGTTGTGGAACAAATAAATTATGAATATCCTTTTCTAAAGTTTTAGGTTGTAGTAAATTAGAAAATTGGCACAGAATATCGTTTCTGAATTGAATATATTGGGTTAATTCTAGACTAGCAAATTTTTGTGCTGTTTTAAAATTATCTTTTGGTATTCCTTTATCTTCACGAAGAATTCTTTTGAATGCTAATTTTTTTGTTGAATATTTTTTCTCTGCTTTTTCAATCAATGAATCTTCTGTAAGGATACCTCCAATTACATCTTTTGTGTCTAGAATTCTACCAAGTAAGGATATTCTTTAGAAACCTTTTGGAGAAGAGCAATTTTTTCTTCTTTAATTTTGGGGAAATGATAGTTAATTATTTCATCTAGAATATGCTCTAACTTCTTATTAATATCATTCCAAGTCAGTTGGGTTTCTAAGTCTGGATTTTTTTATCAATCTGAAAATCATTTCGTTCATCATTAACATATTGATCTAAAACAGGTGATTCTAATAAAAATATCATTATAACATTTTTTATTGGATTAAGTTTTATAAACTGTGAAAAAGGCATAACAGTGCGGTTGTTAGCACAATAGAAAGCTTCTATTTTAGCCCTATAATTTGTGTTGTCTTCAAAATAATAAGAAAGAGTGAAGGGAATATCTAAAGAACCGATATTGAAACCTTTAACTTCTAAATAAGGTAAATCTCGCGTACTTATTGTGCTCTTCTCTAACCGTTCTAAATTTTCTGCGTTTCTTAATTTATATAAGTCTTCTAAATCTTCCGCTTCATGTACATAAAAGTTAATTTTAATATCTTTCTTTTTATTTAAAAAAAATAAAGGAAGAAGATGATAATAAATTTCATCACGAACTATGCGTATATTAAAATCATTTTGTGTATAAGGATTTTCAAAAAATAATTTTGTAGTCCACCATTTATCTCGTTTACCATTTTCTTTTTTAAAAGAATCTTGTGTAAAATCTGGAGTGAAATTTAATGAAACTTGGACATTATCTTCACATTCATTAAAACTAGTAATCTCAACTTTTTTAAATACTTTTAAGTAAGTAATACGTCCAACACCTTTACAACCTTCCTTAATTTTATAATCACTTTTATAGGTGGAAAAAGAGGTAATATTCTCTTTTGTGAAACCATCTCCATTATCAAAAACGCAGATAGAAAAAACTGGTTGGTTTTGTCATAAATCTTTATCACCATAAAGTTGGAATAAAATATCAATTTGTGTTGCATGCGCTTGTATAGAGTTAACGATAGCTTCCTTAAGAACTGTAACTATATTTGTTTCTTGAGAAAGATCGTGGATTATAGCCTTAAGATTAACAAGCATGAGTACACCAATAAGCTTTTTATTCTATTTATTTTTATTGAAGGAGGTAAAAAAATCCTAAATATTTATATGCTTGATGATTGCTTTTGTATAGAGACATTAGACGATATTTTTGCTTATTTTCAGCAAAGGGATTCAAGGTAAATTTGTTTTCAGTCTGAATGATTGTGATAAGGTTCGAGATATCTTTAAAGATTTTGACTTTTTAGAATTAGAGGCCCTTTGGACAGCAGGTACGGCAAAAAAACACCTCGAAAAGAAGTTCTGATTCGTAATAATTGAGGAAAGTTTGAAAAAGATTTGTTAGAATCAGAAGTAATATTTCTCCTCTAACAGGACTTTTTATATGGTTACATCTTTTGGTAAAATTTTACGTAAACTTCGCGTTGATCACTCCGAACGTCTCTTAGATATGGCTAAGAAATTAGACGTATCTGTATTATCTTCAGTCGAGATTGGCAAGAAATCTGTACCGGTTGGCATGGAAGTCAAAATCATAGAATTATATGATTTAGATCAAAAGGAAGCATTACTTTTAAGAAAAGAAGCCTATGCATGTCGAAGGAGTTTTACAATAAAACCTTCTGATACATGCAGATGTGAAATTGTTGGTATGTTTGTTAGAAACTTAGAGAATTTTTCACAACAAGACTTAACAAAATTTAAAAAATTGTTAGAGAAATTCGATAAAAAAAGAGGCGCCCTATAGAGGCTATCTAGGCTTTATCAACAAGATTCAAAGTATATAAATATGTGTAAGAGCGTATTGATATGTATAGTTTTTTATGTTCCAATAAAAAAATTAAGGATTAAAGAAAAAATCTCAAATCAAAAATTTAAGGTGGTCTAAAAGGTGGACCAAAAAAGGTGGACGAGAAGGTAAATTAAGTGAGGGCGATTCATAGATTATCAGCGGCATTCGTAAAGGCATCTCCTCAGGGCAAATATTGTGATGGGGCGGGGCTATGGTTGAATGTTCGAAAAGACAATACACGCTCTTGGTTTTTTAGCTATACACACCACAATAAGCGCCGTGAAATGGGGCTTGGTCCTGTCACAAGACTTTCTTTAAAAGAAGCATGAGAGCTTGCAAGATATTATAGCGATATTCTTAAAGAAGGTAATGATCCTATTGTCTTTCGAGAACAAACTGTCTTAAAGCAGCAAAGCAATAGCTTTAAAGAAGTTGCGCAGGCGGCTTTTGAAAGTAAAAAAGCAGAGTTAAAAAATGAAGGCAAAAGTGGGCGTTGGTTTTCTCTGCTGGAGTTACATGTTATCCCACACATAGGGAATTTGCCTATAGAACAATTAACAGCAAATATCATTCGCAATGTTCTCTCACCTCTTTGGCATGAAAAAGCAGATACAGCGCGAAAAGCACTTAATCGTATTAACATTTGCTTGAAATATGCTGCGGCTCTTGGTTTGGATGTTGATTTACAAGCCTGTATGAAAGCACGCGCACTTTTAGGAAAAACTCGTGTTACATCAACAAATATTCCAGCTATGCCATGGCAAGAAGTTCCAGCTTTTTATCAGAGCTTGGATGATAAGATCCTTTCTAATTTAGCACTAAAGCTCCTTGTTTTGACTGGAGTACGGTCATATCCATTGCGATATTTACGTCTTGAACAAATAGATAAGGGTATATGGACAATACCGAAAGAAAATATGAAAGGTATTGTAGGGAAAGTTTCAGATTTTCGTGTGCTATTGAGTGATGAAGCCTTGAAAGTGATTGAAAAATCTCTCTTCTTTGAAAAAAATGGTTTTTTATTTGTTGGTTTTGCCGGAAAGCCAATTTCTGATGTAACACTTTCTAAATTCATGAAAAACAAAGGTTTTGATTATAGACCCCATGGTTTCCGTTCAAGCTTACGGGATTGGATAGCAGAGACAACGTCAACGCCTTTTGAGATTGCCGAAACTGTTCTTGCACATTCAGTTGGGATTTCGGTGACAAAAGCTTATATGCGGACAGATTTTTTAGAACAACGCCATGTTTTCTTGGAACAGTGGGTTGCATTTATAACAGGAGCGGCTTGACAGACTTATAACAATGTGTCTATCGTTGAATCAGGTGCCTGAAGAACACCTTGAATCGATAGCGGATAGATTGCCGAAACAATCTTTTCTCCACACATTATAGACTTTGACTCATTGTATGTTAGATGCGTATAATGGCTTTGTCGGATGTGGTTACGCTATACAATACCCTTTTGGGAAAAGCGTAACGACGGACTATCGACCGTGTTTTTCAGCACCCGGCATCCTTTTAGATGTTATCATTTTAGGATTTCTCAAAAAATATTTGACAGTTTTTGTAAACCGCTATAGTTTAGCGAAGAGGCTTAAAACACCTCGTAACTAATCGGTTCAGCGGTATCCCGAAAGATCTGTTGCCCACCATGAAATTATATCCAGGGTCTTCGTGTGTATGTCCAAGGGTAACCTAAAGACACGAAGGACTGTATTAGTTCGGTTGTTTTAGCCCTGGATGCTTTAAATTTATAAAACAAAAGGACTAATAAGATGAACACTCTCATTAAAATATCAGAAAAAGTTATTGATCAGGAAACTGTGCAAACTGTTAACGCGCATGGATTACATATGTTTTTAGACATTAATATACGCTTTAACGATTGGATTTCACGACGGATTGAAGAATATTCTTTTCAAGAAAATCAAGACTTTGTGAGTTTTACTCAAAAAAAGAGTAAAACTTAAAGGTGGTCGTCCAAGTACAGAATACCATCTTACTTTAGATATGGCGAAAGAGCTCTCAATGATCGAATGCAATGAGAAAGGTAGACAGGCGCGTCGTTACTTTATTGAATGTGAGAAACAGTTAAAAAGCCAATCTGTTGATTATGGAACATTTTCTTATAAGTATTTAAAAACACCTGCCGGCGTTGGAGAAATCTTAGGAGTGATGATGAGGAGTTTGTTAGATGCAAATGGACTCGAAGAAGAACTTGAACATTATAAAGCATTAATTAAAGAAGCAAAACAGGTCTTAGCAAGATCTGTTGTTAAAGCGGCTTAATTTTAAAAGTATGGTTCATCTCCCCGTTTAAAGAGCGGGGAGGGGAATTGGGGAGTCGAAGCAAAACACGGTATGGTGATTTAGTCCCAAAATATGCCTCAAAAAAGCAGCAATGATTCGCATTTTAGTACTATCTCAGTACCATCTGATAGCGTGATTTCTAATAAGTTACTGAAAAATAAAAGAAAATTCACATATTGTGGTGCGGACGGCGGGACTTGAACCCGCAAGGTCTTCGACCGGCAGATTTTAAGTCTGCTATGTTTACCGTTTTCATCACGTCCGCGATGAGGGTTCTCTCATAAGCTATATCTTTTATTGAATCAAGAATTAATGACAAAAGAAAAAATTTTCATTTTTTTTCGTGAAATTTTGACTGACAATGGTTTTCTTTATCGCTAGAAGAAGCCTTTAATAATATAAACAAAGTATGAAATGATCCGTGTTATGAGTAAATTTATTCAAGACGTCACAAAAGCTATGGTGGGATTGCATCACGTGTTTGCTGAAACTCCCCTTCAAAGGAATGATTTTCTAAGCCAAAAATATGATGCAGAAATTTATTTGAAGCGTGAAGATTTAACACCGGTGCGGTCTTATAAGATTCGTGGTGCTTTCAATTTTGTTTCAGAAATGCTGAGCAGTATATCGTCAGATTCTGCATTTGTGTGTGCTTCAGCAGGGAATCACGCACAAGGGGTTTCTTTTGTTTGTCGTTATTTTAAACGTAAAGGCGTGATTTTTATGCCTATGACAACGCCACAACAGAAAATTGAGAAGACACGTATTTTTGGTGAAGAGTTTATTGATATCCGTTTGGTTGGTGAAACATTTGATCAATGTTATGAAGCTGCGCAATCTTTTGTCGTGGAGAACGGTGGTGTGATGGCTCCTCCGTTTGATGATATTCGCATTATTACGGGGCAAGCAACAGTGCTCTGTGAAGCTGCTTTGCAATGGAAAAAACTCAATGGAGAAAGTGAGCCAGATTTAATGATTGTGCCGGTAGGGGGAGGTGGTTTGGCAAGTGGGATAAGCAAGTTCTTACGCGAATATGGTTGGAATACAAAGCTTCGTTTTGTTGAGCCCCAAAGAGCTGCAAGCTTGCTTGCTTGTTTGGAGAGTGGAAAAAGGATCAAACTGGAAAATATTGATACTTTTGTAGATGGGGCTGCGGTGGCTGAAATTGGTGCACTAAACTATACAATTTTAAAGCATTTTTCTCCTGATTCTGTCATTACGGTTCCTGAAAATCGCGTTTGTTCTACGATGGTTGAAATGCTTAATGTAGAAGGTGTGGTTCTTGAACCAGCTGGTGCTTTATCGATTGATGCACTTAACAGTATTCCATCTCAAGAGTTAAAGGGTAAAAAAATTATTCTCGTTATTTCAGGAGGTAATTTTGATTTTGAGCGTTTGCCAGAGATTAAAGAGCGTTCTTTACGTTTCCAAGGCTTGAGAAAATATTTTATTTTTAGTTTTCCGCAACATCCTGGTGCATTGCGTCATTTTCTGTCTACATTATCACCGGATGATGATATTGTACGCTTTGAATATTTAAAAAAATCAGCGAGAAATTTTGGTTCTGTATTGGTTGCGATTGAAACAAAAAAATATGACAATTTTCGTCTCTTAGAAGAAAAATTTCAAGCGTTAGGTTGGCGCTATCGTGATATTACAGATGATCAAACATTATTTGATTTTGTTATTTGAAAAATTGAAATTTTACTAAAACGAGAAGTGTAAAAATGAAATCTATTTTTTATTTTGTGCTGAGTCTATTTTTCTTTTCGATTGTTCATCAACAGAGTTTAGCATCTCAGCCAACAGCACTACAAAAAACTGAATTGTCCAAAATAGTTGTTGATGTCAATAATGCTATAAAAAGTGAGGATTTTTCGCTTATATCTCATTATATGCCTGAGCGGCTTTATAAAGAGATGGCACGTCGGTTGAATACAACAGAGGATGCTTTACGTGATAATTTTCTTCAACAGTTGCATAGGCAATTTGAGAATTTGCCTTTTGGTGCTTATTGTTTAGACAAAGGAAATATTGAGTATCTTCAAACAGATAACGGTACTTTATATGCTTTAATTCCAACAGTCCTTGAGATGAAGGATCGCATTATTCAATATAAAACTTTGGCGATTTTTGATAAAACCCAATGGTATTTAATTTATGGCGGCCAAAAAACTTTACAAAATCCAGTTTTTCTCGAGATTTATCCTGATTTTATCAAGGTACATTTGCCGATAGAGACAATCATTAAGAAATAAACGATTTCAATATTTGGGGGTCGCGATAAATGTATTTCGTAAAGTCCTTGCTTTTTTAGCATAATCCAATGATAATAAGGGTAAAGGTATTTAAGCTGGTTTGTTAGCTTTTTGTAAAGTGAAGTTATATGCCTTTACCTTGATTTCAAGGTACTCATGAGTTGCGCAGGTCGCTTTTCAAGCGTTGCTTTGTTTAAAATGTCAAGGATTTCTCTTGCGCGGATTCTTGAGTGGAGAGTTCAGCTGATGACTTCGTAAAAGTTGTTCAGCTGAGGGAAGATTTCATTTTGCCTATAAAAAAAGAAGATGTTTTTAAAAAGTTAGGTTTGCCTAATCTTTTGATTAAGAATTTACGTATTTCTGGGATGAGTAAACCTAAGCCTATACAAGAACAAGCTATCCCAATAATGTTGAAAGGATACGATATTTTAGGGATTGCACAGACAGGTTCTGGAAAAACTTTGGCATTTGGCTTGCCTATTTTAAGTCAAATTTTAACTTTGGGTGACAAACGCTGTCCTAAAACTGCACGTGCTTTGATTTTAGCACCAACGCGTGAACTTGCTGTTCAGATTGATGAAGCAATTCGCACTGTGGCGAAAG
Source organism: Bartonella sp. B1099 (assembly GCF_944801835.1). Lineage (GTDB taxonomy): Bacteria > Pseudomonadota > Alphaproteobacteria > Rhizobiales > Rhizobiaceae > Bartonella. Next base: position 449,560 of record NZ_CALYLN010000002.1, on the reverse strand, counting down.
GAGCGCATCTTTCGACGTGTCTTATTTTTGGAGGAGTATCACGTTTTAAACAAATTAAACGTATGGAAGCAGGTGTGGATGTTTTAATAGCTACTCCAGGGCGTTTGAGAGATCTTGTTCGTGAAAAATGTGTTGATCTTTCTCACTCTCGTTTTTTGATTTTGGATGAAGCAGATCGTATGTTGGATATGGGATTTATTCATGATATTAAGCAAATTGCGAAGCTTTTGCATCAAGAGCGTCAGACAGCACTTTTTTCTGCAACAATGCCGAAAGAAATTGCTGCGCTCGCACAGTGTTTACTCAATGATCCGGTGAAGATTGAAGTTGTTCCTCAAGGCACTACGGCTGTAGAGATTACACAGAAATTATATTGTGTTCCTACGCGTGAAAAAAAGAATGTTTTAAGTAAAATTTTGGCAAATCCAGCTTTTAATTCGGTTATTGTTTTTACTCGAACGAAACATGGGGCTGATGCTGTCACACGTCATTTAGCAAAGATAGGCTATTTAGTTGCAACAATTCATGGGAATAAATCACAAGGTGCTCGCCAATCTGCTTTAAAAGCTTTTCGTGAAAAATCGGTCCAGATCCTTGTTGCAACAGATATTGCTGCACGCGGTATTGATATACCAGGAATAAGCCACGTTATTAATTACGACTTACCAGATGAAGCTGAAAGTTATGTGCATCGGATTGGTCGTACAGGACGCAATGGTGCATCGGGTGAAGCACTTACGCTTTTTGATGAAAAAATAGAAAGGGTTCGGTTGCGTGCCATAGAGCGCTTGATTCGTATGAAATTGGTGCCTGAATCTGTTCCAGAACAATTTGCAGCATTTCCAGAAAAGCTGATTGTGCCAAAAAGTGAAGAAAGAGAAAACAATAAAGAACGCCGTTCAAAAAAATCTAAACGTCAGAAACGGTTTTTAGGTCGAAAAGATGATGCTGCACAGTTACAGCAGAAGAATTCTTCCTCTTCAAATGAGAGGCATAAAAAAGCAAAAGCAGCGGCAAAGCGTGCAAAGTCTTTTCGTTTTCGCAAGTCAGCTAAGAAGGCAGCTTAAATAAAATCCTGAAAAGAAATCATGCTTTGGGCGTTTTTTACCGTTATCTATTCCTTCACAATTTAAAAAAGGTATATAATACCCTTGCCAGAACAAGAGAAAGCTTCAAAGGTTGTCATTTTTTAGAAATGAACTTTAGAAATGAAAACCTTTGAATGTTTGGATTGATGTAAAAATCTTTTGAAAGAAAAGTCTCATTATAGAGGCGATTATTTATTTGCTTTATTCCCATTTTTAAAAATAGGGATAAAAGATGTGTCTTATCTTTCATGATAACTTTTAAATTAAAAATTTGATTATATAATGATAACTGATTGTTTTATATATTAAATAATCCTCCTCTATCGTAAAATTTTCGCATTTCGAATCTATTTATATTCAGTCATTAAAACTATATTCATTTGCATATTGCAAATGAGATTGTTGTGTGGATAAACATTGAAGAAATCAATAAAATTCTTCTTGTAACCTTTTATAAAGGCAAGGGATATTAGCTAACATTAAGAATTAGAAAATAGTATGATGTATGGCTTTTATTCTCAGTAAAGATGATGCTTATCAATGGATTTTATTTTAACCATTTACGGAAGCCATTGTAAAAGGGCTTGGGGGATTTAAGAGATGTCTTTTAAAGATATGTGTAGATGCACGATACAATGGAGAAAACACTCATGATTTGTTGAAGGCTTTCACAGAATTCTCAACAACTTAGATTATAATCTCTGTTTATGCTGTAAAAACACTCTCGTTTAGGATCGTGATATAAAGCCTATAAACTTTATGCACTTAGTGTTTTTATGACTGTGTGATGAATATTCACGGCAAGGCTGTTTCTAGAGTTTATGACGTGATGAGTAAGAAAAAACCGTGAGAATAAGAAGCTGGATTTTTTACAGACTTTTCGGTTGGGAGTTTTTGCTTTCAGGGTGGGGAGGGCGGATGGGGTGTATGGCAATAATATAGATGATTTTGATTGTTATTTTTCCGCTTTTTAAAATGATTGCTTCAAGAACAGTTTTTTGAGCTTTATTGAGTAAAAATCATTTTTGGGTTGGGAAACAAAACTTATACGAAAGCTTTTTTATTACTGATAGCGTTTAATCATTCTCTTTCATGAAAGAAAATATCATTTATACTGTGCAAATAATTATGGCACTTTCTGATAGAGGCTTGGCAGACTGAAAGAAGTAATTATTTAAAATTTATCAATAAGAAAAAACTTGTACAATCGTTTTCCCTTTAAAATGAATCAATCATTTTTGCGTTCATTGCAAAAAAACAAATCCCGTATAGGATATTGCGTTTTTACTTTATTGCAAAAATCCTCTTTCCTCATTTTTATCATTGTAGTTTGACACTAGGTTTTGTACTAAGTGGGATTAGATAGGAATACGTGATAATTTATTGTTTTTATGTATAAAATTTAGCATTAAATGCGTGTTTTGTCAAAATAGATTTTGACACCTAAAATTGCAAAAAAGTGACAAAAAGAGTGAAAATCGAAATTTGAGCGTAAAAATGAGAAAAGGCTTTGAAAGGTCTTTGAAAATGCTTTGAAGATTTTTAAAAAGTCTGTGAAAGCCCAGAAAACCGCCTTTGAAGACCCTTTGAAAAAAATCCGATAAAATGTGAAGCGCATTGCAAAATCAGCCAAAAATAACCAAAAAAGCAAAAAAGATTTTCACCTATAGGTGATTATCTATTTTTAGAGGTAATTTATATTTATAAATCAAATTGTTACATAACATTTTCTAATGTAAAAAGATTTTCATATCGATTTTTTATTTTAGAGGAGCATTAAGCCGTATCTTGTGTAGTTTTGGAATGTTCTTTTTCAGCTTCTATTTGACGCTTTAAATGCAATTTTAGAAGAGGCAAAGTAAGCTCTATTTCTTCCTTGTCGTTGATGTCTTGAACAAGCTCTTGCAGTTTTTTATAAAGTTCCGCCGCGAGTTCCGCTATATCTTCGGGGGGGAGTTTAATTTTTGCATCGCGATAGGTTGTATAAGCTATGCGACCAAGTTTTTTCATGAGACCAGCAGGAATGGTAGGCGGAGAGATATTGAAAGACCGAGCCATCATCATGTCTATAAACATTGCATCTTCACCGGTCAAAAGCCAATTCAGGTTCACTCCAAATTTTTCTTTATATGCTGATAAAACCGTTGCATCTGGAGTTCTATCACCGCGTTCGTAATTTCCAAGCCCTTGAATACTGATACCAATTTTAAGAGAAAATATATCACGAGATAAGCCCACAAGCTTTCTAACTTCTGTGAGTCGTTTTGCTAATGCAGTTTTGGGCTCATTTTTTTGTCGTTTCATATCACAAATGTTTACAAACGGGGTTGACTAATATCCCATTTGTAGATATACCTTTAATTACCGCCCGATATAGAGGGCGTTTATTATACATTTAACCCCACAAAAAACGGATGTTGCAGCATCCGTTTGAAGCAGGAGCGAAAGTTATGACAACCACACAAACATGCATTCAAGTATGGGATCGCCATAGTATTTTAGCTGAGCTACGCCGCCGTAATATGACTTTGGCGGAGCTCGCGAAAGCTTATCAACTATCGTCATCCAGTGTTCAACACATTTGGACACGGTCTAACGAGAAAGCCGAACGTGCTATTGCCGATTTTATCGGTTTGCCCGTCGAGCAGGTTTTTAGCGACCGCTACCCTAAAAGTCGCCGTCGCATTTTTAAAGCAGCAAAACACGCCAATACGGATTGTGTTGTTTCTACCCTATCACGTGGTAATGCTGCTTGAGCTTTAGGCTCTGCGTGTTAGCGCATTTGCCATGTATTTAGATACCATAAGATAAAAAGGTTTATCAATGTCTAAAGATCAATACAAAATAGACAAGAAAGATTGCACACTGTTGCCGCATCAAGCAGCCGATTGGATGGGTTGTTTTTTAAGGTTAGGTGGTCAAGTTTTCTTTATCGGGGGTGGTTATGGTTGCGGCTTATAATTTATGGACCCCAAAGGCTAAAAGAGAAATTTTTAATCCGTATTCGGAAGCTGAACGGTTGCACATTATGGTGACTTGTTCTTTTAAGGCAGTGAGTGGTGGATTTCGGCATGTACCAATCCGGTATATTATTGACCCTCCGCATGGCTTATTTGATGCGGCATTAGCACGACAGATTGCTATTCATATTTTGCATTATCAGTTTGAGGTTCCGCGGCGGCGTATTGTTGCTATACAAGAGCGTGAACGCACTGCTGTTGCTCGCTCTTTGCGTACAATTAATCGGCGTTTGGAAGAGCCTGTGTTTGCTAGAGCCTATCGAAGATGGGCGGGGCGTGCAATGGATTTGTTTTTACGAGAAATGGACAAGGCGGTTGGATAATGGCACGGTTTCAAGAGATTGCTTTAGATTTGATTGTTGTACCGGAGCGTATACGCCCTGTTGATGATGAGCATGCCAAGGCGCTTGCCCAATCGATGGCACGAGAAGGGTTGATGAATCCGATTACCGTGCGCCATACGCCCAATGCGAAAGAGGGGCATTATACGTTGATTGCGGGTGCGCATCGGTTACGGGCGGCGGAGCTTTTGGGGTATGGCGCCATTGATGCTGTTGTGGTGCAAGCGGATAAAGAAAATGCTGCGCTTTTAGAAGTGGCAGAGAATTTGTTTCGCAATGAATTGTCAGTGATTGACCGCGCTTTGTTTGTGCAGACGTACCGCGAATTGTGGGAAAAGAAGTATGGGGAAATTAAGGTTGGTGGGGACAGAAAATCAAAGGGTAAACATTACCCTTTGATCGGTGGTGAGCAATATACAAAGGACAAAGTGGCAAAGGTGCAAGTTGCATCTTTGCCAAAAGATGGTTCTACAGAGCACCATGAAACTGGGTGTGAAGGAGAGAAAGTGGCAAAGGGTAAACTTTACCCTTTGCCAAATGATGGTGATTTAAATGGCAAAATGCAAAGTCTGCACTTTGCCACACATGTTGCCGATAGGATTGGTTTATCGAAGGAGTCGGTGAAACTCCTCAACCGCATTGCCCAACATTTACAGCCGGAGTTGCGGTCTGTTTTGCGGGGGACTGCTTTTGCGGATAATCAAGCGCAGTTGTTGAAGTTGGCGAAGATGGAGCCGGTTGCGCAGCGGCGGGTGGCGATTGCTTTGCAACAGGTTGAGGGGGATTTACGGCGGGCTGTTGATTTGGTCAATGGGATTAATATACCCCCGAAAGTTAATGAACAGGAACGGATTTTTGCTCAATTGTTGGGGGTATGGCAGAGAGCGGATGCACAGACACGGGCGCGGTTTTATGATTATTTGAATAAGCAATCGGGGGAGGAGCAGGCATGAAGACGCGTGGTTCCCATCAACTTGATTTTTTTCAACGTCCGGTTTTCCCCTGTCGTGAACCCGTTGCGCAGATTGATTTAGAGCGGTTTCGCTCTCGCATTAAGCGGGCTATGGCGCGGGCTTTGCGAGAATGTCGCTATGAGCGCAGTGAGATTGCAGAGCGTATGGCGCATTATTTAGGTATTGGTTGTTTGAGTAAGGCGAGTTTGGATGCTTATGTTGCTGAAAGTAAGCAGGTGGATATGGATATTTCTTTGCCGCGATTTAAAGCTTTTGTACGGGCGACGGGCGCCTTTTGGCTTTGGGATGAGGTGGTGAGTGAGGATGGTTTGCTGTTGTTGCAAGGGGATGAAGCGCGATTGGCAGAAATTGCAAGATTGCAGCAGGAACAGCGTGAGATTGCCGCACAATTAAAAGCGATGCGTGCGGTTCCGGTGCGTATTAGACGGGGCAGCCATGAAAGAGTGGTTTAGTATTGCTGAATTGGCTAAGGCGGCTTTGCCGGGGTTGCCATCTACCTATAAAAGTCTTGAAAACCATGGACGGGCATATTGGAGAAAAAATTCTGAACTCTCACGGAAGGTGGAAAGTAAGACCAAGCCGGTATGGGAGTACCATGTTTCTTTATTACCCGAAGGGGCGCGGATGGCATTGTTGTTGCGGGAGGGGAGTGTTGATGTTTTGCAAAGGGTGGAGGAAAAGAGACAAAAAGAAGCGCTTTGGGCGCGTTATGAAGGGCTTTCAAAGGCGCATAAAAGCCGTTGTGAACAGCGTTTGAAGGCGCTTTGTTTTTGGGAAGATTTACTCCATGCCGGTATGGGGGTGCATGATGCGGCAAGTTTGTGTGCGGTTCAGTTTGGGGTTAGCCGGATGTCGCTTTTTAATTGGCGGCAGATGGTTGAAGGGGTCGCGCGGTGTGATTGGTTAGCAGCGCTGGCGCCTTGTTATGGCGAGGAGACTGTTTCGCCGTTTGCGCCCTGTCATGAAGAGGCTTTTGAGGTTTTATGTTCGGATTATTTACGCCCTTCTCGCCCTGCATTTTCGGCATGTTATCGGCGGATGGTTGGGGTTGCGCGTGAGAAAGGTTGGGCGCCGATCCCTTCAGAGCGGGCGTTACGCCGTCGTTTTAAGGCGCAAGTTTCCAAGGCGGTTGTAGCATTAGCGCGTGAGGGCGAGGAGATGGTAAAAAAGCTTTATCCCGCCCAACGGCGTGATCGGCGTGCACTGCATGCAATGGAAGCGGTGAATATGGACGGGCATAAGTTGGATGTTTTTGTGAATGTTCCTTGGGGCTCGAAGCCTGTACGGCTTTATTTGATTGCCATTCAAGATCTTTATTCAGGCAAGATTTTATCGTGGCGCTTATCAGATGCTGAGACTTGGGAAATCGTACGCTTGGTGATTGGGGATATGGTGGAGACTTATGGGATACCGGAGCGTATGACTTTGGATAATGGGCGTGCTTTTACCAGCAAATGGATTTCTGGGGGTGTGCAAAACCGCTTTCGTTTTAAGATTAAGGCGGATGAACCGCAGGGTCTTTTGACCAGTTTGGGTATTCAATTACAATGGACCACACCTTATAGCGGACAGTCAAAACCGATTGAGCGGGCATGGCGTGATTTGGCAGAAGCGATTTCTAAACATCCGTTATGTGCTGGAGCTTATACGGGTAATAAGCCCGATGCGAAACCGGAAGATTATGGTAAGCGGGCGATGGAATTGGAAGAATTCAAAGCCCATGTTGGGGCGCAGATTGTGGCGCATAATGCGCAAGCAGGACGTAAGGCGCTGACATGTGCGGGGCGCAGTTTTGATGAGATTTTTGCAGAAAGTTTAAAGGCAGAAGGGACGATTGTTCGGCAAGCAACAGCGGCACAGAGGGCTTTATGGCTTTTGACCTCAGAAGCATTGCGTACGCAAAAGGGGACGGGTGAGATTCATTTTTATGGCAATCGCTATTGGGCGCGGGCGTTGAATAGCTATGCGGGAGAAAAGGTGATTGTGCGCTTTGACCCAGATAATTTGCACCAAGATTTGCGGGTTTATGATTTGAATAATCAGTTGCTTTGTTTAGCGCCTTGCCTTGCGGATGTGGGTTTTTATGACCAGCAGGCAGCGCGTTTGAATGGGCGTTTGCGTAAAGAATATGTGAAGGCAGTTAAAGCAGAAAAGCAGTTGGCGGCAAAACTTGCGCCGGATCAATTGGCGGATGTTTATGCAAAAGTTGCACGGAGGGATGATGATGCAAAATCCAAGCGTTCTGTTTCCCCAAAGGTAAGCCGCTTGATGCCAAAGAATGCGGGGAATCTTGCTTTAAAAGCCCCTGATGCGGTTTTAGGGGATGATGAGGCTTTAGATTCCCGAGAGTTTAGTCAACATTTGCACCAAGCTTTAAGACGCCTTAGCGCTTCAAGTGAGGGGCGTGAAGTGATCAAGTTTCCTAGAAGATAGGAAAGGAAGGGGGGGGACTTACAAGAGTGCCTACAAGGGGGGCTGGTTTTGTATCGCGTACGGCTTGGAGAGTTTATTGAGAGACAAAAGATAAGGGGCAAGGTTTAAGCCCTTCCCCTTACCAATAGTCTAAATCAATACGAAAGGGGAATATATATGAAGTACGCGATAAATGCAACCGTTGATAAAAATCCTTGGGAGCGACCAAAAAAACAGCCCGATGGGACAGCACAAAACCGCAATAGTGATGATATTGCTTTATGGGATACGCTTGTGGATTCAGTGCGCGCTCTAGGACGGACGAATGACTGGACTAAAGCAGAAGTAGCGCGGCGTATTGGCATGCCGGATGGCACCTTTTCGCAGTGGTATGCGGGTAGTTATGCGGGGCAATTAGGCAAGCAAAATGCGAAAGTTCAACAATGGGTTGAAACATTAAAAGAAACGGCAGGGCTTTTGGAGATGATTCCTGAAAAGCCAGCGTTTCAAAAGAACCGTATAGCGAGTGAAATCATTGACACGCTAACACTGGCACAAAGTACGGGGGATATGGTGATGATTACCCTTGATGCGGGCAGTGGCAAAACGGAAACTTGCCGCTATTACCGCTCGACCCGTCCGCATGTTTATCTGGTCACAGCAAGTTCGCATACACGCAGTGTTCATGGTATTCGCCTCATTGAGGATGGTCAAGCTTCTCGCCCTTTAGAAATGTTTAGCCAAACCGCCATTGGGGCGGTTGTTACAGCCCCTGATGCGGATGCACAGACCTATCCCCTTAACGAACCCGTGTTGGTCTTTACCCATGAGACAGAGAAAATCCAAAAGCTTGGGAAAAAAGGCACTGCCCTTGATGTTATCAACGCCGTTCGCGCGCAAGGGATTGAGGCACAAGTGATCTTCGTGCGGGTGGAGGAAAAATCCACTATGGCTGAGACACAAACCGAAATGGTGGGGTCAAGTGTTTCTTTAACCGGTGTTCATGCCCTAGCGCATGCTAGAGGGCATTTGGGTGTGGAACCTGGAATTCTCTTAGCACCAGCTTATAGTGCAGGGCGCCTTGATAATGCTAAAAACCCGCTAGCAGATGCTCTAGAACAGGTTGCCGAAAAGCTACAAGCCATTGCGGTGTTTGATACGGGGGGCAAAAATACGGAAGAAAGCCTTGCCTTTCGGGCAGATTTCTCCTCACGTTTTTGTTATCTGATTGATCCCTTTGTGCGGGTAGCAAATAGTGAGGGGGGCTTTAGTATCAAACCGGCAAGCCCCTTTGTGGCAGCCATGTTTATCAAACGGGACAAACAAAAGGGAGGTGTTTTTTGGTCTCCCTCCAATCAAGATGTTAAAGGTATTTTAGGCACAGCACGCCCCATTAGCTATTTTGATGGGGAAATTGATCATGAGGCTAATCGTCTCAATCAAGCTGATATTGCCACCTTTATTCCCGCCCGCCTTAGCCAAAATGCCCAAGGTCAATTGGCTGCCAATGGACGCATTTTATGGGGCAATCACACCACCTCGAGTGATCCACTCTGGCGTTTTGTCAATGTGGTACGCACCGATCAATCGGCGATTGATTTTTTAACCCGGCTTGCTGATCGGATGCAGGCGCGTTTTTTGATCAAAGACAATAAGTTTTTATTTTTAAGCGGGGACAATCTCCCGCTTCAGACCATCCATCAACAGGAGTGTTCCCATTGGGAATTTAGTCTCGAGCCGCGCACCCAATATGGCATGATAGAAGCACGGTATTTTGATCGCACAAAAGGGCAACAACACGTTGTTACGCATCGCACAGGGTATACGGGGCCCATTCGCCGTCTGCGGATGTGTTACCCTTGTAAGCAGCAAGCTTTAGCAGCGGCTGCTTCCGAGTCGGATAGGCTTTGTCGAGCCATGGGCAGTGGTTCTTTAAGCCTCGAGGGGCGCCCTGAAATCATGGCGGGTCAACCGCTTTTGCTTCAAGGGTTTCGAGACGAAATCAATGGCCCATGGCATGCTGCAACCGTGACCCATCGCTATGAAAAGCAAAGCGGATACATCACAGAAATTACCCTAGAAGCGCTAAATCAAGGATAGGAACAAAAATAGAGGCTGGGCTGGTCACCCAGCCAACGGGAGATAGTTTTGCGACAACCCCGTCCGATGCGACTTAACTTAACATCGCAGCCACTTCTTATCACTTAAAGCAATGAGAAGACGGCTAATATAGATGAAAGAGTGTTAAAAAATAATGGATATACTTCATAAGGAAAAATTAAAATCCGTTAAACCCATCTCGCCAGCTGCTGCTTATATTGGTGGCAAAATCAAGTTAGCCAAAACTATTATCAAAATCATTGAGGGCATTTCTCATCGTACTTATGCTGAACCTTTTGTTGGCATGGGAGGAATATTCTTTAGGAGAAAATTGATTCCCTTATATGAAGTTATCAATGATCGCTCCGGGGATGTGGTGAATTTTTTTCGGGTGTTGCAACGCCATTATCACCCTTTTATGGATCTGTTGCAGTTCCAGATTAGCAGCCGTGAGCTGTTTCAACGTTTTACTTCACAAGATCCAAGCCCCCTTACAGATTTAGAACGGGCTTTGCGGTTTTTATATCTCCAGCAATTGAGTTTCGCTGGTCAGGTGGCTAAGCGTACATTTGGAGTTGATCCTAACCGTGGAGCACGGTTTAATTCTTTGAAACTTGAGGACTTATTAAAGCTTATTTACCGCCGTTTAGCGGGTGTTACCATTGAATATTTAGATTGGTCTGATTTTATTGTGCGTTATGACCGGCCAAATACTTTGTTTTATCTTGATCCACCTTATTTTGGTGTTGAAGATTATTATGGCAAGGACTTGTTTAAGCGGGAGGATTACCAGACGATGTCTATGCTGCTTGCACAATTAAAGGGAAAGTTTCTTCTCTCTCTCTCAATGATGTGCCAGAGATACGAAAAACCTTCAGTCAATTCCATATAAAAGAGGTGAGAACAATTTATTCCTGTAATTTGTCAAATAATGCGATTCCAGCAAAGGAACTCATCATTACCAATTGTGATATTTAGGAGAAGAGAAAAAGATCTATTAAAGGGATTTAAACAACCTTTGAAAGGACTTTGAAGACCCTTAGAGAACCCCTTAAAAATCATGTGAAACAAAATAAATTGGTACAAAACCTGCTGGCAAGCTACAAAGGGGGGAGTTTTTTCTTAGGGACATAGGGGTAAGCAGGAAGGTTAAACATTGTGTTGAAATTTAAATTGTTGCTTTTCTAGAGAGATAAATGTGTTAACTTACTCTCTTATATTAAAGTATTATTTTATTTTGAGTTTATGTTGTGTCATAAGATAGGGAATGCCAGTTCTTTAATTTTGCTGGTCATGATATGTTATAGGCATAACGTAAGGGGAAGGATGAAAATAGTCTGTGAAAATCTAAACTCAAGGCTTTAGTTAAATTAAAAGGGCAATATACACTTTAAGTGTTAGATTATTATGAATCGGTCAAGGATATAATCGTGGATAAAACAAAAGCTCTCGATGCTGCTCTCTCACAAATTGAACGTTCTTTTGGTAAAGGCTCGATTATGCGTCTTGGACAAAAAGAGCAAGTTGTTGAAATTGAAACCGTTCCAACAGGATCGTTATCCTTGGATATTGCTTTAGGGATTGGTGGGTTACCCAAGGGGCGTATTGTGGAGATCTATGGACCAGAAAGTTCTGGGAAGACAACATTGGCTTTGCATGCTATTGCTGAGGCTCAAAAAGGGGGAGGAATCTGTGCTTTTATTGATGCGGAACATGCGCTTGATCCTATCTATGCGCGTAAGCTTGGTGTTGATTTAGAAAATTTGTTCATTTCTCAGCCAGATACCGGTGAACAGGCGTTGGAAATTACAGAGACGTTGGTTCGTTCTGGTGCTGTTGATGTGCTTGTTGTGGATTCTGTTGCAGCTTTAACACCACGAGCGGAAATTGATGGTGAAATGGGCGATGCTTTACCAGGATTACAGGCGCGATTGATGAGCAAAGCTTTGCGGAAACTCACTGCTTCTATTTTTCGCTCTAACTGTATGGTGATTTTTATTAATCAAATTCGCATGAAAATTGGTGTGATGTTTGGTTCGCCAGAAACAACAACGGGAGGAAATGCTTTAAAGTTTTATGCCTCTGTTCGTTTGGATATTCGCCGTATTGGGTCTATTAAAGATCGCGATATGATTGTTGGTAATCAGACCCGTGTTAAAGTGGTGAAGAATAAGTTGGCTCCTCCCTTCAAACAGGTTGAGTTTGATATTATTTATGGGGAAGGGATTTCCAAGCTAGGTGAATTGATTGATTTAGGAGTCAAGGTGGGTATCGTAGAAAAATCTGGCTCGTGGTTTTCTTATAATTCTCAACGTTTAGGGCAGGGACGTGAAAATGTGAAGCAGTTTTTACGTGAGCATGCAGAAATAGCGGCAGAAATTGAAACGGCTTTGCGTCAAAATGCTGGTTTGATTGCGATTGAATTGTTAGAAAACGCAGGGTCTGAAAATACGGAAAGTGATGAAGTTCTTTGATAAACCGTTTTTTCGTCTATAATTTTTTCATTTAAAATTTTTTCTCAATTTTTTTAAAAAATAAATATTCCGTTCTTTGATTAAATTGACTCCATGCGTGGCAAAGAGGATATTTAATGGGGGGATTTTTCTTTTAAGGTTTTGTGCGGTATTCTGCAGGTGTAGATATGAATAGTGTTAATAATATCCGGTCAACATTTTTGGATTATTTTCATCATCATGGGCATCAAGTTCTTTCTTCTAGCCCACTTGTTCCACGCAATGATCCTACACTCATGTTTACAAATGCAGGGATGGTGCAGTTTAAAAATGTTTTTACGGGACTTGAACAGTATCCTTATAAAAAGGCGACAACAGCACAAAAATGTGTTCGTGCAGGTGGAAAACATAATGATCTTGATAATGTTGGCTATACAGCGCGCCATCATACGTTTTTTGAAATGTTGGGGAATTTTTCTTTCGGCGATTATTTCAAAGAAGAGTCCATTTTTTTATCATGGGATCTTTTAACAAAAGAATTCTGTCTACCAAAAGATAAATTGTTGGTAACCGTTTATCAAAGTGATGATGTTGCTGCTGAATTATGGCGCAAAATCTCAGGTCTTTCAGATGAAAAAATCATTCGTATTGCGACAGCTGATAATTTTTGGTCAATGGGAGAAACAGGTCCTTGTGGTCCTTGTTCGGAGATTTTTTATGATCATGGTGATGAAATTTGGGGTGGTCCCCCTGGAAGTGTGGATGAAGATGGTGATCGCTTTATTGAGATTTGGAACCTTGTGTTTATGCAGTATGAGCAGCTTTCTAAGGAAGACCGTGTTGACTTGCCTCATCCTTCTATTGATACCGGTATGGGGTTAGAGCGTATTGCGGCTGTTTTACAGGGTGTTCATGATAATTATGATATTAATCTTTTTCGTGCATTAATTGAAGCATCAGAAGCAATCACTGGGATTGAGGCAGAGGGTGATTTTATTGCCAGTCATCGTGTTATTGCTGATCATCTTCGCTCATCGGCATTTTTAATTGCCGATGGTGTTCTTCCTTCCAATGAGGGAAGAGGATATGTTTTACGTCGCATTATGCGTCGTGCTATGCGTCATGCACATCTTCTTGGTGTTAAAGAACCTTTAATGTGGCAGCTTTTGCCTGCTCTCATTCGCGAAATGGGACAAGCTTATCCTGAATTGGTGCGGGCTGAATCTTTGATTTCTGAAACTTTAAAATTAGAAGAAATACGTTTTCGTAAAACGCTTGAACGAGGACTGAGTTTGTTAAATGAAGAAAGTGCCCAGCTTAAAGAAGGGGATCATTTAAAGGGTGATGTTGCTTTCAAGCTTTATGATACCTATGGTTTTCCACTTGATTTGACGCAAGATGTTCTTCGGCGTCGTGGAATATCTGTTGATGTTGATGCCTTTGACGAAGCAATGGAACGTCAAAAAGGAGAAGCTCGTGCTCATTGGTCTGGTTCAGGTGAAGCTGTCACGGAGACAATTTGGTTTTCTGTTCGTGATCAGGTAGGGGGTACAGAATTTTTAGGGTATGAAACAGAAAAAGCTAAAGGTATTCTTACAGCTCTTGTATGTGATGGTAAAATTGTTGATGAAGTTTCTTCAGGGCAGAAAGCCATTCTTGTGTTAAATCAGACTCCTTTTTATGGTGAATCTGGTGGACAAATTGGTGATAGTGGTATCATTTCTGGTGAAAATTTTATTTTTGAGGTGCATGATACTCAGAAAAAGGCTGATAGTGTTTTTATTCATCTTGGAGAAGTTAAATCTGGTCATGCTAAGATTTCTGATTGTGTAGAATTAACCGTTGATGGTGTTCGTCGTAAAAAAATTCGTGCGAACCATTCTGCTACCCATTTGTTACACGAGGCTTTACGGCAGGTATTGGGATCTCATGTTACTCAAAAGGGCTCTCTTGTGTCGCCGGAACGGTTGCGGTTTGATTTTTCTCATCCAAAAGCTATTTCGGCAGAAGAATTGAAAAAAATAGAAGATTTAGCAAATGAGATTGTTTTGCAAAATAATAAAGTGACAACGCGCCTTATGGCTGTTGATGATGCAATTTCTGAAGGAGCAATGGCACTCTTTGGGGAAAAATATGGTGATGAAGTTCGCGTTGTTTCTATGGGAGAGTTGCTTGAAAAGAGAGACTTAAAAAGGTCTTGGTCTATTGAACTTTGTGGAGGGACACATGTGGAAAGAACAGGGGATATTGGTTTGATTCATATTGTTTCTGAAAGTTCTGTTTCAGCTGGAGTGCGCCGTATTGAAGCTTTAACAGGTGCCGCAGCGCGTCTTTATCTTAGCTGCCAAGATATACGTATTCGTGAAATTGCTGATCTTTTAAAAACTTCTTCTTCTGATTTAGAAGAACGGGTGAGAGTTTTGCTTGATGATCGTCGTAAACTTGAAAAAGAGTTGAATGATGTACGCAAGAAAATGGTGTTGAGTGGGCGAATAACAGAAAGTGGTCAAAGTGATATTACTATTATCAATGAACTTTCTTTTATGGGACGTGTTGTAAATAATATTCCACCACGGGATCTTAAAGCACTTGTTGATTCTGGGAAAAAACAAATTAAATCTGGAGTGGTTGCTTTTATTAGTGTTTCGGAGGATGGCAAGGGGAGTGCTGTTGTTGGTATTACGGATGATTTAACAGATAAGTTAAATGCTGTTGATCTCGTTCGTATTCTTTCAGCTATTCTTGGTGGGAAAGGCGGTGGTGGGCGTCCTGATATGGCGCAGGCTGGTGGTCCTGAGGGGAACAAGGCTGATGAGGCATTTGCAGGATTAAAAGATTTTCTAGAAAAATTTAAAAAGTAAAAAGTTTCCTTATCGGTATTTTTTACATTTGTATGTTGGATTGGCGTATAAACGAATATCTGTTTGGTGTATTGCTCAAATGTAGATACAGCGTCATTGAGAGAGAGAGATAACATTGTAAAGATAAAAAAATAGTGTTGCGTTAGCAAGATTGTGCGGTGCTTCATGCTTTTGTTTATGAGCTGGACGGATCATATATTTCATGAAGGATATGCATCTATTATATTGATTTTAAAAGAAACATCTCTATCCTATTTTACAATAGGAATTGTGAAGAGGATAACGCAAGATTTATTACATAACAGTCTCTTAAGCTTATTAGATTATAAGCTATCGCTTTTTCGTTTTCAAATTGCTTAAATTATTGCTCGCTCTTCATAAGAGGTTCGTTTTTTAGAGCTGTTTTATTGGTTTTCTTTGCGGCTCATGTGTAAGAGAACAGGTTTTTCTTGCAAGTTATGGAACGTAAATTAATCATATAAATCAGATAAATACTGCACAAAACTAAATATTTATATTAATTCAAGTTTTTCTGTGTGCTCTTACTGCATTTAAAATAGATTATGGCATTCTTAGAAATTTTTTGCTTACCCACGAACAGAGCATTTTTGCAATGTTTTGCATTGAGATATTTTTTTGCATGAGATTTGTGAAGAGTATTATTTTTATGATGCTATGGCTTCATGTAAGGGGATGACGTTTTCATTTTCTCCTTCTCTTTCTGGTGGCGTGATTGTTAAATCGCTTGCTTTTAAAAATTTAGAGAAACGGCCCCCTTTATCGATCAACTCTTGAAAGCTTCCTTTTTCAATTAAATAACCCTGTTCCAGAAAGAGGATCACATCAGCATTGCGTATTGTTGAGAGGCGATGAGCTATAATGAAAGTGGTGCGGTTATGGCTTATGCTCTCAAGAGCATCTTTGACACGTGCTTCTGTTTCAACATCAAGAGCGCTTGTTGCTTCATCGAGAATGAGAATGGGGGCATTTTTTAAAACAGCACGTGCAATTGCTAACCGTTGCTTTTCTCCACCTGATAATCGAGTTCCTCGTTCGCCCACCATTGTGTTATAACAATCAGCTTTTTTTAGAATAAAATCGTGAGCTTCTGCTATTTTTGCTGCTTCATAAAGTTCTTCGTTTGTTGCGCTTGCTTTTCCTATTGAGATATTGTCATGAATACTGCGATTAAAAAGACCCGCATCTTGAAACACTGTCGCTAGAGATTGTCGTAAAGATTCGCAATTGATCGAGCGTATATTTATTCCATCAATGGAGATATGCCCCAAGGTAGGGTCGTATATGCGCTGCAATAAATTGATTAATGTTGTCTTCCCAGCTCCTGTTGGTCCTACAATCGCAACAGTTTGTCCTGCTTCCACTTTAAAGGAAATGTCAAAAACACCTTGAGAAGAATTTGGAAATTTATAGGTAACGTGGTGAAATTGTATAGCGCCCTTAATATTTTGGAGGGAAGGGAGATTTTGTGATTCGTTGATAGGTAAAGTTGAGTCTTCCATTTCAAAAAACTCTTGCAGTTTTGCTTGTGAGGATATTGCACAATTAATAAAATTGCTCATTTGATCTAGACGGCTAATCATGAGTTGTGCAAATCCGACAAAAGCAACGACTTCACCTACCCTTAATTGATCTCTTGCAACAAAAAAAGCTCCAAGGAGAAGAACACAGACGATTGAAACTGTTGAAGCCATTCTATTTAAGCCACTGGCGAGCGCCCACCAATTGAGAACAGGGTTTTGTGCTTTAAGCAGAGCATTTGTATGTTGGTGCAGTATGGACGTTTCTTCTTTTATTCGATTATAACTTTGCACAATAGAAACATTAGAGATTGAATCACTGACATGTTTAAAAAGATTATGATGATAGCATTCTACAGCGGCTTGTCCGTCTTTTGTTTTTCGCATCACTAAACGGGCAATTAAGATATAGATGATGGCAAGTACAACTAAGACTATTGAAAGACGCCAATTCATGTTAAAGGCTGTGGGGATGAGAACCAATAAGGCGACAAGTGTTGAAAGATGTTGACGCATAAAATCAAGCCATATGGTTGACATGGCGTCTATTGCACGCAAAAGTGTGTGGAGTGCGTTGGACGTTCCGCGTTGTTGATGCCAAATTAAAGGCATGGCAATGATACGTTCAAAAGATTCTGTTAAAACCGTTAAACGGCGTCTATGGGCTAAGCGGTCCGCACCACGAGCAACAAGGACATAAGCGATAATATGAAAAAGACCAAAACAAACCCAAATGGCAAGGGTAGGGATGGTTCCTGTTTTTTCTGTAATAGAATCAATAACGCGTCCAAATAAAATAGGTTCTGCAATGGTGATAATCGCTAACATAATATTAGCGGTACAGATTAAAAGAGATGCATTTTTTTCTCTCTTTAGGTAAGTGAGAACACGTGCATAGGTTTTGAATAAGGACACTATTAATGATCTCCATGCGCTGTTAAGCGTAAAGGCTACTGATTTATAAACTCGAATTTCTAACTAATAAAAATTGAACGTTAAGAAAAGGCAATTTTGGATACTCATTGTAATATGGTGTGATAAAGCCAACGAGAATATGAATTTTTGTGTTTATAAAGGCGCAAAATAGATCAATAAAATTATCAGGAAAAAAATATTAGGTAGGGAAAATTATCAGGTAAGGGAACTTTCATGGCAGGTGTCGAAATAAAAAAGGTTGAGACAGACGAAAATGGAATGCGTTTAGACCGTTGGTTTAAAGTGCATTATCCAGGACTTGGGTTTGGAGCTTTACAAAAATTGTTGCGTTCTGGTCAGGTACGGGTTGATGGTGGACGTGTTAAAGCTGATACGCGCCTTTGTATGGGACAGTCTGTTCGTGTTCCACCTCTTCCTCTTGATGATAAGAAAAGTTTACTAATAACCGATAAAACACTTCGTGGGCAGGATGATGGGACTATTTTAAAAAAAATGCTGCTTTATGAAGATCCAAAGGTCTTTGTTTTTAACAAACCAGCAGGTCTCGCTGTACAAGGAGGCTCTGGTTTAACACGTCATATAGACAGTATGCTTGAGGTATGGCGCAATAAAAAAGGTGAAAAGCCGCGTTTAGTTCATCGCCTTGATCGCGAAACATCAGGAGTGCTTATTGTTGCTCGCTCTAGGGGAGCTGCACAGGCCTTAACAGCTGCTTTTAGAGAGCGGGAAACAAAAAAGACTTATTGGGCGTTGGTTCGGGGCGTTCCTAAAAAAAAACAGGATAAAATTTCAACGTGGCTGGTTAAGGAAATGACTGCACAAGGTGATAAAATGCGTGTTTGTGACCATGGGGAGCCGGATTCGCATCATGCGGTTTCCTACTACCGCGTTTTAGAGTCGCGTGGACGGGCTCTTTCGTGGCTTGAAATGGAACCTTATACGGGGAGAACACATCAGCTCCGTGTGCATGCTGCCCATATGGATCATCCTATCATTGGCGATTCAAAGTATTTTTTTTCTGATAGTAATTGGACATTACCAGGAGGCATTCAAAATCGCCTTCATCTTCATGCACGTCGTATTCGTATTCCGCATCCTTCAGGAGGCATATTGGATATTGTTGCACCTTTACCACCTCATATGCTCCAAAGTTTTAATCTTTTGTCTTTTAATGAGCGTGATGCTGAAACAGAATAAAAAAAACTTCATTTGTTTTTTTGATTGGTAAAAATTTTATCTATAAATTTGATTAAGATGGAGAGGGCATTATTTGAAGAGAGTTTTCGTAAGTGCTATAAAAAAATTGTGTTTTTGAGTAATGAATTTTCAAATATCATAAATTTTCTTCCTACAGTTTTTTATTTGATTGTATTGTTATTTCTAGATAGGGTGTATCTTTAATAATCTGGGCTTATAAAACTGTTCCTTTGAATTATCTACAGAGGTCATATATTGGGGAGGCATGTTATGTTAAGAAAGATGAATGAGATAAAATCTGAAGGATATTGACTGAAAAAGTAATGGCAATTTTTGATTTTTTCATGGAAAATAAGTGAAGACTTTTACAGGAACTCTTAGGGAGAGCAACTTTTCAACAAATTATTGTTTTCAAGGAAGTTTATCCTATTAGCGGTGGGGTTTGATATATTTATAGATTTATGCTTTGTACCTTTGCTTATACAATGAAACTTATCAGCAAAGTACTCCTTTCAATGACTACTTATTCTTTTACTGATTTAATTTATTTGAATTTATCTGAAAGATTATCTTTCACAAAAGAAGAAACAAGTTTTTAGAGTCTTAGCGCTTCATTGAAGTGAATTCATCATATGTGTCATATTGGAAATTGGAGAGAAAGCATCAGGTGCGTTTTAGTGCTCTAAAGATGGCTTGAATACGTTTGTTTTTTTCCAGTGAAAAAACAAATCTTCAAAGATTGTGGAAGTGCTCCAAGAGGGGATAAGTTGAAATGAGGAATGACTGATGGGATCATTATTGATTGACGTTAAGAGCGTCTCAAAAATATACCGCAGCATAAACAATGCAACGGGTTTTACCAATAAAGTGTTTTCTCTTTTCAAGCCTACTTATGCAAAATATCAGGCGCTAAAAGAGATCAGTTTTACCTTGTGTTCAGGGCAAGCACTCGCAATTGTTGGTCCTAACGGAGCGGGAAAATCAACATTGATTAAAATACTTTCTGGCATACAAGCTGCTGATGAGGGAGATGTTAAAGTTTTAGGCGTTAATCCCTATAATGCCAAAAAAACTCTGTTCAAGTCTCTGGGCGTGGTCTTTGGTCACAAAAATTGCTTATGGTGGGATTTACCCCTACGCTATAGTCTGGAAATGGCGCGCCCCTTATATAACCTTGAGCCAAGCTCTTTTCACCGTGATCTTAAAGAAATTACCGAGCTCTTGAATATTGAGCATATCATGGATAAACCCGTTCGTATGCTAAGCCTTGGTGAGAGAGTAAAAAGCGAGTTAGCGTTTAATTTGTCCTTTAGACCTCAATTATTGTTTCTCGATGAGCCAACGATTGGTCTTGATATTACCTCCAAACATGAAATCAGGGAGCTGCTTAAAAAACTCAAAAAAGAGCAAGCTATGGGATACATCATTACCAGTCATGACATGGGAGATATCGATGGTTACGTTGATGATATTCTTCTTTTACATAAAGGAAAAAAGCAGTTTCATGGCGCTATTGATACGTTAAAAGAGATGATCCCCTCAAATGTAAGAATAACGCTTTTTTGTGAACATTTACTAACAGTTTCAACGCTTATAAAGGACATTGATGAACTGGCAATAAAATTGTCCACTCCTTTAAAAGAGAAACACTTTAATGATGAAAAATGTACACTAGAGATTTCACTCCCGCGTGAAGATGTGCCACGTTTTATCAGAGAAATCGCAACAGAACTTAACTGTCCCTTTTCTGTATCTACTCCCTCACTTGAAGAGATGCTCCGTGTTAAATTTAAAGAATTTCTCTAACCATTTCTTTGCTCTCTTTCTCTTTGCCAAGAATGGGTTGCTTACGATCCTTAGTGATAGAGCAATGTTTTTTACCGATATCGTTATGGGGACGCTCTCACCCTTTGTGATTCAACTTCTGTTGTGGAATGCACTTTTTTCTGACACAAGCGATAGTATAAACGGTTTTAGTTTTCATGATATGATATATTATTATGCCTTTGCCTTAATTTTCTCACGCTTAAATAATGGTTATGGCGTCATTCAATCTTTCTCTCAGCATGTTAAAGAAGGGAAGTTAGAAGTCTATCTCACCAAACCATTCAGTTACATGATGCAAATGCTGTTTACCTTTTTGGGTGAAAGTGTGCTCTATGTTATGCCTTTACTTGCTATCTTTGCTGTAAAGCTTAGTTTATCTTCTGAGAATATTTTAGCATTGCTTATAGCTTTCCTGTCATTTTTTCTCATTATTGTTTTCTCACAATTGCTGTGCTTTTTCCTTTCCTTTGCTATTGCTTTATTAAGTTTCTGGGTGATTGAATACAATATTTTGCTCTCTTTTAGTATTCTCAGTTCAGCGCTTCTTGGTGGCACTCTTCTGCCTCCCTCTTTTTGGCCAACATGGCTCATTCCATTGATGCAGTTTAATCCTTATCGTTTTACCATTTCAGCTCCTGCCGAATTTCTTTCAATGCATGATCTGAAAGTGTTCGAGCAATTTATTGTGGGGAGTGTTTTTTATATTTTGTGTTTTTTATTCTTCATTCATATTGCTTGGAAAAAAGGAATGAAAGTCTATCATGGAGCAGGGGGATGAGGTGAAAACAATCCTTTATTTTATCAGCATGAATGTGCGCC
Source organism: Bartonella sp. B1099 (assembly GCF_944801835.1). Taxonomy (GTDB): domain Bacteria; phylum Pseudomonadota; class Alphaproteobacteria; order Rhizobiales; family Rhizobiaceae; genus Bartonella. The sequence continues at coordinate 427,994 of NZ_CALYLN010000002.1, read as the reverse complement.
GACAAACTGTTTACGGTAAAAACTTCATTGGAGAATTTATTCTTTCTCTGTGCTATTATTTTATTCAGTTTATCTTTATTGATAAAATCTCTTGCTTTTCAGGAAATATTGGAAACTATAGCAGAGATGAAATTCATCTTATCTTTGTTGTTTTCATTTTGCTTGGGATATTTTTGAATATTTTTACCACCTCTATTGAAACATTTTTTGAAAAAGTAGCCGAAGGGAAAATTGAGGGATATCTGACAAAGCCTGTTTCAGTTTGGCTGTTAATCCTGTTTGGCTGGTGTAAACCTCTTTATTTGATTAAGCTCTTTATTGTTTGTGTGAGTGCTTATTCATTTGTCTTGCTACCAGATATGTCAGAAATAAAGCTGAAATGGTTTTCCTTTATCGTTGCAATTGGTTGTGTCTTTATCGTAAACATGTGTTTTTTCATGATGTTCAACTTTATAACATTCATAACCAGCCGTAAGATGCCCGTCGCTTATTTTCATGCAATGCTTTACCAACTTTCCTTTATCCCCATAGCTATCTATCCCTTAAATCTTGTAAAATGGCTGCTGTTTTTGCTGCCTCTAGCTTTTTCTGCTTCCCTCCCTGTATCATTCCTGCTTGGTAAAAATGAATGGAATATTGGATATCTTCTGTTGAGCACTTTTCTTTTTATTGCCGTGACTTTCATAAGTTATAAGAAAGCAATGGGTAAATTTAATGGATTAGGGGGATGATATATAAAAGTTTGCCTAATTTATAAAAATAAAAAATTGAGTGAATAATTCTATTGTGCTGTAAAATATTATCATTTACGCTGGCTGTGTGATGTAGGGAAAACATGTACATGGTTTTTTAGATATATTGATGCATAAAATCAGCTGTCATATGTTTCTGGTGATCAGTACTAAATAGTGCATTTGTGATATAGAGATTGAAAAGATTGAGAACTTTTTCATGTATCATTCATATCTTTTTACCAAACTTTTTGAAAATTATATAAGGCAGAAAAAATAGACGCTGTGGCGATATTCGCATTTATAACGCCCCTTTTATTCTTCAATTTTGTTACTACTTTTGCTTTTAACAATGCAAGAATAACATGCAGATCTGCTTTAAAGTTTCATATAGACCTACCTAGTTAATCTCTCTTTTGATTTTTTATTGCATAGCTCGTATTGATGTAAAACAAAGGCATTCGAGACAACATAAAATTACAAGAATAAATTTTTGATTGGGCATATAAACTACGGATTACTTACAGATCAAAAAATTTACGTATATCAAAGTTACTTAAGTTGCTTCCTCTTCAAAACGTGCATTTGAGTTAAGTTTTGTGATTGATAGCTTTTCTACGATGAAAATATGGATAGGTTTATATTTTTATTTATTTTATTTTGGGTAGAGAGTGAATGTATTCATTATCTATTTCTCTCTTTTATCTGAGAAGGGTGAAGTTATATCAATATCAAAAATCATGATCGTGGAAGATAACGAACTTAAACTGGGGTTATTCCGCGATTCTTTAGAAACAATAGAAACAAAAGGCCGTAAAATCGTTAAAATGTTTTAATGGCTTTGTGGATTAAAATTGGTTTATTCATTAATGCCATTATTATCTCATCTGATTTTGCGTTTCCAATCAAAAAACTAAATTTGTGCTTACGCTAACTTTTACTTGGTTAGTTTTTTCTTCTCGACATACAATAAAAAAATTCATTATGTTTTAATGAAAAAAGACAATTGAGTAATATTTTTTATGTTGTGATGTAAAAATATTGGATTTATTTCTTTTCACAGGTTTTAGGAGCAAATGTTCATTCTGTGAATGGTTGATTTCAAAACGTTGTTTTTATTTCTGCCATGAAACAAGAAAATGGAGTTATTAAAACTATTAATGCGGTTATGAGTCAATTTGTAGGACAAAGTGTTGAAAAAAATGTCCAGAAAGTAGCGAATTTAATAGGAATGGAGGCAGCGATTTTTGGTTTAGTTGCGTATTTTATATACTTATTTACTAGAGAGCCTCTAACCCATCACCAAACGCCAGGTCAAAGAGTATTTACTTCTTATGCTCGAAGCACTTGGGGCTATTAATCATTGATGAACTTTAAATTATTCTGTTATTAAATATTATATATTAAACAAACCGTGATTTCAAATAACGGTTTATGTATTTTTTTACTTTTAGTGTTATTGATAAATTTATCCTTTTTATCATTAAGATATTGTTTGTAGGATGGTAGAATAGGGTGCATTAAATTTAAATAATCAGCTGTCTTCTAAAGTTAATTAAATTTTTTTCTCTTCAAAATATGCATTTGAACTAAGTTTGTCGTTGATATTTTTTCTATGATGAAAATACATATCTTTTTGCAAAAGCAACAGGGTTATCATCTGCTTTAATTGAGATACCCATAAACTTTGTGTATCCACTTAAAAAACACAGAGTCATACAATCATGGTTATTGTGGATTTTCTTTTTAATGAACTGAAAAAGCATAGTGATGTGTCTTACAAATCTTTGCAAAAATTCTTTTATTGGAAGCTTTTCGTCTCTTTGTGGTTTACAATTTTTTTTATCATTTTATCTTAAGCAAAGAGAATGTGGATTCATTTCTATTTCTTTATTTTATCTGAGAAGGGCGGAGTTATACGAATGTCAAAGAAAGTCATGATCGTGGAAGATAATGAGCTTAATATGAAGTTATTCCGTGATCTTGTAGAAGCGAGTGGCTATGAAACTGTTGAAACACGGAATGGTCTTATGGCACTAGATTTGGCGCGTTCATCGATGCCATCTCTTATTCTTGTGGATATTCAGTTGCCAGAGGTCTCTGGAATAGATGTTATTAAACAATTAAAAGAAGATGAGGAACTGAGATCAATCCCTGTCGTTGCTGTAACAGCTTTTGCTATGAAGGGGGATGAGGAGCGAATTCGTGCTAGTGGATGTGAAGAATATATGTCAAAGCCTATTTCTGTTCCTCATTTTATTACAATGGTGAAACATTTTGTGGATTAAAGCTCTTTGTTAAATAATGATAGAAAAAGGCATTGAAAGGCTTATGGGATTGCTAAAGTTATCGTGCAAATATTTTTGTGTTTTAGCGGGAATATATTTTAGTTTCCAAAACAGACTTTAAAAATTGAAAAGAGTTTTTTATTTTTTTGTTTATGTTTCTTAGTTTTTGTTTTAAGAGAAGTTGTTGTTTTATACTCTTATTCTCTTCTAAGTGGTATAAGATTTTCTCCTGCATTCATCTAAAAGTCTGTTTTAGCAGGGCGAAAAAAGCCCCGATGAAAACGGGGCTCTATATATTGCACAAATATTGAAATTAACGTTTCGAAAACTGGAAAGAGCGACGCGCTTTTGCTTTACCGTATTTTTTACGTTCAACGACACGGCTATCGCGGGTGAGAAATCCTCCTTTTTTCAAAATTGGGCGAAGCTCTGGTTCATAATAAGTTAAAGCTTTAGAAATACCATGACGTACTGCACCAGCTTGTCCAGAAAGACCACCACCTGCAACGGTTGCAATAATATCAAATTGGGTATCCCTATTTGTTGCAACAATTGGTTGACGAAGAATCATTCTCAAAACAGGACGAGCAAAATATTTGTCAAATTCTTTGTTGTTAATGGTAATTTTTCCAGAACCTGGTTTAATCCATACGCGCGCAACAGCATCTTTACGTTTTCCTGTTGCATAGGCACGCCCTTGTGAATCAAGCTTTTGCACATGGACAGGGGCGATATTTTCATGAGCTTCCACAGTATTTGTTACGACACTGAGCTCAGCAAGAGAATTAATTTCAGCCATAATTCAAGCAATCCTTTTGTTTTTGCGGTTTAAAGCACTAACGTCAAGAGACTCGGGCTGTTGTGCTTCATGCGGATGTTGGCTTCCAGCATAAACACGGAGATTCTTCAATTGACGGCGACCAAGGGGACCACGCGGAATCATACGTTCTACAGCTTTTTCAACAACGCGTTCGGGAAAACGTCCTTCGAGAAGCTGACGCGCTGTACGTTCTTTGATTCCACCAATATAGCCGGTATGCCAATAATATTTTTTATCTGTATATTTTTTACCGGTAAGAGCTATTTTATCAGCATTGATGACAATAACGTTGTCTCCATCATCAACATGTGGCGTAAATGTAGCTTTATGTTTGCCCCGTAAGCGGTTCGCAACAAATGTAGCAAGACGCCCTAAAACAAGGTTTTCTGCGTCAATAATAATCCATTTTTTCACCACTTCAGTTGGCTTTTGTGAAAAAGTTGCCATAGAAGTATCCTTTAATTAACGCCCTCTATCATGAGGGAAATTTTATTGTTGTGTGTTGAAAATTGTTCTCATAGCGAAATATCTAACGCACACTTTTCACTCTGATATAATGTCTTTTGATTGACGTCAAGAGAAAATAAAAACTTTATAAAACAGTATGTTATAAGTGAGGTATTATGATACCTCCTATGAGGAGGTGCTTATGTACATTTTGGGGAGTGAATGTTGCAAAAGGCTATTTTGTCTTTAACACATGATTGTATTTTATTAATCTTCATTATAAAATAAATAGTAATGGAGCTGTCTCGTTATTTTCTCAATGTTGAATCTTCTGCTTGTGGTCAGGCTTGGTTAGATGCCCTTGATGTTAAAGGAGTAAGTAATGCGCGTGCGATTTCTCAGAAATTTGGTTTTCCTGATCAGTTAGCACGAGTTCTTTCAGCAAGATATGTGGATGAAACTGAAGCTGTTGCTTTTATTAATCCAACATTGCGTACACTCATGCCTGATCCAGAAAGTTTTGTTGATATGCAATGCGCAGCAGAGCGTATTGTTAAGGCTCTTCTTAATCAAGAACAGGTTGCTGTTTTTGGTGATTATGATGTTGATGGCGCTTGTTCATCGGCACTTATAGCGCGTTTTTTTCGTTATTTTGGGATTGAAGTCAAAATTTATATTCCTGATCGTATTGTTGAAGGCTATGGGCCAAATGAACAAGCTATGAAAATGCTTGTGCAAGAAGGTGCCCGTTTAATTATTACTGTTGATTGTGGAGCAAATAGTCCAGATGCTGTAAAAGCGGCGAGACTTGCTGGTGCTGATGTTGTGATTTTAGATCATCATCAAATGTCAGAAGTTCATCAAGAAGCTGTTGCTCTTGTCAATCCTAATCGCCCTGATGATTTTTCTGGACAAGGGCATTTATGTGCGGCGGGTGTTGTCTTTGTTACGTTAGCTTGGGTCCATCGTTTACTGCGGCAAAAAAAATTCGAAGGGCCATTGCCTGATCTTCTCAGTATGCTTGATCTTGTTGCCTTGGCAACCATATGTGATGTTGTGCCATTGCAGGGGGTTAACCGCGCTTTTGTGGTAAAAGGACTTCAAGTTGCTCGTTCTATGCATAATCCTGGGGTAGCAGCTTTAACAAAAGTTGCAAGGATAGGCGAACCACTTAATAGTTTTCATTTAGGTTTTTTGTTAGGTCCTAGAATTAATGCGGGAGGGCGTATTGGTGACCAAGCTTTGGGGGCACGTTTGCTCAGCTGTGAGAATAAAGAGGAGGCGAACAGAATAGCAGAACAATTAAATCAACTCAACCAAGAACGCCAAGAAATGGAGAATATTCAATTAGCACAGGCGGAATCTTATATTGCTTCTCTTTATCAAGATCAAGAAACACCATTGTCACTGGTTATTGCTCATCAAGAATGGCATCCGGGAATTATTGGTATTCTTGCTTCCCGCCTCAAAGAGCGTTTTTTTTGTCCTGTTTTTGCTATTGCATTGAGAGAAGATGGAAATGGCGTAGGGTCAGGACGCTCAATTAGCGGCATAGATTTAGGGGCACTCGTTCGTGAAGCTGTTACACTCAATTTATTAGAAAAAGGAGGGGGACATAGTATGGCAGCAGGCATTACAATTCAATCGACAAAAATTGAAAGCTTTCGAAAATGGCTAGAAGAAAAAATTTCTGTCATGGTTTCACAATTACATGCAAAAAAGTCTCTTAGTATAGATGGCTCTCTTTCTGCTTCTGGTGTTAATCAAGCACTATTTGAGTTGCTTGAAAAGGCAGGGCCTTTTGGGACAGGAAATGCAACACCTGTTTTTGTTCTTCCCTCTCATCGATTAATGAACCTATCTGAAGTTGGTAAAGGACACCTTCGCCTCATTGTATCTAACGCGGAAGGCAAAAAACTCCAAGGAATAGCTTTTCGTGCTGTAGGGACAGCGCTTGGTGATTTTCTGTCGAGAAATATTGGTGAAATGATTCATTTAGCTGGTCATCTTAGTTTGAATTATTGGAATGGAACAATCAATCCGCAACTGCGTGTGATTGACGCTGCTGCAGTGGTTTAAAAGAGATGTTTTTTACATTAGATGTCTAAATTAGAAGCAAAAGTAGAATTTTCTTGTATGAAACGAAATCGTGCCTCTGGTTTTGTTCCCATGAGACTTTCTACAGTCTTTTTCGTTTCTTGTATTTCCACAGCATCAATAGAAACACGAAGCAGTGTGCGTTTTTGGGGATGCATCGTCGTTTCTTTAAGTTGTTCTGCACGCATCTCACCCAGCCCTTTAAAACGACCAATTTCAATTTTCGCTTTTCCTGTAAATTCAGTTTTGAGCAATTCATCCTTATGGATGTCATCACGTGCATAAACAACTTTTCCGCCTTGCGATATTCTATAAAGGGGAGGGACGGCGAGATATAAATGTCCCTGATGAATAAGGTCAGGCATTTCTTGAAAAAAGAAGGTAATGAGCAGTGACGCAATATGAGCGCCATCAACATCTGCATCTGTCATGATGATAATACGTTCATATCTGAGATCTTTTTCACGATATTTAGAGCGTGTTCCACATCCAAGAGCAAGAATAAGATCGCTAATTGTTTGGCTTGAGTTCATTTTTTCATGGGCAGCACTGGCAACATTAAGGATTTTACCACGAAGAGGTAAAATTGCTTGGTTTGCTCTATTTCTTGCTTGTTTAGCCGATCCCCCTGCAGAATCCCCTTCAACAATGAATAATTCAGCACCCACAGCATGGTTTTGGCTACAATCTGCAAGTTTCCCGGGAAGACGTAATTTACGGACAGCTGTTTTTCGACTTATTTCTCTATCTTGGCGGCGTCTAACACGTTCTTCAGCACGTTCAATAACCCAATCAAGAAGTTTCGTTGCTTCTTGGGGGGAGTTTGCTAACCAATGATCAAAAGGATCACGGATTGCATTCTCAACAATACGTTGCGCTTCGATTGTGGCTAATCGATCTTTTGTTTGTCCAACAAATTCAGGATTTTTGATGAAAACTGAAAGTATTGCAGCCGTTGAAATCATAATATCGTCTGATGTAATGATCGCTGCACGCTTGTTTCCTATTAACTCAGCATAGGATTTCAGTCCACGCAAAAGAGCTTGACGCAGTCCTGTTTCGTGCGTTCCACCTTCTCCTGTAGGAATAGTATTGCAATAAGATTGCACATGAGCATCACCGCCATGCCAAGCGATGGCCCATTCAACACAGCCATGACCATTATTTTGTTGTGTTTTGCCAGAAAAAATTTCTGATGTGACGCGATATTCGTCTTTTAATGACGCGAGTAAATAGTCTTTAAGCCCATTGGGAAAATGAAAAACAGCTTTTTCAGGAATATTTTTTACGCCTTCAAGCATGGCGGGATCACAAGTCCAGCGAATTTTTACACCGCCAAAAAGGTAGGCTTTGGAGCGCGCCATCTTATAGATTTTTTCTGGATCAAAAGCTGCTTTTTCACCAAAAATTTCACCATCAGGATGAAAACGAACACGCGTACCACGACGATTATAAACATCTCCCAAATCTTCTAATCCAGATTGAGGAATACCGCGTGAAAAACGTTGTCGGTAAAGTTTTCGTTCTCGTGCAACCTCAACTTCCATATTATCTGACAGAGCATTGACGACAGAAATTCCTACTCCATGAAGTCCGCCCGCAGTTTGATAAGCTTTTCCATCAAATTTTCCTCCGGAGTGGAGTTGTGTCATAATAACTTCTAGAGTTGATTTGTCAGGCATTTGAGGATGATTTTCGACAGGAATACCACGTCCATTATCTGTAACTGTTATATAACCGTTCTTATCTAATGAGACCTCAATGGAATCTGCGTAACCAGCAACAGCTTCATCCATCGCATTATCAATAATTTCAGCAAATAAATGGTGAAGTGCTTTACTGTCTGTTCCGCCAATATACATTCCAGGGCGTAAACGTACAGGCTCTAAGCCCTCAAGCACTCGAATAGAGAGTGCATTATAGTCGTCTTCTTGCGTATTTTTTGCACTTTTTTTTGAAACCATTGCTTTTGATTTCATTGGAGACTGCAGAGTGCTTTCTTTTGTATTGACCCTAGATTGAGCTTTATTTAAAACACTAAAAAGATCCTTGTTGCTATCGCTCATAGCGTTTAACTATCCACCTCATAAAACAAAATATTTATTAGAATAAATTTTATGCCTGTTTTTTATTTAAAAAGCAATGCAGTTAGGAAATATCAATTGTTGGACCAAAAATTTGTTCAAAAGTCTGTTTGAGAGCAATATCAATATCATGCATTGTTACAGGGCACCCTAGATCAAGAAAGCTTGTTACACCGTGGTTTGTAATTCCACAAGGAACAATTCCTGAGTAATGGGCTAAATTAGGATTAACATTGATAGAAACCCCATGAAAGCTTATCCATTTTCGCACTCGAATGCCAATTGCCGCAATTTTATCTTCGGAAGAAAGATCATTTTGTTTTGATGGGCTATGAGATTGTTTAATCCAGACACCAACGCGATCTTCTCTGCGTTCGCCTTTAATATTAAAGCGGGCAAGCATCTGTATGATCCATTCTTCTAATGCACTAATGAAAGCACGAATGTCTTGTTTTCGGCGTTTAAGATCAAGCATAATATAAGCAATACGCTGTCCTGGACCGTGGTAAGTAAATTCACCCCCACGTCCTGCTTCATAAACAGGAAATAAATGAGGCGCTAAAAGATCCTTTTTATCTGCACTCGTACCCGCTGTATAAAGGGAAGGGTGTTCAAGAAGCCAAACTTGTTCATGGGCCGTTTTTGCAAAAATTTTTTCCACACGTTCCTGCATGTAACGCAGCGCTTCAGGATATTCAACCAAATGATCACTTATTTTCCATTCAACGGGTGGATTTCCTAGAATTGCATTAAAATGATGTGATAAGTGACGACGATCTCTATGTTTCAATTCAAATGTCATTGGCAATATTTATCTTAATGTTTGAGTTTGTATTGTAATTAGAAAAATAACAAAAACGTAAGATTAAGAGACACTTTATGAGAAATGCAATGAATTTTTAATGAGAAATGTAATGAATTTTATTAAAAAACGCGTTACGTTCGTTTTACCATCTTCCTGTTGCACCACCACCACCTGATGATCCACCACCGCCTCTGAATCCTCCTCCTCCTGAATGTCCACCAAAAATTCCACCAGAACCTCTACCCCTCGTATTTAAGTTTAAAAACCAAGGTGTGAAGACAATACCCATCCAAAGATACTTTCGTGGACCTATTTTTTGACCAAAAATCATAGCAAGAATGGGCAACCCCATTGCTATAAAGAGGATGAGAAACATGATTGTATTTATAATCATTTCTTCTTTTGCAGCTTGTTTACGTTGTTCTTCAACAGCTTTCGCTTTTTGATTGATTCGAAAAGAAAAATCAGCATCGCTTTGTGTGATCACTTTGATAATTGCATGAACCGATTCGACAATTCCTTTTTGATAATTTCCTTCACGAAAATGAGGAATCATGAAGCTATTAATGATGACAGAGGAAATGGCATCTGTTAGTTCTCCCTCCAGACCATAGCCTACCTCAATACGTGCTTTACGTTCATTGGGGGCAATGACGATTAATACGCCGTTATTGATTTGTTTTTGACCTAACTTCCATGTGCGAAAAAGAGAATTGCTGTAAGTTTCTATATCATTTCCCGAGAGAGTAGGGAGCGTTACAAGAACAATTTGATCTCCTGTTTTCTCTTCGAGTGTAGCAAGCTTTTCCGTTAAATTTCTCTTTGTTGCATGGTCAAGTAAATGAGCTATATCATTGATATAGCCGGTTAAGGGAGGGAATTTAGTGTATGCGTAAGAGACATTCCCCAATGCAATGATTAAGTATAGAATGCTTAAAGGAACCCATAAACGTCGAAAAAAACGACGTTGTATAAAGTGTTGAAATGGTTTCATTAATTAAAATTAACCTTTGGAGTTTGTTGGCTATCCGTATCGATGGTAAAAGTTGGCATCGGTTTAGCGTCACGAAACCATAATTTTGCCCAAATCATTGTTGGCATTGTTTTGAGTGCCGTGTTGTAGGCACGAACTGTTTCAATATAATCGCGGCGTGCAACGGAAATACGGTTTTCAGTTCCTTCTAGTTGTGATTGAAGAGCAAGAAAGTTCTGGTTTGCTTTAAGATCCGGATAGTTTTCGACAACTGCCATAAGTCGCGAAAGTGCACTTGATAAATTGGCTTGATTTTTGAGATATTGCTGCATAATTTCCGGATTATTCAACATATCTGCATTAATGTTGACTTGTGTTGCTTTGGCACGTGCTTCAATGACATTTGTGAAAACGCTTTGTTCATGGGCGGCGTAAGCTTTAACTGTTTCTACAAGATTGGGGATGAGATCTGTACGGCGTTGATATTGATTGAGTACTTCACTCCATGCGGCGTGTGCTTTTTCTTCATTTGTTGGTATCGTATTAAATCCGCAGCCACTTAAAAATGGTATTAACCCTGCCAAAAAAATAATGATTGAAAATTGTTTTAATATTTTAAACATTGAAGAAGTTTGTCCATTTAACATAAAGATGTCTCCACAGATATTTTATGTATCATATAGGGTTTAACTTACTGGTGGAAAGTATTTTGAATTTTATAAACGGCTATTATTATTAATAGATTGACGTCTCTCTGCGTTTTTAGCACGCTTAAGTGACTTGTTGATATGAAAATAATAAGAAGAATATAGATGTCATCTTGTGAAAGATCAACACTATTCATATCAATTATTTTTTATCGAAGATTATATTATTTTCGTAGGATTTTTTTATTTCAGAACGTAGAAAATAACAATTGAGGAAAAGAAGAGTGTCGGTATCAAGCTTATAAAAAGAAGAGGCAGTTCACATTTTGCCTCCTTTAGAAGTCATGCTTAACCTATTGGATAAAAAGCTTTTGAATTATGGGTATCAACAATTATGAAGAAGGGGGGAATTCCTGCATTGCAAAACGTTCAACGGCAAAGTGAAAAGTTTGACGGATTAGCTGATGATTATGATCGCTATCGTTTTCACTCTCCCCTTACCTTATTGTGAAGACCATGTTTTTTCCTTTTAAGAATAAAAAGCATTTGTCCGTCGTAGATAGGACTAAAGCAGGCATTGCATGAGAGGAAATTGTTAAGTTTTTAGGGAATAGCAGCAATATCATGCTATTTTTATCCTAAGGAATGGCTTTTAAAAAAGCATTTTCATTCAAAGAATGATTATTTTTTTATTTTATAGGTTTTATAGAAGGGTTAATAATGTTAAGAATTATACTTTAATTAAATAAAGAAAGAAAATTATGACGATTATACTAAAACCAGGTGAGGTAACGCTTAGCGAACTTGAAGCTATTTATTTTGATGGTGCAATCAGTAAGCTGCATCATGACACGCATTTAGCTATCGAGAAAGGAGCGCAGCGCATTGCTGAAATTGCTGCTGGAAGCGAGCCTGTATACGGTATTAATACTGGTTTTGGGAAGTTGGCTTCCATTAAAATTGGTGCAGACAAAGTCACTGTTTTACAGAGAAATCTTATTTTGTCCCATTGTTGTGGGGTAGGAGATCCCCTTGCTGAAAATATTGTGCGTTTGATGATGAGCTTAAAGCTTATCTCTTTGGGAAGAGGAGCCTCTGGGGTTCGTCTAGAGTTGGTCAATTTGCTGGAAAATATGCTTGCAAAGGGTGTCATTCCTGTCATCCCAGAAAAAGGATCTGTTGGCGCTTCAGGTGATCTTGCTCCACTTGCTCATATGGCGGCTGTTATGATAGGAGAAGGAGAAGCGTTTTTTCAAAATGTTCGTATGAGTGGAGCAGCTGCGTTAGAAAAAGCAGGGTTGTCCCCTATTATTTTAGAGGCAAAGGAAGGTCTGGCTCTTATTAATGGGACTCAAACATCAACAGCACTTGCATTTGCCGGCTTTTTCCGAGCTTATCGGGCATTGTGTGGTGGATTGTTGGCTGGGGCTTTAACGACAGATGCTACCATGGGGTCGACAGCGCCATTTCACCCTGATATCCATATTTTACGAGGCCATTATGGGCAGATTGCCGTATCGAAAACATTGGAAAAACTTGTAGAAGATTCAGAAATTCGTGCAGCACATTTGCGGGGTGATGAGCGTGTGCAAGATCCTTATTGTATACGTTGTCAGCCACAGGTTATGGGAGCATGTTTTGATATTTTGCAAGCAGCAGCCAAAACACTGATTATTGAAGCAAATGCTGTTACAGATAATCCATTAATTTTAAGGAATGGTGAAGTTGTATCAGGTGGCAATTTTCATGCTGAGCCTGTAGCATTTGCTGCTGATCAGATTGCTCTTGCTTTGTGTGAAATAGGGGCTATTTCTCAACGGCGTATTGCTCTTATGGTTGATCCAGCAGTCTCTTATGATCTTCCGGCTTTTTTAGCACACAATGCAGGTCTTAATTCAGGTTTTATGATCGCTGAAGTAACAGCAGCAGCTTTAATGTCTGAAAATAAGCAAATGGCTCATCCTGCTTCCGTTGATTCAACACCAACTTCAGCCAATCAAGAAGATCATGTTTCAATGGCTTGCCATGGTGCTCGTCGGTTATTGGTAATGAGCGAAAACCTTTTTACAATTATTGGCATTGAAACGCTTATTGCAGCACAAGGAATTGAATATCGCGCACCTTTAAAAACAAGTACTCTTTTGCAGTCTGTTATGGAATGTTTACGCAAAAATATTGCTTCACTTAAGGAAGATCGCTATCTGGCTCCAGATCTTCAGCGAGCGCATATACTTGTGCGTGAGGGGACTTTATTATCTGTTTTACCAGAAACAATTTTTCCTTCATTAAGTTTTCAATGATATTTGTTTTAAGGTCAATGAGGAAGGGTGGATATTATATTTTAAAACTTCCTCATATAAAAATATAGAAAATCAATACTATATTTCAATTACTTAATCGATTATCTATATATCTGCTGTTTGTAACCAACTATATATATTTTACTTTATAGTGATCTAAATTTATCATCATAAGTTTATAATCTATAAAATTAAAGTAAATATACTTTATGATTTCTATCAGATATTTTTAATTTAATTTAAATAATATCCCAAAATTATGTATTGTAATATTATGTTTTATAATTATAAATTATATTATATGCATTATATTAAATAAAAATTTTATTTTATATTCTTCTTATTTGTTAATACTTTATGAGTTTTATAGTTAATTTTTGTATTTAAGTAAAAAGGAGAAATAAATGTTTAAAAGTACTAGATTATGTATTTTAACAACAATTCTTTTTTGTTTTTCACAAACTCTTGAGGTTCATGCAAATTTTAGGAGAGGTAGCTTTCCAGAGGAAATTTTTATTATGATGGTGTCTCAAGAGAAAGAGCCTCTTGTTTTGGCTAAAAACAAAGGTTTTAGTAATATCTCAGGGCAAATTCCCAGAGGAAAGGAGGGAGATATTATTGGATCAACAGTTAAAGATGCTATTTTTACCGTATATTTTTTTTTCGTCGGAAAGCTTGCCGTTAAGGCTGTTGGAGCCCTTAGAAGATGGGCTGTAGATTCACTTTCTCATACTTTTAAAAATTGGCGAGATTCGCTTTATCATTGATTGAGTTCTTCAATTGGCGTAAAAAGTTTGTTTTATGGGCTCAAAGAGAACTTGCTTAAAGTCACAAAAATTAATTGTATGCCATAGTTAATGCGCTTGTTATGAACTTTTAGGCTTCTATTTCGGTGCACTGAAATGAAGCCTAAAAGTTCACACTACACATTAAGGCTAATTTTCTTTGTAAAAAACCAGAGAATACAAAATGAATTAAATGACAATTATAAAAAAATTCATTATCACTTTATTTCAATAAAATAATACGAAATTGCAGATTATAAAAACTGTATAATTTGCCATATAAGTATTTTTTATTGTTTAGAGCAAAGCGTTGGACTGGCTGGTTTTTGATGTTTTTTGAAATATATTCGTGAAAGAAACATGAGACTTTATTTATCATAAAGCTGTTTATTGTGGTGTGGATTTTCACCAACATTTTAATAAAGAAGGAAAGTAATGGCAAGAAATGAACTGAAACGAGGGATGAGTAAGCGTCAAGTTATTTTTTTAGCTCTTGGCTCTGCTATTGGAACAGGTCTTTTTTATGGATCAGCCCAAGCAATTAAGCTTGCGGGTCCCAGTGTTTTGATTGCCTATTGTATTTCTGGTTTAGCTATTTTTATGGTTATGCGGGCTTTAGGAGAGATGATCCTTCATAATCCATTACCTGGTTCTTTTGCGCGTTATGCGGCAAATTACATATCGCCATTGGCAGGTTTTTTAACGGGGTGGACATATGTATTTGAGATGATTCTTGTTGGTTTGGCTGATATTACAGCTTTTGCCACTTATATGGGGTTTTGGTACCCTGATGTTGCTCCTTGGGTATGGGCACTGAGTATTACACTCATCATTACAGGTATTAATTTAGCTGCTGTAGAAGTCTATGGTGAGCTAGAATTTTGGCTGTCTTCTATTAAAGTGATCGCTATCATTGCGATGATTATTTTAGGAATAGCAATTATTTTTTTTGGGTGGGGTGAAGGTGCTCATTCTTCCACGGTTACTGTTCATAATTTATGGAAGAATGGTGGTATTTTCCCCAATGGTTGGTTTGGTTTTTTAGCTTGCTTTAGTGTTGTTGTTTTTGCTTTTGGTGGTATAGAAATCATTGGCATGGCAGTCATGGAAGTTCAAAACCCTTATCAAACGATTTCAAAGGCAATTAATTCTACTCCATTTCGTATTTTGCTTTTTTACATCATGACATTAGCTATTTTAATGTCTCTTTATCCTTGGAATGAGATTGGTCTTATGGATAGTCCTTTTGTATCCATTTTTGAAAATCTTGGGATTTCATATGCAGCAAATATTTTAAACATTGTTGTTGTTACAGCGGCTATTTCGGCAATGAATAGTGGAATGTATGGTGCTTGTCGTATGATTCATGGTTTGTCGCAAGAAGGTTATGCTTTAAAGAAGTTTCAATATTTATCAAAAAACGGTATACCAGTTTTTGTTATTTTGATGATCTTTACTATTTTTCTTCTTGGTGCTGTCCTTAATTATTTTTATCATGAAAAGCTTTTTTTTCTTATTGCAGCAATGGCAACATTTGCGACAGTTTTTGTTTGGATGATGATTCTACTTTCGCAAATTTTTATGCGAATTAAGATGCCTAAAGAAGTACAGAATGCTTTAAACTTTCCCATTCCATTTTGGCCGATGGGGTCAATTTTTTCTATTTTATTTATGGTTTTTATTTTTATGCTTTTATGGTATTTTGATGAGACGCGACCAGTTTTAATTGTTGGTGTTGGTTGGATTGCTTGGCTTGTTATTTGTTTCTATGCCCTTAAGCTTTACAATTTTAAGCAAAAGAAACTGCAATAAAGAAAGGTTAAACTAAAAAGAAGTAGTTAATGTCTTTCGGAGAACGGGTATTAACCGTTTTCCTTCAAAGATTGGGATAATTTAAATTGAAAACAATCTGCTCGTTATCGATTTGCTTTGGAATATTTTGTGAGCCATTATTTATGATAATAACTCCATCATATGAATATCAGGCATTTTTTAATGGTGAGCTATACTATTAAGATAAGTACTTCATGTTAAAATGATTTTATATTAAAATGCCTAACAGTACTAATAGGTTTTATTAGATACAAGGCTATAAGAAAATATCTTTTTCTAAACTTATTAATGAAGTTCTCTTTCATAAGAGAAGTTATTGTGAGAATTGTTTCTATAGTTTGATTTGTATTTTTTTCATCGATACTCAACTGAACCAAATAAATTATTTTATAGGCTTTTTTAAAATTGAGTTTTTAAATTTTGTTATTAAAGAAGCGGATATTATCGCTGGCACAAACCCTCTGAGTAATGATGAACAGAGCAGGAATATTAATCTGACAGCGGGGCAAGATATCACCTTTGAAAGTGAAAAAATACGCAAACAATGCAAAATCATTCGCAAAGTGCCTCCATGAATGTTGGCTACAGCTACGGCACGAGTGGGGCAGGGTGGATGGGGAATGCTTCTTTTAGTAAAGGAAATGGCTCGAGTGAACAGATGCAACACAAGAACAGCCATATTATATTATAGGTACTAACACTATTCATACCAACAGTGGGCAAAACACCACATTGGCGGGGGCCGTGCTTTCTGCAAATCGTATAGAAGAGATGGGTGTTGGTAGCGCTCTCACTATTATCAGCCTCAGTGATACAGGAAAAACCTCTAACAAGCAAAATTCTGTTTCTGTTGTATTTGGTGCAGAAACAACGGGTGGAGGAAGTTTAATGAACGCCTCTTTCCAAAAAGACAAATCCTCTAGTGATTATCACAGTGTTGTGGAGCAATCAGGCATCAAAGCAGGAGCAGACGGCTTTGAGATCAACGCTAAAAATCAAACAACCATGAACGGAGGTATCATTGACAGCAGGCGCTGGCAGAAAAAAACGTTTGATCACAGCAAGCATCAGCACCAGTGATATTACTAACAGTGTGCATGCTCAAGCCAGCAGCCATGGTTTTAGCTTCTCTGAAAATGACTCTATAAAAAACATTGCTAAGAATGTTTTAAATCATGGCAAAGCCATGGATGGAGCAGAAAGGGAAACCAAATCTGCCATCAGCGATAGCACCATTGTGATAACCGATGAAGCAGGGCAAATGCTACTGACAGGGCAAAATTCAGACCACGCCATTGTTTTCCTTAATCGCGATACTGTCAACGCTCATAAGGGTGTCTCTCCCATAGATGTCACCAAGCTGGAACAAATCGTCCATGAAAACCGTGAAATGGCCATGCAATTGCTGGAGAAAGGATTTAAATACAGCGATGAGTCTTATAAAACCATGTTTCTCAAAGAACACCCTCTCGCTATGGTCGATCGTGATGAACAGGGCAACATAATCTATAAAACAGATGAAAATGGGGTACCTATAAAAGACGCCCGTGGACAAAATATCTCTAAGTTTCATTGTTTAACCGATGAAGAAAATCAGCATTTACAGGAAGATTCTGATGGCAGGGTGCATGTGTTCTTTAATGGCATCTTTACACCACCAGAGGAAGCCACTGTTTATGCAGAGCAACATGCAAAAGATAAAATGTACTGCTTTATTTTGTTGTGCTCCCAGAAGCCGATTCTACTATTTCAGAACTTCTGGTTGCAGGCTATCAGAAGTTTTTAGAAAATAACTTTTGGGGATTGACCAATTCAACACAAGAAGCAAAAGATCTGCTGTATATCTACGGCAATACAGGGTTGGAGCTTAACGGTCATAGCTGCGGTGACATGACAGTGGAAAATACGCTGAATTCTTTCAAACAAGAAGGTGTGCATGGGATAGCCAACGAAAACATGAATATCAATCTCTATGGACCAGCGGCGAATATTTTGGCTGCATCCGTTCTATTAGCTTATGTGAGTGACGGCAAACAAACCACGGTTGGTTTTGATGGTCATGGATATGACCTTGTAAGTCGATGGATTGGCGGCAATGGCTATACTTACGAGACAATACCTGCTGGTAGTAACTGGTGGAAAGAAATGTGGAATATGTTCACAGATTCCATAAGTCCCCATACTTGCCTTGGAGATGAAGGTGATAAGTGTACATGGCGCTGTGGCGCATCTCATCTAAAACAATTTCCTTTAAGTAAATCAAGGAATAAAAAATGAAACAAACTCCAAAGCTATTAAGTGTTGTAACTTTGTTAGGTATTGCAGGATGTCAGTTTAATAAAACTCCTGGAGAATATTTGAGTGCATGGGAGAAGCCAGGAGCAGATTTTACTGAGATAGGAAAAGCTTTGCTAGAATGTGGCATGCCAACCCCTTATGAGGGCGATCCAGAAAACAAAAAAATAACGTTAATGCAAAAGCAACAATAAATCAAGTCATTTTTTGAGCTAGCGCGCAACAAGGGTTGAGCTACCGTAGTACAGATTCTGAAAATTGAATCTAGGATTTCTGGGCTCTTCCGTCGAATCCCTTCTTAATTCTTATCTGAGGAGAAAAATCAGTCATTTCATTAAAGAAAATTGGCTCCTTACACCCACAAACATCATGCTTTCAAAAAGGATCAAACAATCCGCTCGATTTTTACGGTCAAGGATGCCGTTAAGCGCCCCGAAGGGGTATCCTTGACCGTAAAAATCTGGATTGAATCCTTTGAAAGCATGATGCTTGTGGTCTTTTTTTTTAAATAGGAGCTTGGTAATGAAAAAAATCATCAAAATCACAGTAGCTATAGTCTGCAATTTCACTGTTATTTGTAATATCTACGATCAAAATATGATGAGAGGCTACCGCCTCTCAAATTCTCCGTGCACTCACCAAAATCATGATCTCAAAGCCGTGCTTTTGGGAACTAACAATCCTATGTTCTTAGGGTCAAGGTAACTCCTTCGGGGCGCCTAACGGTGACCTTGACTCAGAACCTAACGGATTGTTTTTACGTTCCCGCACGGCTCCGAAATCATGATGTTTTAGGGAGTTTCTTATGGCGCTAAAATGGAGAAAATATCATTTTTTCGATAAGCGTTTTGAGCCCCAAAATTACGTTTAAAAATAAAACGTATAATTGCGCCTTCAAAAAATCTTTGAAAAAGACATTTTTCAGGAGCGCATAAAATGCGCATTGGAAACTTTTCAAATTGAGAGAAATGAAAAAATGCTTTTAGTAGCAAATATAGCTTTTGGTTTGTGAGATTTTTTGAAAATGATCTTTAGGAATTAAAAATATTCTATTTGGCTTAAAAAAGCTCTGTAAGGAGTTTTTAGCTTAGAAACGTAAATAGTTGTTTTTTTCATTAAACGCATTCTAGAACTAAATTTGGCGCCAACAGAGACGTTTTTCATCTAATCATGATTTTGGTGAGCGTACGGAGAGTTTGAGAGGCGGTAGCCTCTCATTTTGTGAAAATCTCATGATGTAATTAAATCATCAAACATATCTAGAGTATTTTCATCTGATTTTTCATGTTTTCTACGTTGAATAACAGTTGTAAAGGCAATTCTATCGCCATTAAAAACAAAATTTGGATTTATAATAACGTCCTTGCCGCAATGTTTTTGCAGTGATTTGAGCTTTTTCTAGCTCATTAATTCCTCTTTTAAAAGTTGCAATGCTAAGTCTTAATGGTTGTTCTGATATTGTTTGAGAGTTTAAGAAATCCTCTAGAATGAAGCTATCCAAATCTACTTCATCTTTCGATAGCGCTAGATTTTGAACCGCCCATAACAAAACTCGGAAAGCTTTAATTCCTGCTGATGACAGTTCAAAAGTTAAACCAATATTGTCCGTAAACAGTTTAACAAACTGCTCACCATCCACCTTTTTGAAGGTGTTTACATGGGTACCATGCATTTCTCTAGTATTTTGATTTACCAAAATATTAAAATATTATTATCTCGTCCTAAACGAGATAATCTAATTGGTTTTCCTTTTACAGGAATAGTCATGTTATCCAAAAATGGATTTGTTTTGTAGCGAGCCAAGCTCATATTCCACCTCTAAAATGATCTACAGAATTCATTTTATGCTTGCATGCTCCAAGCAGGGTTCCGCTATAAAGATGAAGAGGTAGCAAGAGCGGGAGGGCCATGTTATACTTTTAGAGCTGAAAACCTTTCCATTTGTCGTCCAGATGCAGTCATCCCCCAGCGCAGCGTCAAGAAGCGCTTAACCAGTCCGTTTTGTAAAAAATATAAAAATAGCCGTAAATGCCAACCTTAAGTTTTGCTGTTTTTGGAAATTACAATCCCCACCTCCATGTGTTCCCATGTTTGTGCGAGATTGTTTTCTCAACCAACTATCCCGACGCTATTTATCTATGGGAGCTATAAATGTAGGTGCAACAATTTATAAAAATATCTATTTTAATTGTAATTAAAATATTGAGAGTAATTATAACCATAACATTGATAGAATATGATTTTAGTAGTAATTTTACTGTCTTTTTGATACAATACCGAATGGCATAATCATCGGAAAAAGATAAATGATAATAAAGAGTGAGAATGTCTATCATTGTTTTGGAAATGAAAACGCAGCATGTAAAATAATTTATAGATTGTTTCGTGATATTAAAATTATTCAAGGATAGGAAAATGAAGCAGATTTTAAAATTATTAAGCGGGATAACCTTATTTGTTATGGCTGGGTGTTACCCAGAACAGCCTTCGCGAACGGCTGTAGATACATGGGAAAAGTCTGGTGCAGATCAACTTGAGGTTAAAAAAGCTTTGTTGGAGTGTGGAATACAGTATCTGGATGGGCGTCTTAATACAGACAAAAGTATGAATGAGCGATTCAATGAAGAGGAAACTGTCAGTGTATGCATGATACAAGCGGGTTTTCAGGATAAAGTGGGAAGGGTGAAATGGTGTGAGAAAGAGAAATATGAAAATCTTCCAATTTGTCAACCTGATGCTGTTATTCCTCAGCGAAGTGTAGAGAGGCGTTTGAATAGTCCACATTGTGAAGAGCACAAAGAACAACCCGAATGTCAGCCTTAAGTTGAGGTTGCTATAATCAAATCCTCATATTTCTTATTCTCGCAGGGGGGGCGAGGCGAGATTGCTTTTTCGATGTACGATCTCTATGCTCTCTAAAGTTGTTTTAGGTACGAGAAAAAAATATCGAAATTATTAAGTGCTATAGTTTTATAAAATTCTGCTGGATGTGTTAGCAAACTTCCTCCATTGACGCTGACATTATGGGAAAGCCCAGTGTTAATAAGTCTGTGGTCTAACAAGTATTGTCAAAATGTGGCTGAAAACCAATCTATGCTTCTTCTGAAAATATGGATTTGCGTGCAAATGAGTTTACTGCAGTTTATGAGTGCATGACTAAAGCAGGTTATCGGTACAAATTGCAAGATTTAAAGGGAATTTATTTTTCATCAGTGCCGAGAAAGTGATTCATTTTTAGTTAATTTAATGGTAGCGGGACAGGTTATGGACAATGATACTTTTGCTTTAACCAATTCGACAAAGCAAGAGCGAGATTTGATGTTACGACTTGAGAATGATAAAAAATGCCAGAAAATAAAAAAAAGCTCTGAAAAAGTGAAATTTTCATCTTTAAAGCAATAATTGAATGAAATATTATGGAGAAGCGAGAGAAAATACAGTTCTTTTACCTCTTGATATAGTGATATTCATCGGCTTTGAGAGTGCAATAGTGTTATTGTCAGATGATAATATCGGGGAATATTTAGAAATTTATTTTGATATAAAAAGTGGCAAAAAATGGTTTTGCTAAAATATCAGCTTTAATAATAAGCAGATTGCTTTCACAGAACTGATTTTGATAAAATTTTATGCAAGTGGTTTTTATGTAAATAGTTTTTCATTTTATGATCTATTTTGAGATGATATTTTTTAAAGTATTTCATTAATTCATTCAAATCATGGATGGTAGGACATTAAGAGAAGTTTTTTTGTTTATTCAATTTTTTTCTAGATAGCTGGCAGTTTTAATGTAGAAATTATGTACATTAGCTTACATCTCAGTGTGCGTTTCCTCGGACTTTTGTTGTGGTTAAAAAATAATGCGGTTATAGATTTTACTGTATCTCATCGCGTGATATTTTATTAATATATTTTGATCATTTTAATCTTAAAAATTATTCTCATTTCGTTGTATTTTTATTTTTGGAAAATGAGATAAATTGAATATTATATCTCCTTAAAGTTTACATTTCGGCGCGTTTTTTTGAGATTAATTTTCTGGTGCTTTGTGCCATAGCTCTCAGCATTGGGGGGGTGAATCTTTAAAGAGATTGCCATCTTCAATGATATTTTTAAATTTTTTGTTCTTTCTTTACATAAAATACAAAACATATTATAAAATGCTATCATTTATCATAAAAAACAAAATAACTTTGTTTATTTTGTTCTTATTGTGTTTAATTTGTTGTTTATTGTTTTGCCCGCATTTTTTTGTTTTTGTTGAAAAAAGAAAGTTTTGAAAAGCAATGATAATCAAGGTATTTCATAATCGCTTGTATTCGTGCGTTTTTACAGCAGCTATTTTTTCTTTTTTGTTAAACACAAATATTAAGGCACATTCTCGCTCACTTGTATCACTGTCATGTGATGAAAGCAAATTACCTTATGAATGCAGTGATGGTGCAAAGCATACAATTAGTGATAAAATATATAAATTCACGGCACCTGTTCAACCAAAGAGTGAGGAGGGGATTCTAACTTTGCCTGCTGCTATAGGTGTACAGGAGCTTAATACAGTTATTCAGGCAATGCGTATAGAGGTTGAAGGTACTGCGGGTATAGAAGATATTTATGGGGCTGTTGTATCACGAGGAGGAAAAATTGTCTTGAGCGATTCAGCTTTTAAAAATGTGTCAATAGGTCTTAAAGCTGATCGTGGAATAATTGAGGTCAATCATGGAATAATTGAAGCTACTCAGGTTGCTGCTTATGCAGAGAAGGTAGGAGCATCTGTTAGGTTGACGAATACAAAAATTAAAGTGGAAGGTCAGGGGATTGGTCAAGAGAGTGCTCTTTTCGTTACGGCTGATGCGGATATTCAGATGAAAGGTGGATTTATTGATGTGAATGATGCCGCTGCGCTTTATGTGGGGAGAGGGGGGCGTGCAACTTTAGATGGTGTTACCATTACTTCAAAACGTCAGAAAACAAAAGATAGAGAAAATACAAATGAAAAAATTGCGCATACAGTTTTGAATGTGAAACAGCAGGGCTCTGTTTATTTAAAAAATACGAATATTGTTTCTACGGATGTTCGTGTTTTAACAGTTGGACAGGATTTTAACACACAATCTGGTGTCGGCTGGGGAGAAAATATTTTAATTTCGCGGGTTAATATTGAAGATACAACGATTAAGGTAATAGGAAACAAGCATGGTATGCATTTTGAAACGGGAGGAGAGACTAATGCGTACGAACAGGGACTTGTTTTTTTGAAAAGGACGGTTTTTGAAGTTCCAGCTGGAACAGCTATTCATAGTCATAACAGTCAGAGTTATATTGCTGTAACAGAAGGCACTAAAATTTCTGGTGATTTATTATTAACAGCTGAAAAAGGGGGGGCTGTCGCGATTTTGGCTGATTCTTCTTCATTGATAGGAGGGACTCGTGTTGCCGATGATTCTATTGCTGAGCTTTATTTGACAAAAGGATCAAAATGGTTTTTGACAAGAAGAAGAGAGATAGATTCGCACGTTGCAAATCATACGAGTTCATTTATTTCATTTGTAAAACTTTCTGATAGTTTTATTGCTTTTGAAAAGCCAATGTTTCACATGTATCAGACACTTTATATTGGAAAGGGAGAGAAAGAAGTTTATAGTGCGCAAGATAGTGCGGATATTTATCTCAATACCTATCTCGGGCGTGATGGGTTGCTTGATAATAAAAAGACTGATCGGCTTTTGATACAGGGTGATGTTTCTGGAAAAACGACAGTTTATGTGCAATTTATTGTAGGAAATCAGGGAGAAATGGCAACGGGTGAAAATGCTCAGAGTATTTCACTTATTCAGGTTTCTGGAAAAGCAACAGAGGATTCTTTTCAGTTAAATCGTGCTTATATTGCAGTAGAGGGTTTGCCTTACCAATATTATCTTCATGCCTATGGTCCAGATTCTTCTCTTGGACAAGCACAAACTTCTCAAAGATTGGTGGAGGGAGAGGGAGATTTTTGGGATTTCCGCCTTGAAAGTAAATATATTCAGCCTGCTTTAGGGGGGGCTAATCTTCCTCATTCTAAGTTAAAGATCAGAGAAGTTGTTCCACAAGTTCCGACCTATCTTCTGTTACAAAATGCTTTGTTTCATGTTGGACTCATGGATATTAGTAATCAACAAAAGCAGTTGCAAGCTACGCGGTCTATTTCTCGTAAGTTGTTAAAAGTTAAAGAGAATTTTGCATTATCTGTTTATGGTTACGGTGGGAGTTATCGTTATGTCACAGATTTGTCTCTCCTTGAATATGGGTACGATGGGAATGTTGATTATAACGCTATAGAAACAGATATTTTACTCAAAACAATAGAGAGGGCATATAGTACGATATCTTTTGGGATTATGGGAACTTATGGAAAGCTTTCCTTACAACCTCGTAACGTGGAACAAAGTCAAAAGAGTCCGTTTAATAAATGGACATTTACGGCATACGGTAGTGTGGAACACAATACGGGTTTTTATGGAGATGGTCTTTTATCTTATGGTTTGTTTAAAGGCGATGTGCTTACTCATGCTTGGGGTAAGACGGCGACATTAAAAGTAAATCCTCTGAGCGTTTCGTTGTCTGCTGGTAAAGTGTTTATGATAGGACAGGAAGGTCTTCTTTTTGATCCGCAGATTCAGCTTATTTATCAACATCTTCAATTTGATAAGTTTCGTGATATTGATGGAGTTGATGTTGAGATAAAAAAAGCAGATCAATGGTTGATGCGTATTGGAGGGTATTTAAGTAAAACATTTACGGCATATGAAAAGGATCGTATTATTTCTTTAAATGGCAATATTCATCTTGCCCATCATTTTGGTGAAAAACAATTTGTTCATCTAAAAGATGTTTTCCAGTTAGGGGCTTTTGGTTCTTCTTTAGAAGCAGGTTTGGGGATTAATGCACAATTTTCTTCTAAAGTTACACTTCATAGTAATCTTAGCTATCAGCATAAGCTAACCAAGGCAGGCTTTTCTGGCGTTCGTTTTTCTGGTGGATTGCGTTATCATTTTTAATAAATCTTTTTTAAAAATAATCCATGTGTTTTCATAAATATGAAGGGACCACTTTGATTTAAATTTTTTATCTGCTTGATAGGGGGCTCAAATGCTTTAAAAAATTTGTCAATGAAACTCTAAATCTGCTTGTGTTTTTTGGACTACAAATATATGAGATGCATCCGTCATTAGCTTTTTAAAATAGCAACACTGTTATCCTATTATGCTTTAAAACACCGTTGTTTAAGGAGGTGAATATCAAGTATAACAGGAAGGAGTATTGATTTTTAATTGGGGGCTTTTGCTGTTAAGTAAAGAAGGGTGATGCGTAAAATGCACAGCTTCATATTTCCACTTCGCTTTATAGACTATAAGAAGCATTTTAAAAGCATGTGAGTGTGTGTAAATACCTCTCTTTTAGAGGGAGAGTGTGCAAAGTTATGGATCAATTATCACTATCAAATTCAACATCTCCTTTAAGGAGAAGGCTTTTGCGAAGTTTTAGGTAATCGCATTGTGATTTTGCCTGTATTGATAAGATTCATATCAACATTAAGAGTAAGTAGAAATATCTCTATCAGGGTGTTTAAATATCGGTTTTCCATGTAATACTTAAGGTATCATCAAGCCATTTATGGTAATCGCGTGCTTCTTGATCTGAGGCATGAACAGAGAAAATAAAACCAGGATATCCACCAAATGCTGGTGGAGGTGGTGAGATATGATCAGTTTCAAAGAAAATTATTGTTCTGGCGGTTTGAGGATGTTGTTCAACCTTATCGAGACCTGAAAATCCACAGAAGCGTCCATATCCATGAAGAGGAATAATGTAATTTGCAGCCACTTTTTTAGCTGGGAGTATATTAGGAAGGTCGGGGTTTTGTTCAGCTAAAGCGGCATTCATACAAAATTTTGCAAATGAAACCCCTGTGCCTTGCTCCACAATAAAATGGGAGACACCCGATCCACCAATACGAGCACCGATCTCAATGATATAAGGCAAGTTATTGGCATCTAGGCGTAGCTCTACATGGGCAGCACCCATATTTATACCAAGAGCTTTCACCCCAGAGCATGCAACCTCACATAAAGCAATAACGAGAGGATCATCTAGATCACAGCGTTGACGATAAATTGTTTCTTCAAACCATGGCCCTTCAGGTTGTCCTTTGTCACCAACCGCTAGAACATGTACACCTGCTGTATCAACAAAACATTCTACGACAAACTCTTTTCCTGACAAATACTGTTCAACAACTAAACCTAAAGGTTTATTTGCATCGTTAAAACGTGCCATGTCTTTATGCTGAACATTCCATACCGCTTTAATGAGATCAGGAAGTTCGGTGGAATTTTTAGCTAACATTACGCCTGTACTTGCCCATCCAGAGATGGGTTTAATGACGAGCGGATAGTCTAAGGCATGCGCTTGTGATAGGTCTTCTGGATTATCTATATAAAGAAATCTTGGTGTTCTAAGCCCTGCTTTAGCAAAAGCTTGACGCATGAGATATTTATTTCGGGTTAATGCCGCTACTTCTGGTTCAATACTTGGAGCATTGATTTTTTTGGCAGCCAAAGCGGTCCATAGAATGGCTTCTTCACGCAGGGTCATAACTCCACGAATATTGCGTTCTTTGACACCTGATGCAAAAGCGTCTAGAGCTGCCTCTGGATTATCAAAAATAGGAAGTTGCCAAGTTGAAGTGACTGCTGCAGGGAGCTGAATAGGAGCGCTTTCAGCGGTATCATAGATCATGACTAATTCGATATTAGCGGCTTGTGCTGCTTCAAATATAAAGGGTAGTTTTGCATTGCGTTGGCAAACTAATGCGAGTTTTTTCATTTTATTTCCTCATTAAATTTGGAATTTTGGGAATGGCGTTTCTGTTGCCATTTAGATACCTTTGATGCATCTATAAATAAGAGTGACATCCCTATAACAGCCATCATCATGGCAATTATTTTGATCATATTGAGAGAAGGGCTCGAGCCGATGATCCATTCACATGCAACCACTGCAAAAGGAGATAATACACCAATAGTGTTGGCATATAATACGCCTCCCTCAGCGAGAACTTTTTGGTACAATACGTAAACGGGTGCCGAGCAAACAGTTGCTAAAATCAATATTTTCAATATATCTTCTAACTTAAGATAGAAGAGTGGGGTGGGATCAAAAATGAATAATGGCATAAACGATGCTGCAGAAATTGTCGTGATCCAAGCCAATGAGGTGAGCAAAGGCAAATTTTTAAGATAACGTTTAGATAATAAACCATATGTAGACTAAGAAAGCGCTGCTATTAAAGCAAGAGCTATTCCTATTAGGCTGTAAGATTCACCCTCTATATTGTTTATATTGAATGCTATCGCTGCTACACTGACAATGATCATACCGATAAGCTTGAACCATGAGAACATAAGGCACTTCGTCAGAGTCCCCAATAGATAGGTAATTCCTGGAATAGTGGCTAAAACCATGGTTAAATCACTGGCTTTGAGTGATTTTAATGCACCAAAACTGCAGATAAAATATAGCGAAAATCCTAACACCGATAGAATTAAAAAAGAAGGTATCATTGAAAGCAAGGGAAGGGATCTGAAAACAGCTTTCTCACGAAAGACTGCCATCAACCATAAGGTAGCAGCAGTCGCACACAACCTCAGTCCAACCGCATGCATGACAGGTATATTGCTCACCAAATTCTTAGATAATAACCAACTTATGGAAAACAATGCGAGAATGGCAAAGGTAAATAAGAATAACCGTCCTTTTAAGAAATTCAACGATTTAATCCCCCAATAACGCGCTGTGCATAATGTGATGTTGAAAAATTAAATCGTGACTGTGAGGTTTTCGGTTTTCCAAGATTATTTTGGATATAATCCTTAGCCCCTGCCAAATAAGCGTCATCATCTAATGTTTCAAGTGCTTCTATATCTGCAATTACCAGCGATATTACTTGCTTAAGATGCTTTAAGTCAAATTGAATATAATCTTGAATCGTTTTAATCAATGTTTGTTTCGAATTAATATTTCTAAAGGCAAGGTATAAGAAAACAAATTCTTTTAAAAATTATTCTAACAACTGTTTTTAGAATATATGGAGAAGATGATTGTTTTGTTTGTTCAATAAAGGATATATTTTAAAATCAGATTTGGATGGGTGAGATCTTTTTTCTTTTTGTAAGATAGGTAAAAAATCAATTTAAATCTTAAATAAGATATATAGCGCTTTGAAAACAAGTCATTTTTTTTGAAATATCAGAGGTAAAACAATATGCGTGAAATTTTGAATTATTTTGATAGTCCCTTGAATAAAAATAGTTCTGTCCAAAAAACTCAAAATCTTTCATGCCAACCTCATCCTAAACGGTTTTATAAGCAAGTAAAAATTACTTGTGAGGAGGGAGGCTTTACGATCTTATTAGATGAACGTCCCGTTAAAACACCTGCAAAGCGTCACTTTCTTGTGCCAACGAAAGTGTTTGCTGAATTCATTGCTCAGGAATTCGAAAGCCAAAAGAATGTCGTTGATCCAGCAACAATGCCGATGACGCGTCTGGTTAATACTGTTATTGATGGTATCGCTGATGATATGCAGGCTGTTTTTGAAGATTTATTGCGTTTTGTTGCTTGTGATATGATCTTTTATCGTGCACAAACCCCTAAAGAGTTGGTGCAAAAACAATCTGAGCAATGGGATCCTTTATTGGATTGGGCAGAAGAAAAATTAGGCGCACGCTTTTATTTGACAGAAGGGCTGATGCATGCGGAACAATCACCAGAAGCCATTCAAGCCGTGAGTCATTATTTGCGTCGCGTTGAGTCTCCTTATATGCTTGCTGCACTTCATACGATGACAACCTTAACAGGATCTGCTCTTATTGCTTTTGCGGTTGCTGCGGGACAAATTGATTCGGACTATGCTTGGTCTATTGCCCATTTAGATGAAGATTGGATGATGGAACAATGGGGAACGGATAAGGAAGCAATGGTGTGTCGTGCTCATAAAAAAGTTGAATTCAAAGCTGCTGCTACCATTGTTACAACTTGTTTATAAGTTTTTTTTTCAGTGTGTCTTTATTCCCATTACAGTATTTTTGTAATTTTTAGAGGGTTGATTTTAATTTTTTCAAGTCCAGGAAATGCCTCAGTTGTTATGTTTAAGAGCGCTTCTTCATTCCCATGAATAAAATACCATTGGGAATGGTCAAATAGGGCGATAATCTCAGTTTGAATAGAGCATTTTTGCCCAGAATTTGTTGTCGTTACAAACTCTACCGGTATAACAAAATAAGGAATGCCATTATCAAGTTTGCCCTCACGTTTTTGTTTTTGGTCAATATGGATACTTTCAATCTTATAATTTTCTGCTAACTGTTCAATTTGGCTTTTCATGATTTGCCGAAATTGTGATTGACTAAGATTTTTTTGAGCGGTTAAGCTGTTGATGATTTTGGGAGGGATAGCATTTAAAATAACATTCGCATCGGCGTTTTGAAGTGCTTGACTGTAAGCTAATATCTCTTCTTCAAAGAGACGAAATATTGGGTTTTTCATGGGACTCGCTTGCGCTATCGGTGCGATAGTGATCATGTATAAAAAAACGGGAACGAGTAAACAAATTCGCAGCATTAGAAACCTTATTAATTAATTTGAAAAAATCCAAAATGATTATAAAGGAAAAGCAGATGAGAAAAAAGCTTCTTATGCTCTGGCATGAGGCGGATATCCACAAAAATGGAGGCTTTCGCCTCCATTTTAAAAATCAAAAGAATACGTACTGATTGTTTAAACAGAATAGTACATATCAAATTCAACAGGATGAGGCGTTGTTTCGTAACGCAAGACTTCTTGCATCTTTACTTGAATAAAGGAATTAATCTGATCATCATCAAAAACATCGCCCATTTTTAGAAAGCTACGATCTTTGTCGAGTGCTTCAAGTGCTTCACGCAGACTTCCCGAAACGGTAGGGATTTCTTTAAGTTCTTTTAAGGGAAGATCATAAAGATCTTTATCCATAGCATGTCCAGGGTGAATTTTGTTTTTGATGCCATCAAGACCAGCCATTAAAAGGGCTGCAAATGCTAAATAGGGATTTGCTGTTGGGTCTGGAAAACGAACTTCTACACGTTTTGAATTTGGCGAAGAACTCATTGGAATACGGCAAGATGCAGAACGATTACGTGCCGAATAGGCAAGAAGGACAGGAGCTTCATAACCAGGAACCAAGCGCTTGTAAGAGTTTGTGGATGGATTGGTAAAGGCATTGACTGCTTTTGCGTGCTTAATAACACCACCAATAAAAAATAAACATGTTTCTGAGAGTCCGGCATATTCATTTCCCGCAAAAATGGGTTTTCCATCTTTCCAAATGGACATATGGACATGCATTCCTGAGCCATTGTCACCAAAAATAGGCTTTGGCATAAAAGTTGCTGTTTTCCCATAACTGTTTGCTATTTGATGCACAACATATTTAAAAATTTGCATCTTATCAGCCTCGCGAACAAGCGTATCAAAACGAATCCCCAATTCATGTTGACCGGCTGCTACTTCATGATGGTGTTTTTCAACCTGCACGCCCATATCTTTGAGTGCTGTGAGCATTTCAGAACGCATATCTTGGCAGGAATCAATCGGTGGAACAGGAAGATAGCCTCCCTTCATTCGTGGGCGATGTCCTAGATTGCCTGTTTCATATTCTGTATCATCATTAGAAGGAAGTTCACTTGAATCGAGTTTAAATCCTGTATTGTAAGGGTCTGTTTTATAGCGCACATCATCAAAGATAAAAAACTCTGCTTCTGGACCTATATTGATTGTATCTCCAATACCTAAAGATTTCATATAAACCTCAGCCCTTTTGGCGATAGAACGAGGATCTCTACGATAAAACTCACCAGAAACAGGGTCAAGGATGTCACAAAATATGACCAAAGTAGACTGAGCAAAAAAAGGATCAATATGCGCTGTTTTGGGATCAGGCATTAAAACCATGTCAGATTCATTAATTGTTTTCCAACCAGCAATTGAAGAACCATCAAACATAACACCATCACTAAAGGTATCTTCGCTGATCTCTGCAATATCCATTGTAATGTGATGCAATTTTCCTCGTGGATCAGTAAAACGTAAATCAACAAAACGGATTTCGTTGTCTGCAATCTGTTTGATAATATCTGATGCGGTTGTCATATTCAATTTCCTTAATATGGCGTTGAGGGTAATAAAGGTGAATTGTTCGTTGTTTATTAAAGAGCATCGATCCCAGTTTCGTCAGTGCCTATACGAATGACATCATCAATGGAAAAGACAAATATCTTTCCATCTCCTATATGTTTTGTTTGAGCTGCTTTGCGTATTGCATCAACAGTTTGTTCCAGTTTTTCATCGGATACAACAATTTCAATCTTTACTTTAGGGAGAAAGTCAACAACATATTTCGTACCACGATAAAGTTCTGTATGTTCCTTTTGACGACCAAAACCTTTTGCTTCTGTTACTGTAATACCATGTAATCCAATTTTTTGAAGCGCTTCTTTTACTTCATCAAGTTTGAAAGGTTTTATAATGGCTTCAATTTTTTTCATGCTGAAATTATCTCCAACGTTATTTTGTCTTTTTAGACTGGATCACATTATATTGACAACTCTAAGATGTCCAACAGATACTTTGTGCACAAAAACTCGAAAACAATGATACTCTATGCTCTTGAAGGAGAGTTTTTTGTAGAATAAAGCGCAATGCTGTTGTTTTGGAAAAAAATCTTACAATTCTTTGTATAGAATTAAGATAATAATATAATAAGAGAGTTTTTACTTTTTTATTGAATAATACATTGACTTATAAAGATAAGTAAACGTTTCTCATATTGAATGAGAAACTTTAATCGCGTGAGATTTTCTCATTTTAGATCTTTTTATCATCAATCAATTAAAACAATATCTTTATATATCCTAATCGTATGAGTGTGCGGATAAAAACGGTTAAGAGAGAAATAAAATGCCGATAATGTATGACATTTCAAATGTAAGGGCTTTGAGGTAGCAATGGAGAGTAGCAAATATTGGTAAATATCATGATAGCGACGATTTATCCTGCCATAAGCATAAAGATGCTGGTGTACAATAATCGATGTATCAAAATGCCATTTCAGGGGATGTCGTGAAATGGGCTTTAGAGCATTGAGAAATATTTTTTTTTAAATAGGCGTCTGGAATTGGCAACGCAAATTATTCCGTTTGGGGTGTTCCATCCCTTCGAAGAGCCTGATCTTATTAAAGAACGTGATAAACAAAAGTGTAAAGCGATGTTCAATCTGCATTATAAGATCTTGCTGTGGATGCTTTTGAAAATCGTCAAGATCAAGATGAATTAAAAGGAGATGGAAAAGATGAAAACTTTTTTATATCCTTAAGACTTTGTATTCTTCCCAAATTAGACTGTCTGGTCGTTTCAGATATAAACAAACAGGAAAAAGATACGCCATTATGCGCGCGTTCCTATTGATAATACGAAAACCGAAACAGCTTATAAAGCGCTAAAAAACGTTTCAGTCTTTGTTTTAAACATGCTGCTGCACTGGCATAAGACAAATAATTTACAGGCAACAATAAAAAGTACAGGCTTTATTCGTATGCTGTATTTTCAAGGGTAAGCCTTTTTAAGAGTTGGAATTGTAGAAAGATTGGCGCCGTAAAACATCTTTTAGAAATTTTCCCGTATAGGAAGCGGGAACCTTAATAATGTCTTCAGGACGTCCAATTGCAACGATTTCACCCCCACGATCTCCACCTTCTGGGCCTAAATCAATAATCCAGTCGGCTGTCTTGATAACGTCAAGGTTATGTTCAATGACGATGACAGTATTGCCTTGCTCGACTAGTTCATGGAGAACTTCAAGAAGTTTAGAAATATCATGAAAATGTAAACCTGTTGTCGGTTCATCCAAAATATAAAGTGTACGTCCCGTTGTTTTTCGTGAAAGTTCTTTTGCAAGCTTGACACGTTGTGCTTCTCCACCAGAAAGCGTGGTCGCTTGCTGCCCTACTTTTATGTAACCCAATCCTACTTTCATGAGGGTTTCCATTTTACGATGAATAGCCGGAACAGCGTGGAAAAATTCCTCAGCCTTTTCGATTGTCATATCCAAAATATCGGCGATAGATTGTCCTTTGAATTTTATTTCTAGTGTTTCTCGATTATAGCGCTTTCCTTTACAGACATCGCAAGTTACATAGACATCCGGTAAAAAGTGCATTTCAATTTTGATGACTCCATCACCTTGGCAGGCTTCGCAGCGTCCTCCTTTAACATTAAATGAAAAACGTCCCGCTTTATAACCACGGGCTTTTGATTCTGGAAGTTCGGCAAACCAGTCACGAATCGGTGTAAAAGCCCCTGTATAGGTTGCGGGATTAGAGCGTGGGGTGCGCCCAATGGGGGATTGGTTGATATCAATGACTTTATCAAGAAATTCTAAGCCTTCAATTTTATCATAGCTGGCAGGACTGTGATGACTACCCATGATCTGATGGGATGCTGCTTTAAAAAGCGTTTCAATAAGAAATGTTGATTTTCCTCCTCCAGAAACACCGGTGATGCATGTGAAGGTTTCAAGAGGGATATTTGCACTGATATTTTTAAGGTTATTGCCTTTGGCGCCGATGACTTTAAGGGTTTTCGATTTTGATATTTTGCGTCGCTCTGTCGGTAGTCTAATCGCCATTTTTCCTGAAAGATATTGGCCTGTGAGAGAAGCTGGATTCTCTATAATTTCTTGTGGTGTTCCTTGCGCTATGATTTCACCACCATGAATGCCTGCCGCAGGGCCCATGTCGACAACATGATCTGCTGTGCGAATGGCATCTTCATCATGTTCAACGACAATGACTGTATTACCAAGATCGCGTAAATGGCGCAGCATTTCCAAAAGACGTTCATTATCGCGTTGATGTAAACCGATAGATGGTTCGTCTAAAATATAAAGGACTCCTGTAAGACCAGAACCAATCTGGGAAGCTAGTCGAATGCGCTGACTTTCTCCCCCTGAAAGTGTCCCTGAATTTCGAGATAAGGTGAGATATTCCAATCCTACATGATTTAAAAAAGCTAAGCGTTCGCGAATTTCTTTTAAAATACGTACCGCAATATTGCGTTGTTTTTCCGTGAGATATTGATGAATATTGGCAAACCAATCATCTGCTTTGAGAATAGAAAGATCTGATATTTGCCCAATATGCATCCCATGGATTTTTACAGCGAGTGCCTCTGGTTTTAAACGATAACCGTGACAGGCTGGACAAGGGGAAGAAGACATATAACGCTCAATTTCTTCACGCGACCAAGCAGA
Organism: Bartonella sp. B1099; assembly: GCF_944801835.1. Classification (GTDB taxonomy): domain Bacteria; phylum Pseudomonadota; class Alphaproteobacteria; order Rhizobiales; family Rhizobiaceae; genus Bartonella. The sequence goes on along the minus strand of NZ_CALYLN010000002.1, from coordinate 393,505 downwards.
GTCAGTTTCCTTCCAGCGTCTCTCCATATTGGGGATGACTCCTTCAAAAGGTTGAGTCATTTTATGTGAACCAGAATTATTTTTGTAGATAAAAGAAATTTCATTTCTTTTTGTACCGTAGAGAATAGCTTGTTGTGCTTCATGAGAGAGTTCACACCACTGATTTGTGAGTTTGAAATCGTAAGTTTTTCCTAATGCTTCTAAGGTTTGGCTATAATAAAGTGAATCTGATTTAGCCCAAGGTGCAATGGCTCCGTCTTTTAAGGTAAGATTTTTATTGGGGACAACTTTTATTGGGTCTATTGCCTTTTTGATTCCCAGTCCATCGCAGAGAGGACAGGCTCCAAAAGGATTATTGAACGAAAAAAGGCGTGGTTCAATTTCAGGGATAGAAAAACCTGATACAGGACAGGAAAACTTTTCTGAAAAAAGAAGCCGTTTATGTGTGTCATTTTTTGACTTATGAGCTGATTCCTTTGTCGTTTCTTTTTGTGCCAAGGGTTGGTCAGCCATTTCAGCAATGGCAAGTCCATTTGCTAGCTGTAAACAGGTTTCTATACTATCCGCTAAGCGAGAGGTGATATCTTTGTTGACAACAATACGGTCTACCACGACATCGATGTCATGTTTATATTTTTTATCAAGAGGTGGAATATCAGGGATTTCATAGAAATCTCCATCGACTTTAGCGCGTTGAAATCCTTTTCTTAAAAGTTCTGTGAGCTCTTTTTTATATTCTCCCTTTCGTCCTCTCACCAAGGGGGCCATAATAAAAATTCGCGTTCCTTCTGGTAAGGCCATAATTTGATCAACCATTTGGCTTACCGTTTGACTTTCAATGGGACGTCCTGTCGCAGGGGAATGAGGAATACCAATACGAGCAAAGAGGAGACGCATATAGTCGTGGATTTCAGTGACGGTACCGACTGTTGAACGCGGGTTGCGGCTGGTGGTTTTTTGTTCAATGGAGATGGCTGGAGAAAGGCCGTCTATGCGATCAACGTCGGGTTTTTGCATGACTTCGAGAAATTGGCGTGCATAAGCCGAAAGGCTTTCGACATAGCGGCGTTGTCCTTCAGCGTAAATTGTATCAAAAGCTAAAGATGATTTTCCTGATCCAGAAAGTCCTGTTATAACAATGAGTTGACCACGAGGAAGATCGAGATCAATATTTTTAAGGTTATGCTCACGTGCACCGCGAATGGAGATATATTTTTGATGAGTCATATTTTATCCTTAGCATATGTGACAAAAATTGAGCCTCTAAAATGGAATAAAACTGTTTTTTTAGAATTACAACGTGTTTGGCTGCTTTAACGTAGAAAGAATGTATAATTTTATGAAAAGAAAATACAAATAAGCAGCTTTTTATTCTCTAGTGATGGAATAAACTATGCGTCGTTATCATATTTTGTTATAATTACACGGATCCAATATTGGGAAAGGATAACAATATCCGTATTGAAGGTCAATTACAGGCGTGCAAATTGAAGGTCAAGATGGTTATAACTGTTCTATAACAGTATTTTACGAATTAAAATTTTGGAGTTTATGCGATGGCTGGTAGCCTTAATAAAGTTATTTTGATTGGTAATCTCGGGTCAGATCCCGAAATCCGCCGTTTGAATTCTGGAGATCAAGTGGCAAATTTGCGTATTGCTACTTCAGAAAGTTGGCGTGATCGGAATACAAATGAGCGAAAAGAACGCACTGAGTGGCATAATATTGTTATTTTTAATGAGAACCTTGTCAAAATTGCAGAGCAATATTTAAAAAAAGGCAGCAAAATTTATATTGAGGGACAGTTACAGACACGGAAATGGCAAGATCAAAATGGAAATGATCGTTATACAACGGAGGTTGTTTTGCAAAAATACCGTGGTGAATTACAAATGCTTGATGGGCGTGGGGGAGCTAGTGGGGAGCAAGGAGCAAGTCAAGGGGGCAGTTACAGTGGTGGCTTTGCGGATAGTAGCTCAAATCAGAGAAATACTTTTGGTCAAAATAATAGCCAAATGGGAGAAAGTTTTTCTCACAAATTAGATGATGACGTTCCTTTCTAAGAGCCTTTAAATTTTAAAGTATTACGATTTCTTTATGGTTTGTTTGTTTTAGATTTTTGGAGTTTAGCGAAGTGGAAATTGTTTAATTAGGGGTAATTTTTGATAGAAATTAATAACATCTTGAAAAATATTGTTAAATTTCTCCTTTGTTATGGGCGAGAAATTAGCATTCTGGTGTATTTTTCGATATAAACAAAATGAAATGATTCTTTTTTGAAAGTTTTTAAATTGTGACCGATCTTACTCCACAGCTAGAACGTGATGTGCTAACCGGTATTGAACCAATCAGCATTATTGATGAAATGCAACGCTCTTATCTCGATTATGCGATGAGCGTTATTGTTTCGCGTGCACTCCCTGATGTCCGTGATGGTCTTAAACCTGTTCATCGACGTATCCTTCATGCCATGAATGAAATGGGACTTGTTTTTAATAAACCGTATCGTAAATCTGCTGGTGTTGTTGGGGAGGTTATGGGAAAATTCCATCCCCATGGTGATGCTTCAATCTATGATGCTTTGGTGCGTATGGCGCAGGACTTCTCTTTGAGAAATCCATTGATTGATGGTCAGGGGAATTTCGGTTCTGTTGATGGTGATCCGCCTGCGGCAATGCGCTATACGGAGTGTCGTTTAGAAAAGGTTTCAGAAGCGCTTTTAGCTGATATTGATAAAGATACTGTTGATTTTCAGGATAATTATGATGGGCGTGAACGTGAACCGGTTGTTTTACCAGCGCGTTTCCCTAATCTTTTGGTTAACGGCTCAGGGGGGATTGCTGTGGGAATGGCAACCAATATTCCGCCCCATAATCTTGGTGAAGTTGTTGATGGTTGTATCGCTTTAATTGATAATCCTAGTATTACACTCGATCAAATCATTGAAATTATTCCTGGTCCAGACTTTCCTACAGGGGGGATTATTCTGGGCCATTCTGGTGTCCGTTCAGCTTATGAGACAGGGCGTGGCTCAATTATTATGCGTGCTAAAGTTGAAATTGAAGAAATTCGCAGTGGTCGACAGGCAATCATTGTGAGTGAGATTCCTTATCAGGTTAATAAGGCAACGATGATTGAGAAAATGGCGGAATTAGTGCGTGATAAACGCATTGAGGGAATCTCTGATTTGCGTGACGAATCTGATCGTGATGGCTATCGTGTCGTTATTGAGTTGAAAAAAGATGTTGTTGCGGAAGTTGTTTTAAACCAATTATATCGTTATACGCCGCTGCAAACTTCTTTTGGTTGTAATATGGTTGCGTTGAACGGGGGAAAACCTGAACAAATGACGTTGCTTGATATGCTTCGTGCATTTGTTAATTTTCGGGAAGAGGTTGTTAGTCGGCGAACAAAATATCTTTTGCGTAAAGCCCGTGAGCGGGCCCATGTTTTGGTTGGTCTTGCCCTTGCTGTTGCCAATATTGATGAAATCATAGCCCTTATTCGCAAAGCGCCTGATCCGCAAACAGCACGTACACAGTTAATGGAGCGACGCTGGCCAGCGGTGGATGTTGCACCTTTAATTAAACTTATTGATGATCCCCGTCATATTATTCATGAGGATGGTACTTATAATCTCTCTGAAGAACAGGCGCGTGCTATTTTAGAATTGCGTTTGCAACGGTTGACAGCCCTTGGACGTGATGAAATCGCCGATGAATTGAATAAAATTGGCGTGGATATTGCTGATTATCTTGATATTTTGGCATCGCGTGTACGCATTATGGGTATTGTTAAAGATGAGTTGACTGCTCTTCGTGAGGAATTTGCAACGCCGCGACGGAGCGTATTTGGTTTTGGTCGCGCTGAGATGGAGAGTGAAGATCTGATCGCACCAGAGGATATGGTGGTAACGGTGAGCCATAGTGGCTATATTAAGCGCGTTCCTCTTAATACCTATCGTGCACAGCGTCGTGGTGGTAAGGGACGTTCTGGGATGTCTACAAAAGATGAGGATTTTGTTACGCGTTTGTTTGTCGCCAATACGCATACTCCGGTTCTTTTCTTTTCATCACGGGGGATTGTTTATAAGGAAAAAGTTTGGCGACTGCCTCTGGGTACACCGCAATCGCGCGGACGGGCTTTGATCAATATGCTTCCCTTACAACAAGGCGAACGCATTACAACGATTATGCCTTTGCCAGAAGATGAAGCAAGTTGGAGTGCATTGGATATCATGTTTGCGACAACACGTGGAACTGTGCGTCGTAATAAGTTATCAGATTTCGTTCAGGTTAATCGTAATGGTAAAATTGCCATGAAACTTGATGAAGAAGATGAAATTCTTTCTGTTGAGACCTGTACAGAATACGATGATGTGGTTCTCACAACAGCGAATGGACAATGTATCCGTTTTCCAGTGGTAGGTGTTCGTGTTTTTGTAGGGCGTAATTCTGTAGGGGTTCGTGGTATCAATTTAGCTCAAGGCGATAAAGTCATTTCGATGACAATCTTAGAGCATGTTGAGGCCACGTCCATTGAGCGTTCTGCTTACATTAAACGTGTGATGAATGAACGGCGTGCTGATGGTGCAGATGCTGATGTTGAAGATATTGTTACGCTTGATGAGGAAGATGGGGGCGCTGAAACAGAGTTAACAGATGAGCGTTATGCAGAACTTCATGCACGTGAACAAATGCTTTTAACCGTGAGTGAATTTGGTTATGGCAAACGCTCTTCTTCCTATGAATTCCGGATTTCGGGACGTGGTGGAAAAGGGATTCGTGCAACAGATCCATCTAAAACAGCTGAAATTGGTAAATTAGTAGCGGCTTTCCCCGTGAAGGCACAAGATCAAATTATGTTGGTATCAGATGGGGGACAGCTTATTCGCGTCCCTGTTGAGGGAATTCGTACGGCTGGGCGTTCAACGAAGGGGGTGACAATTTTTAATACAGCTGAAGGTGAAAGAGTCGTATCGGTTGAGCGTATTTCTGAACCTGAAGATGATACGCGTTCATTAGAGGATGAAGGTGAGAAGCATTCTGATACAGTTGATATGAGCGAAGAAAAGTAATTTTGAAGAGGGTGGAGTACAATCATGAAAATTGCTTTTTATCCAGGTTCCTTTGATCCTCTTACAAACGGTCATCTTGATGTTTTGAAAGGGTGTTTTGTGTTAGCTGATAAGGTGATCGTTGCTATAGGTATACAGGCAGACAAAAAAGCACTCTTTAGCTTTGAAGAACGCGTTGGTTTTATTACGCAGGTAGGGAAAGATTTGTTGGGGGTGGATTCTGATCGGTTGCAGGTTCTTTCATTTGATAACCTTCTCATTGAGAAGGCGCGTGAAGTTGGTGCTTCATTTCTCATTCGTGGGGTGCGTGATGGTACTGATCTTGATTATGAAATGCAAATGGCTGGGATGAATGCTATTATGGCTCCTGAATTGCAAACTGTTTTTTTGCCAGCAAGCGTTTGTGGACGTGCAATAACATCTACATTGGTCCGTCAAATTGCCTCTATGGGAGGGGATGTGACACCATTTGTGCCGCCCAATATTGCACAAGCTTTACGTTCGAAATTCCAGTCTTTATAGGGGGGAATAATTGTGTTTCGTAGAATTCTTGTTGTTTTAATATGTGTTTTTTGTTTTTTTTCATTGCGCGCTGTTGCTGATAATTTCAGCTCAGTAAGCACAACAAGTGATGCAAGACTGCTTGTTTTATCTCTCAAAGGCGGTGATGTTATTATTCGTCTGCGTTCTGATTTGGCACCAAAACATGTTGCGCAAATCAAAAAACTAACAGAAGAGGGAGCTTATAATAATGTTGTGTTTCATCGCGTTATTCCTGGCTTTATGGCACAAACTGGTGATGTAAAGTTTGGAAAAAAAGGCAGTAGAGATTTTGATCTGAAACGCGTTGGTATGGGAGGTTCAAGTTATCCCAATATACCAGCAGAGTTTTCAAAGCAGTCGTTTAAGCGCGGTACTGTTGGGATGGCACGTTCACAAGATCCGGATTCCGCGAATTCTCAATTCTTCATTTGTTTTGATGATGCTCCTTTTTTGAATGGTCAGTATACGATTGTTGGAGAAGTCATAAAGGGGATGGATGTTGTTGATAACATTAAAAAAGGCACCGCAAGTAATAATGGGTCTGTAACAAATCCTGATGTTATTAATGCTGCTACTTTACAAATTGAAAGATAAATCAAAGGAGTTTTCATATGGCTGAGAATAAAAATCCAGAGAATATCTTAATTCTTGAAACGACGAAGGGCAGAGTTGTTATTGAACTTTTTGCTGATTTAGCGCCTGGCCATGTTGCACGTATTAAAGAACTTGTTCGTGAAGCCGCTTATGATAATGTTATTTTTCATCGCGTTATTGATGGTTTTATGGCGCAGACTGGTGATGTGCAATTTGGAAAGAAGGATGGTGAAAAATTTAATTTATCACGTGCGGGGACGGGTGGTTCAGAAAAACCAGATTTAACGGCAGAGTTTTCAAATCTTTCTCATAAGCGTGGTACAGTTTCTATGGCACGGAGTCAGAATCCAAATTCCGCTAATTCGCAGTTTTTTATTTGTTTTGCAGATGCTCCGTGGCTTGATCGTCAATATTCCATATGGGGGCAGGTGGTTGAAGGTATGGAAAATGTTGATAAAATTAAGCGCGGTGAACCTGTTATCGATCCTGATGTAATTACCAAAGCTGTTATTGCTGCGGATGCAAAGTAGTATAGATTATACTGATTTCAATTGTAAATTTCTGGGAGAAAAATATTCTTTTCTGATCAATAAAGGTATACGAAACTACTTTTGTAGTATCATACTTTCCTTTCATATTTTTGAGCTAGAATTCTCTATTATTCCCTTCAATTTGATTTTCAAGAATATGTTAAGGGTTTGTACGGAAAGCGGCTAGGATAAAAAAACGAAAAGCCAGTTGTGTTAGGGGGAGTGTTTTGCAAAGTGTTTTATAAAAATGCCGGCACTTCTCTTCGATTCATTGCTGGTCTCTTAGTGGTTTTGTTCCTTTCTTGAAAAGAATGTGCTTTTGTTGCTGCTTGTATATTAACATCCAATCCTAATGCAGCAGCATGTTTGAAACACATATTGAGGTAGGTAAGAGCCTGTCTGTTCCAATCTTCATAGGCAAGGTGAAAGCGCGAGCGTATTGTGTATATTCTTATTGGTATAATCTCTAAAACAGGAAGGTTATCTAATTTGGGAAGAATATAAAGACGTAAAGGTGAACACAAAAAGTTGATCTTGTCATCTCCTTTTTAATTCAGATTTATTTTTTTCAAAATCATTTAAAGCAATATCTTTTAGATGACAGAGATTATGCATGCTTTACACTTTTGTTTTGCTCGTTCTTTTATGGAGGAATACTTTAAATGAAATATACTTGTGTTGCATATTTATGCGTTTGTTTTAAAGAAACATCTCTTAGCACATCTAAGTCCATTTCGTGGATAATCTAACGGTAAGGTCACTATGAGTCATATAAAACTTATTGAGTAGCACTATCTTGATGCTTAATAGCTTAATAAAAGAGCAAGCTGGCACTATCACACACTTTGCCAGTTCCTAATGTTGCAACTCAAGTTCTTGGCACTTGAAGAGCATTCACAAGAGTCATTTTTAGTCTTTTATTGTATAGTTTCACTACTACAGGGCCTAGTTTCTTGCAATGTATAAGTAAGTGATTAATTCAATATAGTTTAGGTTTGGAATGAGACAATTTTACGCTATTGGGCTCTCTCATTCAATATACAAAAAGTGAATTATCTCTATAAATCAATCTGTTGCACAATAGATGAAAAAATTTATTTTTCAAATTGAAGCATATCGGAAGCGAATGTGTACAAAATTCTTGCTTATGAAAGGACGTAAAGACGAGATTATTGAGATAATAATTTCACAGTTCTATTTTAAGGCTTTGGTGTGTTAAGCATCGATATTTTGAGGTGTGATATTTTTGTTATTTTCTGGAGCTAGGTTATTTCTTTAATTATAGTGGTTTCTTGATAGTAAATGTTCTTTTATCTCGTTTATCTTTTTATACTGGTTTGAGTGAATCAAAAATTAATTCATAAAATTTATGGCAATGCTTGTAAGGAAGATATCTTTTTTCTTTCTATAGAAGTATGCATTGATGGAATCAAATCGAAGAAGATAACAGTGATGATAAAAACATTTCATTATAGAAAAATTGCTCAAGATGGATGTGCACGTCGAGGTGAAATTATTACCGGACGTGGGTGTGTTCGCACACCTGCTTTTATGCCTGTGGGGACGGCAGGAACCATTAAGGCTATGTATATGGATCAAATACGTGATCTTGGGGCGGATATTATTTTGGGGAATACTTATCATTTAATGTTGCGTCCAGGCGCTGAACGAGTTGCCCGTTTGGGAGGATTACATAAATTTTCACGCTGGAATGGACCTATTTTAACCGATTCTGGTGGTTTTCAGGTTATGTCATTGGCGGGCATCCGTAAAATTAACGAACAAGGTGTGATTTTTCGCTCTTACATTAATGGAGCCTACTATGAAATGAGTCCAGAGCGTTCTATCGAAATTCAAGGACTTCTTGATGCAGATATCCAGATGCAGTTGGATCAATGTATTGCATTACCGGCCACTGAAAAAGAGATGGAAGAAGCTATGGAACTTTCATTGCGGTGGGCACAACGTTGTAAAACAGCTTTTGGGGAACAGCCAGATAAAGCATTGTTTGGGATTGTTCAAGGGGGTGATAATATGAAACTGCGTGAACGTTCTGCTCAAGCATTAAAAGAAATGGATTTAAAAGGTTACGCGATTGGAGGGCTTGCTGTTGGTGAGCCACAGAGTGTTATGACAGCAGTATTGGATATTACTTGTCCGATTTTGCCAGAGGATAAACCACGCTATCTTATGGGAGTGGGGACACCTGATGATATTTTACAAAGTGTTGCGCGTGGTATTGATATGTTTGATTGCGTTATGCCAACGCGTGCAGGACGCCATGGTTTAGCTTTTACGCGCTTTGGTAGAATTAATTTACGCAATGCGCGTTATGCAGAAGATCCCCATCCTCTTGATCCACTGTCACTTTGTCCGGCAGCAAATGATTATAGTTGTGCTTATTTGCATCATTTGATCAAATCTGGTGAATCTCTAGGGGGGATGTTGTTGACTTGGAATAATCTTTTTTATTACCAACAATTGATGCAAGGAATTCGTGATGCCATTGAAGAAGGCTGTTATGCTGATTTCTGTGCTGAAACACGTGCTCTATGGGCACAAGGGCGCTAACACATTCATCTCATATAGCATTTTATTTTTTACTTATAAATTTTACTAAAAAAATGAAATTAGAAATACCTTCCAAAAATATAGAATTGCACTATCTTAAAACGTAAAGGTGCTATTTTATGAGGCACATATTTTTTTATAATTATCATACAAAACAGAAACTGTTACTCCGGTACGCGCTACCTGATCCGGAGAAAAACAGTTTATTTCTGTTTCTGATGACTGTCTAAAACAACAATGTTAATGAGGCGTTAGCGAACTCTTAAAGAAGTATGAAAATTGTATTTTTATGAGTTCTTTTGTGTTTTTTTATTGATTAAGGTAAAGAATATGTTACATGCAGCAGAACAGATAAACTCTTAGAAAATTAAAATAATAACAAAGTAATATTATAATCTTTAAAATTTATAGTTTTAAAGATTATGTTTTTATTATTTTTATATGTTAGTATAATTACTATTTACAATATAATTATACTTTTTTAAAGATCTTCCATTAAAGAATTCTACTAAAAATTTCATAAAATGCTTATATATCAAAATGTTTCTAAAACTTTATTGGGGACGATTTGGCATGCATGTAACAATGTTTTGAATTTTTATTTTTACGTATTACAGATATCTACAGCAAAAACGCTTATCCAGAAGTGATGATATGATGGATTCTCATAAACAAAACATTTTTGCATTGGAGATTGATTCGAAAATACGATGTTTAGCAATTTTAGCCCTTGCGGTGGGGAGTTTTTCTATTGGGACCGCAGAGTTTGTTGCAATGGGGCTTCTGCCAGAAATGGCACGAAGTTCATCTGTTGATATTCCTACTGCGGGTCAATATATTTCTGCTTATGCATTAGGGGTTGTGATTGGAGCCCCTCTTTTGGCTGTAGCGACAGCTCAATTTTCACGCAAAACTGTTTTGATAGGGTTGATGTTTTTTTATGCCTTAGCAAATATTGCGAGTGCTTTTTTTTCTGATTTTAGTATATTAGTCGCATTACGCTTTCTCAGTGGTCTTCCCCATGGAATCTATTTTGGACTTGCAGCTATGGTTGCCTCTTCAATGGTGGAAATGAATGAACGTTCTAAAGCTGTTGGGTATGTTATGCTTGGCTTAACCATTGCAACCGTTTTAGGAGCACCAAGTGCAACTTGGATTGGTCAATTTATTGGTTGGCAGATTGCTTTCATCCTTGTGGGTATGATTGCCTTATTGTGTTGTTTGCTTATTTGGAATTTTTTGCCTTGCGATTCAAGGATCCAAAGAACGAGCCCTTTACGTGAAATGAGTGCATTAAAGCAAAAGCAGGTGTGGCTTCTTTTGACAATGGTTTCGGTGGGAGCGTCAGGATTATTTTCTGTTTTCACTTATATTAAGTCAACATTAATGCATATTTCTGGTGTGCCGCTTGAGTGGATACCCTTTATCATGCCCTTAGTTGGATTGGGGATGGTGGGTGGAAATCTCTTGGGGCCTAAACTGGCTGTTAAAATAGGCATTTCACCGATGATATTTTTTTCTATGCTTTGGAGCGTATTTGTTTTTTTTCTTTTTTTCTTTTTATCCTGTGCTCCATTAACAGCTGCAATAGGATGCTTTTTTATTGGAACTTCTTTTGCGGCTATGCCTTCTATACAAACAAAAATTATGGATGTTGCACTACAGGGACAGATTTTGGCAGGAGCATTAATGCAGTCTGCTTTTAATATTGCCAACGCTCTTGGTGCAGAATCTGGAGCATTGGTTTTAAAATTAGGCTATAGTTATGAATATACAGCTGTTTTAGGGGGTATTCTAACTTTTTGCGGATTAATAGTTTTTTGCGTCTCATGGTTTATGGAGAAGCGTACTTAATATTGTTCTTTTTTGAGTGGAGAGAGAATTTTTATATTTATTTTTAGTTATTATTGGGATGTCCTATTGGATTTTTTAATATGCAGTAGGAAATGCGCAGCGCTAATGGAATAGCAAAACAAAATAAAAGCCCCATAAGCACGATCAGAAGCGTTTTTGCTGCTAAGATCATTCCTATTTTCCCTCCAGGATTTAAAAGGCCAGCAAGATTAGTGATGACTCCCGCTAGAGTTGCACTTAAGGCCGCTGAAAATAGTTGTACAGAGGTAAGGGATTCACTTGCACGCAGAGCATCTTCATCATTTACACATTGTAAGATCCTTGTGAGCAAATGTGGCCATGCTATGCCTGCACTTATTCCAATAGAAAATAGTGCTAAGCAAATAATAAAAATATATTCAAGTGTGGAAACTTCTGTTGGAATAAGCCATAAAAGAATGGTGATGCCTAACAGTTTTAATAAGGGGGAGTATACAATGATGTTGCAAATTTTCCTTGCGGATATACCAGCACTTGAGAGCGCTCCGCATGTCCACCCTAGGCTCATGAGTGCCGCTATATAACCAGCAATAAGTGGAGCTTGCCCATGAAGCTCTTGAAGAAAAAGCGGAAAATAAAGTTCTATACTGTATACGACTGTTGTCATAACGAGGATCAATGCGTAAACAGGAAAAATTTCAGAAGAAAAAGAAAAGGATTTGCGCGGCAACATAGGATGAAGGGACGATGTCTCGATTTTTGCTAGAACAAAGAGAAGACTAAGTCCGATAACGAGTCCGCAGATTTTTGCCATTGTCGACTCCATAGCTCCTCCAACCGAAATGATAAAAATCAATAAGGTGAGTGTGAAAAGCTGAAGAAGAGGGAGAGGGGATGTTGGAATATCATTTTCATTCTTTTTTGGTAAAAATTTAAAGGCGATGAGTGAGAAAAATATAGCGAATACACCAATGATCCAAAAGGATGCTCGCCATAGGCCATAATATACAGAAAGCCCCCCGATCGCTGGTCCTAACAAGGTTGATATTCCCCACATCCCAGAGATAACACTTAATGCGTGTGACCATAAAGATGGGCTGAAAACAATACGTACCATGGAATAAGATAGGGATAACAAAGAACCACTTCCAAATCCTTGAATAAAGCGTCCTATTAAAAATAATGGCATAGATGAAGAAATGCTGCACAGAAAAGTCCCTAGGGTAAAGATAAGTCCAGAGATAACATAAGCGTTACGAGGACCTAATTTTCCTAATATTTTTGTTGCAAGGGAAGTTCCTACGAGAGAAGCTGTAATGAAGACAGTCGCCACCCAAGAATAATATATTTCATTGCCAATATGATTCATAAGAGAGGGTAAAATAGTAATAACAATATAAACGTTGGTGGCGTGTAACACAACTCCGCCTGTAAACGTTAAAAAGCAAAGACCATTTTTACCCAATAAAAGCGTAGACCAGCTTTGTTTTATCACTGTTTTTGCTATTTAATAAAAGTTTATTCTCTTTTTACTTATAAGGTAGTTCTTTAAATTTTCCAAGAAAAATTCAAAGCTCTCAATAGAGCTTTGAATTTTAATTAAATTATTGCTTAATTGCTCATTGCTTTTTTGAGATTTTCATCAATTTTATCGAGAAAACCTGTTGTAGAAAGCCATTTTTGTTTAGGTCCAATCAAAAGTGCGAGATCTTTCGTCATAAAACCTTCTTCAACGGTTTTAATACAAACTTCTTCCAATGTGGTGGTAAAATTTTTTAATTTTTCATTGTTATCTAGTTTGGCGCGGTGCGCTAGTCCCCGGGTCCATGCAAAAATAGATGCAATAGAATTTGTTGATGTTTCTTCATTTTTTTGATGTTGACGATAATGGCGTGTTACGGTGCCGTGTGCGGCCTCTGCTTCAACGATTTTACCGTCCGGTGTCATGAGAACGGAAGTCATAAGACCAAGAGAACCAAAGCCTTGGGCAACAATATCAGATTGAACATCACCATCATAGTTTTTACATGCCCATACGTATCCACCAGACCACTTTAATGCAGAAGCTACCATATCATCAATGAGACGGTGTTCGTAATATAATTGGCGGTTTTCAAATTCTTCTTTAAATTCCGTATTAAATATTTCTTGAAAGATATCTTTAAAACGACCATCGTAAGTTTTTAGAATGGTATTTTTGGTTGAAAGATAAACCGGAACATTCCGCTGTAGTCCATAATTAAAAGATGCGCGGGCAAAATCACGAATTGACTCATCAAGGTTATACATCGCCATGGCAACCCCTGCGCTTGGGGCATCAAAAACATCATGCTCAATAACTTGATTATCATCGCCGACAAATTTAATACTTAATTTCCCTTTGCCTGGAAATTTAAAATCTGTTGCTTTATACTGATCACCGAAAGCGTGACGTCCGATAATAATTGGCTTTGTCCAGTTAGGAACAAGGCGAGGGACATTTTTACAGATAATGGGTTCGCGAAAAATGACTCCTCCTAAAATATTGCGGATAGTACCATTGGGTGATTTCCACATTTTTTTTAGGTTAAATTCTTTGACACGTGCTTCATCAGGTGTGATGGTTGCACATTTTATACCAACACCATATTTCTTGATAGCATTGGCAGAATCAATCGTTACCTGATCATTGGTTGCATCACGGTTTTCGACGGAAAGATCATAATATTTGAGATCAATGTCGAGATAGGGATGGATTAATTTATCTTTGATATATTTCCAGATGATACGAGTCATTTCATCCCCATCGAGTTCAACAACGGGGTTTTCTACTTTGATCTTTGCCATTAGAAGTCCTTTTTCTTTTAAGTGATATTACTTTATAGCACTTTCAGGTTTATAATGGAAAGTAAAAAGGGCAAGTAAATATGGGGGTTAGAATATATGATCAATAGAGTGTAAACTTTTATTGAAGAGTTCAATTTTTGAAAAGAAGTGATGTGTTTGCAAACCTATCATCATTGTGTAACTGATAAAAAGTCTAATTAATCAATAAATTAAGGATATCTCTGGGGAATAGGGAGATGCATTTTTATTATCAAATTTTCTATTTAACGATTTGATAAGTTGATTGTATTCTCAGTGATGGTTTTCCGAGTTTTTTGCGTGAGTAAGCATCTATTTTTATATCGCCATTTGATCTAAAATTACGGCCTGTTTGTTTATAGAAAATTTAATGTGATATAAAGCCCTGTAATGAGGAATGATTCATCTAAAATGCGTTTTTAGTAGTCAATTTCAGTTTTGAAAGTTAAAAGAAATGCATAAAGGGTGTGGCTGGTTTTAATTCAAAAATTAACATCATACGTATGAATAGGCTTATAAAGCACCCTCTCATGAGAGAAAGCTCTCTTTCTCCAACTTATATTTTATTACTATTAAGACCTACATTAGAGTGCTTTTTCTGAAAAGAAACAAAAAATGCATCACAAGGTAACTTTTGCACCTTTTTTACGAAAAGACTCCTTTAAAAGCCTATTTCTTCATTTTCATTTATGATCCCTCATGTTTAAAAACATAAGTAAAATGAATATCTTATATAGAAGAAAAAGAAGAATGGTACGCCCAAGGGGAATCGAACCCCTGTTTCCGCCGTGAAAGGGCGATGTCCTAACCGCTAGACGATGGGCGCAAACCAATGATGAGGCTTATAGAGAGGATCTTTTTACTTCGCAAGCCCTCTGGGGCATTTTTTTTGAAAAAAGTGTGTTTTATTGAATAATTTTTTATGTGACTTTTGTTTGGATCGTTTTATTTTCTAAGTTTTGTTGTAGAAAAAATACAGAGTTATCATGATGGATAGAAAATTTTATTGCGAACATCATATTAAGTGAATAATATTTGTTGTTTATTTTCAGTTTGAGGCATAGATAAAAATGATCATAACAGCATTTTAAAGATATTTATTTTTGCATATTTTATTCATCTTTGTTTCATGCTTGTACATGTGAATATTCCGTGACTTGCTTGAGAGAGCTTTGATACAGAAAGCTGTTTATTTGAGCTTATCATAAAGAAAAACCATATAATTTATGAAGGAGAAAGCCAATATTTATGAGCAAGTTAATAAATATACGAATCACATAAAAAGTCTTTTGAAGCATAAGCTGTAGACGCCATTCAATTTCACAAAAAGAAAATCTGTATGATAAAATGGAAAATATTGAGGAAAGTTCTACAAAATATCCTAAAAATTATTTTTTATCAAACTTACTTTTGCACGACTGTAAAAAATTTAAATGCTTTTTATTTGTTCTCTTACATCTTTAGAAAGTTCTTTATTTGAAAATGAATTAGCACAGATAAAGAGTTTATTGAGGTTCTTGTTATTTCAATTCGTTCGTTTTTCAAAAGAGTGCCAATAAGTTGAGATAAAATATTTCAAATTTTGCAAATTTATTCTCCATATTTATAATATTTCAGAATTATGCTGTACACACATGAGTTTTTGCTTTTTACTTTAATGTAAGGTTCTGTTTTGATATAGGAGAGCGTTAAGATTTTTGTATTAAAGAACGAGTTTAAGCTATATAATGGTAGGAAAGAATGTGGTATTATTTACTCATCTGCTTTATTTTTTCCATTTTCTTTACGTATCATATGAAAGAATGTTTTTTGTTTAATACTTGTTGATTTAGAAGAGTTGTGTTTTTGTTTTCTTACTAAGTTTTCAGTATTCTTTTGCTTGTTATTGATTGTTTTTTGAGAGATTTTTTCTATCCTTTGTTGATAGAGTTGAGTTTTTATGAGAAGGTTTTTGCCTATTTAAAAATAAGGAAATTTTTAAAGGAAACTTGCATTTATCCGTTTTGTAGATTTTCATTTTGAATTAAATTTTTTATAAAGGTTATGAAATCTTTGAAAAAATAAATAAAAGAAAATAAATATTTGTATTTTTAGGAATTTTGATTGAACAAGCGGGGATAATTCTATTAGAAAAAAAGAGAGTGAAGGGAGCAGAGGATTTCTTTTGTCCGGAGGGGTATCAGTATTCTTTGTGTCGATAGGCACGTCCTTTAAATGATTTTTCAATAAAGATAGGGATCAGTGGTTAGATAATGGCAGAAGCTTTAAAAGTTGGCGTTGCAGGACTTGGTACGGTTGGTACTTCAGTTGTTCGAGCTCTATGTGAAAAAGCGAATAGTTTAGCTTGTCAATGTGGGCGATCCATCAAAGTCGTTGCTGTTAGTGCACGCGATAAAGGCCGTGACCGTGGAATTGATCTCAGTAATATAAGATGGTTTGATTCACCTGTGGAGATGGCTGCCTTTGATGAGATTGATGTTTTTGTTGAGTTAATTGGTGGGGAATTGGATATTGTATATACTGCTGTTAAGAGGGCGCTTGAGGCAGGACATCATGTTGTGACAGCCAATAAAGCTCTTCTTGCTCGACATGGAGTCGAACTGGCTATAATTGCAGAACAAAAAGGTGTTTTTCTTCATTTTGAAGCAGCTGTCGCAGGGGGAATTCCTCTTATTAAAGCGATGAGAGAATCACTTGTCGGTAATCAAATATCGCGGATTTATGGTATTCTCAATGGAACTTGTAATTATATATTAACACGCATGTTTACAGAAGGTCTTTCATTCAGAGAGTGTTTAGCAGATGCACAAAGACTAGGTTATGCTGAAGCAGATCCAACTTTTGATATTCAAGGAAATGATACGGCTCATAAATTAGCTTTGTTGACAAGTTTGGCATTTGGAACAGCTGTTTCGTTAGATGATGTTTATGTTGAAGGAATTCATAATATTTCGCAAATTGATATTCGGGCGGCTGATGAATTGGGGTATCGTATTAAGCTTTTAGGGGTTGCATTAAAAACGGATTCAGGGATAGAGCAACGCGTTCATCCAACAATGGTCCCAACATCTTCAATGATTGCACAGATCAATGGTGTAACCAATGCCCTTTCTATTCAAAGTGATTTATTGGGTGAATTACTGTTTTCTGGTCCTGGTGCTGGAGGAATGGCAACAGCATCAGCTGTTATTGGTGATTTGGCTGATATAGCAAAAGCAAGTTCTGGTTTTCAGTATGCACCTGTTTTAAGACGTCCAGCATTAGAACTTTCTCCTCATAAAAAAGCACGTATTTCAAATCATGCAGGGGGCTATTTTATACGTTTAAATGTTCATGATCGTGCTGGTGTTTTTGCCGCGGTTGCAAGGCATATGGCTGATAATCATATTTCGTTAGAGTCGATTGTTCAAAGACCTTTTGTAGAAAATCAGGTTGAAAAAACGATTATTTTAATCACGCATGAAACAACAGAAGTGAATGTACGACAGGCTCTTGCAGAAATTGAAAAAGATGGACATCTTATTGCAAAATCTCAATTCATTCGTATTGAACGTATGGCAGAGAATTGATAACTTATCTTGATTTGACAAGTTGGAATACTTTTATCTCTTGTGGAAAGTTTTCATCTTTGCCAAAAGCTTTACTTTTAGAGCTTAATAGGGCTCATATTTTTCTGGTATTTATTCGGTAGGATTTTTTCACATGCCCACAACTCAGAAGACTTTAAATGGACTTGATCGTATTTTGACACTTGAATTGGTACGTGTCACTGAACGTGCTGCTGTTGCTGCTGCGCGCTGGCGTGGACGTGGTGATGAAAAGGCTGCGGACCAAGCTGCTGTAGATGCAATGCGGCAGGAACTTAATCGATTGCCTATTGAGGGTACAGTGGTGATTGGTGAAGGTGAGCGGGATGAAGCGCCTATGCTTTATATTGGAGAAAAAGTAGGTCTTCAAAATGGACTGGCGATCGATATTGCACTTGATCCACTGGAAGGGACAACACTTTGTGCTAAAAATCTTGCCAATTCTTTGGCGGTGGTTGCCATTGCTGAAAAGGGTAACCTCCTTTATGCCCCTGATGTTTATATGAACAAAATTGCTATTGGTCCTGGTTATCCAAAGGGGGTGGTGGATATAGATGCTTGTCCTATCGATAATATTCATGCTCTTGCAAAGGCTAAAGGAGTGGCTGTTAATCAGATTACTGTTTGTATTATGGATAGACCTCGTCATGAAAAATTGATTGATCAAGTGCGAGCGACAGGGGCATCGATTCGCTTGATTGGTGATGGAGATGTCGCTGCTGTTATTGATACAACTGATCCAGAAGAAACAGGTATTGATCTCTATATGGGAATTGGTGGAGCTCCAGAGGGTGTTTTAGCGTCTGCTGCTTTACGCTGCATTGGAGGACAGATGCAAGGTCGTTTGTTGCTTGATACAGAAGAAAAAATTGCTCGTGCAGCCAAAATGGGGATTAGTGATCCCAATAAGGTTTATACAATGGAAGAAATGGCAAAGGGTGATGTTTTGTTCTCAGCGACAGGGGTGACAGATGGTAATATGCTTTCTGGTGTTAAATTCACGCCTCGCTACATTCAAACAGAAACTCTTGTCATGCGTTCCCATACGGGGACAGTTCGTAATATTAAAGCACAGCATAGAGATCACTCGAAATTTGATTAAATATTTTCTTTTTTGTCATCCTTAAAGAAATAGAGAGATTATTTTGAGTGTGTAACTTCCATGAAAGTCGATATGCCTTCATGGAAGCGTTTATAGATATGAGAATATCGTCTTATTATGAGAGCTGGACAGAATAAACCCAGCCATTTTTATCTTCTGTATTCCCTTTTTGAAGATCAACCAATTGTGTGCGAAGTTGTTTTGTGACTTCTCCAATTGTTTCATTTCCAATAGTAAATTCTCCGCCTTTATATCTAAAACGGCCGATTGATGTGACAACGGCAGCTGTACCACAAGCAAAAACTTCTTTAAGGTGTCCACTCTTTGCATCTTCTTGAAGCGATGCAAAAGGATAAGAACGCTCTTCTATCTTTAACCCCATTTGTTGAGCCAACTGTAAAATTGAATGACGTGTTATTCCCGGAAGAATCGTTCCATTAAGGGGAGGGGTTACGAGTGTATTATTGTCCATAATAAAGCAGACATTCATACCGCCAAGTTCTTCAATCCATGTATGTTCAACCATATCAAGGAAGAGCACTTGGCTACAATTGTTTTCAATTGCACTTTTTTGTGCAAGTAAGCTGGCTGCATAGTTTCCACCACATTTGGCAGCACCTGTCCCTCCTGGACCAGCACGACTATACTCTGTTTCAATCCAGACGCTGACAGGTTTTTCCTCTCCTTTAAAATAGGATTCAACTGGAGAGGCTATGATACAAAAAAGATATTCTTGAGAAGGACGAACACCCAAAAAGTTTTCATTACCAAACATAAATGGACGAATATAGAGACTGGCGTTAGGATGATCCGAAACCCATTTTTGATCAGTTTTTACTAATTGATGAACGGCATCTAGAAAAATATCTTTTGGTAATTCTGGCATGGCTAACCGTTTTGCTGACTCTATAAACCTTTGTGCATTGGCATCAGGACGGAAAAGCAAGATGCGTCCATCTTTTGCGCGATATGCTTTTAAACCCTCAAAAATTTCCTGTCCATAATGCAAAACGGTACTTGCGGGGTTAATTTCTAAAGTTTTGTATTGAGAAATAACGGCGTTATGCCAGCCTTTGTCTTCCGTCCATTGAATAGTGCACATATGGTCTGTAAAGAATTGACCAAAACCAGGATTTTTTAGAATTTCTTCACGTTTTTCTTCTGACAGAGGTGATGGGTGCTTTTCTATTTTAAAGGGAAGTGACGATAGGGGAGATTTCATAAGAAAAACCTTTTGAGAATGTTTTATTTTTTATTAATAAAAATAATAAGATATTTTGACATAACTCTATTATTAGCAAATCCTTTGTGTCAATGTTTTATTGTAGAACTCAAAGAGTTTTATTATAGAACTCAAAGGCTGTGGTCGATATTTTCATTCTATTCTCAGCTCTTTTTTCCATCTTTATGAAGGTATCTGGAACCTTTATCTCTCTTTATCGTTTTCTCAAAATAAGTATCTGAATAATTTCATATATGCATATTTTCTAGAAATTTAAAGGTAAGGGAATCGAGAAAAGGAAATCCACTATGATTGATAAAAATTATCACACATATGAAGAACGTATTGCTGAAGAAAAAAAAGATCATGAACAGCGTGTTTCAATTGCTAAAGGTATTTTTGCTATTCTTCTCGCGCTGTTTATTATTTGGTTTATTTTTGGTTTTTTAGGATCTTTTTTTGCAAAATCTCCTGAACATAGTTCACATTATAATACTCTAGAAACAAACCAGAGCATAACAACGCCCCAAAAAGATTTAAATTCATCCCCTCCTGTACCTTATACCAATAAGAGTACGCAGTGATTTTTTTGTAAACATAATCTTTTAAATAAAGTGAAAACTGACGCAGATTAAAAAATAAAGTTAGCGTAAATACATAAGCGAAAAAGATTGAGATGATTTTAATTTCTGAAGTTTTTGATAAATCATAGAGATAAACCATGAAACGGTTTTAATAACCGTTACATGGTTAGTCTTTAACGTGTGATGAAGCAACTTCCACCAGAATTTTTAATAGTTTCACAAAGGATTATGGCTTCATTACGGTTCTGCGTTTGAATACGAACACGGTAATATGTTCCTTTTTCTGGTATAAAAGCCGGCTGAATATTTAAAGGACGGGACCCGATAATGAATCCATATTTGGATTTCATCTTTTTCAAAGAATCTCTCGCTAATTCATGTGTTGGTTGAGAGGAAAGTTGCACATAATAACCCTCTGAATTTTGGGGTGAAACTCTGTTTGGTGATGTGGGACGAGTGGCGGCGTGCGTTTCAACTTCTGCATTTCTCTCTGCATGAGATGGAATTGGGATAAATTTTTCTTCAATACTCGCATTAGAAGTATTCTCAGCGATTATTTTATCAATATTATTTTTGAGAGCATAATCACTTTCTTGGTCATTTTTATCGGAATTATGCGACGAAATAACGGACGAATCTTGAATTTCGTCAGGAATTTGATCAATGGATTGTGTAGATTGAGCAGCCGTTTTGCTCTCTGTTGGATGCACAGGAGCGAGTGTTATTGTACCATCTTGATTGACAATAACGGTTTGTACTTCTCGTGTTGGAATAGTATGATTGATAGCTTCAGTGACTGCATCTTCAACATCAGATTCAGTCGAAGAAGATGATGAAACGTTTGGAGACTCTTCTGGATTTAATCCCTCTAAGTTATCAGGTTGTTCAGAGCTATCAATAAGAAATTGTTGTGTATTTTCTTGTTTGTCATTTTGTCTAGTTGTTTGTTGGTAGACATCTAGATTATGGGCAACATCATTTTTCGTTTCAATTGTTTCTGGTTTGAATTTAAAAGGTGTATTATCAGCGTGGATAATGACCCTTTCTTCATTTTTCTGTGATGGCATGAAAAAATAAGAATAACCAGCAAATCCAATGGCTACTAAAATAATAAGAAAAATACCTTTGATGAAAACTTTCCCCAAAACAGAACTTTTAAAGGGAGGAGGCGCTGAGGGAGGCGTAGGGATTCCATCTGAGCTTGTGTATGGTGAATTCTCACTCAAAGAGGGAGAATTATATTCCATATTGCCAGCAGAAAAATAGTCGGCATTTTGTTCTTTAGAGTTTATATAAACCCCTTCTTTTGAATTTTGCATAGTTTGATGAAAAATTTCAGTGAAAGCTTTATTTTTCTGTTGTTTTTGAGAAAAATTATCTGTTGGAACATTTCCTACATTGAGTACATCTGCAAATTCTTCTTCCAAACCACCTGCTGGTACATCATATTCTGGAGCTTCATACGGGACTTCTGGAACCATAATAGGACCAGTTTTTTCTACAATTTCTTCTGAAAATTTATAAGTATCAACATTGGGAGGGGGCGTATCTCTGTGTGTATAATTATGGGCAAAAAAACTCTCTGTTTGTTTTGTATTAAGAGGTTTTGGTGAGGAAAGAAACGTATCTAAATTATTTTGGTTATATGAAATTTCTCTGTTTGGGTTAGAGACATTTTCAGGCTTATTGATGTATTGGGTTTGAGCCTCATTATATGTTGGAACTTTTTCACTATAAGTTTCTTGTTGTGAGGGATTTTCTTCAAAAAAATAGGGATAATTGGTTGTATGATCTTCTTGTGAAGCTCTCTCTAAATAAGATTGTTGGTCAACGTGTGTAGAATCCAAAGGAGAGGAGAAGTCATTTGTTGTTTGATTTCTTGGCGTGTTTTGTTTTTCCGACACAAGGTTGGAAGATGAGAAAAACTCATTTGCTTTTGAAGAAGAGGAGACATCCATATAATCTTCTTTGGTCCAATTTTCTTGGTTTGCTGAAATTTTATAGGGATGGTTTATGGAAGGATCATAGAAGTTTTGATTATCATCATAAGTTTTTTGTATATTTGAAGTCTTAGGTTGTTGTGAGGTTGTTTGTGAAAAACGATTGGTTCTTTCAACAGTTTCTGTCTCATCTCTTTTGTTTTCGCGCTTTTCAGATTCATTAAAAAAGAATTTTTCTGATTCTGATTGTGAGATAAAATTCCTTTTTTCAAAAAAAGGATTATCACTTGTTGCTGTCTTTTTCTGTTGAGACAATTGATTCTTTTGGATTGGTAATGGAGAAAGCGCGTCTAAAATTTGTTCTTCATCATGACTGATCGGTGAAGAATATTTTTCTTCAGATAAATTATTTTTTTTTGAATGGTTGAAAGAACCAGTTTGTGCAATATCTGAGGCTGTTGCGTTGCTGGTTGCATGCAAGTTCCATTGCTTTTTTTGATCATCAAAGGTTGAGTCGTGTGTTAAATTGTTTTCAAGTTCTTCTTCTAAGAAGGACAAATCGAAATCATCAGGGGATGATGTTTTGGAATGAGATGTCGAGCGATCTGTCTCTAAAGAAGAGTGCTCATTTTGGTTTCCGTTTTGTTTGGTCGGATTAAAAATGCGCGTAAGTTTTTCTAAAGGATCATGATGTTCATGATCGTGGTTTGTTTCGTGCGGATTTTTGCGATCGTTATCGCTCATGGCTTTTCTCACATAATGATTTGCACTGACGTGCAATCAATGGTTAATTTTGATTTGTTATATTAAAATAATAAATTTTCCCCCTCTCATGCAAGGATACATGAAAAAGTTTACCAATAAAGTGTCTATTGTATGTATTTATAGAACTTTTTCAACGCATTTCTATTGGGGCTTCGACTCCTATGATGCTAAGTCCTGATGATAAAATATTGATAACAGCTTGTATCAAGCCCAATCTTGCAAAGGATAACTCTTTATCATTAGGCTGAATAAAGCGTAAATTGAGACTTTCACTCCCTTTATTCCAATGGGTGTGAAAGCAGGAGGCAAGATCATAAAGATAAAACGCTAATCGATGGGGTTCTTTATGAATGATGGCTTGTTCGATGATACGCGGATATTCAGAAAGTTTGCGTATTAATAATATTTCATTGTCATCTGTTAGTCGATGAAGATGGGAGGTCAATGTGTCCTTTGAAAAGCTTTCAATATGAAGCACTTCTTGTGCTTGACGAAAGACTGAGTGACAACGTGCACTTGCATATTGTACGTAAAAGATGGGATTATCTTTTGATTGTTCCGTTACTTTTGTAAAATCAAAATCAAGAGGTGCTTCGCATTTGCGGTATAGCATCATAAAACGCACTGGATCACGACCAACTTCTTCGACAACATCTCTTAGAGTCACAAATGATCCTGCTCTTTTTGACATGCGTACAGGTTGACCATCGCGAAAGAGTTTGACCAATTGACATAAGAAAACACTTAATTTGGCTTTATCCCCAGAAATTGCTTTTGCCATGGCTTCTAGCCGCTTTACATAGCCAGCATGGTCTGCGCCTAGAATATAAATCATTTCATCAAAATGACGATTAAATTTATCCCGAAAATAAGCAACATCAGCAGCAAAATAAGTGTAAGAACCATCAGATTTGACCAAAACACGATCTTGGTCATCACCAACATTTGTTGAACGAAACAAAGTTTGCTCGCTTGTTTCCCAATCTTCTATATTTTGTCCTTTGGGAGGGGGAAGCTTTCCTTTGTAGATATAACCGTTTAAAGTGAGGTCGTTAATGGTATTACGAATAGCGCGGGCATTATCTGCGTAAAGCATTCGCTCAGAGAAAAAGATATCATGATAAATATTAAGAGCTGCCAAATCTTCGCGAATCATGGACATCATTGCCTGAATCGCCCGTTCTTTCACGATAGATAAGGCTTCATCTTTATCCATGGTGAGGAATTGGTCACCAAACTCTTGAGCCAACGATTGACCCAATGGTATCAAGTACTCTCCAGGATAAAGCCCCTCTGGAATTTCATTAATTTTTTGTCCAAGAGCTTCGCGATAGCGCAACAGTACAGAGTGAGCGAGAACTTCGATTTGTTGACCAGCATCATTGATATAATATTCTTTCGTGATGTTATAGCCCGTAAATTGCAGCAAATTGGAGAGAACATCTCCCACCACAGCTCCGCGACAGTGCCCTACATGCATAGGGCCCGTCGGATTTGCTGAGACATATTCAACATTGACGCGTTTTCCCTGTCCCATCGGCATGCGACCATAAGAAAGCCCTAATTCAAGCATGGACTTTATAGCATCTTGCCAAAATAATTTTGTAAGCTTGATGTTGATAAAGCCAGGACCGGCAACATCAATATTTTCAATAGAGGAATCATTTTTAAGCAGTTCTATGATTTTATCTGCAAGTGTACGGGGCCCCATCCCAATAGATTTTGCAAGAACCATAGCAGCATTGGTTGATAAATGACCATGGGAGGAATCACGTGGGGGATCAACGGTGATTTTTGATAAATCTAGATCTTCTCCATTTTTTCCTTTTATATCAGATAATTCAATGGATCTTTTAATTTTTTTTTCGAAGTTTTTAAAGATATTCATATTAAGCTTCCATGATGATGCTAAAAGCCATTAAACGAAATGATCTGTATGGTCAAATAAACGGTGATATTCACGTAAAGCATAGTGATCAGTCATCCCTGAAAGAAAGTCAGCAATCAGACGTGCTAACTCTTGATTTTTTAAGTGTACTGCTTTTTTGCACCAACTTTCAGGCAGTGTATCTGGATTTTCATAATAACAATTGAATAATTTTTGTACAATGCATTTTGCTGCATTGCGACGACTAAGAACTTGTTCGTGGTAATAAAGATTTTTAAAAAGAAAGTTTTTTAGTTCTTTTTCGTAAACGGTCATTGACGGTGAAAAGGTAACAATAGTTTGTTTTGCTTGGTAAATATCGCTTATACTGGTTGGTTTGATGCGTGCCAAATTTTCATGTGATTGTTTGATAACATCTTCGACCATGGTTGTGATTTGTCTTCGTACAAGTGTGTAACCGCGTCGTGCTTGGTCAAGGCGGGGATGCTCATCGGTTATATCTTTTAAGATGGCTGCTGTTAGTGAAATGTGTTCAAATTGATCGAGGGTTAAAAATTGCGATCGTAAACCATCATCAATATCATGGGCATTGTATGCGATATCATCTGCAATCGCAGCACATTGCGCTTCTAGTCCTGCAAAACAATCGAGTGCAAGATCTTGCTTGGCATTGTATTGTAAAATATCGGGGGGAACTTCTTTATTTTTCGTGTGAGTCCCTAAAAGAGGCCCGTTATGCTTTACAAGACCTTCGAGGGTTTCCCACGTAAGGTTGAGTCCATCAAAATTTGCATAGCGCTGTTCTAGTTTTGTAACAATGCGTAAGGCTTGTGCATTATGATCGAAGCCGCCATAATGAGCCATGGCTTCATTAAGAGCCTCTTCCCCTGCATGGCCAAAGGGCGTGTGCCCAAAGTCATGAGCAAGGGCAATGGCTTCGGCAAGATCTTCATCAAGATACAGGGCACGGGCGAGTGTTCGTGCAATTTGAGAAACCTCTATGGAATGGGTAAGGCGGGTACGATAATGATCGCTTTCATCAGCAATAAACACTTGCGTTTTATGTTTAAGACGTCGAAATGCATTAGAATGGATAATACGATCTCTATCTCGCTGAAAGGGTGAGCGTGTAGAGCTCATCGTTTCATGGAATAATCGTCCACGGCTTGTTTGTGGATGAGCACTGTAGACGGCTCGAGATTGGTAATTGAAGTTGATTGTGCCTATATCCATTGCAAGCTGTCCATTATCATCTTAAAATTGAGAGTGGTTTATGATGAATAAATTCCTCTTTATAGTGTGGGATACTCTTTCTTGATGGTTTAATGCAAGGATATATAAAATGAATGTGAAAATTTCAGAGGCTGCTGCTCAGCAAATTGTACAGATACTTTTGCGTGAACCTGATAAAATAGCCTTACGTATTTCTGTTGAAGGTGGTGGATGTTCTGGTTTTTCTTATAAATATGACTTGGTTTCTGAAATGTGTAAAGATGATCTCGTTCTCAAAAAAGATGGGGCAATTGTGCTTATTGATTCACTATCGCTTCCTTTCATGGAAGGAGCTGAGATTGATTTTGTTGATGATCTTATGGGGCAGTCTTTTCAAATTCATAATCCCAATGCTGTTTCATCGTGTGGTTGTGGTGTAAGTTTTTCAATTTGAGAGTGGGGGCTTTGTGATATTGTTTCTTGAAAAAAATATCATGTTGGTCAACAATGTAAAAATGGCTAGTCTTATAAAAATAGTGCACCGATGTGTGCGGTTATGCGTGGTGCTTACTTTGTTGATCTGGAGCCCCTGTGCTTTTTGTGAAGAAGGAGTAGATCAGCAGCAGGAACCATCACGGAGTTTTATTCTAAAGTCCCAAGAGCAGGAAAAAGAGAACTTAGCATCTCAAGCACAACTCATTTTGAATGCTCGATTAACAAATAGCCGTCAAGATATTGAGAAAGGGCTTGTCTGGCGGGTTTATGCTCCTATTCTAGGGATTGATAATAAATTACCATTAGTGGCAACCCATAAGGGGGGAAGTGCGCGTTTTGATTTAGAGCCAGGAAGTTATCTTGTTCATGTCTCATTTGGTCATATGAGTGCTATGCGCCATATTCGTCTAGAAAATGGGCAGAGTCTTGTGAAAAACTTTCATCTTGAGGCAGGTGGTCTTATTTTAAATGCGACACTGCTCAATGGTGAAATCAATGAAAAGGAATTACGTTTTACGATCTATGAGGATGAAAAAGAAAATGATGATACGGGGATCATTTTATCAAATGTTAAACCTCAATCTGTTGTGCGTTTAAAAGCTGGTCGCTACCATGTTGCTTCCCATTATGGTTCCATTAATGCGACGGCTCGTTCGGATATTCAAGTAGAGGCTGGTAAAATAACGGAAGTTACTCTTGAACATCAGGCAGCTCAAATTGTGTTAAAGCTGGTACGACAAGAAGGAGGAGAAGCGCTTGCAGATACAAGTTGGTCTCTTGCCAATGATTCTGGTGATATTGTTTATGAAACAGTTGGGGCTTATGTTTCACTTGTGTTAGCGGAGGGAGAGTATATTGCCATTGCTAAAAATAAAGATAAAATTTATCAAAAGGTTTTTTCTGTCGTTTCTGGTCATGATGAAGATATAAGCGTGGTGGCGAATGAACAAAATATGCAACGAATTGATGAGGATATGGATTGATTGTTGTTCATAGAACTAAACCGTGATGAAAGATGGGGTGTGCGTTTTGATTGAAATTTCAACAGTTGGTGTGTTTTTTGCAGGGGCTCTCTCTTTTTTGTCGCCATGTGTTTTGCCGTTAGTTCCTCCTTATTTATGCTATATGGCAGGGATTGGTATTGATGACTTTCGGTCAGAAAAGCGTGATGAGAAAGTCTTTATACGGTGGGCTTTATTGTCTTCTGTTATCGCTTTTGTTTTTGGATTTACCACTGTTTTTGTTGCTTTAGGCGCTAGTGCAAGTACAATTGGTAAATTCATCGGGTATTATCGTGATTGGTTTGCTCTTGCTGCTGGAATGATCATTATTATTTTTGGTTTAAATTTTTTAGGACTTTTCAAGATCTCGTTTTTATTTCGTGAAGCTCGTTTTCAGACTCATAAAACACCTGCTGGTCCTTTAGGAGCTTATGTTATTGGTTTAGCTTTTGCTTTTGGTTGGACACCGTGTATTGGTCCCATTTTAGGACCTATTATAACGCTTGCTGGCACAAAAGAAACTGTGGGTGAGGGTGCTATTCTATTAGCAGTTTATGCATTAGGTCTTGCTGTTCCTTTTGTATTGGCGGCTTTATTTTCCAGTCGTTTTATGCGGTTTTTAGCAGCTTTTCGTATTCATTTAGGAAAAGTTGAAAAAATTATTGGTGTTTTTCTTATTCTTACGGGGATTTTGTTTTTAACAGGCTCTATGCAGGATCTTTCATTTTGGCTTTTAGAGCATTATCCTTCATTGAGTTATGTTGAAGATATTCGTTGGCACGATATTATGAACTTTTTTGGATTTTCTCGTTAGTCTGATGTGTTTTTATGGTTAGAAGTTGTCTTTCTATTGTTCTTGCTGCAGGTGAGGGGACGCGTATGAAGTCGTCTCTGCCTAAGGTGCTTCATAAAATTGCTGGACTGCCTCTTATATGCCATGTTCTAAAACAAATAGAATTGGCAGGATCTTCACAATTGGCTGTTGTTGTGGGATTTGGTGCTCAAGAGGTTGCACATGTTGTTCAGTCATGTGTAAAAGATGTGATGATTTTTGAACAAAAAGAGCGTTTAGGAACGGCGCATGCTGTTTTATCGGCTCGTTTAGCTTTGCAAAGGCGAGTGGATGATGTTCTCATTGTTTTTGGGGATACGCCTCTCATTCAGAAAGATTCTTTGCACCAAATACGTGCACAGCTTGCTGATGGAGCAGATGTTGTTTTTGCAGGCTTTCATACCCAAGATCCAACAGGTTATGGACGTCTTCTCGAGAAAAATGGTCAATTGATTGCAATTGTGGAAGAAAAAGACGCAAGCGATGAAGAAAAAAAGATTTCTTTTTGTAATGGGGGAATACTCGCTATGCGTGGAAAACATGCCCTTTCTCTTTTAGAGAAGGTTGATAATAACAATATGAAAAAGGAATATTACTTAACCGATATTGCTTCTCTTGCTTCGCGCGAAGGATTGGATGTACGTGTTGTTGAAGTCCCTTTTGAAAATATTGTAGGAATTAACAACGGTCTTGAGCTTTCTGAGGCTGATTCTTTGTGGCAAAAACGTAAAGCGCGCGATTTAATGTTATCGGGTGTTACACTCTTAAAACCAGAAACAGTCTATTTTTCTCATGATACAGAAATTGAACCAGGTGTGGTGATAGAACCAAATGTTTATTTTGGATTAGGCGTGAAAGTACACTCTGGTGCTGTTATTCATGCATTTAGTTATCTCGAAGGTGCTGTGGTGGGTCAAGATGCGCAGATTGGTCCCTATGCACGTTTGCGTCCTGGAACAGAGTTGGCAAAATTCGTAAAGGTTGGAAATTTTTGTGAAGTCAAACAAGCTAAGGTAGGAGAATCTTCTAAAATTAATCATTTAAGTTATATTGGTGATGCCGAAATTGGTGCACATACTAATATTGGAGCCGGTACGATTACATGCAATTATGATGGGTTTAACAAATATAAAACCACGATTGGTGATCATGCTTTTGTTGGGTCTAATACGGCGCTTGTTTCCCCATTGGTGATAGGGGATGGCTCTTATGTCGCTTCAGGAAGTGTTATTACTGAAAATATTCCTGTGAACAGTATGGCTTTTGGGCGTGCACGACAGGTTATAAAAGAAGGCTATGCAACAAAATTTCGGGCGCGCTTGTTAGAGAATAACTTGTCAAAAAACAAACAGAAAAAATGATTATTTTTAGTCTATTCCTTTGTTTTGTACTGATCTAACGATGGAGAGGAGGTTTATTCTTAAAGATTGCCGTACTCCATGTTTGAATTATTTTATTATTTATCGTTTAAAATAAAAACTGTTAGATTGTTTTATGAGATTTAAATCTTAAGATATGTGGGTTGGAGCTTTTTAATGTGTGGAATTATTGGAATTCTTGGAAAGAGGTGTGTTACATCTTCTTTGGTTGAGGGATTAAAACGTCTTGAATATAGGGGGTATGATTCATCTGGGGTGGCAACAGTTTATAATGGGCATCTTTATCGTGTACGTGCTGAGGGGAAGCTTGTTCATTTAGAAGAAAAATTAAAAAAAACTCCTCTGGAAGGAAATTTAGGGATTGGACATACCCGCTGGGCGACACATGGCGTTGCTGTTGAGCGCAATGCGCATCCCCATGTAACTGAAAAGCTTGCGGTTGTGCATAATGGTATTATTGAAAATTTTGTAGAATTGCAAAAAGAACTCATCGAAGATGGTTATATCTTTGAAACAGAGACGGATACTGAAGTTATTGCACATTTAATAACGCGTGCATTAAAAAGTGGTCTTTCTCCGCAAGAAGCCATGCGTAATAGTTGGAAAAGGCTGCAGGGGGCTTTTGCACTTGCTCTTATTTTCGAAGGTGAAGATAACCTTATGATTGCGGCTCGCTCTGGCCCACCGTTGGCAATTGGTTATGGAAAAGATGAATTTTTTGTGGGATCAGATGCTATTGCTTTGGCACCATTCGTTGATCATATTAGTTATTTGGAAGATGGGGATTGGGCTGTCCTCACACGGGAAGGCGTCACAATTTACGATAGAGACAATCAGCTGGTAAAACGTTCTGTAACAACCTTACTTGAACAAGCATTATTGATTTCTAAGGGAAATCATCGTCATTTTATGCACAAGGAAATGTTTGAACAACCTGAAGTGATTTCTCATAATTTGGCGCATTATCTTGATCTTGGAAATTATACCGTTCGATCTTTCGAGAATTTGATTGATTGGAAAAATATTCATCGTCTCCTTTTTGCGAGTTGTGGAACGGCTTATTATTCAACCTTAGTTGCCCGCTATTGGTTTGAGAAATATGCCGCTTTGAGTGTTGATAATGATGTTGCTTCGGAGTTTCGTTATCGTGAACCCCCTATAACCTCTGATGTATTATCCCTGTTTGTTTCTCAATCTGGTGAAACAGCTGATACATTGGCTTCTTTGCGTTATTGTCGTGAGCGGGGTGTAAAAACAGCTACAATTGTGAATGTTGAGCAATCAACAATGGCAAGAGAGGCTGATTTTATTTTCCCAACACTTGCCGGACCGGAAATTGGTGTTGCTTCAACAAAAGCTTTTACCTGCCAATTGGCAACGCTTGCTTCACTCGCACTTAGCGCGGCTAAACAACGTGGTTATCTCACGGTTCAAATGGCAAAGCAATTGGTTCAACAGTTGGCAGAAGTTCCCCGTATTTTAAATGAGGTCTTAAAATTAGAAAGCAAAATTGAATCTCTTTGTCGTGATTTGGTGAATGCAAAAAGTGTTCTTTATCTGGGACGTGGAACTTCTTATCCGATTGCTTTGGAGGGAGCTCTAAAACTGAAAGAGCTTTCTTATATTCATGCTGAAGGTTATGCAGCGGGGGAGTTGAAGCATGGACCAATTGCACTGGTGGATGAGACAATCCCCGTTATTGTTGTGGCTCCTTATGATCGGTGGTTTGAAAAAACTTTGTCTAATATGCAAGAAGTAGGAGCGCGCAATGGTCGTATTATTTTGATAACCGATAAAAAAGGAGCAGAAGCAGCTTGTCTTAAGACTTTATCAACGATTACTTTGCCCGTTGTTCCAGAATTTATTGCTCCTATTATTTATGCGCTCCCTATTCAGTTAATCGCTTATCATACGGCTGTTTTATTAGGAACAGATGTTGATCAACCGCGTAATTTAGCAAAATCAGTCACCGTTGAATAAAAATAGATTGTATATTTCTGAATTTTAGGAGAATAATCAAAATATAACAAATTGATTTATAATGATAGTTTGTTTTCTCATTTTTTCTGTTGAATGAGAATATCAAAGATAGAATTTTTCATTCCAAATCCTTAATGACAGAATAAAAAATATTCTCTTAAGCGATCAAAAAATGGATCAGATCTATGAAGATAAGGGGCAAAAGAACGCATTATGCTTCTCCTCCTTTAATGCAAGAGTAATCCAGATCGAGAGAAAAGATGCTGCTATTGGTTTGTTATACTTTCATGAAGCATAAATGGCGTAGGGAGGTGTTAAATCATTTATGAGTGATTCCAAGAAAGAAAAGTATATTTGCATGGGAAGTATTTTTATTTTTTATCAAAGTTTTTTTTCTATCATTATCCTGCTCGTAAGAGACGTGTAGCATTGTCGTGTCCGAAAAGATAAAGGAGCAGCCGTAAAGCTTGTCCTTGTTCAGAAGAAAGGTGAGGATCGCGTTGTAAAAATAAGCGTGCATCCTTTCTTGCTATTGACAAAAGATCACTGTGAACAGCAAGATTTGCTATATGAAATTCAGGGACGCCGGACTGTTTTGTTCCCAAAAGTTCTCCTTCGCCTCGCAAGCGCCAATCTTCTTCGGCAATTTCAAAACCGTCTTCTGTATTACGGATAATATTTAGGCGTTTTGCTGCTGTTTTGGTGAGTGGATCTTTATAGAGCAAAATACAGGAAGATTTTTTATCACCTCGTCCTACACGTCCACGCAATTGGTGCAATTGTGAAAGACCAAAATGTTCTGCATGTTCGATGATAATAATTGAAGCATCTGGGATATCCACGCCGACTTCAATGACGGTCGTTGCAACTAAAATACGTGTATTTCCGCATTTAAAAGATGCCATAGCAGCTTCTTTTTCTGCTGTAGACATTTTGCCATGGATCATCCCAACGCGAGTTCCAAAGCGTTCATGGAGAAACGCAAAACGATTTTCAATTGAAGTAAGATCAAGAGCTGTCGATTCCTCCACTAAAGGACAAATCCAATAGAGTTTTTCTCCTTTTTCGAGTGCAATTGCGATTCGTTCTATAAGTTCATGCATACGTTTCAAAGAAAGTATTGCTGTTGTAATGGGTTGTCGTCCCATTGGTTTTTCTGTAATTTTGGATACATCCATGTCACCAAAAGCTGTTAAAACAAGTGTGCGGGGAATGGGTGTGGCGGTCATGACCAGCATATCCGGTTTATTGCCTTTTTCTGTAAGGGCAATACGTTGATGCACACCAAAACGGTGTTGTTCATCGATAATGGTTAAAGCGAGATTGTTATAAGTAACGCTGTCTTGTATAAGAGCATGGGTTCCAATGACGATAGAAACTTGGCCTGATAAAATATCATTCAAAATATTTGTCCGCAACTTTCCTTTTTCTCGTCCTGTTAAAAGCGTTGTTTGTAAGCCTATCTTTTCGGCAAGAGGGGCAATGGTGGCAAAATGTTGCCGAGCAAGCACTTCTGTGGGAGCCATTAAAGCTGATTGTCCTGAATTTTCAGCAATTTGTGCCATTGCCATGAGTGCTACGACTGTTTTTCCTGCACCTACATCACCTTGGAGCAGTCTTAGCATCGGTTCTGGTGAAGCAAGATCATTGGCTATATCCTCTAGCGCTTTTATCTGTCCCTTTGTGAGCTGAAAGGGGAGAATATTAAGCAATTTTTTCGTATAAATTCCCGTTGATGGTCGAGAAGTCCCAACAAGAGATTTGGTTTTCAAACGCACAAGACCTAGCGCCAATTGACAAGCGAGCAGTTCATCGTAGGCAAGACGTTTACGTGCTGTACTTTCTAAGGATAGATCTTCGGGATTAATAGGGGCATGGATACGGCGTAAAGCAACAGAAAAGGAAGAAAAGTTTTGTTGCTTTTTAACATTTTCATCTATCCATTCTGGGAGGAGAGGAATAAAATCGAGAGCGTTTTGTATAGCACGTCTTAACGTCTTTGAAGTGAGTCCGGCGGTAGAGGGATAAACAGGTTCGATGAGAGGAATCTGATTTGATTGTTCACTCGGGATAATATGGTCGGGATGCGCCATTGAAAGTTGCCCATTAAACCATTCAACTTTCCCTGATACAATGACTTTTTTTCCCTCAGAGAGCTGTTTTTTGAGCCAAAGAGGTTGAGCGTGAAAAAAGACTAAATTTATTTTTCCTGTTTGATCATGGGCGATAACACGATAGGGGATCTTGTTATGACCACGAGGGGGTGGTTGATGTTGATCGATGACAATTTCTAACGTAACAGTCTCTCCTTCTTTTGCATAGGCAATGCTGGGACGCATTCTGCGGTCTATAACAGAATGAGGCATTAATTGAAGAAGATCAATAAGGGTTGCTTCACGTTGTGTAGGATTAACATTTAAAAGTTTTGTCAGTAAGCCATAGATTTTAGGTGTAATACCAGAAAGGGTTCGAATAGAATTAAAAAGAGGGGTAAGAAGACTTGGAAGCATGAGGAAATTTAACCTGCTCTTTTTGTTTTTTCTAGACCTTTAGAAGAGCTTTTTGGGGATAAATTCATAAAGAAGAAATTGTTTTATTAACTTATTGAGTGTTAGGAAGAAAAATGAATATTTAAAGAGAAATACAATAAAAGAATACTAAAATTAAAGGGCTTATATGAGCTATATTTGGTTTCTTTTTATTTTAGGCGTTTATTTGCTGTGAATAGAAGCATTTTCTTGATGGAACTCTCTTATAAATATCAATAAAATTGGAATATTTTCCTATGTAGGATGATAAATTTATAGCTTTAAAGTTATGTTAGCGTGGAATTTTTTCTTTAAAGGGTGCTGTTTAGCATTTAGTTTTTAGTGGGAAATTGTGAGAGTGATCAAAGATAAAAATAAACTACAAGAGGACAAAAATTCTCTTCCTCGCTTTATTCATTTGAGAGTGCATTCTGCTTATTCCTTGCTTGAAGGGGCTTTAAAAATCCCACAAATTATTCAACAGGCGATTTCAGATCATGCACCAGCGGTTGCTATTACCGATACCAATAATTTATTTGGGGCTTTGGAATTTTCGCAGTATTGTCTTTCTCATGGAGTTCAACCTATTATTGGCTGTCAGCTTACCGTTGATTTTTGTGATGAAAATGATCATTCACGTTTGGTTAAAGGACGTCATGCTTCTGATTTCTGCTCTGTCATTCTGTTAGCTGCGAGTGAAACTGGTTATGCTCATTTGGTTCGTCTTGTAAGCTGTGCTTATCTTGATAAATGTGATACTGATCCTCCTCATATTAAAGCTGATTGGTTGTCGGCACACAGTGAAGGCATAATTGCTTTAACGGGGGGCAAGGGAGGACCTATTAATCTTTCCTGGGCAGAAGAAAAAAAAGAACGCGCTGTTGAGCGCTTAATTTATTTAAAAAAAATTTTTGCTGATCGTCTTTATATGGAATTACAACGGCATGGCTCTTATGACCGAGGAGTAGAAGCAGATCTTATTGAATTGGCTTATGCGCATGAAGTTCCTCTTGTTGCAACGAATGAAGCTTTTTTTCTGAAGAGAGAAGGGTATGAAGCGCATGATGCATTAATGGCTGTTTCAGAAGGGCAGATCGTCTCTAACCCTGATCGCAAAAGGGTGACGCCAGATCATTATTTGAAGTCACAAGATGAAATGGTTGCACTGTTTTCTGATCTTCCAGAAGCTTTAGAAAATAGTGTTGAAATTGCATTACGTTGTCATATTGCCACGCCTCTTCGAAAACCGATATTACCTCGTTTTATAGAACAATCTGTTAGTTCAGAAACTACTTTAGAAGCAGAAGATAGTGAATTGTTAAATCAAGCTAAAGCTGGTTTAGAGATGCGACTTAAAACGATTGGATTGGCTGAAGGCTATACGATCGCAGATTATGAACAGCGGCTTGATTATGAGGTCTCGGTTATTACGCGTATGCAATTTTCTGGATATTTTCTTATCGTTTCAGATTTCATAAAATGGGCGAAAATTCATGATATTCCTGTTGGTCCAGGGCGGGGTTCTGGTGCTGGTTCACTTGTTGCTTATGCATTGACGATTACCGATGTTGATCCATTGCGTTTTTCTCTTCTCTTTGAACGTTTTCTCAATCCAGACCGTGTTTCGATGCCAGATTTTGATATCGACTTTTGTCAAGAGCGGCGTGAAGAAGTTATTCAATATGTTCAAAAAAAATATGGACGTGATCAAGTTGCTCAAATTATTACCTTTGGTAAGTTACAAGCTCGTGCGGTTTTGCGTGATGTAGGGCGTGTTTTAGAAGTTCCTTATCGTCAGGTGGATTATCTTACAAAATTAATTCCTGCCACACCAGGAAGTCAGGTAGAATTAGCGGATGCGATTAAGGATGAACCTAAATTTGAAGAAGAAAAGAAAAAAGATCCCGTTGTTGGACGCACATTAGATATAGCACTTCAGTTGGAGGGACTTTATCGTCACGCTTCCACTCATGCTGCTGGGATTGTTATCGGAGATCGTCCACTTTGGGAGCTTGTCCCGATGTATCGTGATCCTCGTTCTGATATGCCTGTTACGCAATTTAATATGAAATATGTTGAACAGGCCGGGCTGGTAAAGTTTGATTTTCTTGGATTAAAAACGCTTACTGTTTTGAAAATGGCTGTTGATTTTGTTGCTAGACAAGGGATCAAAATAGATTTGTCAAATATTCCTCTGAATGATGAAGCAACCTACGCTATGATGGCACGTGGTGAAACGGTTGGCGTATTTCAGGTGGAAAGTTCTGGTATGCGCAAGGCGCTGATTGGAATGAAGCCAGACCGTATTGAAGATATTATTGCGCTGGTTGCGCTTTATCGTCCTGGTCCAATGGAGAATATTCCAACCTATAATGCACGCAAACACGGGGAAGAGGAAATAGCTTCTATTCATCCTAAAATAGATCATCTGATTAAAGAAACACAAGGTGTTATAGTCTATCAAGAACAGGTGATGCAGATTGCTCAGGTGCTGGCTGGTTATTCACTTGGAGAAGCTGATTTATTACGTCGTGCTATGGGGAAAAAAATTCATGCAGAAATGCAAAAACAGCGTACACGTTTTGTCAATGGAGCCGTTGCTGGTGGTGTTGATAAAGAGCAGGCTGATATTATCTTTGATCTTTTAGCAAAATTTGCCGATTATGGATTTAATAAATCTCATGCTGCTGCTTATGCAATTGTTTCTTATCAAACAGCTTATATGAAAGCCAATTATCCCGTTGAGTTTTTAGCTGCTTCAATGACGCATGATATGACGAATACCGATAAGCTCAATGATTTTCGGCGTGAGGCATTAAGGCTGGGTATTGAAGTTATTGCACCTTCTATACAAACATCTCATCGTGTTTTTGAAGTTGGTGATAACTGTATTTATTATTCTCTTGCTGCCATTAAGGGGGTAGGAGAAACAGTTGTCGATCATATCGTCGCTTGTCGTGGAAATAAGATTTTTAAGGATCTGGAAGATTTTTGTGCACGCGTTGATCTTCGTATTGTTAATAAGCGTGCAATGGAAAGTTTAGTTTGTGCTGGCGCTTTTGATTGTTTTAATATTGCGCGTGAGGTTTTATTAGCCAATCTTGGAACACTTCATGCGCGGGCACTTCGTATTCTCGATGACAACTCTAGCGGGCAGGTTGATATATTTGGAATGGAAGGTGGATTAAAAGAACCATTGATTTTATCCCAAACGACTCCTTGGTTGCCAGCTGAGAAACTTTATCGAGAATTTCAAGCAATAGGCTTTTACTTTTCGGCTCATCCATTGGATGAGTATCAGGTTATTCTTGCCAAAAAACGCGTTCAGACTTGGAGTCATTTTGCCAATGCCGTTAAAGGGGGAGCAACAGCTGCGCGTCTTGCTGGAACCGTTGTCGCAAAAAATGTGCGCAAAACAAAGTCCGGTAAAAAAATGGGAATTATTCATTTTTCTGATACAAGCGGACAATATGAGGCCGTTCTTTTTTCTGAAGCACTTTCGGATTATGAGGAGATGCTAGAACCTGGAAAATCTTTTATTATTACAGTGAGCGCAGAAAATCGCTCTGAAGGGGTTAATTTGCGAATTGAGACAATTCAGTCTTTGGAAAAGGAAGCATTACAGCAGCATAAAATGATGCGTCTTTTTATAAAAACAGTTGATATGCTTCCACAAATTGAACAAAATTTAAAGCTTGGGGGAAATGGAGAGGTTGGGCTTATTTTAATTCAAGAAGAGGGATTGCGAGAAGTCGAAATTGCACTTCCAAAGCGATATAAGGTCAATTCACATGTTGCAAATGCTATGAAATTAATTCAGGGTATTGTCGAAGTGGAATTGAGTTAAAACGAGATTAAAGATAGAGGCTATTTGGGGGGATTTTTGCTTTTGGAAAAGTTAAAAGTTGAGCTTTAAAAATCAGATAAGGGATTTTGAAAGGTCTTGTTAAATTATTGACGGGCTTTTAGTATCATAAAGTCAAAAAAATCTCTTTCTTTGGTGATATTCAAAGTACTGAAAGAATTTTATAAGCTTTTATCATTACTTTTTATGGAATTCATCGCATCATACCTATAAAGCCAATTAAGATTTGACATAATGCTCTCAGGCGTACAAATTTTCATCATGAGATTACGTGCAATGGCTATGGGACCGGTTGCATGATAAGCTAATCTGTTGAAATCTCCACGTTTTTTGACTGATGCGATACGGGGGATGCGTGTTGTTTCGTAAAGCGAAAGTGCTTTTGCTAATGAAAGATCTTTCAATGAAAGTGCTTCTGCTAATGTGGCAGCATCTTCAATTGCCATAGCAGCACCTTGCGCTGCAAAAGGTAAAGCTGCATGTGCGCAATCGCCAACAAATATTTGTCTCTCTAAGCCTAGAAAACGACTTTTTTTCATGTGAAAGAGCGGCCAATATCTCCATTCATCAATATGATCAAAGATTTGTAAGATTTTTGAATTCCAATCCTTAAAAAGAGATCTGAGTTTTTCTTTATCTCCTTTATGCGCCCATCCTTCTTTTGAATTTTCTCCATGCGTAATAGCGACAAAGTTAAAAATTTTTTCTGACGCCTGAAGGGGATAGACAACAAGATGATTGTTTGGTCCCATCCATGCTGTGATTGTCCTCATATTTTGCAGCGAAGAACGAAAGCTTTGAGGAAGATTATCATATACTGTTGTTGCACGCCAAGCAATAAAGCCACTAAAATTTGCTTTTTCATGAAAAGGAGCTTGTTGCCTTAATGTTGACCATACACCATCACATCCGATCAGGAGGGGCGTTGAATAAAGCTGTTTTGTTGCTGTATCTGTTTTTGTTGTCGTTATTTTAATGTTGGTTGCGGAGTGGCTAGAAGATACGATTGTTTCGCCTGCTTTGTATTTAATCAGGGGATTTTCAATCACTGCATTATATAAAATTTTTTGTAAAGCCGCACGATGAATGGTCATATAAGGGGCTTTCCAATATTTTTCTGTTAGATTGATAAGGTGAGCATGTAGACGTGTTTTTAAAGATATTCCATCTTTTAACTCAAGAAAATCTGGGATTATTGCGACTTCAGTGAGTTTGTTAAGAAGTTTCCAGTGAGCAAGAATAGATGTTGCATTTGGAGTGAGTTGAATACCAGCACCTATCGTTTCAAGTTGCTTACATTTTTCGATAATGGTGCTTGCAATTCCTTTATGAGCGAGCGCTAAAGCGGTGCTTAAACCCGCAATTCCGCCTCCAACGATGATGGGTGATTGCTCCACAAATGATTTCATATTCAATAAGCAGAACTAAAAGAGTGGTAGAAAGCCCGATAACGCATTATACTCGCTCTTCTGGATGATATAAACATCCTGTTGGGTTTGTTTGATCGTAGGAGAGTGAGGGAACATAACGATAAAGGGTTGAGCAATAAGGGCAGATTTTCTCATCAGCTGCTCCCATATCGATAAAGATATGAGGATGATCGAATGGTTGTGTTGCGCCTACGCACATAAATTCTTTCACACCAATTTCAATTGTTTTATATCCAAGGTCATTTTGGAAATGGGGAATGTTATGATCAGCCATGGTGTATGAACTCCAGAATAAATTGTCTCATCAGCTATGATGCGGCTCTTCCATTTTACAAGCGTGAGTTTGTAATAATGCTTATAATAATGCAAGATGCTTTTTAAGGCAAAGTGCTTTTCTTTTATGCTATATAGAATAATCGTCATGGTTTTAGCACTTTGCATATGGGACTTTTTTCTAAGTATTTTTAAATATTAAATGGAAACATAATAATAAAAATGAGACATTGATGTATTATGAGGAAGATAACATATTATAGAATGTTATGTGAGATATCGCGTCAAGAATTTTAGACAGTATAAAAGAAGATTAATGAGCATATATGGAACAGAGGGTGGCAGATAAAATTTCTCTATCGGATATAACAATGAAAAATCCGGTGCGGTTTATTAATCGAGAGTTTTCATGGCTACAATTTAATAATCGTGTTTTGATGGAAGCGGCTAATTCGAAACATCCTTTATTGGAACGGTTACAATTTCTTTCGATTTCAGCAACAAATCTTGATGAATTTTTTATGGTTCGTGTTGCTGGTCTTGCGGCTCAAATTCGTGCTCATGTTACAGCACGCAGTGCAGATGGGTATACTCCACAGGAGCAACTTGATATTGTATTAGCTGAAATTTCAAAGTTGCAGGTTCAGCAACTACGGGAATTAAATGTTTTACGTGGCGAATTAAAAAAGAATGATATTGAAATTATTTGTTCTGATGATCTTTCAGACATTGAAAAATCGTGGCTTGAAAAATATTTTCTTGATACAATTTTGCCTGTTCTAAAACCTTTGCCTGTTGATCCTACACATCCTTTTCCCTTTATCCCTAATTTAGGATTTTCTCTTGCGTTTCAATTGTCTGAAGAGGCGGGGCAACACGCACGTACAGTGTTATTGCCCATTTCAATGCTTTTGAGGCGTTTTATTCTTCTTCCTCAAGAAGAGGGGCATCATTTTCGTTTTATTGCATCTGAAGATGTTATTTACCTTTTTATTAAATATCTCTTTCCTCACTATGAGATTAATGAAATTGGTACATTTAGAGTGATTCGAGATAGCGATATTGAAGTAGAAGAAGAAGCTGAGGATCTTGTTCATTTTTTTGAAAAGGCGCTTAAAAGGCGGCGGCGTGGGCAGGTTATTCGCGTTGAATTTGACGCAAAAATGCCAGAGAATTTACGCCAATTTATAGCGAATTGTCTTGCTGTTCCTGATAACTGTATTCATGTTCTTGATGGGCCTTTGGCACTTAATATGGTTTCAGAGATTGTTTCTATTCCCCGTGATGATCTCAAATTTATTCCTTATATTCCTCGTGTTCCCGAATCTATTCGTAAACATAATGGGGATTGTTTTGCGGCTATTCGTGAAAATGATATCGTGATTCATCACCCTTATGAAACGTTTGATGCTGTTGTCCAATTTTTACGTCAAGCTGCTTGCGATTCTGATGTTGTAGAAATTAAACAAACACTTTATCGTACATCAAATGATAGCCCAATTGTTAGCGCTTTGATTGAAGCTGCTAAACGGGGAAAGTCTGTAACGGCTTTGGTAGAACTTAAAGCACGTTTTGATGAGGAAGCGAATATTCGTTGGGCACGAGATCTTGAATGTGCTGGAGTTCAAGTTATTTTTGGTTTTATTACCTTAAAAACACATGCCAAGATGTCTCTTGTTGTGAGACGTGAAGGAAAACGTCTTTGTTCTTATGTTCATCTTGGAACAGGAAATTATCACCCTGTTAACGCTAAAACTTATACGGATCTTTCTTTTTTCTCCACGGATGATGATATCGCTCATGATGTTGTGTTATTGTTCAATTATATTGTGCACTATGAGCGCCCACATGAAACAATGAAGATTGCTTTTTCGCCCTTAACATTGCGTGGTCGTATTCTTCAGCATATTGAAGGAGAAATCGCTCATGCACAACAAGGAAAGCTTGCTGCTATTTGGATGAAAGTAAATGCATTAGTTGATCCTGAAATTATTGATGCTTTATATCGTGCTAGTCAAGCAGGGGTACAGATTGATTTGGTTGTGCGGGGGATATGTTGTTTACGTCCTCGTATTCCAGGAATTTCGGATAATATTCGTGTAAAATCAATCGTAGGGCGTTTTCTTGAACATAGTCGCATTTTTTGTTTTGGGAATGGTCAAGATTTGCCTAATGAAAATGCACTTGTTTACTTAGGTTCTGCTGATATGATGCCTCGTAATTTAGACTACCGTATTGAAATATTGGTTCCAATTTTTAATGAAATGGTGCGGCGGAAGATTCTTTTACAAATTATGCTGGCTAATCTGATTGATAATCAACAAAGCTTTGATATACTGAAAGATGGAACATCAAAACGTATCACACCGCAGAGAGGTGAAAGTCCGTTTAATGCGCAGGAGTATTTTATGGCCAATACAGGTTTTGCGGGGGAAAGTGAGTCTTTTGAATCTTCTATTTCGCGCTTGGTTGCGGTGCATCGGCAACAAGCTGAAGTGCATAAAGACTGAATTCCAATGACATATAGAGATGCTCAAGGCCGGTTAAAAGGGCGTAAGCCTGTTGCTGTTATTGACATTGGATCAAATTCTGTTCGGTTGGTTATTTATGAGGGGCTTGTTCGCTCACCAACGGTTTTGTTTAATGAAAAGATTCTGTGTGGTCTCGGTCATGGTGTGGCAAAAACGGGATTTTTAGAAGAAAAAGCGATGAAAATGGCGTTGCAAACGCTTAAGCGATTTCGTACGCTTTGTCGACAGATTGGGGCCGATGAGGTCTATACTTTAGCAACGGCAGCAGCACGAGATGCAAAAAATGGCGTCGCGTTTATTCAAAGTGCTGAAGATATTTTACAAAATAAAATATATCTGCTTTCAGGAAGTGAAGAAGCGATGTATTCCGCCTATGGGGTTGTTTCTACTTTTTATCAACCAAAGGGACTTTCTGGAGATCTTGGTGGTGGAAGTCTAGAACTCATTGGTGTTGATCATTCTGATGTTGGTGAAGGGATAACGCTTCCATTGGGTGGTTTACGACTACAGTATATGTCAAATAATGATAGTGCTGTCGCTGCAAAAATTGTACATGAGCAATTTTATAAATCTTCTGTTGTACGTACACGTAGAGGTATGGCACCTTATTTTTATGCCGTAGGGGGAACATGGCGTAATTTGGCAAAACTCCATATGGCAATGAAACACTATCGACTTCCTGTTATGCATGGCTATGAAGTTGATGCCGTGGAAATGGAGAGTTTTTTACATCTTGTCGCAGGTGGCAATATTGATAATATGAGAGGGATTGCGGCGGTTTCACAGAATCGTCGGAAACTTTTATCGTATGGGGCCATTGTTCTTATTGAACTCATTCAGTGTATGGGGTTTGAAAAGATAATCTTTTCTGGTGCTGGTGTTCGTGAAGGTTTTCTTTATTCACGTTTGCCGCAGGCGATTCGACTTTCAGACCCTCTCATTGCTGCCTGTACAGAAATGGCTATTTTACGAGCACGTTCACCAAAACAAGCAGAAGAACTTATTGATTTTACGGCGAATGCCTTTGATGTTTTTGGAATTTCAGAAACTGAAAATGAAAGCCGCTATCGTCAAGCGGCTTGTCTTCTTGCGGATATTGGTTGGCGTATACATCCAGATTATCGGGGGAATGAAGCAGCCAATCAGATAGCATTAGGGTCTTATCCAGGAATTTCTCATGAGGGGCGCCTTTATGCAGCACTTGCTGTTTTTTTTCGCAATACAAGTTTATTGGTTGATAAAGAATCTCTTCCCATTTTTCAATTAGCAACGCAAAGTATCATTGAAAAAGCACGTATTCTTGGTGAAACCATGCGTATTGCTCACCTGTTTAGCGCTTCTGTTGCAGGGATTTTACCTCATTTATTGTGGCTTAAAAAAGAAGATCATATCGTTTTGCAGATTCCAAAAAATTATGCTGGATTATTAGGAGAACGTCCTCTTGGGCGATTAAAGAAGTTATCAAAAATAATAAAACAACCTCTTGCTTTTGAAGTTTCTTGATGTTTCCTCCTTGTTTATTCGCATTTTAGATCTTAAAAGATTAGGTATTTTAGGTTTTATGCTCGCTCATTTCTCTTTAATAAGAGCTTACTATTTAAGTTTTTAAATTTGTCAGCAGCAGATTTTATTTATCCTATTTGTATTATTCTTATAACGATACCAATTGATGTAGATATAAGGAGCATAATGGATCTTTAAAAAATGAGAATGTTTTAAATTTACTCAGAAGTTCTTTTATATTTTTCAAATAAAATTGATTTAATAAGATGCGATTACAAAATTTTTCTCTTTTGATTTGCTACTCATTTTGACATAGAACAAGCTTTCCTTTAGGAGATTTTATGGAAATCTGAGAATGTGGGGGAAATGTACATTTAGAGCTGTTTTGTGCTTATTTTTCCATCGTTAAAGTAAAAACCTATCTGACCCTTTAGAAGTTGTTCGGCTTTTTGACCAAATATTTCATAGCGCCAGCCATTCATAGCGGGGATATTTTTCTTTATTCCTCCATTGGCGATTTTTTCTAAATCATTGGATGTTGCAATAATTTTAGGGGCAATGCTGTTTTCGTCTGCAACAAGTTTTAATAAGACTTTGAGC
This sequence comes from Bartonella sp. B1099, assembly GCF_944801835.1. GTDB lineage: Bacteria > Pseudomonadota > Alphaproteobacteria > Rhizobiales > Rhizobiaceae > Bartonella. The sequence goes on along the minus strand of NZ_CALYLN010000002.1, from coordinate 348,796 downwards.
AGATCGATAGCAGCGGCTGTCGTATCATTGAGTGGGTTATATTTAGGAATGGGGGGTAAAGTAGAAAGATCGACCTCTAAGCCTTCATGGACAGCTTTGATTAATGATTGCGCAATTGAGTGTTTATCCCAATTTTTACTGAGACTGCGCAACCGTTTTAACGCAGATTCATCTTTTGGTTGTTGGGTTGCTATTTCTATGAGACATTCATCTTTCATGATATGGCGACGGGGCATATTGTATTTTCGCGCTTTACGTTCACGCCAAGCTGCTATCTTTTGTAATACAGCAAGTTCACGCGGTTTTTTAACTTTTCCTTTCACTTTTTTCCATGCTTCATCTTCTGGCATATCATAGGTTTTAGGATTTAAAAGAATCGTTATTTCGTCATCCATCCAGTGAACACGTTGACTCTTTTCTAATCTTTTTTTTAAGAGGAGGTAAACATCTCTTAGATAAGTTACATCGGCAAGGGCATAGAGTAGTTGTTTTTCAGACAGGGGGCGACAACTCCAATCTGTAAAGCGGGAAGATTTATCAAGATGATGCCCTGTGCAGCGTTGTACAATTTGATCATAGGAGATCGAATCACCAAATCCACAAATTGATCCTGCTATTTGTGTGTCGAAGAGAGGGGAAGGAATAACGCCTCCAAGATAATAAATCATTTCAATATCTTGGCGAGCAGAATGAAAAACTTTGACAATTTTTTTATCGATCATGAGGTCAAAAAATGCTTGTAAATCAATATCTGGTGCTATGGGATCAATTAAAACTGTAACATCTGGTGATGCGAGCTGAATTAAACACAGTTGAGGCCAAAAAGTTGTTTCGCGGATAAACTCAGTATCAACTGTTACAAAATCAGAGGTCCGTAGAGCATTAAGTGCAATTTCAAGATCTGTTGTTTGTGTAATAAGATTCATCATTTTATTATCATTCGATACATTAAATTTGTCTTTTATTGACTTTATTTTCGCGTTTTTATTCTCATATCTTGACAAATGGTTATTAAAAAGCGTTTGTAGCGCATGTGAATATTATAATCAAAGGCAAAAAAACATGCACCGTTATCGCAGTCATCATTGTGCGGCTCTTCGTAAATGTGATGTAGGAACACAAGTTCGTCTTTCGGGATGGGTTCATCGTGTTCGTGATCATGGAGGAATTCTTTTTGTGGATTTACGCGATCATTTCGGAATCACACAAATTGTTGCGAACCCTGCTTCGCCAGCTTTTAAAGTTATTGAAAAAGTGCGTTCTGAATGGGTTATTCGTGTGGATGGGGAGGTGTGTGCACGTTCTGATGAGGTTATTAATGCAACGCTTCCAACAGGTGAGATTGAAATTTTTGCACAAGAGGTAGAAATTCTTTCAAAATCTGAAGAGCTTCCTTTACCGGTTTTTGGTGAGCCTGATTATCCTGAAGATATCCGATTAAAATATCGTTTTCTTGATTTGCGTCGGGAGACTATGCACAAAAATATCATGCGTCGAACTGAAATTATTGCGGCTATGAGACGGGCTATGCAAAATAATGGTTTTACGGAATTTACAACACCGCTTTTGACAGCCTCATCGCCGGAAGGTGCACGTGATTTTTTGGTTCCAAGTCGTGTTCATCAGGGAAAATTTTATGCATTACCACAAGCACCACAGCAATATAAGCAGTTGTTGATGATGTCAGGTTTTGATCGTTATTTTCAAATTGCGCCATGTTTTAGAGATGAAGATCCGCGGGCTGACCGTCTTCCTGGTGAGTTTTATCAATTAGATGTTGAAATGAGTTTTGTTGAGCAGGAAGATGTTTTAACAACTATGGAACCCATTATGCGTTCTATTTTTGAAGAATTTGCAAATGGAAAAACGGTGACACAAAGCTTTCCTCGCATTTCTTATGATGAAGCAATGCGGAAATATGGTTCTGATAAGCCTGATTTGCGTAATCCGATTATTATGGAAGATGTTTCTCAGCATTTTTATAATTCTGGTTTCAAAGTGTTTGCTCAGATTTTAGCGAATGATGATAAAGCACAAGTGTGGGCTATTCCAGCTAAAAGGGGTGGAAGTCGTGCTTTTTGTGATCGTATGAATGGATGGGCACAAGGTGAAGGGCAACCAGGGCTCGGTTATATTTTCTGGCGTGAAGAAGAAGGAAAATTTGAAGGAGCAGGGCCTATTGCCAAAAATATTGGTGAGCAGCGAACTGAAGCACTTCGTATGCAACTTGGACTTGAAAATGGGGATGCTTGTTTTTTTGTGGCTGGAGATCCAAAAAAATTCGCATCTTTTGCTGGAGCAGCCCGCATACGGGTAGGGGAAGAATTAGACCTTGTCGATAGAAAGAGTTTCTCTTTAGCGTGGATTGTTGATTTTCCATTTTTTGAATGGAATGAAGATGAGAAAAAGATTGATTTTGCCCATAATCCCTTTTCTATGCCTCAAGGGGGAGAAAATGCTCTTGAGTGTCAAGATCCTCTTACGCTTAAAGCTTTTCAATATGATCTTGTTTGTAATGGTTATGAGATTGCATCCGGTGGAATTCGTAATCACTTGCCTGAAATGATGCTTAAAGTTTTTGAACTTGTAGGACTTTCTAAGGAAGTTGTGAAAGATCGTTTTGGTGCTCTTTATCGTGCATTCCATTATGGGGCTCCACCCCATGGTGGTATGGCTGCGGGAATTGACCGCATTATTATGCTGTTGCAAGGTGTTAAAAATTTACGTGAAGTTGCTTTATTTCCTATGAATCAACAGGCACTTGATCTTTTGATGAGTGCGCCATCTGATGTTTCTTCTACGCAATTACGTGAGTTAGGAATCCGCATGGCTCCTACGCACAAAAATAGTTCATAAAGTAATTTATGGATTGTTGTCGTCTCTTTCTCCGTAGTGTGAAGTTTTTGATGTCTCTCAAGAGCGTATCTGTTGTTTATGGACTTAGAGAGGTGAAGAATGCTATTGTATTAATCCTTCCAGAGGCATTGTTTTTAAAGAAATATCTCTCAATGCAGTCGATCTCATGCTACGATGCTCACTCATGAAGGATATAACTTAAAACCTCATGAGTGCTATGAGACTATTGCCATCTTTGTTGAATAAAGAATAAGCTGTCATTTTCCTTTCTTAGATAGTCGCTCTTACCTTTGTGATAAGCAGAAAAATGATTGTGAGTAATTTATCATGAATAAATCGGAAATGAGAAAACTTTAGAATACTTGGGATCTTTATTTAAGTTGTAAATGAATAAATTATCTTTATATATCAATATGTTATTTATATTTTATTGAAGTTCTTACGACATTGTAAAAGATAATTATCTCTCTTCGCGTTTATGAAAATAATGCATTTTTGCTTCCTATGGACTTAACCTTGGGGAACTCTATAAGCTTTAAATATTTTTTAAGTTTTCATAGAGAAACGGGATGAAGTTGTTATACAACTTACTTTTATACTAAAAGATGATGTTTGAAAGGTGCTTTTTTCATTCCTAAAAGGATGAAATGACTCTTTGTGAGCCGTCAAATTATATTGTCGGATTTGGCAAAGCTTTCAATAAGATTTTTGTCTAGAATAATCTGCATTCAAAATATATTTGGAAGGAAATTGTTGTTGTTGGAAAGACTATAAAAATTTATTTACGTCGTTTTGAAACGTTATCATGACTCCAGTTTGCTTAAAGCTGTATCAATTAATAATAGCGTTGTTTTTGAGATTTTTATTTATTTAAAAATGCTTATCGCTTTCCTTAACAATGAAAATATTTTCTACTTCTTTTAGTTTATTTTGTTTTTTTACCCCTTAAAGAGGATATTGAAAGAAGTTTTCGAAAATGTATTAAATATTTTCATATATTGTTTAGAACAAGAGAGAAGAACATGTATAAATTTTTCAAATTGATATAATTTTCTGTTCATGTTCTAATCACAACGTTTATTTTTATGTCGTTGACTTTTAATAAAAAAGTTTACTCATAAAAGTTTTCATTAAATAAATCCTACACAATAATTTCTTATTATTGTGGGAGTTTTTGTTCTAATATTATGTTTGATAAAATGAATTTACCTTTTGATAAAGAACATATTGAGCCAATAGAGTTACGTTTTGCTTTACAGGAACGCTATTTGGCTTATGCACTTTCTACGATTACGCATCGTGCATTGCCTGATGTGCGTGATGGATTGAAACCTGTCCATCGTCGGATTGTTCATGCAATGCGTCTTCTCAAACTAAACCCTGGACAATCTTATGCGAAATGTGCGCGGATTGTTGGTGATGTCATGGGAAAATTTCATCCTCATGGAGATGCCTCTATTTATGATGCTTTGGTGCGTTTGGCTCAAAGTTTTGCGGTTCGTTATCCGTTGGTTGATGGACAAGGAAATTTTGGTAATATTGATGGTGATAATGCTGCAGCTATGCGTTATACGGAAGCTCGCATGACTGAAGTAGCTGCATTATTGCTTGAGGGAATTAATGAAAATGCTATTGATTTTCGTTTGACCTATAATGAAGAAGATGAAGAGCCTGTTGTTCTACCAGGTGCTTTTCCTAATCTTTTAGCTAATGGTTCTTCAGGTATTGCTGTTGGTATGGCAACATCTATTCCTCCCCACAATGTTGCTGAGCTCTGTGATGCGGCACTGCATTTGATTGCACATCCTGATACGCGTGATGAGGATTTAAATCAATTTGTGCTGGGACCTGATTTCCCAACCGGTGGCATTTTGGTTGAGCCTAAAAAAAGTATTGAGGAATCTTATCGTATAGGGCGGGGTTTTTTTCGATTACGTTCACGTTGGCATCAGGAAAATGGTAGCCGTGGTTCTTATGTGATTGTTGTGACCGAAATTCCCTATCAAGTTCAAAAGTCACGCCTTATTGAAAAAACTGCGGAATTGTTGCTTGCGCGGCGCTTACCAATGCTTGAGGATATTCAAGATGAATCAGCAGAAGATATCCGCATTGTGCTTGTTCCTAAAAACCGGTCGGTTGATCCTGAACTTCTTATGGAATCCCTTTTTAAATTAACTGATTTTGAAGTCAGATTTCCTCTTAATCTTAATGTTTTATCTTTGGGAAAAAGACCCAATGTTCTCTCGCTGCGAGAAAGTTTGCAACAATGGCTTGAACATCGTCAAGAAGTGCTTATTCGACGTTCTCACTATCGGCTTGATCAAATTGATAGCAGATTGGAAATTCTTCATGGGTATCTTATTGCCTATTTGAATCTCGATGAGGTCATACAGATTATTCGTGAAGAGGATGAACCGAAAAAAAAGCTGATTAATCGTTTTGAATTAACAGAAAATCAAGCTGAAGCTATTCTTAATATGCGCTTGCGTTCTTTACGTAAGCTTGAAGAATTTGAAATTCGTAAGGAATTTGAAACGCTTAAAGCTGAAAAAGAAAAACTACAGAATTTGTTAGCCTCTCCTATAAAACAATGGAAAATAATTTCAGAAGAAATTAAAAAAGTTCGCAACACTTTTGGTCCTGAAACGCTCTTAGGGAAAAGGCGTACGACATTTGAAGAAGCACCAAGACATGATCTTGATGATATTCAACAAGCAATGATCGAAAAAGAACCGGTGACTGTTGTTATTTCTGAAAAAGGGTGGGTGCGTGCTTTGAAGGGGCATTTGCACGATTACAAAGCGCTTTCTTTTAAAGAAGGAGATAGTTTGAAGTTGGCATTTCCGGCATTTACGACCGACAAGATTGTGCTAATAAGTAATGGTGGAAAGTTTTTCGCATTTGGTGCAAATAGTTTGCCTGGAGGACGAGGACAGGGTGAGCCCATTCGTCTTTTAGTTGATATGGATGATGAGCATGATGTTCTTACAGCTTTTGTGCATCATGCAGAAGAAAAATTGCTCCTGGTTTCATCTCAGGGCAATGGCTTTATCGTTCCTGCTGCAGAAGTGATTGCCAATACACGAAAAGGAAAGCAGGTGATGAATGTGAAATCTCCTGATAAGGTAAAGCTTTGTGTTCCAGTCAATGGTGATCATGTTGCCGTGGTTGGTGAAAACCGCAAAATGCTTATTTTTTCTATTGAACAAATACCAGAAATGAATCGTGGTAAAGGGGTTCGTTTACAGCGTTACAAAGAGGGTGGTATTGTTGATGCCAAGACCTTTAATTTATCAGAAGGCTTAAGTTGGCAAGATACCGCTGAACGAATCTTTAACCGTCAAGCTGATGATCTCATTGAATGGATGGGAACACGTGCAGGTGTCGGGCGTCTGGTTCCAAAAGGATTTCCCAAATCAGGAAAATTTACCAATTAAATAATAGAACGTTTTTATTTCAGGCCTATAAAAGTGTAAAAGAAATGCTTATGGGTTTTTATTATATGATAAGGTATTGATTTATAATAATATCATTCTTATGTTAAATAAGAGTCTCTAATATCCATAATTTTTCTTATTTCAATCTTCTTCATGTTGAAACAATCAAAATGATCTGCTTGTTGTACATCACAAGTGGATTAGTATTGTAGATAGAAATTTATAAAGAAAAGAATTAAAAATTTCTTTTATGAGCTGTTTCAAGTCCCAAGAGCTGTTGTAACATTGGGGATAGAAATATAAAGGTGACAAGTTTACACGCTTTATAAGCGTGGGGATGATAGAATGTTTTATATCATGCATAAGGGCTATCGTGCAATGATTTGATGTTTTGAGAAGTGTATTATCTTTAAAACAAATATGTGAATGTTTAACACAAAAGTGTCCTATTGGGAGGTATTCTGTTTTGTGTGAAAGGCCTATCTTTCTTCTTCAAGAGAGATGTTATTAATCTTGCGCGTAAGCATACTTATTCGTTAGGATTATGATGATATTGCCTAAAGAGATGACCACGTTCAGCCCATAAGACAAGAAGGATGGCAACGAGACTGAGAAAGAAAAATCCTGCTGAGTTTGGGATGGTTGTTTCATCAAATTGTTGCGCTACAAAAAAGCTCAGCCCTGCACCGATAGATGTTTGGAGAAATCCGGAGACAGAAGAGGCTGTACCAGCAATTTCGCCCAGAGATTCGAGAGCGAGTGTATTGAAATTGGCCATTATACCACCGCAGGTAAACATTAATATACAATATAACGTCATATAAAAGGGGAAAGAGATAACGCCACCTGCTAAGACGGATCCAATAAACCAAATGCATGAAGTGGCACAAAAGAGCAAAAGCATTGTATGGGCAATACGCCGCATTCCAAGACATCCAACAAGTTGAGAATTCATAAATGATGAAAAAGCCTGAAATGCAGCGCCGATGGCAAAAGCTATCGGAAACCAAAAGCCTAAGTTATAAATTCCTTCATAGGTTTGTTGCGATGTATTAACAGCAATAAAAATACAGCCTAAAATGATGGATGTTGCAAGTGTGTAGCAAAGTGTAGTACGATTTGTCACAACAATCCATAAGTTGTGTTTAATGGAAGAAAAGGAAAGAGGGCGTTGTTCATGAAGTGTTTCGGGCAAGCGAAATAGAATCCAAATCATTAGTCCAAAACCAATCATTGCCATGAAAACAAAAATAAATTGCCAGTGCCCGAGCAGTAAAATGATCTGTCCTGTTGCGGGACCAACCATGGGTGCAACAAGAAAAACCATCATAACAATAGACATGACTTCTGCCATTTTTCGACCACTGTAGAGATCACGGACGACAGAAACTGTAAGGACGCGCATAGACGCTCCCCCAATGCCTTGCAAGACACGCAAAATAAGCAAGAGAGAAAAATCAGTTACAAAGGCACAACCAATCGCCGTAAATGAATAAAAAGCAAGCCCAATAAGCATAAGTTTACGTCGCCCATATCGATCGCTAATTGGACCAAAAAATATTTGAGCAATACCATAGCTAATAAGATAACTCGAAATGATATAATGTTGATCATTCTCGTTGAGAACATTTAATCCTTCCAAAATATTGGGCATAGCTGGCAACATAATATCTACAGCTATAGCATTAATAGCCATGAGTGAAGCAATTAGAATAACAAATTCTTTATAGCCAATTTTTTTTCTAATCGCATCACTATGCGTTTGTTCATCAACTGAATATGACATATGGCATCCTTGAAATAAAAATTTCGTCTAAAAACAGCTCTCTTTCAAGAGTCTGAATAAAATAAAAGATACCTATGATTGATTACACGGAATATTTTTTTCTTTCAAAAGTTCCTGTAACTCATTGTTTTGAAACATTTCTTTAACAATATCACACCCTCCAATAAATTCACCTTTGACATAAAGCTGTGGAATTGTTGGCCAATTTGAGTATTCTTTAATCCCTTGACGCAATTCGTCAGAAGTCAGAATATTAATCCCTTTATAGTCCAATCCTAAATAGTTGAGGATCTGAACAACTTGCCCTGAAAAACCGCATTGTGGAGCGTCAGGTGTTCCTTTCATGAATAAAATGACGTCGTTTGTTTTAATCTCGTTGTCAATAAAATCATGAACAGTGGTCATTTTTATTCCTCGATATCTCAGATTTTTATAAGTGTGTAATGTTCGTACTATTTTTAATCGTATTGAATGAATGAATGCAAGAAGAAATTTTAGACTATTTTGGGATATTTGTTTGTAACATTAAGGCGTGAAGGTCATTTCCCATATTACCTTTAAGGGCATCATAGACCATTTTATGTTGCTGAACACGGGTTTTACCACGAAAACTTTCAGAGATAACTTCTGCAGCATAATGTTCCCCATCTCCAGCAAGATCACGAATTGTTACAGTCGCATCGGGAATACCTTCATGAATAAGCTTTTCAATTGCATGGGCACTCATTGCCATCATTATCCTCCTATATCGTTCATTTTTTCGTAAGAGTGTTTTAAGAGAAAGAATAAATTTTTATTTTTCACCCATAAATTGTGGAAACCAGTTCTCATAGGCTTGTGTGAGACTTTCTACTGAAAGTGCGAATATCCCATCTATATGAAGGGAATCTCCCTCAACTTGACCTAGCTCTATTAAAGAAATAGCGTGGGTTTGTGCATGCTCTTTAAGATTGTTGAGAGCATCAGGTTTGACGGCTAAGAGATAACGTCCTTGGTCTTCTCCAAAAAGTTCTGCATGGTGGGGAGATTTATTGCTTAATTTTACTTTGATTCCCTTCCCTGCTTTAATGACCATTTCAGCAAGTGCAATCGCTAATCCCCCATCAGAAATGTCATGAGCGGCATGAACAAAACCGTTATGAATAACATCTCGGACAAATTGACCATGCTTTTTTTCAAGTTGCAAATCTACAGGGGGGGGGGCACCTGCATCAATATTTAAAATGTCACGTGCATAGATTGATTGTCCTAAATGAGAGCCACAATTTCCCACTAAAATGATACTATCTCCATTTTGCATACCACTTATTGTGACCATTTTTGACCAATCATTCAGAAGTCCTACACCAGCAATTGTGGGGGTAGGAAAAATAGCCTCCCCATTTGTTTCGTTGTAAAGAGAAACATTGCCTGAAACGATAGGGAAGTCGAGGATTCTGCAAGCTTCTCCGATGCCTTTAATTGCAAAAACCAGTTGTCCCATGATTTCAGGTTTTTCAGGGTTTCCAAAATTGAGATTATCTGTCGCAGCCAGTGGTGTTGCACCTGTCGTGCTAATATTTCTCCAGCATTCTGCGACAGCTTGTTTTCCTCCCTCATAAGGGTCTGCTTCACAATAGCGCGGGGTTACATCAGAAGAAAAAGCAAGAGCTCGTCTACTCTTATTGCTGACGCGGATAACGCCTGCGTCACTTCCTGGACAAATGAGGCTATTTCCTTGGATAAGCGTATCATATTGTTCATAAACCCACCGTCGTGAGCTTTGATTAGCAGAATTCAATAAGGTCAAAAGCACATCACCAAGATTTTCAACTTTTTTGACGTCTTCTGCTTTCAGAAGTGTTTTTTTTGCAGGCTCACTCCAAGGGCGATCATAAACAGGTGCTTCATCACCAAGTTCTTTGATGGGAAGATTAACAACTTCTTCTCCCTGATGAAAGACACGGAAACGTAAATCATCGGTTGTTTTTCCAATAATGGAAAAATGGAGCCCCCACTTATGAAAAATTGCTGCAGCTTGCTGTTCTAGCTCTGGTTTAAGGACCATGAGCATACGTTCTTGACTTTCAGAAAGCATCATTTCATAGGCTGTCATGTTTTCTTCACGAATGGGAACTTTATCGAGATTAAGCTGTATTCCTAGATTCCCTTTTGCACCCATTTCAACGGCAGAAGAGGTGAGTCCTGCAGCCCCCATATCTTGAATAGCAACCACGGCTCCAAGTTCCATGAGCTCTAAACACGCTTCAAGAAGACATTTTTCTGTAAAAGGATCACCAACTTGAACAGTTGGGCGTTTTTCACTGATTGAATCATCAAATTCAGCAGAAGCCATTGTTGCTCCACCAACACCATCTCGCCCTGTTTTGGCACCAAGATAAACAACAGGGAGCCCTACGCCTTGTGCTTTAGAATAAAAAAGGGCGTCTGTCTTTGCAATCCCGGCGACAAAAGCGTTAACGAGAATATTGCCATTATAACGCTCATCAAAATTGATTTCCCCACCAACTGTTGGAACACCAAAAGAATTGCTGTAACCACCTATTCCAGAGACAACACCAGAGACAAGATGGCGTGTTCGGGGGTGATCTGGAGCACCAAAACGCAATGCATTCATCGCTGCAACAGGACGGGCACCCATTGTAAAAACATCACGTAAAATACCACCAACACCTGTTGCGGCCCCTTGATACGGTTCAATATAAGAAGGATGGTTATGACTTTCCATTTTGAAAACAACACATTGCCCTTCACCAATATCAACAACACCAGCATTTTCACCAGGACCTTGAATGACACACTTTCCTTCTGTTGGAAGTGTTTTGAGCCATTTTTTAGAGGATTTATAGGAACAATGTTCGTTCCACATTGCAGAAAAAATTCCCAATTCAGTAAATGTTGGTTCTCTCCCGATTAACGTTAGGATACGTTGATATTCGTCCTCTTTTAGACCGTGTTGTGCAATGAGCTCTGGTGTAATCGTGATGTTATTGCAAGGATTCATGAGTATTTATCCATCAAATTAATCGAAATTTAGCATTTTAATTTTTTTTAATCTAGCAGCTTAGATTATGAAAAACTACGTGGTTTAATAATAAAAGTATTCATGAGAGCGTAAACTGAAGATTTTGTTCGTTTGGCTGGGGGGGATTTCAAGACCAAAAACAATCTCAAATAATTATGTATTTAATAATATCCATTGTTATTTGTATAGAATTTCATTTATAGATTTACAACGTGACAAATAATATAGACTTTTGTTTTTAAAGTTATTGCGTACAGGGATTTTTGTAGCATCACCTATTAACTAATTCTAAAGCGCTTTGAAAAAATAAACGACCGTCAATCCCTCCGTGAGCAGGTTCAATAAAGTTTTCAGGATGGGGCATCATACCAAGAATATTACCAGCTTTATTAACAATACCAGCAATATCTTTTATTGAGCCATTAGGGTTTGTATTTTCTGCGTAGCGAAAAACAATTTGGTCGTTATCTTCCATCTGTTTTAATGTTTCACTGTCAGTAAAGTAATTTCCATCATGGTGGGCAACAGGACAACGAATAATTTGTCCTTTAGAATAATATCGAGAAAATTTTGTTTTGGCGTTAACGACTTCAAGTTTGACTTCACGACAAACAAATTTTAAGGAGGCGTTACGCATTAAAGTCCCAGGGAGCAATCCAGCTTCCAACAAAATTTGAAATCCATTACAAATACCTATTATCGTAACCCCTTTTTGTGCTTTTTCACGAATAGCTTTTAAGACGGGGGTTCGTGCTCCAATAGCCCCACATCGCAAATAGTCGCCATAAGAAAAACCACCCGGAATAATAATAACATCTACATCTGGAATTGTTGTTTCTGTTTGCCAAATTTTGAGGGGCTCAACTCCTGTTATATGATGCAATGCTGCAACCATATCTCGGTCGCGATTTAATCCAGGAAGCTGAATGATGGCAGTTTTCATGAGTGTTCCACTTAAAGAAGTTCGATAGTATAATTTTCAATGACAGTATTTGCGAGTAATTCTTCACACATCTGCGCAAGTTTTGTCTTTGCTGTTTCAGAGGGGTGATCATCAAGAACAATATCAAAAACTTTTCCTTGACGAATGGATTGAATACCTTCGAAAGCTAAACTTTTTAAAGCACCAACAATTGCTTCTCCTTGTGGATCAAGGACGCTTTCTCTTAAAGTAACTGTAATGCGTGCTTTCATTTTTTGCTTCCTGTTTTTAAAAGAACCTCTTCTTTGAAGAGGTGTATTGATAGAAGGGTATAATTACTTTACCTTGACGCGTTTTCTTATTTTACTAAAACGGGACCACTTGGCCGAGTTGGTTCATTTTCATTCATAATACCAAGGCGTTTGGCAACCTCTTGATAGGCGTTAATAAGCCCCCCCATATCACGACGAAAACGATCTTTATCCATTTTTTCTCGTGTTTGCATATCCCATAGTCGTGCAGAATCAGGTGAAATTTCATCAGCAAGAACAATGCGCATTGTTTCATCTTCCCACAGGCGACCAAATTCCATTTTAAAATCAATTAACTGGATATTGACACCGGCAAAAAGCCCAGAAAGAAAATCATTAATACGAATTGAAAGTTGCATGATATCTTCTAGCTCTTGTGGGACAGCCCACCCAAAAGCAGTGATATGTTCCTCTGTCACCATCGGATCATCAAGAGAATCATTCTTATAGTAGAACTCTATGATGGATTGCGGGAGTGGGGTTCCTTCTTCTAGTCCTAAACGTTTTGCAAGAGAGCCAGCCGCGACATTGCGAACAACAACTTCCAATGGAATGATTTCCACCGCTTTAATAAGCTGTTCGCGCATATTTATGCGTTTGATGAAATGTGTTGGGATACCCAAACGTCCAAGGTGGCTAAAGATATGTTCCGAAATTCGGTTATTTAAAACCCCTTTTCCGTCGATAATTTCATGTTTTTTTGCATTAAAGGCCGTGGCATCATCTTTAAAAAATTGAATATATGTTCCTGGTTCAGGACCTTCATATAAAATTTTGGCCTTGCCTTCATAAATACGGTGGCGACGATTCATTATAATTCTCTATTTAGCTTGAGAGGTTTGTATTAACATTAGTAAGTGATACTATCCTAATTGATCTAAATTCTCAATGATATTGCTATGATACTTTTATAATTTTTGTCATGATACATCTTCTTAAAGGGAAAGATATAGAGGTAATAAGAAAAAAGATATCCTCTTTGAGATCAAATTTTTGCAAGAAAATGAGAGAGAACCATAAGTCCTTCAGGCCAAGGTCCGTGTCCAGATTCTGCGTTAATATGGCCGGAATATCCAGCATCAACAAGGAAGGAACCCCAGTCATGAGCGATTTTTTCTGCTACTGAAAATTGACAAAATTCATCGTTGCGGCTGGCTATGACAATAGAAGGAAAAGGTAACTTTTGACGATGATAGGGTCCAAATGTCATTAAATGTTTGGGGCGTATTTTCTCATTAGCGACATCGGGAGGCGCAACAAAGAAAGCGCCACAAATTTTTTCTGCATTTTGTACCGTTGCATGAAGTGCGGTAGGAACCCCTAATGAATGAGCGATAATCATAACAGGCCTTTGAGCTTGTGCGATGGCGGTTTTAACTTCATTAACCCACTCATCACAAACAGGTTTTGACCAATGGGCTTGTTCTATGCGGCGGGCTGTCGACAGTTTTTTCTCCCAACGTGTTTGCCAATGATCAGGGCCAGATCCTTTGTAGCCAGGAACAATAAGAATATCGAGTTGATTTGCTTTCATGAATTGTTTTCTTTGTTACAATAGTTTTTTGATCATAGAGGGAATAGATTTAGGCTTTCTATGTTGTTCTATTGTTGTTCAAAAACACGTTTAAAAATCGTATTGATATGTTTGGTGTGATAAGAGAGATCAAATTTTTCTCGAAGCTCTGATTCACTTAAAGCTTTGTTAACATCTTTGTCATTGAGCAGTTCTTCTAAAAAATCTTTTCCTTGTTCCCAAACCTTCATCGCATTTCGTTGTACAATTCGATACGAATCCTCGCGGCTGATTCCTGCTTGTGTGAGTGCTAAAAGTACCCGTTGTGAGTGAACAAGACCTCGGAATTTATTGAGATTTTTTTGCATATTTTCTGGATAGACAATGAGATTGTCAATGACAGATGTGAGGCGAGAAAGAGCAAAATCAAGTGTGATCGTTGCATCAGGGCCAATATAACGCTCGACAGATGAGTGAGAAATATCGCGTTCATGCCAAAGTGCTACATTTTCCATGGCAGGGAGTGCAAATGCACGAACCATACGGGCTAATCCCGTTAAATTTTCTGTTAAAACTGGATTACGTTTATGAGGCATTGCCGAGGAGCCTTTTTGCCCTGGTGAGAAATGTTCCTCTGCTTCGAGAACTTCCGTTCGCTGTAAATGGCGTATTTCTATCGCGAGCCTTTCAATAGAGGACGCAATAACACCAAGTGTTGCAAAAAACATCGCATGACGATCCCGTGGTATGACTTGGGTGGAAACGGGTTCAGCACGCATCCTCAAGGCTTTTGCGACGTGTTCTTCAACACGTGGATCGATATTGGCAAAAGTTCCTACAGCGCCTGAAATCGCGCAAGTAGAAATTTCTTCGCGTGCAGCAAGAAGACGTTTGCGACAACGGGAAAATTCAGCGTATGCGAGAGCGAATTTGACGCCGAATGTTGTTGGTTCAGCATGAATGCCATGACTTCGCCCAATAGTGATGGTTTCTTTATGTTCAAAAGCACGTCTTTTTAAGGCTTCAAGGAGTTGGTCTATATCCTTGAGCAAAATATCACTCGCACGCATCAATTGAATGCTCAGCGTTGTATCAAGAACATCAGATGATGTCATGCCTTGGTGGATAAAGCGCGCTTCTGGTCCAATGAATTCAGCGAGGTGGGTTAGAAAAGCAATAACATCATGTTTGGTAATAGCTTCAATTTCATCAATACGATTGACATCAAATTCAGCGGATGCCCCTTTTTCCCAAATGATCTTGGCGGCTTCTTTAGGAATAACCCCCAGTTGAGCAAGGGCATCACAGGCATGGGCTTCAATTTCAAACCAAATACGATATTTCGTTTCGGGAGACCAAATTGCTACCATTTCAGGGCGGGAATAACGTGCGATCATTATTTTTTTCCTTGTTGTGAGAGGAGTGCGGCTTGGCGCAGTGCACTCATGCGTGCTTTGTAAAGCTCTTTGTTTCCGTTTTTATAAATTGCAGAGCCTGCAACAAATACATTTGCACCAGCTTTTGCAGTTATTCCAATTGTATCAACGGTGATACCACCATCAACTTCAAGATCAATAGGGCGGTTTGCAATCATGCTTTTAACGCGCTTAATTTTATCTTTTATTTCTGGAATAAAATTTTGTCCACCAAAACCTGGATTAACCGTCATGATGAGGATGAGATCTAATTGATCAAGCAAATATTCAAGGACATGTTCAGGGGTGCTTGGATTGAGTGCAATTCCTGCTTTTTTACCCATTGCTTTGATTGTTTGGAGTGAGCGATGAAGATGGGGACTTGCTTCAGCATGAATAGTTATAATATCTGCACCTGCTTTTGCAAAAGCTTCCAAATAAGGATCAACTGGTTTGATCATCAGGTGGACATCAAATATTGCTTTGGTGAGTGGACGCAGAGCCTTGACGATTTCAGGGCCAAAGGTGATGTTCGGAACAAAGTGCCCATCCATAATATCAAGATGGAGCCAATCTGCACCAGCGTCTACAACATCTAATATTTCTTGCCCAAGTTTGGAAAAATCAGATGCCAAGAGAGAAGGTGAAATGAGATGAGAATGGGGCATAAAAATCTCCTTGATTGGCTGTTTTTATCATGTCGCTCTGTATACACAAATATCTTTTGTGTTATGACGAAAAAGAAAAATACGTATTATAGATTTTTTATACAAAGATCGCTTGAAATTTTAAAGTTTGATAAGTGAAAGATATGTCGAATCATAAAACATATTTGAAGCCTGAACTTCAAGATAATATTACCGTTTCTTCGCAAGAATATCGAGATGCTATGAGTCATTTTGCAGGCGCTGTGCATATTGTGACAACAGATGGCATTAAAGGAAAGCGCGGGGTGACAGTTTCGGCGTGTTGTTCTTTATCAGATAATCCTCCAACGCTTCTTGTTTGTCTGATGCGCCATAACCTGAAGAATCATGTGTTTATGGAGAATGGAATTTTTTGTGTTAATAGCTTGGCAGGAAAACATCGCCCATTAGCGGATGCCTTTTCAAGGCGTTGCAATGTCACACAAAATGAGCGTTTTGATAGGACTCAATGGGGAACTTTGCAGACGGGAGCGCCTAGTCTTTCAGATGCTTTAGCCTCTTTTGATTGTCGTTTAATTTGTTGGCACGAACATGCAACCCATTGTATCTTGATTGGTGAAGTTGTTGCAATCAACCGAAATCAAGAAAAAGATGCTTTGATGTATTTGAATCGTAGATATCACACTTTACCTTTATAAAGATTTTTATTTTTTGGCATTGGTGAAATGATTTATTGGTGTTCCATTTAAATTTTAGAGCACTGAAAAAGGAGGAGGGAGATTGCTTGGAACTTTCTTCTTTTTGAGGTTTCTTAATAAATGAGAAAGATGATTTTGGGGTGATCTTTGATCAAAATTCCAACTTAGGCAAAAAAGCGATCAGGATCGATCAGGATCAAACAGCGTATTTAGACATATTTATAGATTGTTATGAAAGAACATTTTATTCTTGTGTTGATGGGTATTGCACAATATATAGACCCCACAGAGCAGATGTGGAGGTTTTTTATTGCATGAGCGAAGAGATTGATGGTCAATATCGCCCTAGTGAAGATGAGCCTTTTATGAATGAACGGCAAAAGGCGTATTTTCGTGCTAAATTGATTTCTTGGAAAAATGATATCTTAAAAGAAGCGCGTGAGACTTTGGAGAATTTGCAGGAAGAGAATGTTGTTCAACCAGATTTGACCGATCGGGCATCTTGTGAAACTGATCGTACAATTGAATTACGTGCTCGTGATCGTCAAAGGAAACTTATTTCAAAAATAGATGCTGCCTTGGAGCGAATTGATAATGGGACATATGGTTTTTGTGAAGAAACCGGCGAGCCTATTAGTATAAAGCGTCTTGAGGCTCGGCCGATTGCCGTTTTGTCACTGGAAGCACAAGAACGTCACGAACGACGTGAAAAAGTTTATCGTGATGATTAAAGTCATGAGAACGATAAACAAACGAAGTTCGTAAGTGATCAAATTGTATATTTTATTTTGGAGGGGTGGGAATAAACAAAGATGGTTCTTGCCTCCCTTCAATTTCGGCCGTGATGGCTGAATCTTTTACCGTTTGATTCGTAAAAGAAAAGGAGGTTTTATCTGTCGTCTCGTTTCTTTCTGGAAGGGAGGAGGTGGAGTGGGGGGGCATTTCTCTCTTTTGTGTTCTGGATGTGCTGGTAATATCGGATTCTACAACCACATCTGTTAATCCGCCAATAAGGAGTAAATGTTCTTTATTATCACAACGGACTAAAACAAGGCGACGTGTTCGATCTAGAGAAATTGCTTCACATAATGCTAATCGTGATAGACTTTTTTTTCTATTCGTGTTGTATCTTCCCATATTTAAACGGCGTAAAAACAAGATAATTATGATAAGAGCTGTGATTGTTATTATAAAAAACAAAAAACTTATCGTTATGTTTGCAGCAGATGTACCTATTTGCTCTGATAACCAGATAACCATAGATTTTCTCCCATTTTGGTATGGAAACTATCGTTTTTTATTGAGATAAATTTATAAACATCCCCTTAAAAGTTTCACTTAAAGACAAAGAAATAAACTTTTTAACATTAAGTGAGCTTTCTTAGAAAGGTGATATCATAGTATATATTTTATAACAATGAATATAAAGGAAGTTTCTTAGCATAAGAGACAGCTAAATCTAAGGCAAAGAGAGATGGATAAAGGTTTTGAGAATAATGAAAGATCAGCGTCTTCGTCTTCTGTTCGTCGGAGAGTTGTTATTTTAGGTGTTGTTTTTATCTTTGTTTTCCTTTTCACTGTGGGCATTTTAGATTTTTTTTATCCACAAAGTTATTTGCAAAAGGCTGTGGTGGCCTCTTTTTTGATTCTAGCCACTATCGGTGTTGCAACACTCATTTTAAGTGGAATGGGAATGTTAAGATGCCACGCATTGTGGCTACATGAAGATTTTGATTTTAGCATCTTTAATAGGAGCGATGATACAATTGTAATCTCTGATCTTTCTGGTTTTGTTTATTATTCTAATCAAAATTATCAAAAAATTCTAACCTATAAGCCTGAAGAGTCTTGTTATAGGGTTATTGCTGATCTTCCAGGAGCTGGTGCACTTTCTTATCGCTTAAAAGTTGCAGCCTATAATAACTTTGCTGCGCAAGAAGAGCTAAGAGTAGAGCAACCAATCTTTACCGATTCTACACAAAAAAAATCTGTTTGGTATAATATCTCGGTTCAACCTATTACAAAACGGAAAAAAAAGCTTTTATTTTGGCGTATTAGCGATATTTCGCATTTACAACAAAACCGAGAAGTTTTTTTCTCTAACCTTCAAGAGGCGATTAATCACTTAGATCAAGCGCCTATTGGTTTTGTATCCGTTAATACACAAGGTACACTTCTTTATGCCAATGCGGTTTTTTCCGAATGGTTCTCTATTGATTTAGCAAATTTTTCGGTTGGTCAATATCATTTTGATCCATTATTTGAGAGCGCTGGCGTTAAAAGCTCATGGAGTGATATTTGTTTACAAACTAATAGATATCAAAACTCAGGTTACTCTTTACCTTATAGATTTTCATTGTGTTTAAATTCACAGACGATAGGTGAGAAAATATTTCATTGTTTTATTTCTGCTTCTTCTCTCTTAGAGGAGGAAGCCGTTTATCGTATTGTGATTATTCCACAACAAATACAAAAAGAAGAGGATGATCAATCAAAATTACCGAGTATATTAGAAGAATATTTTGATGCGAGTCCTTTTGCAATAGCCGTGGTAAATCAGGAAGGGCAATTGATTCATATGAATAATGCTTTTTCATCACTTACGGCATGTATGGATAAGACTATCAGTTTTTATGATATTATTTCTCGTCGTGATTGTATGCAGTTAGAGCGTGCTTTTCAGAAAATTGCGACCAATAAAAATTATTTTGTTTCTCTGGAAACGGTTTTAAAAAAGAATGAAGAACGCCATTTACGCCTCCATGTGATGTCTGTACCACCCTATCATGGTGATACGCTACAAGATTTGATTATTATCTCTGCCATTGAAACAACAGAACAAAAAACACTTGAAGATAAAATGATGCAAAGCCAGAAGATGCAAGCTGTTGGACAATTGGCAGGTGGCATTGCGCATGATTTTAATAATGTTTTGACAGCAATTTTAATGTCATGTGATCTTCTTTTAAATACGCATCGTAGCTCTGATCCTGCTCATGCTGATCTGATCAATATTAAAAATAATGCTAATCGTGCAGCTGCTCTTGTCCAGCAATTACTTGCTTTTTCTAGAAAGCAAACCCTTCGACCTGAAGAGGTTGATTTCACTGAATTTTTATCAGATATCCGCAATCTTATTTTACCCCTTTTGGGAAATAATATTCAGTTAAAAATTATTCATGGAAGAGATTTGTGGAGCGTTGAGGTCGATCAAGCCTCTTTTCAGCGTGTGATTATGAATTTGGTTATTAATGCGCGTGATGCTATGTTTGATGGAGGTATTGTTACGATTGCAACAAACAATATTACAAAACAACAAAGTGCTGACTTTAATCATCTTGGTTTAGCAATTGGTGAATATGTGCAATTGACTATTTCAGATACAGGAACTGGGATATCTACTGCTGTACAAGAAAAAATGTTTGAGCCTTTTTTTACAACCAAAGAAGTTGGAAAAGGAACAGGCCTTGGTTTATCAATGGTTTATGGAATTATCAAGCAGAGTGGTGGGTATATTTATTGTGAAAGTAAAGAGGGAGAAGGAGCAACATTTCATATTTTTCTGCCCCGTTATATCCCAGATATAAAAGGAGAAATTTCTCAAAAAATTGAAAAAGAGGAAGAGAAAGATAAAAATATAGACTTAACAGGATCTGCGACTGTTTTATTGGTTGAAGATGAGGATGCGGTCAGAATGGGGGGGGTAAGAGCTCTTCAAATGAGAGGATATACGGTTTTGGAGGCAGCTAGTGGGGTGGAAGCCCTTTCTATTCTTGAGGAAAAAAAAGGCGTTGTTGATATTATTGTTTCCGATGTGGTGATGCCAGAAATGGATGGGCCCACTTTATTGAAGGAAGTCCGTAAAAACTATCCTGATATCAAATTTCTTTTCGTTTCTGGATATGCAAAAGATGCTTTTGCTAAGAATCTTCCACAAGATGCTGTTTTTGGTTTTTTATCTAAACCTTTTACACTCAAACAGTTAGCTCTAACAGTTAAAGAAACACTTGCATCATGACACAAAAATAGATGCGATAGAAAAATTGCGTGTTTTAAGATTTTTTAGGGGAAATACGAGAGTATTTTGATTCAATAGAGCTCGTGGCAATGTCTAGAAAACGAAATGAAGAAGAACGATTTGGAAATTTAACTAAAATTCAAAATAATTGCATATTCTACGCAAAAATTTATAAAGAAATAGACTTTACCCTGTCAACTTTAGAGTTTTTTTTAATCATAGATTCTAAAGATAAACTGTATCTACAACGTTAAAAAATGCTATAAGATTGCTGATACATTCAAAAGGATAAGAGTTGTTGTTGCGTATCGGCTATTCTGCTTTTTCCTTCAATAAATACTTTTAGGGCTTCGGGATAGAGTTTATGCTCTGCTTTAAGAACTCTTTGTGCTAAGCACTCAGCGGTATCATCAGGATAGACTGGAACGGCTGCTTGGGCAAGGATTTTGCCTGCATCCATGTCTTCTGTAACAAGATGAACAGTGCACCCCGTGATTTTCACGCCTGCTTGTAAAACTCTTTCATGCGTATTTAAGCCTTTAAATGAGGGTAAAAGAGAAGGGTGAATGTTTAAAATTCGTCCCTCATAACGTTTTACGAAACACGATGAGATAAGGCGCATATACCCCGCAAAGCAGATAAAATCCGGTTTATATTGATCTAAAATCGTGAAAATATCTTCTTCATGCTCTTCTTTTGTTTTGTAAATTTTGCGATCAACAATATGAATAGGTAGGTTGTGATTTTGTGCCTTTTCAATACCGTTTGCACGTGGATTATCGCAAATAACAGCGGCGATTTCAGCAGGATATTCCTTTTGCTGACTTGCTTGAGCAAGGGCGACCATGTTGGATCCATTACCAGAAATGAAAACAACGATTCGTTTTTTCATAAATACAGTCCCCCTTTATAAAGTATTCCTTTATTTTGATCTTGGCGTTTTATTAAAATACCAAGGGGAGTCACAGTCTCTCCATTTTTTTCAAGAGCTTGCGTAATTGTTTCAGCCGCATGCTGTGCGACGATAATGATCATGCCAATACCACAATTGAACGTTCGTAACATTTCTGTTTCTTCTATTTTACCTTGTTTGGCAATCCATGAAAAGACGGAGGGAACATTGATATTAGAAAGATTAATTTCAGCGCAAAGAGAAGAGGGAATGACACGTGGAATATTTTCAGGAAAGCCTCCACCTGTAATATGCGCTAGAGCCTTAATTCCTTCGTATTTTCGCATGATGGGAAGAAGCGATTTCACGTAAATGCGTGTTGGTGTTAGGAGTGCTGTACCAAGGCTGTTTTTGGGGGAAAAAGGGGCAGGGTCATTCCATTTGAGATGACTTTCTTGAATGATTCGTCGAACAAGCGAAAAGCCGTTGGAATGAATTCCAGAGGCGCTTAGACCTAAGATAATATCGCCTTCTGTTAGATCTTTTGAAGGGAGAAGCGCGCTGCGTTCACATGCGCCTACCGCAAAACCTGCTAGATCATAATCTCCTTCTGCATAGATTCCTGGCATTTCTGCAGTTTCTCCCCCAATAAGAGCAGCGCCGGCTTGTTTACATCCTTCTGCAATGCCAGAAACAATTGCAGCACCTTGTTCAGGGTCAAGTTTTCCAGTTGCAAAATAATCCAGAAAGAAAAGAGGTTCCGCTCCTTGTACAAGTAAATCATTGACACACATAGCAACCAGATCAATGCCTACAGTGTGGTGATAGTCTACTTCAATGGCAATTTTTAGTTTTGTTCCCACACCATCATTGGCTGCGACTAAGATAGGATCTGCAAATCCGGCTGCTTTTAAATCAAAAAGGCCACCAAAACCGCCAATTTCTGCATCTGCTCCGGCTCGTTTTGTCGCGCGTATAAAGGGTTTAATTTTTTCTACCATAGCATTACCCATATCGATGTTTACACCGGCTTTTGCGTAGGTAAGACCAGTCTTGGATTTATTTTTTGTAAGATCTTGATTGCTCATTGGAGCCTTCCTTTAATGGAAAATCAGGTTTTGATGTTATGCAATGCCATGATAGAGTTTTCTCTGCAAGAGATATTGATAAGAAAATAAGCAACTTTACTTGTACCTTATTTTGAAGATGTTTATAATTTTTGTGAAGAATTTTTTTTAGGATATTTTATGAGCAAGATATCAGATAATCATGGGCAGTCTTCGTGGAAACTTATGAAAAAGAAAGGGAGTGAGAGTACATCCCGTGACCGTTATAAGACTTATACGCCAGCATATACACAATTACCATTGCCAAATAATATGAAAAGACAAATCTTTTTTTGGCTGGGGACGCTGATTTTTTTTATTTTTTTTATGTTTGTTTTTGGATCAATTTTGCTGCCTTTTGTGGCAGGAATTGTGTTGGCTTATTTTCTTAATCCCATTGTTCAACTCCTTGAAAAGTTTGGTATTCGCCGTGTTTTTGGTACTGTCCTTATTACCTTATTTATTGTTATTATCTTTGTTGCTGCTTTAGTTATCCTGATTCCTATTATTAGTTCGCAAATACAGCAATTTGTGAGTGATGGCTTACCTGTTTATATTAATCGTATTCAAACTTTTTTCGTTGAACATGATTTTGATTGGATAAGGCACTATTTTGGAAGTGATCCAAATGAATTACGGAGTAATATTAAAGGGCTTTTGGGAGAAGGTTCTGATTTTATTACATCTCTTTTGAATTCACTTTTGAAATCAGGAAAGTCTATTGTTAATATTGTTAGCTTATTTGTTGTGGCGCCTGTGGTGACATTTTATATGTTATTAGATTGGCCACGTATGGTGACAGCAATTGATTCGTTAATACCACGTGATCATCTTGAAACCGTTCGAAGTATTTTTCATGAAATGGATAGAGCTATCGCAGGCTTTGTTCGTGGACAAGGAACCGTTTGCCTCATATTGGGAGGCTATTATGCGATTGGTTTAACAATTGCAGGACTCAATTTTGGTCTTTTGGTTGGTATGTTTATTGGCCTTATTAGTTTTATTCCTTATATTGGAACAATGAGTGGTTTGGTTCTTTCTGTTGGGATTGCATGGGTTCAGTTTTATCCCAATAATTGGGGGGGAATCATCATTGTGATGGTACTTTTTTTAATTGGTCAATTTATTGAAGGTTATATTCTTCAACCAAAACTTGTTGGTTCATCCGTGGGATTACATCCTGTGTGGTTGATGTTTTCGCTTTTTGCTTTTTCTTCACTTTTTGGTTTTACTGGTATGCTTGTGGCTGTTCCTGCAGCGGCGGCTGTAGGCGTTTTAGTTCGTTTTGCCCTTCATACTTATCTTAGTTCTCAGATGTATTCGCGAAGCGGAAAGTCGGAGCCACTAAAATGAATGGGCGAGAAACGCAATTATCTTTAAATTTTCCTTACGAAGCGATTTTTCAATTTGATGATTTAGTTGTGACGGATAGCAATCGTATGGCTTTTCAGCTTATTGATCATTGGCCCAATTGGAGTGTGCCTATTGCCGTTTTGGTTGGAAAAGAAGGATCTGGAAAAACGCACTTTTCGAGTATATGGCAGCAAAAAGCAAATGCATTCAGGATTCAGTGCAATAAAATTGATCAAGCTGTTGCTATGGCTTCTTTAGGCAGATCATTTTTAATAGAAGATATTGATGCTGGTGAAATTAGTGAAACAGAACTTTTTCATCTAATTAACAGTGTTAAGCAAGCAAATGTTGATGCACGACAAGCTACTTTATTGATGACAGCACGAACACTCCCTTCTACTTGGAATTTAAAGTTAAATGATCTAAAAAGTCGTCTTAATTCGGTGATGTTTGTTGAAATTAATCAGCCTGATGATGCATTGTTAACAGCTGTTGCCTTTAAGCTTTTTTCCGATAGACAGCTTATTGTACATCCAGATACAGTTTATTATCTTATCAGCCGTTGTGAACGTTCTTTATTTTCATTGAATCATGTTATTGATTCTGTTGATCAGTTGGCGTTACAAAGAAAAAGAAAAATAACGCGTGCTGTGATTGCTGAGGTTTTGAATAGAAAAAAAACGTAAACACTTCTTATCATGACTTCACATGATATTTCCTTTTATTATTGTTTGAATATAAGGAAGGACACGTCATTTAAATTTTTTGCTTTCTTAATATCTGTTAAAAGTGAAAGATATTATTTTTACTTTTTTATGCGTATCAGAAATGGCTTTGAGATTTTATTGGATGAGTATTCTTTTCATCACTTTTACAAGCTTATATATTTTTGTGTTTGAAAATATTTCTAAAAAGAGGCTTATTATTTTTTATATCGATGGAATTTTGATGCGGATGCTATTTTCTATTTTCGTCAATAAATATGTTATGGGGGGGAGGAAAAAATTTAAAAACGTTCTTTGTTGTAAAGAAATGCAACAAAATTGAAAAAAAGTGTGTTTTTCTCTTGCACTTCTGTTGTGAAAATTTTAGGAAATATGCATCAAATAAATATTAAATGGCGGAGCGTAGCGCAGCCTGGTAGCGCACCTGATTTGGGATCAGGGGGTCGTAGGTTCGAATCCTATCGCTCCGACCATATTTGATAAGGTGTATGAAAATGGCCCAGTTGGGTACGTGTGGTGAAAACGATCATTCAAGAATTAAAGGGAAAAGGTATGATCGCACGTATTTATAGTCCTGCTAAAACAGCTATGCAGTCAGGGAAGGGGAATACAGGCTTTTGGATTCTGCAGTATGAGCCGATAAAAGCAAAAATGCTGGAGCCTCTTATGGGGTACACGGCAACATCTGATATGAATAGTCAGGTAAGAATCCGATTTAATAGAAAAGAAGAAGCGATTGCTTTTGCACGCAAGAATGCTATCCCTTATCGTGTGGAAAAGACACATATGTCGATTCGGCGTGCTGTTTCTTATTCTGATAATTTTCGCAGTGATCGGCAGCAATCTTGGACACATTGAGTTAAAGATGCTATTTTGAATTGAGAAAATAATCAGTTGGGTGTTGGGTCCCGTAGCTCAGCTGGATAGAGCAACGGCCTTCTAAGCCGTGGGTCACAGGTTCGAATCCTGTCGGGATCACCATGTTTAAGAAAATTAATAGATAAAAAAGTTCGGGAGTTTCTCTTTAATTCTCTTAATTTATTTTTCTGTACACCTTGAACCTTTTTCATGTTTTTTATTAATGCTATTGCCTTTTTTGTTGGTTGTTTGAGTATAAAGTGATGACATGCTGTTTTATGGACAGCCAAAAGTACTTTAAGTTGTGATATAGTAGCTCCTGTATTTGCTTACCACGTATTGCTGGTCATTTTTTACCCATTGCTGATTTTTTTAATGAAGCCGCATTCCATGCTTTAGAAAACAGATTGCCAAAACTTTCTTTTAGGTACTTCTTTCCATTTTTCTGAAAATGAATGTGCTATTTCTTAGATGAGGTTTAAGCATTGCGACTAATGCCGGTACAATTGCACAAAAATGCCTACTTTAATTTTTTTTATGAATAATATTACTAGGTTTTTCAGTATGATTTTTGGTAAGATGATTGGTCTTCAAGGCATGATAGATTCCGTTTAGAAACGTCTTATGAAACACTGAAGCATGAAAATGGTATCTGTTTATGGATGAGAGTTTAGAAACATCCCCTTAAGGATAAAGGGTGTCTTCTTGTCTTGAAAGCTGTACCTTATAATCTGTTACTACTTTAGAGTTCTTTCTTGTATAAAAAGAGGCTGTGTGTTTTGCACAGATAAGATACTTCAATAGAAAGATTGTGCAAAGAATAGAGTGCTATTGTATTGTATATATTTATGCGCTTGTTTTAAAGAAATAGCCTTTAGAGCTCTCAAAAGCCCCATTTCACGCCGGCGCTCGTGAATGATATAATGGCTGAATTCATTAAGCACCATCATCTTCTACGTCGATGAAAGAATAAGCTAGCACATCGTACATTTTGCCCATTTGTTAGCCGCCAATATTGCGATAAATCTTAGCTTTTTAGATCATTATAGGTATTTTAGTGCTTTTTTTGTATAATTTTTATCCACATGGCAATCTTCTTTGTGACGTGCAAGAGGGATGGTTTTGATTGATTTAATATGGGAGAAGTTTGAAATGAGAGAGCTTTAAAAAATTCGGATTTCTTACTCTTTTGAATATTTCATGATGACCTGTCATTGGTAAGCTTAAAATACTACTCTAAAAAGCAAGTGCTTTACGTATTGAAGAGGTTGTTATTATGTCTCTAATTATTTTGACAACAGGTGTTCCTTTAATAGAGAAAAAAGAATCAAAAAAATAGACGATAGATCAGAAGGTAAACAATATTTTTTTAAAGAAGCAGTTGAAGTGTGTCGAAAGAATTTTACCCCTTCTAAGCTATTGCAACTAAAACTGCTGTTGTGTTTATGATGCTTTCAAATAGCTTATCTGAGGCATTGTAAGAACTCGAGAATATTAAAAATACGCCGCAAAGCATGCTCTTTGGAGAGGCATGTTGTAAAATCCTATAACCTTTATTTCCACCCCCTATACCCTGAAGAGAATATGACAAATCACAGAGTTATTGATGTTATAAAGGCTGAATGGTGGGCGTGACAGAAGTAGTATCCAAAACTAAAAATGGAAATGAGACAATAAGATCTCGTGCGGATATTGTTTATATAAGGGATGGTAAAATGAAAATTGGTGAGGTAAAAACGGGAGAGAATTCTAAATTAAGTGAACTGCAAAACATTTTAAAAGAGGCACATGAAGAAGGAAATACAGAACCAACAAAAGAAAAATTTATAAAACTTCTTAAAAAAAAATAAAGAATTCTTAGAAAAATATCAAGAAGATTTTAAAAATTTTAAAGGAAATCAAGATCAATTGAGAAAAGCTAATCAAAACTGGGTTAAAGAACAATTAAGTAATAAGTTAGAGAAAACCGAATTTAAGCTTTTTCGTTATCCAGGACTTAAGGAAATTGAGTGATGAGGAAAATTAAAAATATAACAGGGCTTTGAAAGTTAAGTTGGGAGTATGAGATCAGCTATCATCGATGGCAGAAAATTAGTATTAACAGGAATAAGCTTTGAATTGTGGAGAATAATCTATGAATTTTGCTTTAAAAAAAATACATCGCCCTGATATTATTTATGTGGAAAAAAGCGTATTAAAAGTTATTGATATAAAAACTGGTAATTCTTGATTAACAGAATGTCAAAAAGATTTTGAAATAGCATATCAAACAGGAGATGCAAAACCTTTTGGAAAAATTATGAAACGGTATTTAGAGGAAAATAAGGAAAAGCTTAATAAATACCAGGAAGATTTGAAAAAATTTGAAGGAGATACAGAGCTGCTGAAAGCAGTTTAGAGACAATTGGAGTGAAAATCAAATAAACAAAGAGTGGAATAGAATAATTGCTTACACAGTTAGCTGTTATCCGGGGATTGGAGAAGAGTGAAGCATTATGCAAACTAAAGATGCAGCATAAATATTAAAAAGTCTTGGCTGTGAGCCTTATCGTGATGAAGTAGGCGATATATTTGCCTATTATTATTTTCCCGATCGCATTGTGGATTTGAGCTATGGTGTAAAACATGAAAAGGATGGTGAGAAATTTTGGTTATTAGCTAGTCTTACAACTGCTTCTTATAGTCTTGCTTGTGAATATTCTAGGGGAAAAAAGTCGCGGTATGGATATGTACTTTATCCAGAAGTAAGCGATTTCGGAATTACGGTACAGGATCTTTCTGAAAACCATATTGAGGAAGCTTTAAATAGGGTAATTGCGTGGGCAAAAGTACAAGATATTGAACAAAAATTACATGAAGAAGCCGCTAATCATTCTCTTGTTGCAAAGGCTCTTCTTGGCGACATAGAAGCTTTAAGGAGTTATGAGCCTACGCCCCAATTATTTGTGCCAGAATTTTCTGATTGTAAAATGATGACGTGGACTGATCGCCTTATTTTATTTGCAGAGGCCTATAAGAATGGGGAGTTAGACGATATTCTAAGGCGTAAAAAGCCCAAACAGCGCTCGATAAGTCTTATCGCAGCAAGTTGTATTCTTAAAAAGCAAGGTTGGTTTTCTACAGAACCTGGAAAAATGTGGCTCTCTTTGCCAGATCGTTTTATTCAATTTGATTTTGGTTTTGTACATCTCTATGACAATTACAATGTCCGTCTTGAAGCTGAGATCTCTAACGAAGAGATTTCTGTAGCTTGCAAGTATATTCACTATAGAGAGGAATATGAGTGTATATCACCTACAAATATTTATAAGTCTTTTAATACGATTGGGGGGGATTTTTAGCGGTTTTGGTAAAGGAATTGATATTTGTGTAAAGACATTGCATGAGAAAGAGCTTACCAAAATTTCTGAGTGGATAGCATTGACTGGAAAGATTGATGTGCTGATATCTTATCAAAATTCCATTGCGGTAGGTACAATTTCTGAACGTTTGGAAAGCAATATCGTAGAAAAGTCTGTTAAGTACGCTGTTGAATTTGCTGAAAAATATCTAAAAATCCTTCATGAACGAGAAGCTGCTGAAGCGCATCTTGGTCCACAAGCTTTGATTACTTTCAATAAAGTTGCTGAGCAATTAAAAGGGCTGGACAGTTTATCGGGATAAAAACTACAATCGCAATGCTTATTTTATAAGTAAAGACCGTATCATCAATATAATGTATAGCCTTCAAAGTGATGAAGAAGAGCCGATTGTTGCATTTAAGGCTTCCCTTTCAACACTTGGCTTTTCCATGGCTTATCGATCTCTTTTTAGCAATATTCCTCAATATATAGCCCTCAAAGAAGCGAAGAAGTTTATACAGTTTCGAGTCCTGAATTGGATGAAGGCAAGCTGAAGAAGATTTGTACAGATATACTTGAATGGGCTGAGCAGCAAAATGTCAATCAAATCATTTATGATTATGTAGCGTTTTCCCCAGACAGTGAACTTGATCTTGTGGCGCGTCACCTTATTGCGCTTGTTTTGATTGGAGATGTTGAAAAGCTCAAATCTTACAAGGAGAATTTTAGAAAGTGAAATCCTTTAGGTTTTGTAAAAGGTATCACGAAATATACAATTGACAACGCTTTTAGTCTTGCACGGGGTTATCGAACGGGTTTTCCAAAAAACGCTCCGATTTTAAGCTTGGATCTACAAACAACATCTGTTGAGGCGACAGAGGATATAGATGAAACGGATGATAAATAAAGATGCTCCATTGACCATGGAAAGTGCCACAGCGCTTTTAAAAAGCCTAGGCTGGTCAACCGAGAAAATCGATGAGAATGACCATATGGCAAGCTATCAATTGGCTGATCGTGAAGTAGACATTCTTTACAACGATGAAATTGCTAAAGATTGTCCACAATTCGATAGCGCCTTTTTGATTAGCACGGGTATTCTTTCCGCAGCTTGCAAATTCATTGATCCTACACACACGGAAAATATTCCAGATATACAGCTTAATTTTGAAGCCAAGGGTTTGGAAATCTTTGAACCAGAGGTTACTGCAGATCGTTTAACACAGGCGCTTGATGATGCACTAGAATGGGCGGTCAAAGAGATTGATCTTTTTGAAAGACTTCGCTCTCTTATCAAAAAAGCTTTGCAGCAGGGGATCATTTAGGTTTTGGCGAAAGCATCCAACAGCTTCATCTTGAATGGGCTATAGCTTTAGCTCAAGAAGTATCAAAGGTGAAGCAACTAAGCTACGCTTTGATTGAACATATAACAAAAGATTCTGATAATCACTGAGAGCTTTCTAGCGATGAATACCCTCGCTCTTGGAAAGAGAAAATAGCCAAGTTTATCGTAAAAAAAGACAAGAAATAACTCTTTGATTTGAAATGACATGAGAAAAAAAACAATGGTTACCATACAACCAATCATTAAGACGGGAAAAATAGGATTTTGAAACTTTAAGAAATATTGAGAAAATCTCAAAAGATTCCATATCTTATAATTTTTAGAGAATGATTAAAATACGTCTTATGAAAGCATGTGATCCTTTAAAGCATTTCAAAAGAAACGATTTATAATCATAAGAAATGCTATCAAGATCATTATGGTTATGAGTTTTGAGAATTTTGAAGATTCTTTTTACGCCCTCTTATATATTTTTTTTTCAATTAAAAATAAAAGTTATTTATATTTCAATGTATTAACTTTTATCAAGTTTAAAAATAACAACCTATAGTGATATTATAAAGCTATAAAAACAACTAATAATATATTTTGAAGGTATTTTGAGAGTATTAGAAACCTTCAAAACCTATAGCAAAATGAATATACAAATCTCTCTTTAAACAAAGCTTTTGAAAACAATAAAGCTATCATTTGAGATTTCGGTATAATCTCTTAAAGCCAATCCAAAAGAAGCGTATTCTATTTAAGATGAGATTTCTTACAAGTCTTAAAGCAATCCAAATAAGAGTGTTTAAAAGTGCAAATGTTCTCTTTTTAGATAACGCATATAAACACTTCTTTTAAGATTGTAGGTAATCAGCTTAATAAAGGAGGTATAGATTAATAGCTATATTCTATGCCCCTTGAGAGATATGTAAAACCTCATAAGTCTATTCAGTTTCTCTAACTTCTATACTCATTAATTCTCTTTAAAAGAATTGAAATGAAGCTTATTAAATACGTTTTGAATGAATATAGATAAAAATGCAGAAAAACGCTTAATCTACACGGGAGTTAATAATAGCGTACACGTAAAAATAAATGCTGTTATAATTATAATAACACCAATAATTTCAAAAAGGTAATTTATTTTTTTATACATATCATATTCACATAGGACTATTGTTTGTTCATTCCAATCGTTAAATGTGATTAATACGATATGTTTTTAAAATATATTAAAGCGTTAAAATAAATGTTTTGATAGATGTCCTAATTCACTTTAAGAACGACAATAAAAATGGGAAAAAAGCCTATAGTTTTTTTCAAAGAGGTTCTTAAAGAATTCTTATCAACAGCTTATAAGAGAGATAAGATCAGCAAAATAGTGAAATTTGCTTATCGTTTGACGTGTTAATCAAGACAAATGAAGTATGTACTTTAAGAAATCAGAATGATTATTTTGATAGGTTTTATGAGACACTTTAATAGATAGGTTTTGAAGATTTCTAACACTCTCAAAATACCTTCAAAATATATTATTAATTGTATCTATAGCTTCATAATATCACTATAGGTTGTTATTTTAAAACTTGATAAAAAATAACACATTGAAATATAATAACTTTTATTTTTTATTGAAAAAAATATATAAAGGGAGGGGTAAAAGGAACCTTCAAAACCTTCAAAATCCTCGAAATTAAGAGATAAAAAGACTTTTAAGGTTTATGACACAAATAAAGGTTATAAAGTTTAGTGTTTTATAATATTTTCAGATTGCCTATTGTGATATCTTATCACTTTTCATTAAAGGATTCCATTCATAGCGTATTGTAGGTCGACCGCTTTTAGAGCTATTGTTTTCAGATATTGCACGAATATAGTTGCAACGGCATAAAAGTTCTAAAGCTTGCGTGACAGCTTCTTTGTCTTTTAAAAAACTCCAACATCGTCTATAGATATCCCTTGCCGTAAAAACATCGGGTAAACAATCACAGCGTTCGACAATTAATTTTGCACGCTCTGCTGTTAATGTATCCCCCGCCGCATAAAGACGTTTTGCGTGACTTATCAGATATTTTTCCCAATACAAGGCTCTCTCAAGGGCATTTCTATTGATTTCAAAACGCCCACCTTCACACAGTTCAAAAATCAACGCAAGGGTTGGTATGGTTTTATTCATTTTCAAAAGATATGATTGTAAACTTGTAGAGAAATTCCCCCCTTTGATTGTTTTTTGAAAATTTTCCCACCATTCACGAAACATCTCTTGAGCATCAGCAGAAAAGCGTATGGTCATGGGGTGTTTTGGTGATCCTAAAGGTTTATCATAAAGAGAACAAAAGACCTCTTGATAGTTTTCCCATGCCTTTTGATTGGGAGATCTATCAACCCAGTCACGCTTTTTTCGTTCATCGGGAAAGACCAGCATTTGAAACCGTTGCAATAAACCATCATCGTTTATTTCATGGTGCATGGCTTGGCAGCCGCATGTTTGAGACATATATTAAGACGGTTCAGTGCTTTACGGGCTGTATCAGCTTTTATATGCCAAATAGGAGCGAGGGTATTGCGTATCTCTGTTTGGGTAATCTCAGAAACGGGCAGGCAGCCCAATTTAGGGAGAATATGGAGTTTTAAGGGTAGAAACCAACTTTCATCCTTACCATCTCCTTTTAATTCAGCTTTACGGCTTTCAAAAGTATCTAAAGCAATATCATTTTAAATAATGAAGATTACTTATTGCCTCACGCTTTTGTTTATTGCGTTCTTTAATGGGGTCACGCCCCTCACCTAGAACAGAATGCCATTGATTTGCACATTCACGGGCTTGTTTTAAAGAAACATCTCGCAACGCTCCCAAGCCCATTTCATGACGGCGCCCGTGAAGAGTATACCGTAAATCCATTGAGCACCTCCATCTTTACGCTTATGAAGTAATAAGCCGGCACCATCACACTATTCGCCAGCCCCCAATGTTGCGACAGCCCTTGGCACTTAAGACGATTCATAAGAACCATTTTTAGTTCTTTCTTATACAAATTTGATCCACACACTCATCCCGCTTGTTATGTGCAAGCGAGTGGTTTTGATTGATTCAACATAAACAGGTTTGGAATGAGAGAATCTTGCGTTATTCGAGGGTCTAATTCAATATGAATAACGCTAGATTATCATTATAAATCAATATGATTGTATCTTTAATAAGAAATAAAAGTTTGTATTTTGGCGTCGAGTAGAACCTCTTTTAAAGGTAATTTCACCGCAAGTAGTATTTCACAAAATTACAATTAAAACAGAAAAATAATTGAAAAATTTTTCTTCTGAGAAGCTGATTTACGCAACAACTATTCTTTATTTCAGCCCAAAAAAACCTTTTTTAAATTACTTGATAAAGTAGAACATTGCATATTTTTTATTGCGATTGAAGTGAAATAGCCATTGAAATCAGGAATAATACTTTTTGAATGAACTTAATAATTAAAATGGAAATTAGCTGAGCACAAGAGTTTTTCGATTTATACCGGTATAGGCCAATTTGTTTTCCAAACTGAATATTTCATAATACAGTTAAATTGACTTTACAATTATAAAGTTGTAGAATTTTAAACTTTTTACAAAATACTAATTGTTTTGAATATACATAAGGTACATAGTAACAATATGAGGAGGCTATTATGATATACGGGGGGCGAATAAATTTGATCGCGTGTGGAAAAACATTGAAACATTTAAGAATCTTCAACCTCTGCAAAGTATAGGAATAAGAGCGACAGTTACCAAAGAGATTCTAGAAAATATTATTAATTTTATCGATTTTTGTATAAGCCAAAATGTCGATTATATCGGATTCATCCCGCTCGATACGTCATCATTTAGTTTTTCTAGAAAAAATAATACAAAGGATTGATCTAAGGCTTTAAGAAACAAAACTTTCCGCCAAACGCCTCACTTTTTCATTTGAGAGATGAATTATCAAGGAAAGAATCCCCCCTCCAGATTTATATAGATAAAAAGTTCCAAGAAAGGAAAATCTCATGGACGTCACAAAATTTTGTAAATTGTATTAATTATTACTTAGGCGAAAATTCTACGTACGTTTCGTCGCCGTTAATGTGTTTATTTCTATTTTCATCCTTGGTATTGGATTATAATGGAGATTTAAAAAATTGCTTTTATTCAGAAGCTTTTGGGAATCTACAAAATTATGAGGCAATAGATTGGTCTGCTCAAAGTGTTTTAAAATCTTTGAAAGAATCTGGCGCATGGAGCGGGAAGGTATTTTGTGGATAAGGTTAAGCAATTTAAGATTTATAGTGTTAGCAAGTCTACTGCTCTAGTGGTTGCTGTTTTACCACTTTTTTTGTCGGAAAAATTGCATTTGTCGCAAGCAGATATTGTTTTAATCGGTAGTTATTTTTTATTGCTTCCTTTGATCTTAGAAGTCCCCTTGGGTTTATTATCAGATGTTTATGGAAGTAAGCGCGTTATTTATACTGGGCTGTTTTTCTTTCTTTGCGGTTTTTTAGCTCTTTTTATGAATTATGCGTATTTTGCTTACGCCACTTATTTGCTGTGTATTACATTAGCAGCCGCTTGTTTCTCAGGTGCGGAAGATAGTTTACTCTTTTCTGTAGTACCAAAGCATCGCACACTGTTTTCCGTTAAGTCCGAAGTGGCTGCTGTTACCTATAGTGTGACAACGGTACTTATTTTTTTAGGGGGAATACTTTATTATGTGCATCCTGTATTGCCTGTGATTTTTCAAGTCCTTTCATTAATTTTTGCTATTTTTATGTTTTCAAAACTGACGAAGGGATTAGATAGTTTTCATATCAACGCTCATCCGAGTATTTTCACAGTTATGTGCGCCAGCCGTAAAGAAGTTAAAAATCCTTATCGCTTCACTCTTATTTTTTTAAGTGCAGTTTCAGCTTTTGCTATTTTGGTTAATAATCGAACTGTTTCTATCGCATTTTCTGATTTTTTGCCATTTCAACCTGCTATTTTTGTTTCGATTATTTTTATCATTGGGAATTTTTTTTCAGCAAGTTCCAATATATTGGTTCAGAAGTATTTTTCAAAGTTTCAAAATCCTATTTTTCCCGTCTTAATGATTGGTTGTATGGTAACCATTGCTTTTTTTCTCATGTCATTTCAAATCATTGCGGCTCTTATATTAGGATTTTTACTGCTATGTGTTTTTAAATCTGCTTATCGATCTTATCTGTCGTCTCTTCTTATAAATTCACTGATTGATCCCAAAGCTATCGCGACTGTTTTATCATTTACAGCCATTATTACAGCTGTTGTATCCTTTGCATTCAGTTTTTTATACGGTCATGTTTTTTCAACATTCTGGCAAGCTAATTTTTGGTTGGCAGTGGTTATGGCTGTGATTTTTGGGATGTCTGCTTTAATTATTTTTGTCAGAAAACAAGAAATCATTTGGTTACAGCCTGAAAATGCACAATCGTCAAAACAACATTTCTTGAAACGCAAGCATCAAGAGTTTTCCTATGGGCAAATTTATCCGAAAGCATCGTGCATTAATGAAAACATCAAGGATGGCTCTTTTCGACAAAGTCTTTATCCTGCACCAAATTTGATAACACTTTGCGATGAAGTAGTCGAATGGGAGTTTATCCGGGGTACTGTATTGAGCCAAATGGATTTGCTGCATCAAAAGGCGATTATTGATCAAATCAATAAGATCTTTCAAGATCGATTAAGCAAGAATATAATCTTATCACATGGAGACTTACATCCTGATAATATCATTGTTACTCCTGATAGTTCTTTTATGGTAGTGGATTGGGATTTATGTCAAGAAGCCAGTCCGGAATTGGATATCTTAACATTTTTCACCAGTCCAAGATTATCTCTCAATTTAGAAGAACGGATAGACTATATTTCTCATTTGCTGTCTATATCAAAGGATGAAGCTTTACCAATGATAAAAGCGTTTGTAGCTAAAAAAATTTCTGATCTTTGTCTATACCAAAATATTTTCATGAAACAATTAGTATTGGATTATATGAATTTGAATGAGAAATTTCATGGGCGATAATATTGTAATTTGTAATGAAAATTGCAGTGCGGGCTGCAATCATTGTCCGTATTCGATGGAATGTATGGTGAGAGATGACGTGTTGCCTGAATCTTTATATACAATAAATGACATAAAATCTGATTTTATTATTCTTTCTGGTGGAGAGCCTTTTGATCTCGATTATGATTTACTTCATAAATATACTTGTATGTGTCTCATTTGTAAAAAATATTTTCGGATTGCAACAGGGGGGGCACATCTATATTCAACCATATTTGAAGCTATTAAAGAGTAATCCGTTCTTTTTAGGGATACAAATAGGCACAGATGTTATTTCAGAGATAAGAAATCTAGACAGTAAAAAATATAAACAAAAGTGGGTGCGTAATATATATTATGGAGACAGAAAATACTTTTAGAATGTGGAGTACTGGACCTTGATAAGGTTGTGGCGCTAGATTTGAATCAATTTGCTAGTATTGAAATTTGTATGGGGCAATCAGGTTTTCGCCCTAGCTTTACCATACAAGAATGGTGTGAGAATCATAAATCGGACAACCTTCCCATATGTCGTCCTGGTGCAGTTATGCCTCAGCGAAGTGTTGAGAAACGCTTAAATATAGCCCTTATTGTAAAAGACATAAAAACGCACTTGAATGCCAACCTTAACAGCGCAAAATCATTCGCAAAGCATTTCAACGAATGTTGGTTGCACCTATGGAACGAGTGGTTCTCGGTGGATATGGATGTTGATGGTGCTCTCATCATTACCAGCCAGAGCGATACGGGAAAAAGCTCCAGCAAGCAAAACTCTTTTTCTATTGGTTTTAATGGTGGAAAAAAAGAGGATGTAGCCTCAACCAATATTGCCTTTAACAAAGGATAAAACCTCTAGTGATTATCACAATGTTGTGGAACAATCAGACATTAAAGCGAGTGATGGCGACTTTGAGATTAACGTTAAAAATCAAACAACCATGAACGGCGGCATTATTGCCAGCAGTGCCTCAGCGGATAAAAATAGTCTGGCCACCGGAAACATCAGCACCAGTGATATCACCAACAGTGCCCATGCTCAAGCTAGCAGCTATGGTTTTAGCCTTTCTGGAAATGACACGATAAAGAACATTACCAAGAATGTTTTAAATCACGGAAAAGCCAAGGATAGCGTAGAAGGGGAAACAAAATCTGCCATCAGTGATGGCACCATCATCCTAACGGGTAAAAGCAGCCAGAGAGCGATGGGGCAAGATGCTGGAAAATCATTGACTCTCTCAACCGCAATACCGCAGCAGCCTACCAGGCTGTTGCACCGATAGACGCCACATCGCTTGAGGGAGCAGTGCATAA
Organism: Bartonella sp. B1099; assembly: GCF_944801835.1. Lineage (GTDB taxonomy): Bacteria > Pseudomonadota > Alphaproteobacteria > Rhizobiales > Rhizobiaceae > Bartonella. The sequence continues at coordinate 311,167 of NZ_CALYLN010000002.1, read as the reverse complement.
TCGCTTAGACATGATCAATGATTTATCCGATGAAGGATTGGGATATTGGGATGAAGTACGTAAAATGACACTTCGTGTTGTTCACCCAATGGCTGAGGTTGCGCACGATGAAAATGGCAATGTTCTCTATTTAACTAATGACAATGGAGAGTATATCAAAGGCAATGATGGAAAAAATATTACTCTGTATCACTATTTAAAACCAGAAGAAGAAAATCATTTACAAAAAGGCTCTGATGGCAATGTTTATATGCTTTACAATGGCATTTTTTATTCACCGGATGATGCAGCGGCTAATGCTGTCCAAATGGCTGTTAATAACAATGGTCACCTTTATTTTACATATTTTCCACAATCTAAAGATGTGCTGGTAGAGTTTGGGATAGCATTTTATCAAAAGTTTCTTGAAGGTAATACTTGGGCATTGAGCAATTCAACCAAGAAGTTCCAAGACTTTATCTCTCGTTATGGTAATGATGGGGCTATTGTGAGTGCGCATAGTCGTGGTAGCTTAACAGTAGGCAATGGACTACGTGACTTTGAAAAGCGTGGCATCCACGGTATAGCAGAAAAAACAGATCTATCTTTATGGACCCACGGATCATGCTCAATCGATAGCGAATGCACACTATTATGTAAGCGATGGTAAAAAAGATCATGTTTACTTACAAAGCCATATACCTGATCCTATTGGGACAGGAATTGGTGACAATTGGCCTACAGCTTTAAGGTACCCTTGAAGTTCCCCTATCTATTATTTCCACCAGCAATTCCAATGAGAGAGGAATGGGGAGCGATACGTGGCTTTAACCCTAGCACACATAATTGCTATGGTGATGCAGGGAAAAAATGTCAAGATGCTTATGGAAAACATCATAATGCAACAATTTATGTACCTCATGCGATTTTAGATAATTTAGGTTTAGGTTTTTTATGGAGAAAAAAAATGAATACATTGTTTAAATTATTGAGTGTGCTTATTCTGTTAAGTATCACTGGATGTGACATATCAAATATCGATAAACTTCCTCCAGGAGAAGTATACGGGTGGTTGAAGCCAGGTGCAAACTTTACTGAGATAGGAAAAGCCCTCTTAGAATGTGATATGCCGAGCCTTATTGATTAGGATTCAGAAAATAGAAACCTCAGTTTAAATCAAATGGCAACCATTGATGCTTGTATGCTTCAATCAGGGTTTCGCTATAAATATGATGTCGGGGGGGATGGTGTGGAAATCATAAAGCCGAAAACTTGCCGATTTGTCATCCTGGTGCTGTCATACCCCAGAGAAGTGTCAAGAGGCGCTTAAACAGCCCGTTTTGTAAAAAACATCCAGAACAATATGAATGCTATCCTTAAATTTTACTGTTGATGGAAACAATCCCCACATTGATGTATTCCCATACTCATGCGGGATTGTTCCTTCAATCAACCATCTAACACTGTGTGTGGAAGCAATATGACCTAAGGAATGCATACGTTACAGGAGGATATTTGCACTTCTTGTAAAAAAATCCAATAACTTCGTATGAAAATGAAAAGCCTTGTCCATCCTTATGTGACAAGGTTTTTTTATGCCGCATCACTTTGACGTTGCTGTTTTGCTTGTTCTATAACATTCAAAAGATCCGATTGTAACCAACGGGATAAAAAACCAAATTTTAAAGGTTTTGGTAAAGAGCCATTGGTCACATGACGGCGGAAAGTTGAGACACTCATATGAAGCAGTTTTGCACTTTCACGGTCTGTTAAAAGAATATCATTTTCTATCATAGTAAAATCCTTTCAAATATTATAAAAAATGAGAACAAATCATAAGCATTTATTAACCATATTTTTGCATCATATGAAAGGTATTTAATCTATAGAAAACAGTATTTTATCATATATTTTCTGATGTGATAATTTATGAATCTTATTGATAAAGAATGAGAAAACAAAGAGATAAAGTTATCCACAGATTATGGGGTATTACACCCCATATCTTAAGATTGACCGGTGACATAAGCCGCCCATTTATCCATATAGACACGACGCTGTTCTAAATAGTCTGTACGACGATAGGCACGCTCTACTTTACCCCCAACTGTATGACTTAGAATGGTTTCAGCGACCTCATAGGGGGCATCGGTTGTTTCAGCAAGCCAATCGCGTAAACTAGAGCGAAAACCATGGGGGCAGGCATCAAGTTTATTGTCTCTCATATATTGAGCCATACGATTTGCAGCAAGGGGAGCACGACCGGAAAAAGACAGAATGAACTTACTTTTGGATATACAACGGGCTTGTTCAATCACTTTTAGTGCTTCTGAAGATAAGGGCACGCGAAATTCTGTTGTAGCATCACGTTTTCCTTTCATGTTTTCAGCAGGGATAGTCCAGACATCATCTTCAATTTGATCTTCACGAATATGACGCAAGGAATTGGTACGAACGCCTGTAAGTATAAGCAAACGCAAAGCCAGTTGTGTTATAGCTGCTTTTTGACAAAGTGTTTTATAAAAAGCCGGCACATCTCTCCAATGCATAGCTGGAAAATTTTGCGTTTTATGACGTTGTTTTCCTAAGAGCGCACGTGCTTTTTCTGTTGCTTGTAAATCAACATCCAAACCTAATGCAGCCGCATGTTTGAGACAAAGTTTGAGACGTATTAATGCTGTCCGAGCAGCTCCAGTTTTTGTATGCCAAATGGGAGCGAGGGTATTGCGTATCTCTGTTTGTGTAATCTCAGAAACCGGCAGACAGCCTAATTTAGGCAGAATATGAAGGCGTAATGGTAAAAACCAATGTCCATTTTTCCCATCCCCTTTTAATTCAGCTTTACGACTTTCAAAAGCGTCTAAAGCAATATCTTTTAAATAATGAAGATTGTTTATTGCCTCACGCTTTTGTTTATCGCGTTCTTTAATGGGGTCACGACCTTCATGCAAAACAGAACGCCATTGGTTTACAATTTCACGGGCTTGTTTTAAAGAAACATCTCGCAACGCTCCCAAGCCCATTTCGCGACGGCGCCCGTGAAGGGTATAACGATAAATCCATTGAGCACCACCATTTTTACGTTTGTGGAGTAACAAGCCGGCACCATCGTTATATTTGCCAGCCCCCAATGTTGCAACAGACCTTGCATTAAGACGATTCATAAGGACCATTTTTACTCCTTTCTTATACAAATTTGATCCACACACTCATCCCGCTTGTTATGTGCAAATGAGTGGTTTTGATTGATTCAAGATAAACAGATTTGAAATGAGAGAATCTTACGGTATTCGGGACTCTCATTCAATATGCAAAACAGTGAATTATCATTATAAATCAAAGCATTGTCTGCAGGTAATAGAAGATTGTCGTATTGCTCATTCGTGAGTTTGTTTTACATGAAGATTGTGATACCATTAAAGAATGTGATAAACAAAAGCGTGAGATAGTGCGTAATCTTCATTATTTAAAGGACTCGCTTTAGGTACTTTTGAAAGTTGTAAAGCTTAATTAAAAGTTGATGGCGAGGGTGAGGATTAGTTTTTACCTTTTTAAAATTTCATATTTTTCCAAAATTAAGTTTTCTGCCTGTTTTAGAGATTACCCAACAGAGGATACGCAGTACCCCTTTTTCCATCTGGCATATAAAAGCTGCAATAAAAAAAACACTAAATCGCTTGAATATTTGTCTTAAACATGCGATTGCTTGGGATTTGGATATTGATTTACAGGCAATAGAAAAAGTACAGGCTCTCTTAGGAAAACAACTCTATAAAACAAAAAATTTACCAGCAATGGATTGAAAAGAAAAGCCTGCTTTTTATAAAAAGACTTTGCAAAACAACACATAACACATTTGATTTTGCGTATATTTATTCTTACATATCCATTGCGTTATAGTTGTGATAATTAGATTGAAGATGATTTATGGATAATCCCTGCTGAAGGTGTAAAAGGTTAATGAGATGCTAAAGAAGAATTTCGTATATCTTTATCATTAGAAGCATGAAAATAATTAAAAAGCCTGTTACATCTCTAAAAGTAATTTAATTTTTTCATCTCATTGTCCTATTTCACTTGCTGCTATATCAAAGTATATAAAAAAATAAATTATCATTATAAATTAAAATCTTATGGAAATTGTATCATGATATTTAATCTGATAATTTCTTTTACGTTTTTTATCGATAGTCTTTGTATTTTTAAATTTGCTTTGTTTGTTGAAAGAAATAAAATTAAAAGGGCTTAGATTATTTTTTACAGCGTGTCTGTTGTAGAGGAAATCATCATTAAGAGGAATTTTTTATACTTTTACGATAACCTCTAAAATGATAAGCTTTCATCCCATGTAGGGTTTATTTTTTTAAGAAAGATTTCAAGGACAATTTTTGCTATTAAATCAAAAAGTGGAAAAATATTTGGTATTCTTTGTGTCCTTGAAAAATAGTTTGATTGGAATCTTGAAGATATTGGATAATTGAAAAAGCCATCAACATAATTCCCACGACTTAAGAAAGAAGTATGTCTATCAAAGGATTTTCTAAGACTATAGATAATGGTGCAATAATAAAATAATTCTTTTAGAAAAGATTTGTAGAGTTAAATATTTGTTGCTCCTAGATGGATTTTAATAGGCACAGTACCAGTTTGACTCGCAACACGCAAATGAATGCGTACAGGAGGCATCATGAGACGACGATTGCGCATTGTTTGGCAAATGAGAAGATTAACAAGGGATTGTGTATCTAATGCAGTTGAATTATATTTTAAACCAGTAAGTTTTTCTGCAGCATCATGAAGAGAACGCAATGAAAGAAGAGATGATTGCTTCAATAATTTTTCTTTTTCATGAAATGAAGCAAAAGCATTATCTGTCATAATACTATCCTTAACGCAGAATTCAAAAACTTTTAGTAGGCTACAGTATAGCAGTTAAAATTTGCTTTCTTTAATGTAGAACAAGCATCAAATGCTGCTTTTTTTGATTGAAATCCTGTAAATCGGGCTCGGTAATAACGCTGCCCATTTTTTTCAAACAGTTGCATATGTGAAGAGGCGTTCTTTAAAGTAGAAAAAGCTGTATCTTTTGCTTTTAAAAGCAGAGTGTTTGCTTGTTCTTTACTAGGAAGAGAACCAATTTGGATAGCCCATCCGGCATTTGTGGACAAAGAAGCGCTTACAACTTTATGAGTCTCAACCGGTATAGCTTTTTGAGGGTTAGGTATTGGTACAATGACCCTATTTACAGCCGTTATCGCAACATTGGAGTTTTTAGGTTGTTCTGCAAAGGCTGTCAACATAGTTGGAATTTCATCATCAAAATTACTTGAATCAGCTTTAATGGTCGGTATAGGAGTCTTTGCGCCAGTGGGTAAGTGATAGTGTACAGAAGCCATTAAACGTTCCCCACTTTTCATTTGACTTGCTTTGGGCAAATATTGATTCAATAAGCTAGCCATGTGCTCGTCACGTGCAGTAGATGATTTACCCCCCATAACAACAGCAACGATAGAGCGCCCCTCAAGACGCATCGAAGTTGCTAAATTAGAACCTGACATTTGTGTGTATCCTGTTTTAATTCCATCGACACCTTTCATTATTTTCACGAGTTTATTGTGGCTGTTAATCGTATGTCCACGGAAATTAAAACTTTTTGTTTTGAATAATTTATATTGTTTTGGAAAATGCTTACGGAGAGCTAATGATAAAGTGGCAATATCTCGTGCCGTAGAATAATTATGCACATCCGGAAGTCCTGAAGCATTGGCAAAATGTGTATGTTTCATGCCAAGTTTACGCGCTTTTGCTGTCATCATTCGAGCGAATTTTTTTTCACTCCCTCCAAGATATTCTGCGATGGCTGTAGCAACATCATTTGCAGATCTTGTAATGAGTGCTTTAGCAGCGGCTTCTGCAGAAATTGTTTGGCCTGCTTTAAATCCAATTTTTGTTGGTGGGCGCATTGCTGCATAATGCGAAACAGGAATTGGAGTATTGGGTGTCACACGACCCATCTGCATAGATTCAAACAGGAGGTACAATGTCATCATTTTTGTTAAAGAAGCAGGATAACGTTTCAGTGTGGCGTTAGCTTGAAAGAGAGTTTTTCCGGTCGTTGCATCTATAACAATAGCCGCATACTTATCAGGATAGGCTCCTTGGGGTGTCGCTGATGCCCAACAGCAAGAAAAAGCTAACATAACGAAAGAAATTGCTATCTTTTTATAGCAGCGCATAATTTTTTTATCATTAATATACACTTGCAGTATCCTATTTCTCCATTTACTCTGAAAAAATTCTATAAAGCTTCCTTTTTTGTAATATGCTGATGCAGTTTAGACGAATGGTATTACTAATTTGTTTACAGAAGTTATTTTATGAGTGACTTCAATCTAACCATAGGAGGAAAGTCTTTTCTTATGCGAAAGATCTATTGCAATAGTTTTGAAAGAATTTAAAATTAATAAGAAATTTGCTCTATGGAAAATGATAATGGGACAAACACTCATAATAAACTCTACACCTCATATTATGTATAATGAAAAATTCCATATTATGCATAATGAAAAAGGCAAGAATTGGGATGAAGGTAGGCATAGTGCGGTTATAATACCTAAGGCTAGGGTGAAACCGCAAAAACCTAAATTATATCGCGTTCTTTTACTGAATGATGATTACACACCTATGGATTTTGTTGTTTTCGTTTTGAAGAACTTTTTTAAAAAAAGTTTCGAAGAGGCAACGCGGATTATGTTAAATGTTCATCACAATGGGATAGGCGAATGCGGAACTTATACTTATGAAGTTGCTGAAATGAAAATTGTACAAGTGAGAGAGTGTGCACGTCAAAATGAACATCCGTTACAATGTGTAATGGAATGGAAGTGAGGAATTATGCCATCTTTTACACCTAGTCTTGAAGAGGTTTTGCATCGTGCATTAACAATTGCTACCCAAGCGCGACATGAATATGCAACATTAGAGCATCTTCTCCTTGCGCTGTTAGATGATGCCGATGCAAATTCCGTTATTCAGGCATGCCAAGTAGATGTGGAGGAATTGCGCGAACGCTTAACCAACTATCTTCGCTCAGAGTTAGATGAACAGATTAGAGCTGGTGAGGATACAAAGCCTACAGCTTTTTTCCAGCGTGTTATCCAACGTGCGGTGATACATGCTCAATCTGCTGGAAAAGATGAAGTATCAGGGGCAAATGTTCTTGTTGCAATTTTTTCTGAACGTGAAAGCCATGCAGCCTATTTTCTTCAAGAGATGGGAATGACACGCTATGATGCTGTCCGTTTTATTTCACATGGTATTACGCGTGATGATGGATTATCCATGTTACTTGAAGGACTTGAAGAGCAATTAGATCAGCAGATTTCAGAAAATGGTGAAAGGGTAACGAATGCTTTAACGGGTTATTGTATTGATCTTAATTGTAAAGCGCGGAATGGGAAAATTGATTTATTAATTGGCCGCGAAAAAGAAATTTCACGCATGATTCAAATTTTATGTCGAAGATCAAAAAATAATCCGCTTTTGGTTGGTGATCCTGGAGTAGGAAAAACCGCTATCATTGAGGGATTAGCAAAGCGTATTGTTGATGGGCAAGTACCTGAAGTTTTATCAAATGCAACGATATTTTCTCTTGATATGGGGGGACTTGTTGCTGGTACACGTTATCGCGGTGATTTTGAAGAACGATTAAAGCAAGTTATTAAAGAGTTTGAGCTATATCCAGATGCTATTTTATTTATTGATGAAATTCATACCTTAATTGGAGCAGGGGCAACATTAGGGGGAAATATGGATGCAGCAAATCTTTTAAAACCTGCATTATCTTCTGGAACTATGCGATGTATTGGGTCGACAACTTACAGAGAATATCGAAAATTCTTTGAACAGGATCGTGCTTTAGAGCGCCGTTTCCAGAAGATTGATATTAATGAACCTTCTGTTCCTGATGCGATTAAGATTTTGCAGGGGATGAAGCCCTACTTTGAAGATTTTCATCAGATCAAATATACAGATCAGGCGATGAAGGCATCCGTAGAATTATCTTCACGCTATATGGTTGATCGTAGATTGCCTGACAAAGCAATTGATATTATTGATGAAAGTGGTGCAGCACAAAAGCTATTGCCACGAAAACAGCGCAAAAAGACTATCGGTGTTAAAGAAATTGAAGCGACCGTTGCGACAATTGCAAGGATTCCACCCAAAACAGTTTCGCGGAATGATCAGAAGATATTGAGTAAGCTTGAGAGAGAACTCAAGCATGTTGTTTACGGGCAAGATCGGGCAATTTCCGCTTTAGTGTCATCCATAAAATTGGCGCGAGCAGGTTTACGCGAACCAGATAAACCAATAGGAAGTTATTTATTTTCCGGACCAACAGGTGTTGGAAAAACTGAAGTTGCAAAACAGCTTGCATCATCTTTAGGTATTGGGCTCTTACGTTTTGATATGTCAGAATATATGGAACGCCATACGGTAGCGCGCTTAATCGGTGCTCCTCCAGGCTACATAGGGTTTGATCAAGGAGGTCTCCTTACAGATGCCGTTGATCAGAAGCCTCACGCAGTCTTATTGCTCGATGAGATTGAGAAAGCTCATCCGGAGTTATTTAATATTTTATTGCAGGTCATGGATTATGGTCGATTAACAGACCATAACGGCAAGAAAATTGATTTCCGCAATATTATTTTGATTATGACAACCAATGCTGGTGCTTCAGATATGGCAAAATCAGCGATTGGATTTGGGAAAGTCCATCGTGATGGTGAGGATATAGAGGCAATCAATCGGTTATTTACACCAGAATTTCGTAATCGATTAGATGCAATTATTCCTTTTGCACCTTTATCTCACTTAAGCATCAATCAGATCGTGCAAAAATTTATTTTTCAGCTTGAAGCACAATTAGCTGATCGGGGAATCTGTTTTGAATTAAGCCCTTCTGCAACTTTATGGCTTTCCAATAAAGGATATGATTCTCAGATGGGAGCACGCCCCTTAGGACGTGTTATACAAGAATATATTAAAAAGCCATTAGCAGATGAAATTTTATTTGGAAAGTTACGCAATGGTGGAATTGTCCACGTATTGACACAAAAGTCAAATGGCGAAAAAGAAAGATTACAGTTAGAAATTTCCTCTTCTAATCTATCTGTTGGCTCAAAGAAAAGTAAAACGAAAAATTTTAATAAAAAAACTGTAGGAAAGAAAAGTGCAACATCTTAAGAACATGCTACAAAAGGGCCTATCATAGGGCAGCACGAATTTTTTTGGCATTCTCTTCAAGTATTTCTGTAGGTGTTATCACTCCATTATGAGGGGTAAGTTCTATTCCTTCCATACGGGGTATAATATGAAAATGGAGATGATAAACGGTTTGTTGACTAGCCGCTTCATTAAATTGCATGATCGTTATGCCATCGGCTTGAAAGGCTTTTTTGACGGCATTGGCGATTTTTTGAACCGCTTTAATAACAGGAAATAATGTTTCAGTATCAGCATCAAGTAAGTTTCTAGAGCCTTTTTTAGGAATGACCAGCGTATGACCTGGCGCTTGTGGCATGATATCCATGAATCCAATAACATCATCATCTTCGTAAACGCGAACAGAAGGGATTTCATTACGAATTAATTTAGCGAAAATATTGTTATTGTCATAAGCTTGTTTCATACGAATATTTCCTTTTATTGTAAGGGTGGAATTTTAATGTCAAAACGGAAAAGTGCAAGGTTTATCAGAGTATAAGACAAAAAAATATTTTGACTTCAGTTATCTTTACCGAACGCACTGTTTTTGAATGAAAATTTAGATTTCTATGATGGCTTCAACTTCTACAGGAACATCCATAGGGAGAGAGGCAACACCAATAGCAGAACGAGCGTGTTTCCCAATTTCACCAAGAATATTGACAAATAAATCAGAAGCTCCATTGGCAACAAAAGGAATATCGGTAAAATAGGAATCAACAGCCACAAAAACAGTAATTTTTACCACGCGTTTTATTCTATTGAGGTCACCCAGAGTTGCCTTGAGTTGAGCGAGAATATTAAGAGCACAAGCTTCAGATGCTTGTTTAGCTTGTTCAGTACTCACAGTGCTCCCAACTTTACCGATGGCTATAGGTTTTCCATTCATAAGAGGGAGTTGTCCAGAAATAAAGAGTTGATTGCCACTTTGTGAAGTTGTGGTGTAATTAGCAAGGGGTTGTGTTGCTGCAGGAAGAGTGATTCCGAACTTTTCTAAGTTTTTTTCAATTACATTGGTCATAATTTAAACTCCATAGCTATTCTATAAACATATCATTGCATAACCTATTTTTTTATTGAAGGAAATGTGTGGTTAATTGAGAAATTAGCCTTTTTTGCCTTATTGTATGATGTTATGGAACGGGAATAAAGTTTGGAAGTTGGGAATGATTAGAGCATTATTTACAATAATCTTATATATTGTTTTTTTCTGTACGGCGAAAGCTGAAGAGCCTATTTTTATTGTGCCTCATCGAGCAATTTATGATTTTCAGCTCGATAATGTTTCTCATGAAATGACAATTTCTGGGATGTCAGGGCGAATGGTTTACGAGCTTACTGGTTCGGCATGCCAAGGCTATAGCACACGTTTTCGTTTCATTAGCCGTCTTCATATTGAAGATATGCCGGTCCGTTTAACAGATCAACAGACGACGAGTTATGAAACAGGAGATAGCCGTACGTTTCGTTTTAATGTTACCGATCAAGAAGGGGAAGAGGTTGCGCATCGTGCTGAAGGGGTCGCTGAGCGGACAGGAGATGGTATTACAGTTACCTTAAAGAAGCCAAAGGAAAAAGAGTATAAGCTTGCAATGGCTGAATTCCCAATAATGCAATTAAAGAATATTATTCGCCATGCAAAAGCGGGGGATCATTTTTATAATGTTACTGTGTTTGATGGGACAAATAAAGCGGATAAAGTTATAAAAGAAAGTATCGTCATCGGGGAAAAGAAAGCGCTTTTATCTGATAGCGAGACGGAAAAAATGAAAAAATTGGATGAAGAAGAATATTGGCCTATTACAATCTCTTATTTTGATGATGGTGAAAATAAAGATGGTTTGCCAGTTTATCAGAGCAGTTTTCTCTTACATGAGAATGGCGTCATGCGTGATCTTCATATAGATTATGGAACTTTTTCAGTGCGTGCAAAATTGAACAGTCTTGAATTCCTTGAACTTGGAAAAGATCTTGATCAATGTGAAAATGTAAATATTAAATGATTGAAGAAAATAACTTGAAAAAGAATCAAATATTAGTATGTTTGCGCTATTCCACACGCGGAGTTTGGGTGTTTGTAGATAACCTGTGAGGAAAGTCTAGCAAGCATCCGCCGGTAGTAGGTTTTCCTGCTTTTTCCGCGGAGGTTGAACCGGAAAGGATAAGATTTATGGCACTACCCGATTTTACTATGCACCAGCTTTTAGAAGCAGGTGTGCATTTTGGTCACCAGACTCATCGCTGGAATCCCAAAATGACTCCCTATATTTATGGTCAGCGTAATAATATTCATATTATTGATCTTGCTCAGACCGTTCCACTTTTACATCAAGCGCTTAAACTTGTTTCAGACACTGTTGCGCGTGGAGGCCGTATTCTCTTTGTTGGCACAAAACGGCAGGCATCTGAAATTATCGCTGATGCAGCAAATCGTTCTGCCCAATATTATGTTAATGCGCGTTGGCTTGGCGGTATGCTGACGAATTGGAAAACGATTTCCAATTCGATACATCGTTTGCGAAAGCTTGATAAAATTCTTGCTGCTGAAGCACAAGGCTTTACTAAAAAGGAACGTTTAAATCTTGAGCGTGATCGTGAAAAGCTTAATCGTGCGCTTGGTGGTATTAAAGATATGGGTTCTGTCCCAGATCTTATCTTTGTTATCGATACAAATAAAGAAAATATTGCACTCCAAGAAGCAAAACGTTTAAACATTCCAGTGATTGCTATTATTGATACCAATTGTGATCCTGATGATGTAACACATCCAATACCAGGGAATGACGATGCTTCACGTGCGATTTCTCTTTATTGCGATCTTTTTGCGCGTGCTGCTCTTGATGGTATTGCACGCCAACAAGGTGCAATGGGTATCGATTTAGGAGCTCAAATTGATGCACCTGTGGATCCTATTTTGGAAGAAAATGCGGTTTCGGCAGTTTCTGAGTAATATAAAATGCCTAATTAAGGTACTTTTATTATCTAAAGAAAAAGTTATAGGCGTGCAGAGGAAGTTTGCACGCTTTCACTGTTACAGAATGAAGAGGCAAATATGAGCGTTACTGCTGCACAAGTAAAAGAACTTCGAGAATTATCTGGCGCCGGAATGATGGACTGTAAAGCAGCGTTGGCAGAAACCAATGGTGATATGGAAGCTGCTGTTGATTGGCTTCGTAAAAAAGGAATAGCGAAAGCAGATAAAAAGGCTGGTCGTACGGCAGCTGAGGGATTAATTGGAGTCGTATCAAGAGATTCACATGCAGTTTTGGTTGAGATTAATTCTGAAACAGATTTTGTTGCACGCAATGATGGATTCCAAGACATTGTGCGTAAAGTAGCAACTGCCGCTTTGGATACGCCAGGTGATGTTGAATCTGTTTCTGTTTCTCTTTATCCAGGCTCTGAAAAGACTGTAGAGCTTGCAATTAAAGATGCAATTGGTACAATTGGCGAAAATATGACGTTTCGTCGTTCTGTTAAATTGTCTGTTGAGAATGGTGTTGTTGCGACTTATATACACAATAGTGTGGCTGATGGGCTTGGAAAACTTGGTGTTTTGGTTGCAATTGAAACAACGGGAAATAAAGAAGCAGCTCTTGCTTTTGGTCGGCAGGTTGCAATGCATATTGCGGCAACCAATCCATTAGCACTTACAGCACAAGACGTTGATGCTGGTGCCATTGAGCGTGAAAAAGCAATTTTTTCAGATCAAGCACGTCAGTCTGGAAAACCTGAAAATATCATTGAAAAAATGGTAGAAGGACGTATGCGTAAGTTTTTTGAAGAGGTTGTTTTGCTGTCTCAAGCTTTTGTTATGAATCCTGATATGACTGTTGAGGCTGCTTTAAAGGACGCTGAGAAATCAATAGGTTCTCCAGCAAAAATCACAGGCTTTGTTCGTTTTGCACTTGGTGAAGGTGTAGAAAAAGAGGAGTCTGATTTTGCTGCAGAAGTTGCGGCAGCCGCAAAAGGCTAGTTATTGCAAATTCTTGATCAGAGATTTAAAATCCTCATTGGTTTTAGAGCCTCTAATGGAAACGATGTGATTGTTAAGAGGGCGTCACGTGAAAAAAGTGGTGCCCTTCGTGGTGTCAAAAGCAAAAAGACAATGTGCTTTTGGGGAGATTATGAATGGCATTAGCACTTCCATATAAACGTATTCTTTTAAAGGCTTCTGGTGAAGCTCTTATGGGGGGACAGAGTTTTGGTATTGATGTTTCTGTTGTCGATCGTATTGCTGCTGATATTGCAGAAGTGCGCGCAATGGGGATAGAAGTGGCGGTTGTTATCGGTGGGGGAAATATTTTTCGCGGTGTTGCTGTTGCTTCGCATGGTGGGGATCGCGTGACAGGTGATCATATGGGAATGCTTGCAACGGCTATTAATTCTTTAGCATTGCGAACATCATTGACAAAATTAGGCGTTGAAACTGTTGTACTCTCTGCGATTGCTATGCCACAAATTTGTGAAAGTTTTTCGCAACGTAAAGCAATAGCTTATATGAATCAGGGAAAAGTTGTTATTTTTGCGGGTGGTACCGGAAATCCATTTTTTACCACTGATTCTGCTGCCACTTTACGTGCAGCAGAAATTGGTGCGGATGTTCTTCTTAAAGGAACACAAGTCGATGGTATTTATTCAGCCGATCCCAAAATAGACCCTACGGCTAAGCGTTTTGACCAATTAACACATGTTGAAATTTTGCAATGGGGATTATCGGTTATGGATTCAACGGCGGTCACCTTAGCCCGTGAGAATAATGTACCGATTATTGTGTATTCCATTCATGAAAAAGGCGGATTAGCTAAGGTCTTGAATGGAACAGGGCGCTTTACAATGGTATCGGAATAAGAGTAAGCTTCAAAGGACAATTGAAGGAGACAGAAATATGAATGTTGCATCAATTATGGATGATCTGAAACGTCGCATGGATGGCGCTATCACGGCTTTTAAACATGAGTTGGGTGGCTTACGGACGGGGCGGGCATCGGCAAGTTTATTAGAGCCATTGACCGTTGAATCTTATGGTTCTGTTGTACACATCAATCAGGTTGCTAATATTTCTGTTCCCGAACCTCGGATGCTTTCTGTTTCTGTATGGGATAAAACGATGGTAGGAGCTGTCGAGCGTGCTATTCGCGATTCTGGGCTTGGTTTAAATCCTATAACGGATGGTACGAATTTACGTATTCCTTTACCTGAGTTGAATGAAGAGCGCCGTAAAGAACTTGTAAAAATTGCGCATCACTATGCAGAGCAAGCGCGTGTTGCGACACGTCATGTTCGTCGTGATGGTATGGACAATTTGAAAAAGTTAGAAAAAGATGGTGAAATTGGACAAGATGAAGCCCATAGTTTATCCGAAAAAGTTCAAAAACTCACAGATGAAACCATTGCTGATATCGATAAAATTTTAGCCGTGAAAGAATCTGAAATTATGCACGTTTAAGACTTTTTTTGCTAGGAAAAATATTTCACCCTCAGCGTGTAAATTATTTTTATGGATAAGAGCAGAGAGTCATGTGCGCTGTGATAGCAAGGTGTGATGGAGGGGGCTATTTTATCATCTTGATAGGGGAAAGATTGATTTAAAAGAGTTGATGCTTTTATTCTTTAATCTGTGAGTGAAGTCTTCCCTTTACTGGAGGCATTATTAAACCACATGATGAGAAACATTATGAGGGATGGTTCAAATATTCTAAGATGGGGTTGGGGTAATATAGCACAAACAATATTTCCTTACTCTTAGCGCCTATTATAAAGCATGCGCGCAGAATGATGGGGCAAGCGGATGTTATGGGCCGTAATTCGTTTTTTAATGATAAAGAGTTAATAAAGCAGCTCTTTTATACGAAAAAACCTCTAAGTTAATTTATGTAGGGCGTAGATAACCACTTTCTCATTTTATGTTTAAGAAAATCTTTGAAAATTTATTTTAAGATTAATCTAGATAAGGAAGATTTTTGATCTGTTTTCATTGATTATTCGCCGTATAAGCGCTATCTTGGTAGACTAAACCATTTATGGTAAATTATAAGAGAGATTTGCACAAGTATGAAATAAAAATACTGGGTAGGGAAGTTTTTCTTGCATCAATTTTAGAGCTTGTATTTTCTATTTTTATTGTTTGGATGTTGTTTTGTCTAATTTGGTTTATCGTGTTCTAACGGCTTTCGTGTTTGGCGTTATTGCTTTGTATCTAACATGGTTGGGAGGGACCACCTTTTTTCTGTTTGCATGGTGTATTGGCAGTTTTATTCTTTATGAGTGGATGAATATTACTCAAGAGAAGTGGTGTGTTTTACAAAAGATATTAGCAGGTATTTTTTATTTTTTCTTTGGCTTTTTTTTAGTGTTGAATGTATCAGCTTCATTGATTTTTTGTGCTTTAATCGTATTGGCTGCAGTGTTGGCTATTATATCTATAAAAAACAGTGGTTGGGTTTTTTGTGGTTTTTTATATGCATCTTTTCCTGTTGTGGCTTTATGCTTTTTACGGGATCATGAGATGTTGGGGTTCCAAGTTGTTATTTTCTTATTTACGATAGTATGGGGGACCGATATCGGTGGATATTTTATCGGACGTGCTTTGGGGGGGGCTAAATTAGCACCACAATTTTCTCCTAATAAAACATGGTCAGGAGCACTTGGTGGTACATTTATCGGCGTTTTCGGTGGTATATGGGTTGCTTTTGGATTTTTTGATATAAATTCAGCAAGTTTTTTTGTGCCACTCCTCACACTTGTTTTGTCAATTGTTTCACAATTGAGTGATTTAGGACAATCATGGCTTAAAAGACGTTTTTCTGTTAAAGATTCCAGTTCTTTTTTGCCTGGACATGGTGGTTTTATGGATCGTATGGATGGATTGGTAGGAGCAACTTGTCTTCTTTATTTAATTGGTTCATTGATGTCTGACATGAATGCACCTTTTAATCTTTTTAGCATGATTTAATGGGGAGAAGATATTTTGGGACTTTTAAATCATATGGTCACTATGGGTGATTTTCTTTTAAGAAGTTTGAATATTCTTTTCATCATTATGCTTATTATTTTTGTGCACGAACTTGGGCATTATCTCATTGGGCGCTGGTGTGGTATTAAGGCGTTAGTTTTTTCACTTGGATTTGGACCACAAATAGCCAGTTACACAGATAAGCATGGTACGAAATGGCGTTTAGCCCTTATCCCTTTAGGCGGGTATGTAAAATTTGTTGGGGAGGAGGATAAAAACGAGGGGCTATTATCACCATCATCTCCGATTATTGATGGTTCATTTGCCAGTGCACATGCTTGGAAAAAAGCAGCAACTGTTTTTGCTGGTCCCTTTTTCAATGCTCTTTTTACTATTGTTATTCTAACGTTTTTTTTCTTTATTTATGGTCGTGTCGCCATTGAACCCGTTGTTGGTTCTTTGGTAAAAGAGAGCCCTGCTATTCAGTCCGGTTTGGAATTAGGGGACCGCTTTGTTGAAATGGATGGTCTACGGGTTGAAAGTTTTGAAGATTTGATGAATTATGTAGCTTTTCATGGAAGAGAACCGATAGAGTTTAAAATAGAACGCATGGGGCGCGTGTTTACCACTGTCATCACCCCAAAAGTCATTGAGCGAGATGATGGATTTGGGAATCGAACACAAAGAGCTATGATCGGTGTAGGTGTTCCTGTTGATTTAAATAATCCTCCACGTTTAGATCCAACTTATATAAAGCATATTCGCTATGATTTTGTAACAGCTATAGGAGAAGCCTTAAACCGTACGGAGTTTATTGCCACTCAAACTGTTCTTTTTATGAGTCGTTTAATCGGAGGCAAAGAAGATCGTTGTCGGCTAAGTGGGCCTTCTAAAACCGTAAAAATTGCCTGGAAAGTGAGCGAGACAGGTTTTATCTCTTTATTGAATTTGGCGGCTTTTCTTTCAATAAGCGTTGGGCTTATTAATCTTTTTCCGATTCTACCGCTTGATGGTGGGCATCTTTTATTTCATGTCATTGAGGTCATTACTGGTAGAAAAATATCCACTAAAATTCAGGGAATTTTTTTTCGTTTAGGTTTTTCCCTTCTTCTGCTTTTTATGATTTTTGTCTTCTTTAATGATTATTTTTGTTGGTTTAGCTAATTAAATTATGGAAAACGCTTTGTAAATTGGGTAATAATAGCAAAAACAAATTGAAGGTTGTTTACCATGTCTGCAAAATATTGTGGCGTCGTACATTATAATGAGTAATTAAGGGATGAAAAGTCTCGCTGTAAAAAGGTTGTTATGGCAGTTAGCTTTTTAAGGCATCATGTCCAAGGAACAAGAGTAAGGTAAAAAAGCCAATGACTACGAATTCAAAGTTTTTAAATGCAGCATCTGTGTTGGTGTTAAAGATGGGGATGATTGCCCCAGCAACGGTTTTTATGTCAATTGCTGCGGTTGGAGAAATACAAGCATCTGTAGTCCGTTCTATTGAGGTTCGTGGGAATAAGTTTGTAAGTTCTCAGGCGATTCGAGACAATATGGGTATTAAGGCTGGACAAGGGATCTCAAGTGGTGATGTTGATCATGCTGTGAAGAATCTTTTCGAGTTAGGTTTATTTTATGATGTTAAAATAAATCAAGTAGGTGATAAATTGATTGTATTCGTAAAAGAATATGAGGTTGTCAATCAAATATTATTTCAGGGAAATAAATCTTTTAAAGACCCAGATCTTAAACGGTTTATTTCTTTAAAGCCAAATGAACCTTTTAATTCTGCTAAGCTTTCTGCTGATATAAATACAATTCGTGAGGCTTATAAAACGCTAGGTCGTAATAATATCACTGTTAACGTTCAAACGATTAACCTTGGAAAAGGGCGTGTTAATGTGGTGTTTAATGTTGTTGAAGGACAAAAAACAAAGATTAGTAATATCACTTTTAAGGGAAATACTGTCTTTGCAAGCCGCCGGTTGCGTGATGTGATTTCAACAAAGTCTTCAGGAATTTTTTCAAAGTTTTTGGGAGGCGATGTTTACAGTGAAGAGCGTCTCGCTGCTGATGAAGAAGCTTTACGGCGCTTTTATTATAATCGTGGTTATGCGGATTTTCGTGTTGTCTCTTCTAAAGCGGCTTTTGATGCCGCAAGCAATACGTATAAAATTTCTTTCGTGCTTGATGAAGGACCACGCTATAAAATTAGTGATATTCAGGTTGAAAGTGATGTTGATGGAATTGACGTTCAATCTGTGAAAGGCAAGCTTAAGACCCAGCCAGGGAATGTTTATAGTGCAGAAGATATTGAACAGTCTGTTGCTATTATTAATAATAAGGTTGCTGATTCAGGATATGCTTTTGCTAAAGTTGAACCACGTGGAAACCGTGATTTAGCAAATCATACGATTTCAATTTTATATAATATTGAACAAGGTACACGTGCATATATTCAGCGTATTGATATCCGTGGCAATGAGAAAACGCGTGATTACGTCATTCGTCGTGAGATCGATTTAAATGAAGGAGATGCTTACAATCAAACTTTATTGCAGCGGGCGAAACGTCGTCTAGAAAGTTTAGGTTTTTTCAAAGCTGTTAATATTTCAATGGTTCCAACTGAGCAATCTGACCAAGTTGTTTTGGTGATAGATGTCGTTGAAGCTTCAACAGGGGATCTCTCTCTTTCTGGAGGTTATACAACGGGCGGAACAAGTCCTGGTATGTCACTTGAAGTCTCTGTTACTGAGCGTAATCTTGGGGGACGTGGTCAGTACGTTCGTTTAGGGCTAGGAGCAGGGCAAGAAAAATCCCGTAATTATAATTTATCATTTGTTGATCCTTATTTCTTAGGATACCGTTTATCGGCTGGCGTTGATGTTTTTCGCAGCACTTATCGTGCTGATAAAGCCTATGATGTACGACAGACAGGGGGATCGCTACGGTTTTCGTTGCCTATTAATAATCAATTATCTGCGAATGTTGCTTATTCTTATGTGCAAGAAGAATATGATTTTGGTGGAGAGTATGATTTCAACAAAGAGAGTGATATAATAGAATTATATGGGAAATATTCTGGTGCGATTGTTCAAGCAGCTAAGCAAAGTCCTTGGAAACGTTCATCGATTAGTTATGGTTTAACTTATAATACGATTGATGATATGAGAAATCCCCATGATGGATGGTACGTGCATCTTCTTCAGGAATATGCAGGACTTGGTGGGAGAGCAAAGTTCTTGAAGACCACGGGTAAAGCGATGATGTACAAGACGCTTTCTGATCAGAGGGATATTGTTGGTTTACTTTCCTTTGGCGGTGGTTATATCCACGAAATAGGCAAGGAGGGTGTTCGTATTTTCGATATGTTTAAAGCGAATACGGATATGATCCGAGGATTCAAATACAATGGAATAGGTCCTCGTCAGGTTTCCAATAAGGGTGAAGTTTATTTCTTAGGGGGAACGACATATATGAATGCGACTGCTGAAGTACAGTTTCCTATTCCTGTTGTGCCTGAAGGATTCGGATTGCGCGGTGCTTTGTTTGCAGATATTGCTACGCTCTATGGCAATAATTATAAAGCCGTTTTTAAGGGTGAGCCGCCTGTTACCCATACCAAAAGTGCTTGGCGCTCATCTGCAGGTGTGAGTTTGATGTGGGATTCTCCGTTTGGTCCTTTGCGTTTTGATTATGCTTGGCCAATAACAAAGCAGGAGGGAGATCGTTTGCAGCAATTGAACTTTGGTATTTCTACGAAGTTCTAATTTGAGCGTTTTTTAAGAAGGAAAAGCTTGAAGAGAATAGCTTAAGCTGGGAGAGAAAGTGTTTTGATGGCGGATACATTTTTTTTTACGCCGTCCCGGCAATTGACAGTTGCAAATGTTGCTGAGTTGACGGGTGCAAAGCTTCTTAATCCAGAGTTTTCTCATAAAGTTATCAATACTCTTTCTTCGCTTGAGAGTGCTGTGGAAGGTTCTCTTGTTTTTGTGGAGCATCGGAAGTTTTCTGATGCTCTACGAGACAGTTCTGCTGTTGCTGTTTTTTGTACGAATGATATTGTTTTTAAAGTTCCTGACACAATGGCAATTTTGGTGACATCCACACCGCAGCGTGATTTTGCTCAGGTTGGTCGTATTTTGTTTCCTGATTCTGTCAGACCAATGCCTTGGTTAGGACAGAGAGAGATTTCACCGCATGCCCATATTCATCCAACGGCTAAGTTTGCCGATGATGTGTGTATTGAAGCGGGAGCTGTTATCGGGAGAAATGTTGAGATTGGTGCAGGAACTCTTATTTCATCCACCGCTGTTATTGGTGAAAATTGCCGTATTGGATGTGACTGCTATATTGCTCCTAAAGTAACCGTTCAGTGTTCCTTAATAGGGGATAGGGTTCAGCTTTATCCTGGTGTTTGTATTGGGCAAGATGGTTTTGGTTATGTTGGAGGGGAAGATGGAATCGAGAAAATTCCACAACTTGGTCGCGTTATTATTGAAGATGGTGTGGAAATTGGTGCGAATACCACGATTGATCGAGGAACATTTCAAGATACTGTTATTGGAGAAGGAAGCAAGATTGATAATCTTGTACAAATTGCCCACAATGTAAAAATTGGTCGTTATTGCCTTATTGCCGCTCAATGTGGAATTGCTGGGAGTACATCGATAGGGGATATGTCTCAGCTTGGCGGAGGGGTTGGAGTAGCGGATCATATCGTGATAGGAAAATGTGTTCAGATTGCTGGTCGTAGTGGCGTTATGAATGACATTCCGGATGGTGAAAAATGGGGAGGGAGTCCAGCACGACCATTTAAACAATGGTTTCGTGAAGTAGCAACGTTGCGCAGTATGGGAAAAGTTAAAAAGGAGAAAAGCTGAGATGATCAGCACAGAAGGAACTAGAGATTTAGAGGCTGTTGATATTGAAAAATTGCTCTCAATATTACCGCACCGTTATCCATTTTTATTGATCGATCGTATCGTTGATATTGATGGTGAACAAGAAGCAATTGGTATTAAAAATATAACGATTAACGAGCCACATTTTACGGGACATTTTCCAGCAAAGCCTGTTATGCCTGGGGTTTTGATTTTAGAAGCTATGGCACAAACAGCCGGAGCAATAGCACTTTTAAATTTAGGCAATAAGCAAACAAATTTGGTTTACCTTATGACGGTTGATAATGCGAAATTTCGTAAGCCGGTTATGCCTGGTGATCAGCTTAAAATTCATGTTCAGCTTTTGAAAAAGAGATCTGGTATGAGGCGTTTTTCATGTGTTGCAAAAGTAGAAGATGTCCGCGTCGCTGAGGCAGAAATTGCTGCGATGATTGTTGAAGAAGAATAAACGATATTTGATGGGAAATTAAAAATGTCCGGTACGAAAATCCATACAACGGCTCTTGTGGAGAAGGGAGCGCAGCTTGGTGAGAATGTACGCGTTGGGCCGTTTTGCCATATTAGTTCAGAGGCTGTTATTGGTGATGAATGTAGTTTGACAAGTCATGTTGTAATAATGGGAAAGACAACGTTAGGCGCCAAGAGTAAAGTCTTTTCTCATGCAGTTTTGGGGGCAGATCCGCAAAATAATAAACATAAAGGGGGAGCTACCACACTTTTTATTGGTAAGAATTGTACGATTCGTGAAGGCGTAACAATGCATAGAGGCTCCGATTCGAGTGTGGGAATGACAGTTGTTGGTGATAATTGTCAATTTTTTTGTTATGCGCATATCGCTCATGATTGTCATGTCGGCAATCATGTAACATTTGCTAATAATGCGATGATTGCTGGTCATGTTACTGTTGGTGATTATGTGATTATCGGTGGTGGTGCTGCTGTTCACCAATTTGTTCGTGTTGGACATCATGCATTTATCGGCGGTGTATCTGCACTGGTGGGTGATCTGATTCCTTATGGAACAGCTGTTGGTGTGCAGGCAAAACTTGCCGGACTCAATATTATTGGCATGAAGCGTGCAGGGCTTGAGCGTCAAGATATTCATGCACTCCGTCATGCGGTTGCCATGCTTTTTGATCATAGCAAGCCCTTTAAAGAGCGTGTTAATGATGTTGCTTCTTTCTATTCTTCTTCTCAGTCGGTTGCTGACGTTGTTAATTTTATTAAAGAAGAAGGAAAGCGTTTTTATTGTACACCAAAATTTGAAGGTGATAGAATAAAAGAACATAAGGATTAAAAATGCCTATGTGGGGTGCCAGAAATTTTCTTTCCGGCCGTACTGCTATTATAGCAGGAAGTGGTGTTCTACCGATTACTGTTGCACAGACTCTTGAGAAGAATGGAGAGAATCCTTTTCTTGTGCTTTTGCATGGTGAGGCAGATTCTGTTCTTTATCGTTATGAACACTGTGAGCTATCAATTGTAGAGTTAGCGCGACTCGTTAAAATCTTGAAAGAAGCTGGAGTTTATAATGTTGTTTTGGCAGGTGGTGTGAAAAAGAGACCACTTCTTACACAATTGCGACTGGACTGGACAACATTTTTAGCTCTTCCTAAGTTAATTGGGGCTTTGAGGAGGGGGGACGATGCGTTATTAAAAGCTTTTATACGGATTATTGAAGCACACGGTTTTTCTGTTATTGGTGCTCACGAAATAGTTCCAGATCTTTTAGCTCCTATAGAATTTAATTTAACAGTACGGCGTGCCACACAGAAAGAGAAGAAGGATATTTTTTTAGCAGCAGAAGCAGCAAAGCTTTTAGGTCAATTGGATATAGGACAAGCCATTGTCGTTGTTCAAGGAAGGGTGGTTGCTCTGGAGGGGGCTGAGGGAACTGATAATATGTTGTGGCGTGTTTGTGAAATGCGAGAAAGAGGGCAAATTCCCCCTCAAGGTGGTGTTCTTGTAAAATGTGCAAAGCCACAGCAGGATAATCGTGTTGATTTGCCATCAATTGGGCCTACAACAATAATGAATATTGCAAAGAGTGGTCTATCTGGTATTGCGGTGGAGGCAAATAGAAGTCTCATATTATCGGTGAAAACAACAATAGAAAAAGCTAACAAATATTCTCTATTTATAGAAACATTTGAAAAGTTTGATCATGAATGATTGTTTCTTAAAAGTTGCTGTGGTTGCAGGTGAGGAATCTGGTGATTTGCTCGGGGCGGATTTAATTTCTTGTTTATCACAACAAATAGGAGGCAACATTCATTTGATAGGTGTTGGGGGACAGCATTTAAAGGCATTAGGTTTAAAAAGCTTTTTTGATTCTCATGATATTGCTTTAATAGGTTTAAAGGAGGTATTGAAAAAATTACCGTTGCTGCTGCTGCATATTCGTAATTTATCCAAATTTATCGCACAAGAGCAACCTGATTGTTTAATTATTATTGATAGTCCTGATTTCACGCATCGTGTTGCAAAAAAGGTCCGCGCTTTAGCACCTTCTATTCCGATTATTAAATATATTGCACCAACCGTTTGGGCATGGAGGCCAGAGCGTGCAAAAGCTATGTGCGGATTTGTTGATCATGTTTTAGCGGTTTTTCCTTTTGAAGAAAAGGTTATGCAGGATTTAGGAGGTCCTTCTACCACCTATGTTGGACATCGTCTTTTGACATATCCTCCTCTTTTGAGAGTTCAGTTAGAAAAAAAGCGCCAAGAAGAACAAAGAAATTTGTGTGGTCAACAAACATCGTCGCCTACATTGGTTATTTTGCCAGGATCACGCAATTTAGAGATTCGTTCTTTAATGCCTATTTTTCAAGAAACAGTAGAGATTCTTATACAACGTATCCCTCATTTACAGATTATTTTACCAACTTTGCCCCATTTGGTGGATAGAATACGTGATTTTGTGCAGGGCTGGAAAAGAAAAGTAGAGATTGTTGTTGGTGAAGATGAAAAATGGCGTGCTTTTGCGCAAGCAGATGTTGCTCTTGCAGCCCATGGAACGGTTTCTCTTGAATTAGCTTTAGCAAAAATTCCTATGGCTCTTTGCTATAAACTTGATCATTTTTCTAAATTATTTATTTTTCCTAAAATGATGTTATGGAGCGCTGCTCTTCCAAATATTATTGCTGATAAGCCGATTATTCCAGAATATTTGAATGAATTGATCCGTCCTGGTATGTTAGCAAGACAGGTAGAACAACTTTTATCTAATCCTTTATTGCGCCAGGCTCAACTCGATGCTTTTGAGATGGTGAAACAGAAAATGAAAACAGAAGTCCCATCGGGGATTGTCGGTGCGCAAAAGATTATCAATCTTTTAAGAAGTAGGGGTAAAATTGTATAAATAAAACAATATTTTGGTGACTAATGTTTAATTTTAGCAAGAAATTCACGGGCACGTTGGCTTTTAGGGTTGGTGAAAAATTTGTCAGAGGCTGTATCTTCAACAATTTTTCCATTTTCTAGAAAGAGTATTCTTTCTGAGACTTTTTTTGCGAAGCCCATTTCATGGGTAACGCAAAGCATTGTAATTCCAGTATCGGCCAATTGAGCGATTACTTCCAAAACTTCTCCCACACTTTCTGGATCAAGAGCTGAAGTGGGTTCATCAAAAAGCATGACTTCAGGTTCCATACAAAGCGCACGAGCAATTGCAACACGCTGTTGTTGTCCACCAGAAAGTTGTAAAGGATATTTTTCACAGTGTTTTTCAATACCTACATGCGTTAAGTAACGAATTGCCCGTTCTTTTGCTTGTTGTTTGGAAAGCCCTTGAACTGTCATAGGGGCTAAAATACAATTTTGTAGAACGCTCATGTGGGGAAATAAATTAAAGTTCTGAAAAACCATTCCTATCTTTCGCAGAACATTTTTTTGCTGTTGTAGAGGAGCAGTATTGATATCAACGTTATGAATACAGATTGAACCTTTTTGTGCTTGTTCTAATTGATTAATACAACGAATTAGCGTTGATTTTCCTGATCCAGATGGTCCACAAATAACGATATGTTCACCAGCTTGAACATCAAAGTTGATATCGTGTAAGACCTGAAAGTCTCCATACCATTTATTGAGGTTTTGAATGGAGATCACAGGGGGGTGATTTGGAGAGATTGATTGATTATTTTTTAAATTCATCTTGTTTTATTCTTTCATTGATGAATAAATTGATTAATGCACCATTTTGATTTGGTAAAGTTTTTTATGATCATTTTATTTTACCGTAAATATCGCGTGAGATGATGTTCGATAAAAACAATAAAACGATGAATGAGTTCAACAATAAAAAGATAGATAAGTGCGGCCCAAACGTAAATTTGGAAGTCGAATGTACGTGAATAAGTGAGTTTAGCAATTCCCATTAAATCATAAACAGTAACAAGTGAGGCAATGGCACTCGATTTAATCATTAAAATCAACTCATTTCCTAGGGGGCGTAATGCCACGATCATTGCTTGTGGAAGAATAACTCTAAAAAATGTGATAGAATTGCTCAGACCTAAAGCTTTTGATGCTTCACGTTGTCCAGTGGTTACGGATAGAAAACTTCCTTTAAAGATTTCAGATTGATAGGCAGCAGAATTGAGTGTGAAAATAAAAAGGCAACAATACCACGCGTTTTGAAAAAACCACCATAGACCAACCTGTTGCCAAAAACTGTTCATTGAACCAAGTCCATAATAAAAAAGGAAGAGTTGGGCTAACAAAGGAGAGCCGCGGAAAAAATAAACATAAGCATTTGCAAAATATTGTAAAAGCATATTTTTTGATAAACGTGCAAAAGCAATAAGCATACCGAGGAAAAAACCAAGAGAACAAGAAATAGAAACAAGCTCAACAGTAACAATAAAGCCATCAATAAATTTTGGCCCATAACGGCTTAAAAGATCAGGATTAAAAAGGAAATAAAGCCACTCAGGAATCATTGACTTGGTACCTTTTTATAGCCTATTTGAGTGTATGTTTCTAAATAGCGTAAGATTGCGGCAAAAAACGCTGAAAATAATAAATAGAGTAAGCAGGAAACAAGATAAAATAGCATGGGTTTATTGGTCGCAGCGACAGCTAAATTCGTTTGTCGCATGAGGTCAACAAGCGCGATAGTTGAAACGAGGGATGTATCTTTCAGTAAAGTAAGCCAATTATTAGAAAGTCCTGGCAAGGCATTTCGGATGAGCTGAGGGAAGACAATACGAAAGAATGTGGTTGAGCGTGAAAGCCCTAAAGCTTTAGCAGCCTCATATTGCCCTTTATCAAAAATGTTGAATGCTCCAAGCCAAACTTCACAAGAAAAAGCGGCAAGAACCATACTCAGAGCAAGAACACCAGCAACAAAAGCATTGATACTAAACATGACTTCAAGATTAAAATAGTCAAAGACATTTTGAATAAGGCTTTGTAATCCGTAGTACACTAAAAACAAGGTTAAAAGTTCTGGGAGCCCACGAAACACCGTTGAAAAAAGACGTGCAATAGCTTTTGCTATCTTAATATCAGATCGAATCATCACAGCATTTAAAAGTCCTAGAGGAAGTCCAAGAAGGCCACAACATAAGGCCAATGACAGTGTCATTCCTGCGCTAGAAAGTATCACCATTCCCCATCCACCATTGCTAAATGATAGCAATGCTAAATTTTCAATCATTCTTGTGTTCCTCATGAAAGAGTTAGATAATGTTTTTAAAAATCAACAGTAGATTTCATTTAAATATCATAGGGATCTTTAATAGACATCGCTTGTAAAATATTTTCTCATAATTTTCTCATAAGTTCCATCCAAACGGATTTCTTTTATTGCTTCATTGAACTTATTTTTAAGATCATTATTGTTTTGACGCAGCGCAATTGCAACAGGAAATTTTGTTTCTTCCAGAGTTCCTAGGAGGAGACAGCAATTTTTTCCTTCATTTTTAAGCCAATTTAATGCTTGTAATTTATCAACAATAATCACATCAAGTCGATGATTTAAAAGGTCACGATTCACTTCTATTGTAGAAGGATAGAGTTTGATTTTTACCTCTTCAGAGGCATAATGATCTTCTGCATAAACAGCTTGTGTTGTATTTGATTGTACACCAAGATTTTTGCCTCTAAAGCTTTGTGACGAGATTTCTTTAATTCCCGAATCTTTGGTAACAATGACAGCCAGTGCTGTATCGTAGTAAGGATCTGTGAAGTCAATTTTTTGTAAACGCTCTTGTGTATGGGAAAGGGAAGCAACGATCGCATCATATTTTTTTGCAATAAGTCCGGGGATCATCCCCTCGAAATCTTGCGTGACAATTGTACACTCAACTTTCATTTTTTTACAAAGGGCATAAGATATATCAATATCAAACCCTTTAAGCTGATTATTTGAGTCAATATAACTAAAGGGAGGATAAGTGCCTTCACTAGCGATTTTTAATGTTTTCGCATCAGCCAATGGGGTGAATAGCGCGGCGCCTATTATAAGAGCTCCTGCGAATAGTTTCATGATAATCTCCTATTGGATAAGCGGGCAAATATGAAATCGTCACGTTTTTATAATCTGTAAGCTTTTCTGGAGCAATGCAAAAATTTATCGCTGTTTATTTTAGATTGTGATGCTGGACATTATTATCAAAAAATTATCTTTTTCATTAATTGAGAGAAGAATAAATATCTCATCGTTGTATGATGCTTAATTTCCATTGAAATGATATGTTTACATCATTTCATAAGTAAAAACTGAAGGCTTTTCTTTAAAAATAAGCTCTTCAATTTGTACATAAAATTAGATTTAGATAAGATAAAAATACAATCTCATTGTTGTCATTGGATTCCATAAACATTTAACTATCAAGAAACAATTAAAAAATTAATTTTTTTGATAGATGTAAATTCTTCTTATGAAAATGCTGAATTTCCACCTATTTTTTCATGCCCAACAAAAAGTTAAAAGACATTTCTTCAAAAGATTCAAATTTAATTGATATCGAATGTAAAATATTTTTTCATTATTTTCTCATAAGTTCCATCCAAATGGATTTCTTTTATTGCTTCATTGAACTTATTTTTAAGATCATTATTGTTTTGACGCAGCGCAATTGCAACAGGAAATTTTGTTTCTTCCAGAGTTCCTAGGAGGAGACAGCAATCTTTTCCTTCATTCTCAAGCCAATTTAATGCCTTTAATTGATCAAAGATGATGATATCAAGTCGGTGGCTTAAAAGATCACGATTCACTTCTATTGCTGTAGGATAAAGTTTGATATTCACGCCTTCAGAGGCATAATGATCCTCCGCATAGGCAGCTTGTGTTGTATTTGATTGTACACCAAGGTTTTTACCCCTAAAGGCTTGTGTTGAGATTTCTGTAATCCCCGAATTTTTGGTCACAATGACAGCCAGTGCTGTGTTGTAATAAGGATCTGTAAAATCAACTTTTTGTAAGCGTTCTTTTGTAGGAGAAAGGGAAGAAACAATAGCATCATATTTCTTGGCTAGAAGGCCAGGAATCATTCCCTCGAAGTCTTGCGTGACAATGGTACATTCAACATTCATTTTTTTACAAAGGGCATAAGATATATCAATATCAAACCCTTTAAGCTCATTATTTGAGTCAATATAACTAAACGGAGGATAAGAAGCATCACTTGCAATTTTCAGCGTTTGAGAATTAGCTGATAAGGTAAACAGTGTTGCGCTTATTATAAGAGCTCTTGCTAATAACTTCATTATGTTCTCCTATTCAATAAGCTGACAAATATGAAACCATGAGGCATTTTTATAATCTGTAAGCTCTTTAGGAGCAACGTAAAAATTTATCTGTCTTCATTTTGCTATCATTACGCTGGATTACAATCAAAAAAATGATTTATTCGTATCAAGTATGGGGGGAGAAGTACGGGAAAGAAGGAAAGTTCTTGTTAATGATGGAATGAATGATAATAGTTTTGTTTAAAATTAATTATCTTTGTAAAAAATTTTAAAGGATGTTTTTAATCATTTACAATAAAGCTCCAGTTTACTGAAGCTTTATTGATTTCTTTCTTTAATTGACACGCTTATCTATAGGAACATAGTCACGCATAGCATAGCCTGTATAGAGTTGTCGAGGACGACCAATTTTTTGTGCAGGATCTTCAATCATTTCTTTCCACTGTGCCACCCACCCGACACTGCGTGCTAATGCAAAAAGAACAGTAAACATTTCGGTTGGAAAGCCTAGAGCTTTTAATGTAATACCGGAATAGAAATCAACATTGGGATAAAGCTTTTTCTCAATAAAGTATTCATCACTTAAGGCAATTTTTTCCAGTTCTATTGCAATATCAAGAAGCGGATCATCTTGAATATTGAGCTCTTTTAAAACTTCATGACAGGTTTTTTGCATGATTTTTGCACGTGGGTCATAATTTTTATAGACTCGGTGACCAAAACCCATAAGGCGGAAAGGATCATTTTTATCTTTTGCACGAGCAATAAATTCAGGAATTCTTTTAATAGAACCGATTTCCTGTAGCATTTTTAGACATGCTTCATTGGCGCCGCCATGTGCTGGTCCCCAAAGGCATGCAACACCTGCAGCAATACAGGCAAACGGATTAGCCCCTGATGATCCAGCAAGACGTACCGTAGATGTAGAAGCATTTTGTTCATGATCGGCATGAAGGATAAAGATTTGATCCATCGCCCGAGCAAGCACAGGATTTGTTTTATATTCTTCACAAGGAACAGCAAAGCACATCCGAAGGAAATTTGCAGCATAACTAAGATCATTGCGAGGATAAACAAATGCTTGTCCAATACTATATTTATAGGCCATAGCAGCAAGTGTTGGAACTTTTGAGATAAGACGAACAGAAGCAATCATTCTCTGGTGAGGATCTGTAATATCAATAGAGTCGTGATAGAAAGCAGACATAGCACCAAGACAGGCAACCATGACAGCCATGGGATGGGAGTCACGACGAAAGCCGTGGAAGAAGCGTGAAAACTGTTCGTGGACCATTGTATGTTGCATGATACATCGATCAAAGTCGTTTTTTTCTTGCTGTGTTGGGAGTTCCCCATAAAGAAGAAGATAACAACTTTCGAGAAAATCACCTTTTTCAGCCAATTGGTCGATAGGATATCCACGATAAAGCAATATCCCTTTATCGCCATCAATATAAGTAATTTTTGATTCACAAGAAGCCGTTGAAGTAAAACCAGGGTCATAAGTAAAAATATTGGTTTTTTTGTAGAGAGAAGAAATTTCGATGACTTCAGGTCCACTCGTGCCTTTACGCAGGGGAAGTTCTACTTTTTTATCATTCACAATAATATGTGCGTTATTCTCAGACATTCGGTATTCCTTTCAGATCCTTCTCTTCTAAAAATTAAGACTCTGCTTCATGAGAGTGCGAGATATATAATAACTGAAGCTTTTCTTACTTATTATTGAGGGTAGATTGCCTCTAAAAATGAGAACATACAATCTCAAAATATTTCCTTATTGATCATTATTACTCAATAAAAACTGTATTTCAATGATAGAAAATAAAAAAACTCTTTTTAGATTGCGTTGAAGTATCTACATGAGATACTCATGTAAGGAGATATCCCAGTATACATTATGAACCTATTGTTGTGATAAGCTGATCATTGATGCGGTGAAGAGATTCATCGCGTCCCAATAAAGTCAGAACATCCAAAACACCTGGCGATGTGGTACACCCTGTAAGAGCTGCACGAAGTGGCTGAGCAATCGATCCAAATTTGAGATTCTGTGTTTGGATATAAGAGCGAAGAGTTTCATCAAGGGCTTTTGTATCCCAAGAGGGACAAGCTTTCAGGGCAAGATAAAGATCGTTTAAAATGGTTTGTCCATTTTTATCCAAAAGCGTCTGTGCCTTTTCATTAAGCTGTAATGGTCTTTGCGTAAAAATGAATGAGGCATTGTCAATCAGTTCGCACAGTGTTTTTGAACGCTCTTTCAAATGTGGGATTGCTTTGAAAAATTGAACACGACGTTGTTCATCAAGTCTTTTAATGATTTGTGCTCCCCCATCGGTTTCTGGTAGAATATCAAGAGCAGCATCAAAAAGTTCTTGATCATTGCTCATGCGCATATAATGTCCGTTGATGGAATCAAGCTTTTTAAGGTCGAAACGAGCAGCGCTTTTGTTAATATCTTCAATATCAAACCAAGAAATCATATCTTTAAGTGACATGAGTTCGTCATCACCATGGCTCCATCCTAAACGGACAAGGTAATTGCGCAAAGCAGCAGGAAGGTATCCCATTGTTCGATAAGCATCAACACCGAGCGCACCATGCCGCTTTGATAATTTTGCACCATTTTCACCATGGATAAGAGGAATATGGGCCATAACAGGAATATCCCAACCCATAGCTTTAAAGATGATCGTTTGTCGGGCTGCATTGGTCAGATGATCATCACCTCGTATGATATGTGTGACACCCATATCGTGATCATCAACGACAACAGCATGCATATAGGTAGGCGAACCATCAGAACGCAAAATAATAAAGTCATCTAAATCTTTATTAGGAAAACGAACATCACCTTGAACACGGTCGTGTACAATCGTTTCTCCATCTTCAGGGGCTTTGATGCGAATAACAGGTTTGACATCTTGAGGCGCTTCAGAAATGTCTCGGTTACGCCAACGTCCATCATAACGAGGAGGGCGTCCTTCTGTACGGGCTTTTTCACGCATTTCAGCTAACTCTTCAGGTGAGGCATAACAATAATATGCTTTGCCATTTTTGACCAACTGTTCGGCGATTTGGCGGTGACGTTCTGCACGTTTAAATTGTGAAATAGGGGAACCATCATAACTAAGCCCCATCCAGTGTAAGCCATCTATAATGGCTTTTACAGCTGCCTCTGTTGAGCGTTCTCGGTCTGTATCTTCAATGCGTAGAAGCATTTTTCCACCGGTATGTTTTGCATAAAGCCAATTAAAAAGAGCAGTACGAGCCCCACCAATATGAAGGAATCCTGTGGGAGAGGGGGCAAAGCGAGTAATAACAGACACGAATATTTTCCTTTAAATTGAGATATTACATATGGAACTTTATAGAAAGGTTATGTTAGCATAGGTGACGGGGTGTGCAATAGCCGCATTGCGAGTAAAATGGGGGGCGGATGTTTAATCAAAGTAAAGTTAAAAAGGGTTTATCCGCAAAATCTGTTATAGAAAGAAAAAACACATGTCAAATAGGGCAGGGTGTTTTTTCTAGCTGTGATGATGCAAAGAATGGCAGTTATAACCAACAAAATCTTTTTTTATTGACGCTCTTAAAAGAAGCAATCATCGTTATTAGAAAATGGTTAGCGGATTGTATCGATAAAGAAGTTTCTTTTGGTATCCTTTTTTCGCTGATTTTAGTCTTTTTTTCTCTAGGAATCATTTTTTATTTTCATTTAGAACAGGAGCCAAGTTGGGAACAATTGGGGGTATTGGTTAGCATCTTTTTGGGAATATTCTATATTGCGCATTTTTATCGAAAAATATGGATTCTCGTGGGATTTTTGTTTTGTATTGTATTGGGAGCTTTGGCGGCAAAAATAGAAACATGGCGTATTGCAACACCCATGTTAAGCAGTGACATTGTCACCACATTGACGGGAAGAATTGTTTCCGTTGAGTCAGTTACCAAAGGGGGATTTCGTTTAATTTTAGATGTTTTGAGTACAGAAAAGCCCATATTACACCATAGTCCTCATCGTGTTCGTTTATCGGCAAGATATTTGCCATCTGGATTAGTAATTGGTGATGGACTGTATGGGAAGGTTAAGCTTCGTGCATTCTCTGGACAGGTGCGTCCAGGAGGTTACGATTTTAGTTTTCATAATTATTTTAAAGGAATTGGGGCGCAAGGCGTTTATTTAGGAAAACCAAGAAAAATATCCATTTCGCAGTCTGATGGAATATTCGCTATCGTTCTACAGAAAATTGAAAATTTACGCATGAAGATGACACAAAGAATCCGTCTAGCCCTTGAAGGAGAAAAGGGAAGTGTTGCGGCAGCTCTCATAACAGGACAGCGTGCTGGTATTTCAAATGAGACAAATGAAGCACTGCGTGTGGCTGGATTAGCCCATATTTTATCCATATCAGGTTTACATATGTCCCTATTGAGCGGCTTAGTTCTTTTGAGTATCCGTAGCTTTTTAGCATTTTTTCCAGTTTTTTCTTCCTATTATTCCAGTAAAAAATTGGCTGCTATCGTTGCATTTATGATAACAGCTTTTTATTTACTCTTGTCGGGCTTAGCAATATCAGCACAAAGAAGTTTTGTGATGATTGCTGTCATGTTGGTTGCTATATTGTGTAATCGCTTAGCTATCACAATGCGTAATTTTTCTATTGCGGGGTTGATAACTCTAGCGATTAGACCCCATGAAATATTAGGTCCTAGCTTTCAAATGTCTTTTTCTGCGACGGCTGCTTTGATTGCTTTTTTTGATTGGTGGAGCAGAAGGTCACTTTTTCGTACAAGAAAAACAACCTCCTCTTATGTTGGAGAAAGAGTGATAAAATTCGCTTTTATATCAATATTTTCAACATGTGCATCTTCGCTTATAGCAGGGAGTGCAAGTGGAATTTATGCTGCTTATCATTTTTCTAATATGGCATCTTTAAGCATTATCAGTAATGCTTTTGCTTTGCCTATCATCTCAATTTTGGTTATCCCTTTCGGATTAATCGCAGTTCTTGCAATGTTAGGAGGATTCGAATGGCTTCCTCTTCAAATTATGGGATTTGGTGTTGATCTTGTGATAAAGATTGCACACGCTGTCAAGACTATTTCTCCTGATTTAAATCCTGGTTTTATGCCGTTGTCTGCGTTAGTTTTATTGAGCATAGGCCTGGTTGGACTGACTTTTTGCAGAACACCCATCAGGCTATTTTTTAATCTTTTTATTGTAGCTGGTATTTCTATTTGTATAATGCATTCACCTATACAATTGATTATAGCAGATAATATGCGCCTCGTGGGTGTTATCCAGGATAAAAAATTATATATTGATCGTTATCATCATTCTAAGTTCACGACATCCATCTGGAAAAAGTCATTTCATTTAAATGAAACAATTAAACCAACAAAGTATGGTCCTTCGTTTCATGGACAATTTATTTGTGATCATTATATATGCACATCCTTATTAGAGAATGGATTAAAAATTATCATTTTACGTGAAAAAATAGATCACTGTATAGAGGCAGATATCCTCATTCAGACATTTGTAATGCAGGATCCAATATGTCACAAGAAGGCAAAAATAATCTTTACGCCTCAACAAGTATTATCACGAGGAAGCGTTATGGTGACTAAAGGCGGGGATATTATTTGGTCTTCGCTAGGGTTTCATAGACCGTGGAATATGCACAGACAGCATTCACAAAAAATCCCATGATTTATCGCATTTTTTTCATATCTGGACACTTGACAAAACAAAAAATAACAGAAGATTTTTCTGGTATATTTTTGCGTTTTTTAAATTGATCAGTTTATCAATTGCATTGTGAATAAGGAAAATACCAACAAATTTTCTCGAAGAAATAAAAAAGATAATTGTTGATTATCCTATTTTATTCTTATCATATATTTCTATAACGGGTAACATCTCTTCAAGAAAAAGATGACGGTTAAGTTTAGATAGATTGAGTTTAAGAGGCTGCCTTTTATTATCATTGTTATTGGTGGCAAGAGTGGTGATAAATGTTGTTTGCGGATAAAAGGTAAAGTCATTCATGGATGTTCAGCAGTTAAAAAAAAGGGCCGCTGTTAAAGCGCTTGAATTTATTGAAGATGATATGCGGCTTGGTATCGGATCTGGTTCAACTGTTAATGAATTCATTCGTCTTCTTGGTGAGCGTGTTGCGGATGGTCTGCGTGTGACCGGTGTTGCGACTTCACGATATTCTGAACAACTCTGTCATAAGTTTGGGGTGCCTGTTAGCACTTTAGAACAGATCCCTGAACTGGATCTGGATATTGATGGAGCAGATGAAATTGGTCCTGAAATGATGCTCATTAAAGGGGGAGGGGGAGCATTGTTATATGAAAAAATTGTCGCATCGGCATCTCGTGCAATGCTTGTCATTGCTGATGAAACAAAGATGGTCAAAAGACTTGGTGCTTTTGCACTACCGATTGAAGTGAATCCATTTGGTATCCATACAACACGCAAAGCCATCGAAAAAGTCGCGGATGATTTAGGACTTTCTGGAGAAATTGCATTGCGAATGAATGGAAAAAATCCTTTTAAAACAGATGGTGGTCATTTTATTCTTGATGCATTTTGGGGATGCATTTTGCAGCCCAAATTATTATCGGATGCGCTTCTTGCCATTCCTGGCGTTGTTGAGCATGGTCTTTTTTTGGGGTTGGCTTCACGTGCAATTGTCGCTATGGCGGATGGTCAAATAAAAGTTTTAGAACCATTTGATTTTTAGAAAAGACATTTACATGATGATATGTTAGCACAATAAAAAAAGATTTTGAGTAGAATAACAAATTTTAAATTATAATTAGCGATTGGGGTAATCATTAAATGAGGATAACATTTTCTTTTCAGCGTTTTTTTGTATATTTTGGTGCAATTGCCATTTTTTTTGTGAATATTGGAATGGTTTATGCACAAGGTGTGAGTGATCAACATTTAGATTCAGCCCGAAAGGCGATTAGGGCCATTCATGCAACGGATCAATTTGATAGTTTTTTACCAAATGCAGTCCATGATTTCAAAAATGAACTGATCAGTGATGATCCGAATTTGGCAACAGCTATTTCTGATATCGTTGATAAGCAGGCGCTTGCTTTAGTTAAAAGGCGCTCTGATCTGGAAAAAGAGATTGCTCATGTGTATGCAAAATATTTTACGCAAAAAGAGCTTGATGCAATCACAGCATTTTATAATTCTGATACCGGTAAAAAGTTTTTGACAGAAGTTCCTAATATTGCACGTGATTCCTATTCTGCATTTGATGTATGGCGTTCTACTCTTATGCAGGATCTTGTAGAAAATGTGAAAAAAGAAATGTCTGAGACACTTAATTTGAATAATTCTACGATGCCTACAAAATCAAAAGCTCAAGAGAATAAAAAATAACTTGATTGATATCATGACAGCAATCAGCAATTTCTGATTTTTTAAAAGCGGCGGTTTTCCCGCCGTTTTTAATATTTTATTAAGAGTCTGTCCTTTTAGACTATTGCTTTATAGAAAAATATTCTTTTAAAAGAAAAAAGACTTTCATTTAATAATAAATGACTTTAGCCTATCGTTGCAAATATATGAGAAGGAATAGTTTGTGGGCTCTTTTGATTTTGATTTATTTGTTATTGGAAGTGGTTCTGGTGGGGTGCGTGCAGCAAGGCTTGCTGGAGGTCTTGGTAAGCGTGTCGCTATAGCAGAAGAATACCGTATAGGGGGGACTTGTGTTATTCGTGGTTGTGTTCCCAAAAAGCTTTATGTTTATGCTTCACAATATGCAAAAGAATTTAAGAAAAGCGTGGGTTTTGGGTGGGAATATGCAGATCCAATTTTTAGCTGGAAAAAGTTGGTTGCAGCCAAAAATAAAGAAATATCAAGATTAGAAGGGCTGTATCGTCAGGGGTTAGAGAATAACAATGTGCATATTTATGAAAGTCGTGCTACTTTTATCAATGATCACACATTAGAGCTTTCTACTACGGGTGAGCGGGTAACTGCGGAAAAAATTTTGATTGCAACGGGGGCAAAAGTTGCACCAAATACGACCATAGAAGGCGCCGATTTTTGTCTGACTTCTAATGAGATTTTTGATCTTGATGAACTCCCAAAATCAATAGTCATTGTTGGTGGAGGGTATATTGGTGTTGAATTTGCTAATATTTTTCATGAGTTAGGTGTAAAAACGACACTCCTTCATCGTGGTGATTTAATTCTTCGTGATTTTGATCACGATTTGCGACAATTGCTTAATGATGCAATGATTGAAAAAGGGATTTCTATTCTCTATGGAGTAACAATTTCTAAAGTGCAGGCGGCAGAAAATTGCTATAATGTTCTTTTATCAAATGGGCAAATGATTAACACGGATCAAGTTATGTTAGCCACAGGGCGTATGCCCAATACAGTGGGTTTAGGACTTGAAAGGGCAGGTATAGAAGTTAATGCGTTTGGTGGTGTTATTGTTGATGATACAATGACCACAAATATCCCTCATATTTGGGCTGTAGGAGATGTAACGGGTCATATTCA
Organism: Bartonella sp. B1099; assembly: GCF_944801835.1. Classification (GTDB taxonomy): domain Bacteria; phylum Pseudomonadota; class Alphaproteobacteria; order Rhizobiales; family Rhizobiaceae; genus Bartonella. The sequence continues at coordinate 273,822 of NZ_CALYLN010000002.1, read as the reverse complement.
ATTAACACCTGTTGCGATCCATGATGCAATGTGTTTCGTTAAGACAGCATTTGAAAATATTCCCACAAAACCTCATTATGATTTAATTACAACAGCCGTTTTTTCACAGCCTGAGATTGGAACGGTAGGTCTTTCAGAAGAAGAGGCGATACAGCGTTATAAGCGTCTTGAAATTTATCGTACAGTTTTTCGTCCTATGCGTAATATTCTCTCCGGTAGCTTAGAGAAAATGTTTATGAAGCTCATTGTTGATGGTGAAAGCCGTATTGTTGTCGGCGCTCATATTTTAGGAGAAAACGCTGGTGAGATGGCACAACTTATTGGAATATCTCTCAAGGGTAAGCTGACGAAGGATATTTTTGATGAAACGATGGCGGTGCATCCAACGATGGCAGAAGAATTAGTAACGATGTATAAACCAAGTTATATATATGAAAATGGGAAGAAAATAGAGAATTAAACAATACCCCATAGTGTGGTAAAAAGTTTTTTATATGCTAAGCTGGAAGCTTAATTTTTTAGAGAGAGTGTAATGATAAAAGAATGGGCGCCTGACTCTTGGAGAAAAAGGCCAATTAAGCAAGTTCCGACTTATCCGGATAAGTCTATGTTAGAAGATGTCGAACGAAAGCTGAGAAGTTATCCACCTTTGGTTTTTGCTGGTGAAGCACGTGATTTAAAAAATGAATTAGCGGCTGTTGCGAAAGGCAGGGCTTTTTTATTGCAAGGTGGTGATTGTGCTGAAAGCTTTGCAGAACATGAAGCTGATAATATTCGTGACTTTTTTCGTGTATTTTTGCAAATGGCGATTGTTTTAACCTTTGGGAGTTCTAAACCCGTTGTTAAAATTGGTCGTATTGCGGGGCAATTTGCAAAGCCCCGCTCTTCTGATATTGAAAGCAGAGAAGGCATTGAATTGCCTGTTTATCGGGGGGATATTATCAATGGCATTGAATTTGGAGCCGATTCTCGTATTCCAGATCCGCAACGGATGTCTATGGCTTATCGCCAATCTGCAGCAACCCTTAATCTCTTGCGTGCTTTTTCACAAGGGGGGTATGCTAATTTAGAAAATGTTCACGCATGGATGTTGAGTTTCGTTTCTAACAGTCCACAGGGGGAACGTTATGAATTATTGGCAGAACGTATTTCTGAAGCAATTGATTTTATGCGTTCCATAGGGATTACATCCAAAACGCATTCTTCGTTGCGTGAAACATCTTTTTATACCAGTCACGAAGCGCTTTTGCTTGGTTATGAAGAGGCTTTGACTCGGATTGATTCAACTTCAGGACATTGGTATGCAACATCTGGCCATATGTTATGGATTGGTGACCGCACACGTCAAATTGATCATGCTCACGTTGAATATTGTCGCGGCGTTAAAAATCCTATAGGATTAAAGTGTGGTCCTTCCATTGAGCCTGATGAGCTTTTAAAATTAATTGATATTTTAAATCCTGAAAACGAACTGGGGCGGCTTACTCTTATTACGCGCTTTGGTTACGATAAGGTTGAAAATTATCTGCCTAAACTCATTCGTGCTGTTGAACGCGAGAAGCGAGAGGTTATATGGTCATGTGATCCAATGCATGGCAATACAATTACTGCCAATGGTTATAAGACGCGCCCCTTTGATTATGTTTTAAAAGAAGTAGAGAATTTTTTTGCAGTGCATCGTGGAGAGGGAACCTATCCAGGAGGCATTCATATTGAGATGACTGGTCGTGATGTAACGGAATGTACGGGTGGGGCGCATGCTATTTCTGTCGATGACTTATCTGATCGTTATCATACGCAATGTGATCCACGATTAAATGCAGATCAAGCGTTAGAGTTAGCTTTTCTTGTTGCTGAACTCCTTAAAAAAAATCGTGCGACTGACCCGTTAGCACTTGTTGCTGGAAGGTAAACGAAAACTTGTCTGACATTTTTTATTTTAGACTATTATGGACGAAAAGAAGTTTTAAAAAGTAATATTTCCAATGGTGAAGAATAAAATTGTGGTTGCCAAACTGATGAAGTGATACAAAGGCTTATGAAAAATGATTTTCGGGTAGCAGTCGCCCAATTAAATCCTATTGTCGGTGATATTGAGGGGAATTTTTCTCTAGCTGTCATGGCGCATCAAAAGGCTAAAGAAGAGGGGGCTGATCTTGTTTTATTCACAGAGCTTTTTATAAGCGCTTATCCGCCGGAAGATCTTGTTTTAAAACCTGCTTTTACAAAAACATGTGAAGAGGCTATTGAGAAATTAGCAAAAACAACTGTAAGCGGACCAGGAATTGTCATTGGTCTTCCTTTAAGGCGTAATGGCAATATTTACAACGGCGTCATGCTCCTTGATGAAGGACGAGTCATCGCGGAAAGCTTTAAGTTTGATTTACCTAATTACGCTGAATTTGATGAAAAGCGTCTATTTTCTTCCGGATCACGACCTGAGCCTATTATTTATCATGGGATAAAATTGGGAATAGTCATTTGTGAAGATATTTGGAATGATTTCTCTCTTAGTACAGAGCTTAAAGATAAAGGCGCTGAAATTATTCTGGTCCTTAACGGATCTCCTTACTATCGTAATAAAACCTTAAAACGTATAGACGTTGTTCATACGCAAGCACTTCAATCTGGAGTGCCAATTATCTATGCTAACCAAGTTGGTGGTCAAGATGAGCTAGTTTTTGATGGAGGATCTTTTGCCTTGAATGGACAAGGTCAAAAGGTGTTTCAAATGAAACACTTTGACAGCCATCTTGCTGTGAGTCATTGGCAACGAACAACGACAGGGTGGCACTGTGTTTCAGGTCCGAAGGAAAGTCTTCTCAATGGATTAGCCGCTGATTATCAAGCTTGTGTTTTAGGTTTGAAAGATTACGTTAATAAAAACGGTTTTAAGGATGTTATTCTTGGTCTTTCAGGAGGAATTGATTCAGCTCTTTGTACGGCAATGGCGGTGGATGCTCTTGGTGCTGAGAGGGTTCGTACCCTTATGATGCCCTATCATTATACTTCGCAAGAATCATTAAACGATGCCAAAGAATGTGTCGACCTTTTGGGATGTCACTATGAAATCATACCGATTGAGCAAGCTGTTGAGGCTTTTTTGAATATAGTATCGCCTCTTTTTTTAGGCTTACCTTCTGATGTGACGGAAGAAAATCTTCAAAGTCGTATACGCGGTACACTTTTAATGGCTCTTTCAAATAAATTTGGTTCGATGGTAGTAACGACAGGCAATAAGTCGGAAATGGCTGTGGGATATGCAACACTTTATGGAGATATGAATGGTGGGTTTAATCCTCTTAAAGATATTTATAAAATGCAAGTTTATGCATTAGCTGAGTGGCGCAATAAAAATCACTTGCATCATTTAAAGGGACCAGAAGGAATTGTCATACCACCCAATATTATAGAAAAAGCACCTTCTGCAGAGCTGCGGGAAAATCAAAAAGATGAAGATTCTCTGCCCCCTTATCCTATTCTAGATGATATTTTGCAATCTCTTGTGGAAAATGACATGAGTATTTGTGATGTTGTTCAACGTGGGCATGTACGAGAAACTGTTGAGAAAATTGAACAGCTTCTTTATGGTGCTGAATATAAAAGGCGACAATCTGCACCCGGTGTAAAAATCAGTTACAAGAATTTCGGACGCGATCGTCGTTATCCTATTGTTAATTATTTTCGCGATAAAAATTGAGTATTCTTTTATGGTTAAAGTTCGTTTTGCTCCCTCTCCAACAGGTTATATTCATATTGGCAATATCCGTATTGCGCTTTTTAATTGGCTTTATGCACGGGCGCATAAGGGAGAATTTATTTTGCGCTATGATGATACAGATATTGCGCGTTCTAAACAGGAATATATCGATGCTATTGCTGTTGATCTTGAATGGCTTGGTATTCAACCAGATGCAATTTATTACCAATCTAAACGATTTAATCGATATGATGAAGTGGCAGAAATCCTCAAACAACGTGGTTTACTTTATCCCTGTTATGAAACAGCGGAAGAATTAGAGCGGCGTCGTAAAATAAAGCTTTCACGCAAACTGCCTCCCATTTATGATCGTGCAGCATTAAAGTTGACAGCAGAAGAGAAAAAAAACTTTGAATCACAAGGTCGTAAACCCCATTGGCGTTTTCTTCTCCCTAATTTTGAAAATAATCCTTTGCAAACAAAGCGAACAGAGGTTTGCTGGAATGATGCCGTAAAGGGAAAGCAAACCATTGATTTGGCTTCTCTTTCAGATCCTGTTCTTATTCGTGAAGATGGAACCTATCTTTATACATTACCGTCTGTTGTGGATGATGTCGATATGGCCATTACACATATTATTCGTGGCGATGATCATATTACAAATACAGGTGCTCAGATTGCTCTTTTTAAAGCTCTGGGTGCAGAATTACCGGTTTTTGGTCATATCAATTTATTGGCGACAATTTTAGGAAAAGGACTTTCAAAACGTAACAATGATCTTTCTATTCGTTCTCTACGGGAAGAAGGATTTGAATCGATAGCTGTTCAGTGTCTTGCTGTTTTGATTGGAACATCACAAAATGTGCATCCCTATCCCCATCAAGCAGCGCTTTTAGAACATTTTAATTTACAAGATACATCAAAGTCGGTTGCAAAATTTGATATTGCAGATCTTTGTACTTTGAATAGTCATCTTGTTCATGAACTAAATTATGAGGACGTTAAAATACGCCTTCAAAATCTTTCTATTAAAGGAGAAAAGGCGGAATATTTCTGGAATGCGATAAAAAGCAATATTGATAAAGTCAATGATGCAGTCTTGTGGTGGAAAATCATTCATGATGAAAAGAGTTTTGATACCGTGGCACTAGAAGACCGTGAATTTGTACAGCAGTCACTCAATTTCTTACCTGAAGGTGTATTGAAGGATGAAAGTTGGCAAATTTGGACGACAGCATTAAAAGAAAATACGGGGCGGAAAGGAAAGTCTTTATTTATGCCATTACGTCAAGCACTTACGGGCATGGATCATGGACCTGAAATGGGAAAGTTTTTACAGCTTTTAGGGCGCGAAAAGGTCATAGAAAGACTCTCTAAATAATTAAGAGAAACTTTTTTAAACGCATTTTTTATTTATTGTACGCTTAGAGAGAATGAAGTAGAGGGCTACCTACGCGTTTTTATAAGCATGAATGCCGGAATATCATCACCGAATCCAAGAGGCGCGTAATTCTTATTTTTTCGTGAGTGTTGTTGCTCGGATGGATTTTCTTTACGTTTCACATTTTTGATATAATCTACTTTCTTCTCTTTTACAGTTTTTTTAGGAGGGGCAAGAGGCTCTTTGGCAGCAGTTTTCTTTGATGATTGTGAAGATTTTTTCTTTACAACAATATCTTCTGTTTGATCATCGGTTATTAAAGTCGAAAGATCTCCATTGAGCCATTCAATTTTTTCACTGCTTATTTCTTCAATGGCGTTGATATATTTTTGATCATCTTTTGTTACGATTGTAAAAGCTTTTCCACGACGATTTGCACGCCCTGTACGACCAATTCGATGGATATAGTCTTCAGCATGTGTAGGAACATCATAATTAAACACATGACTTACCGCTGGGATATCAAGTCCACGGGCAGCAACATCAGAAGCAACCAGAAGCGTAAGTTTATTACTCTTAAAGTCGGCTAAGGTATTCATGCGTGAATATTGGTCCATATCTCCATGAAGTGCGCCTACATTAAAGTTATGTTTGATGAGTGATCTAAAAAGTTCAGAGATATCTCTCTTTCGATTACAGAAAATAATAGCATTTTGAAGCTTAGAACCTTCATTTTGGATAAGCTCTCGTAAAACCGCTCTTTTATCCCATGATTTATTTCCAGATTTGACAAGTCGTTGTGTAATTGTGGTCGCTGTTGAGGATGCTTTTGTAACTTCAACGGATACAGGGGAATGTAAAAATTGTTTTGTTAACTTTGTAATTTCTGGTGCCATTGTTGCAGAAAAGAACAAAGTTTGACGTGTGAAAGGGGTTAGTTTACAGATACGTTCAATATCAGGAATAAAGCCCATATCCAACATGCGATCAGCTTCATCAATAACAAGGATTTCAACGCCCATCAGGAGTAATTTACCACGCTCGAAATGATCAAGAAGACGCCCTGGTGTTGCGATAAGAACATCCGCTCCTCGTTCCAGTTTACGATCTTGATGTTCAAAAGAAACTCCACCAATCAAAAGAGCAACATTTAAACGGTGATTTATTCCGTATTTATCGAAATTTTCTTCAACTTGAGCTGCGATTTCCCGTGTTGGTTCTAAGATGAGTGTACGGGGCATTCGTGCTCTTGCACGACCTTTTTCAAGGAGAGTGAGCATAGGCAATACGAAAGAGGCGGTTTTACCCGTTCCTGTTTGAGCGATTCCTAGAACGTCTTTTCTTTGAAGGACATGAGGAATTGTTTCACTTTGAATAGGTGTTGGAACTGTATATCCTGCTGATTTTACTGCATTAACAACCTTTGCGGAAAGACCTAAATCATCAAAACTATTCAAAGATGGTATCATTTTTTTATCAATTGCTTTGTGTTTTTAACTTCGCTATTTCAATGATAAGTACAACTCATGTTTTCTACTTTTAAAGAGCGTTAAAATACTTTTATAAAAAAGCCAACTATAACAATCATATACACATCAAACGCATAATACAATCATTAATAGCGAAATTGTTCTGATAAAATGCGCTCATCCCATGAATGATTTGAGTCAAAAAGAATTGAAGCGGTTACTTCTGTTGCCATTGAAATAGTCACTGAATAGACAGATTTAACCTCAACATTATCCGCAGCAACATTGACAGGGCGTTTGTCAGGTTCGAGCATATCAAAACGCACTGTTACTGTATTGGGGAGCAGTGCCCCATGCCAACGTCTTGGGCGAAAAGGGCTAACAGGGGTGAGGGCCATAAGGGGGGCCATAAGGGGGAGAATAGGTCCTTGTGCTGATAAATTATAGGCAGTTGATCCTGCTGGTGTCGCGACGAGGATACCATCACAACTTAACTGTTCCATGCGTATGTTGTTATCAATGGTGATGCGAATTTTTGCTGCTTGATAAGATTGCCGAAAGAGGGATACTTCATTAATTGCAAGTGCCTCGATAGATTCTTGATATTCAGCTTTTGCAATCATGCGTAAGGGATGAATTTCTTTTTTATGGGCGACAGCAATACGATTGGGCAATTTTTTTTCATGAAATTCATTCATAAGAAATCCTACAGAACCTTGATTCATACCGTAAATAGGTTTTCCAGTGTTCATAACATCTCGTACGGTTTGTAACATTGTTCCATCACCACCGATTGCAACAACAATATCAGTTTCTTCCAGAGAAGAATGACCGTAGACGGAAATTAATTTCTGGGTAGCTTTGAGAGCTTCCTCAGTTTCTGCGGAAATAAAATGAAAGCGACTTGGTAATGTAGTCATTTAAGAATTATCCTGATACTTATAATTTATCTTGTAACTTATTTTTTGAGAGTTTTGAAGTTGTAATCAAAGCTCTCTTTATAATAAAAAGAGTATTGAAGACAAAAAGAGAAGCTCTTTCAAGATAAAGTCTCATTGTAGAAAAGAAAGAAGATTGCGTTTTTTGATAATTTACAAATAAGTAATTTTTTTATGAGAATGATCATTTAAACATTGAAGCTGGGCGTATGATTAGTTAAAAGACCACAACTGATTTTGATAATCGGTATGAAGCACCCGTAGCTCAGCTGGATAGAGCGCTGCCCTCCGAAGGCAGAGGTCACAGATTCGAATTCTGTCGGGTGCACCAAATGCCTCAACTTGTTTTGATATCATCCTCAATAACAATCTTAGCTAAAAAGAAGCAAATTTCTTCATTAATCGTCTTGATATTGTTGATGTTGTGGCCGTGTTTAAGGTTTTTTTTGCTTTTTTACGCAACGCCAATCCCCTATGCCGGACAATTTGGAGCCGAACTAGCCCTTTATTACCACTGGTCGGCTTTAGAGATCAATCAGATGGATTGGCTGGAAGTGATTTCCTATCGCGAAGAATTAGTGCGCTTGAAAGCCCAAGAATATGAAAGCCAAATGTTAGGATAAGATACGCTTATGGATGTTTCCCTTGTTGTGCGTTTTGTGAATCATCTCCAAGAAGGGATCGCCTCTGCCAAGCGAGACTTAAGAGCCTTTAGCCTCGATATTGCGCATTTCCAAAACCAAACACGAAAGCATTTTAAAGGGTGGTTTGACCCTGAGCACTTGGAGGAAGCTACAGCAAAAGCGCAAAATGCTTATATTCATGCGCGTGGGCGCATGGTAGGCGCCATTGCTCAAACGGCAACCTTGATTGCGCCTCTTTATAAAGCCATGCAATTTGATCAATCGATGAAAGGCTTGGAAAAGGTTCTGGATGCCCCCCTTGATCGTTTAAAAGAATTGCGTCGTTTTGCGCTTGAAACCTCCACCAAAATCCCTCTCGCCGCTCGTGAAGTTTTAGAACTGATGACCAGTGCCAGCCAAGCAGGGATTGGTGAACAAGATCTCGAGGCTTTTAGCATTTATGCCGCCAAAGCAGCGGTCGCCTTTGATATGACGGGGGACCAGATTGGGGAACGCTTTGCCAAATTGCGCAATGTCTTTAAGCTTAATCAAGCAGGCATTGAAGATCTAGGCGATGCTATCAACCATCTTTCCAACCACATGGCGGCCAAGGCAAGTGAGGTGTCTGACTTTACCAATCGGGCGACCGGTGCGGCAACCATGTTTAAACTGACAGCCCGTGAAACCGCAGCCTTTGGAACGGCAATGATTTCTGCTGGTATTGTCCCAGAGAGTGCAGCACGTGGTTTTAATTCTATCAGTGCCCGTATTCAGGCGGGAGGAAAGCATATTGAAGATGCTTTTACTAATATTGGGCTCTCCCGCCAAAAATTCATGGAAGATCTGGAGAAAGATGCCACCGGTACCTTGGTGCGTTTTTTTGATGTCTTGGGCAAATCCGAACAGGGGATGCGTTCACTGATTGCCATTGCAGGACGCGACTTTACTGGGGATTTTGCCAAACTGGTGGGTAACCCCGAATTGTTAGGGCAAGCCTTAAAGTTTGTTGAAGACCCAAAAGTCTTTAAAGGCTCTGTCGAACAAGAGGCAGACAAACAAGCAACCGGTGCCATGCGGCAATTTGAACTGTTGCAAAACCGCATTGTGGCTTTAGGGGTTACCATTGGTGAAGTGCTTCTGCCTCCTGTCAACAGTTTAATGGCAAGTGTTGGTGGTTTTATCAATGTTCTTATGGCATGGGCTAATGCTCATCCAGCTTTAACAAGCGCCATTATCAAAACCATTGCCGCCCTGATGGCTTTTAACATCGCTTTACGGGTTGTACGTTTTACCATGGCGGGAACCCGCCTTGGGATCCTGCAATTGATTGCCTCTTTTATCAAGATGAGGGCTGTGAGCGGTGCGCTGAAGGCAAGTTGGCGCGGGCTCTTGGCTTCAGGGCGCTCACTGGGCTTGTTAACTGCAGGTCTTGGGGCAAGTTCACTGCGACTCTTACGCCCCATAACTTTATTGATGGGAGCTTTGCGAGGGATCGCAATTTCAGGTACAGCATTTGCTGCCTCTTTTGGCTGGATAGGGACAGCGATCGAGGTGGTTGGGGCAGGTATTGCTTCTGTTGTTGGGGCTGTATTTACCCCAATCGGTGCTCTGATTGCTGCTGTTGTGGCTGTCATCATTGCGACTTGTTTTGTTTTGTGGAAATATTGGGATCGCTTTTCTTCCTTTGTCAAAGGATTTGCACGGGGGCTAATCCGCGCTTTTGGTCGTGCCTTTGAAGCCGTCATGCGTTTTTTTGGTGCTGACACAGCAACCATTACACGTTGGAAAAACATCATTGCCGCTGCCTTTGATTTTTCTGCCCACTGGCAAAAGTTTAAACAAGGGCTTTCTTCTGTTTCTAAGTGGTTTGGCAATGTGTGGGAGGGTTTTAAACAAAGTCTCTCCAACTTTTGGGAGTGGTTGGGGAGTTTTTTTACTAGGGAAAAGCTCTCAGAGAGCGCCAAAGCGGGTATGGAACAAATCGGAGAAGATTTGGCGAGTTGGATTGTCGATGGCTTTACGGGGACCATCTCACAATTGACAGATTTTTGTAAATCTTTACCTCACCGCATAAAGGGGTGGATTGGGTCGATTGATGTAAGAGATTATTTGCCAAGTTTTTTAGGAGGCAAAACGCCTCAGCCTGTTGTGCAATTTGCGGGAGCAGGGCATGGCCATAGCTTTGTTCCAGAAGCAAAAGACAAAGAGCGCGTCCCCATCACGCACAATCAAAATGTCACGGTGCATGTCAATGGTGCACGTGATCCCATTGCAACTGGTTATGCGGTTCGTCATGCCTTGCAACGGGCAGGGGCCAATGCCTTGCATGGCGGAACAGAATAAGGGGAGGGAGTATGCAAGATCCTTTGCTGATGTTAGGACCGCATCAATTTTATGTGGACTGGTTGAACTTCCAATCGTTTGAGGAAGAGTTTTCGGCTTCATGGGTTTGCTTAGAGCGTTTTGGTGGGGCCCCTGGTTTGCAATTTACCGGTTATGGCAATGATCCCAAAACCATCCACGGGGTATTATTTCCAGAAGAGTTTGGGGATCGGGTTGCCATTGATGCCATCACCAGAACCATACGTGCGGCTCAACCCGTTCAGATGATCCGTTGGATGAGTGATGATAGCTACAGTGCCTTAATGCTTGGATCCGTGGTGATTACCAGTGTCACGAAAGACCATGACTATATTAGCCGCTCTGGTCAATCAGGGCGTATTCGCTATTCCATTAGCCTGTTGCCGTTTTTTGATGGGGGAAAACCACAAGGTCAATATCAAATAGGGCAATACCAAGGGGGACAAGAGGAGGATACCTCATGAAGATCCCCGCAAAACAGCTTGTGGTCGAACTTGAGGATATGAGTTTAGACCTCATTTGTTATCACCATGCCTTGTCTGTTTTAGGAGACCGGAGGCAAGCTGGTTTACTGAAAGGTTATTTAGAAGCCACACTGGAGGCTAATCCAGAGATTGCGGGGTATGATGCTTTTTTACCGCGGGGCTTAAAGGTTCTTTTGCCTGAATTTATTTCCCAAGAAAAAAACAGCGTGGTCAAACGGCTATGGGATTAATGCGCACACATCCCTTTATTGAGGTAAGGGTAGGGGATAAGCTTGTTCATGAAGTTTTTTACCAACGTCTTTTAACGGCAACCATCACAGACAATGCGGGTAATGAAGCCGATACATTCGAGGCGGAATTTGATGATAGCGGCAATGATTTAGAGATCCCCTCCAGGAACACTGCGCTCCATGTCACCTTTGGTTATGAGGGAAGTATCCGTGCATTTATGGGGCGTTTTGTTGTGGAGACGGTGATCAGTTGTGGGGGCAGTGATGGAGAGATTTTGCGCCTTTGTGGCAAAAGCGCCTCTATGCGTGGGGAACTTAAAGAACAGGTGAGCGAACATTTTGACCATAAAACCATTGGCGAGATTGTTGAGATTCTTGCCAAACGCCATGGTTATCAAGCAAAGGTAAGCCCCAAATTTACCAAACAAACCTTGCCTTATGTGGTGCGCACCGATCAGTCAGTGATTGATTTTTTAACCCGTCTTGCTGATCGAATGCAGGCGCGTTTTTTGATCAAAGACAATAAGTTTTTATTTTTAGGTGGCGACAATCTTCCCCTACAGACAATCCATCAATATGACTGTGCGCATTGGGAATTCACACTAGAGCCTCGCACCCAATATGGCACTATTGAAGCTTCTTATTTTGATCGTTCAAAAGGGCAACAGCACGTCGTTACGCATCACACGGGGTATCATGGTCCAGTGCGCCGTTTGCGCACGTGCTACCCTTGTGAAAGCCAAGCACAAGCCGCCGCTGCTTCCGAATCGGATAGGCTTTGCCGAGCCATGGGCAGTGGTTCTTTAAGCTTAGAGGGGCGCCCTGAAATCATGGCGGATCAACCGCTTCTCCTCCAAGGGTTTCGTAGAGAAATCAATGGCCCATGGCATGCCGCAACCGTGACCCATCGCTATGAGAAGCAAAGCGGATACATCACAGAAATTACCCTAGAAGCGCTAAATCAAGGAGAGGAACAAAAATAGAGGCTGGGCTGGTCACCCAGCCAACGGGAGAAAGTTTTGCGACAACCCCGTCCAATGCGACTTAACTTAACATCGCAGCCGCTTCTTATCACTTAAAGTAATGAGAAGACGGCTAATATAGATGAAAGAGTGTAAAAAAATGATGGATATACTTCATAAGGAAAAATTAAAATCTGTTGAACCTATCTCACCCGCTGCTGCTTATATTGGGGGCAAAAGAAGATTAGCCAAAACCATTATCAAAATCATTGAAGATATTCCACATAGCATTTATGCTGAGCCTTTTGTTGGTATGGGTGGAATATTCTTTAGACGGAAACTGATTCCATCTACTGAAATTATCAATGATTTTTCAGGAGATGTGGTGAATTTTTTTCGGGTGTTACAACGCCATTATCACCCCTTTATAGAACTGTTAGCGTTTCAAATAAGCAGCCGTGAGACGTTTGAACGCTTACAGACACAAAATCCAGAAACGCTTACGGATTTAGAACGGGCTTTGCGGTTTTTATATTTGCAGCGTTTAAGTTTTAGTGGGAAAGTAGCAGAGCGTACGTTTAGAGTTGAGACAGACCGGTGTGCACGGTTTAATCCCTTCAAACTTGAAGGTATGTTAAAGCTTATTTACCGCCGTTTAGCGAGAGTTATCATTGAACATTTAGACTGGTCTGATTTTATTGTGCGTTATGACCGGCCAAATACTTTGTTTTATCTTGATCCACCTTATTTTGGTGTTGAAGATTATTATGGCAAGGACTTGTTTAAGCGGGAGGATTACCAGATGATGTCTATGCTGCTTGCACAATTAAAGGGGAAGTTTCTTCTCTCTCTCAATGATGTGCCAGAGATTCGAAAAACCTTCAGTCAATTCCATATAAAAGAGGTGAGAACAATTTATTCCTGTAATTTGTCAAATAATGCGATTCCGGTAAAGGAACTCATCATTACCAATTGTGATATTTAGGAGAAAAGAAAAAGATTCATTAAAGGGTCTTTAAACAACCTTTGAAAGGACTTTGAAGCTCCTTTGAGAACCCCTTAAAAATCATGTGAAGCAAAATAAATTGGTACAAAACCTGGTGGCAAAATATACAAAACCTGCTGACAAGCTACAATCCCGCACCTTAAAAAAACACCTATAAAATCAACAAATTATAGCACGATAAAAGTGCTGTGGCGGAGGGGGTGGGAATGCCATATTTATATAAAATCAATAAGTTATATAAAGGTAAGGGAATTTTATGGTTATTGATTTTATTAGCTTATTTTTCTGTCTATCCCGAACCTTTTAATAGCTTATTCTCAATCATTTTGTCCAAATATGAAACTAAATTTTGTCGTATAGAACTTGACTCTTATTTTTATTAATCGTATAGTATCAGTATACGACATGGGGCGGTAATGGCGATTGTGAGTTTCAAACATAAGGGCTTAAAATTATTTTATACAACAGGGTCTACAAAAGCTATTCAAGCAGATCACGTAAAGAAATTACGCGTTATCTTAACGGCTTTAACAAGTGCTACTACGCCCGAAATGTTGAAAGCACCAGCCTTTAAAATGCATCCTCTTAAAGGTGAACTTACAGGATATTATTCTATATGGGTGAATGGAAATTGGCGTGTTACTTTTCGCTTTATAGGAACAGATGTGGAGCTTGTTGATTATCAAGACTACCATTGATGAGAGGAATAAAAAATGATGCATAATCCTGCACATCCGGGTGAAGTTTTAAAAGTCGCTTTCTTGGAAGAAATGGGGCTATCAATACAGAAATTAGCTGATCACCTCCATATGACAAGAGCTTCTCTCTCAAGAGTGATTAATGGACATGCTTCTATGAGTACCGAGCTGGCGATTAAATTAGAGTTGGCGGGTTTTAGTAAAGCAAAATTTTGGTTAGATATGCAAACTAACTATAATTTATGGCAAACAATGCAACAGGCACAACCAACTATTTCTCCTCTAGTTTCTGAGGATAGTCAAACACACATTTGATTTTATTCATAATTTTTCTGGTGCTTTTCTTTGTTTTTAGCTTCTATCCATTGTTTTAGTTTTTTTGAAGTTTTTTAATTGCTTCTATTGCTAGACGTTTTCTATCGGCTGTTTTGGTATAAAGAGATGCCATTTTATCTTCAGTCCAGCCAAATAGTGCTTTCATTTGTGAAACTGTAGCACCAGCATTAGCAGCCCGTGTTGCTGCCAATTTTCTCAATCCATGGGCTGATTTTTTAATTCCTGCTTGATTACACGCTTCACGAAATAAGTTGCCAAAACTTTCTTTTACAAGCTTATTTCCACCTTTACCACAAATGAATGTTTCATCACCTACGGGACCAATTTTAAGGGTTTCTGCAAGTTCTGGTAAAATAGGTAGAAAAACATCTGTTTTAAATTGGCTCTTTTCTGTTTTGAGATGAATAATATTATCTTTAACATTTTTCCAGCCAATGCGAACGGCATCACCACGACGTAAGCCCGTATATAAAAGAACATCAATCCAGACGCGTTCATGGGTACCGACAGACCAATGTTGATAATATTTCTCAACATCTTCTTCTAACCATGGGGTGAAGCCTTCTGCGTTAAAGGATTTTGGCGGTTTTATGTTAAAAGCAGGGTTTCTGTTTAAAAGAGCATTATCAACCGCCCAATTAAAAAGACCATTTAAAGAAGTCAAAAAGTGTCTTGCTGCTGCGGGAGTATTGCGTCTTCTTTCTACGGCATCAAGAATATGTTGTTTTTCTATGCTTTTATAAGCGCGATCACCAATATGTTTAGAAATATTGTTTAGAATTCTATATTTAACTTTTTTCGTTGACTCTGATTGATTATGCCATTGCATGCTTTGTAAATACTGATGCAATAACCAATCGAAAGAGCCCTCTACAAGTCTGGTTTGTTTTGTTTTCTTGGAGGTGCCATTTTGCGCATGCTTAAGGGCAAGCATATAACTGTCAATAAACTCTTGCGTTCCGTAAACTCCTTCAATCCGAACCCGTGGTCCATGACCAATACGGACATACCATATGATTTTACCATGGCGTGTACGTTCACGAACAAGATAGGGTGGACGACGCTTTGGCATGGTTAGAATTCTATGCCGTCAACAGAGGGGCAAGAAGGGTGAGTACTACATTCTTCTTGTTCGTTTTCAAGAGGTGGAAAGTCTTCAATACTGTAAGCATTATTCCTTGTTGTTGGTGGTGTTATAGTTTTATTGATATGAATTAATAACTCTCCAGTAGGTTTGATTTCTACAACCTCTGCTCCTTGTTTTTTGGCTTCTCTTAACGCGCGTGCAATGGCTGGTTGTGTTATGGTAGGTGGGCGGTGTGCCATGTCTATTCCCCTTAATTTAGGTGCAATTCACCCGTGTTGTGAATCACGAATTGATTGAAAATTGTTAGGAAAGGTTGGAGATAGAGGTGTTATAGAACACCTTCAGTTTAAAAAATTGCAAGTTATGTGTTAGATGTGCTTAATTTCATATTTCCAATTTGTTAGTTGTGTAAGAGCCGTCGTAATTTCTCCCCTATGACACATGCACACATCAGATTCAAAACAAGTGATAGCAACACGTTTTTTATCTAAAAAAAGCTGGTATAACTTTTCTATTGCATGAAGATTATTCTTAAGAGTTGTATTTTGGTAATCTTCAAAAAGATGTTTATAATCTTCTCGTGTTTTCAGATTGCGTCTTTTTTCAGAGGCAATTCCAAGTTCAGGCAAGTGTATATATTCAATGCCAATGTTGCTTACAGCTTTCTCTAATTGCCTTTTTGAAAAACCATGTTTTCTACTTATTGGATTTTTACGAACATCACACAAAATTTTAACATTGTTTTCTATGAGGCAATTCAGATAATGGTCTAGTGATTTTCCTTCATAACCAATGGTAAAAAAACAAGGCTTCTCATCTTTGGTATTACACACGTTTAATTTCCTTACATAAATGGGTGGGGGTGCTGGGAGGAGAGAGCACCCCCATAACATCAAGCGGCTTTCGCTAAAATCTTTTGCATCTCTTGTTCTATTTCTGCTAAAAAGATTTCGACCGCTTGATTAATCTGTTCGATTTGTTCTTCATCACGGTGAATGCGCTTGATTTTCATACGAAAATCAGATGATCTGCCTACAAAACGCGGATCATAACTGATAAAATCACACCATTTGCGCCCCGTACAAGCCATTTGAAATTGCATTTGTGCAAGATATTCAGGCTTAATATTACTATCTATAAAAAAGCGTAGATGGTTTGGTGGTTGCGGGCATTTAACCTCTACTAAACCATCTTCACCAATAAACCCATCAGGACTAGCACCAGCCATTTGGATTGTGGGATGTTGAATGAAACCACACCTTGTGACCTCTGTATCATAAATGAATTCATATTCTCTCAAGGCATCTTCTTCATGTTCAATGCCCCATTGCATAGCCGGTGTCGTATAAGATTGGCTTATTTCCTCTGTTAATCGCTCTGTCATAAGCTTTATTTTGTAGTCTTCATATTTGCTTGTAGGCATTCCCTTGGCTGTTTTACTGAGTACGTTATAAACATTTGAAGCGGTGACTTTACCTAAACGGGCTTGAAACCATTCTGCTGTTCTTTGTTCCATTTCACACCGCCTTTTGTTGCTCTTGTTGTGCTTTATTCATTTGAGAGCGTTTCTTTTTTTTCAAAGCAAACAAAACGGTTTGTGCTTGTTTATAAGACATCTGTGTTAGGGTTTTTACTCCTATGAAAGAAATAATATCGCTTTCCTTTGCTTGTGTCTGTTCCATTAATTCTTTGATTTCATTCATCTGTTCAGAAGAGATACCAGCAAGAATTGTGGCTCCATCTGTATCGTCTTCTTTTCTTGCTACATTAAGAAGCATGCCTAGCAGGTATCTTCGTGCATAGGTAATTGTAGAGCCAACCGCTTGTATGCTGTTTTTGCTCCCTGTAGTGTCAAAGGGAAATGTTCCTTCTGTTGATATTTTATTCCCTGATTTATGTGTTAAAGTCATTTCTACGGTTATACCGTTTGAGTTCTGTGCTTTGATCTGAGAAAACAAGGCAAAGTGGTGTTTTGCAAGAGTTTCCTTGATTGCATCAATATATTTATCAAGTGTTGTATAGATACTTTTAGTATGTGTATTAAGGGCATTTTGTTCGATGTTTTTATATTCCATTTGCATAGCAGAAAGATCACGGACAAAGTCCTGGCGCTCTTGTCGTTCTATCTCCTTTTCTCGCAATTCAAGAAGGCTCTTGAGACGCTCCAGATCGACATCACTTTGTAAAGCTCTTTCTAAAATAAGCTCCATAGCTGTAGAGTTGGTTTCACAAGCGTTTGTTTTTTCCACTAATTCCGTTTGTGTGGTACTTAGTTCTCTCATCTTGATTTCCTCCATTAAAGCGCAATTCCCCCGTGGCGTGAATCACGCATGTGTTAAAAGTTGCTTGTTTGGGTTGTTAAAAATTGAATTTCAGAGGCGGTATGATGTCATCAATTTCTAATATTGACATAAATCTACGTCCATCATTAGACTTAAGTGCAATAAAGATTTTTTCTTTATCATTAGAAAATCGTCCTATTTCAAATCCAATACATCTAAATACTTTGCTTGCGTATGATGCATATGTACATCTAGATGTGTGATTTGATATCATTTTCTTAAAATTATCTTCACCTAAAAGGTCATTGATTACGTCTTTAGGAATTATGGTATCTACATAGGGGTCGTCTTCATATCCAGAGATAGTTGTACAAAGTTCTCCGGGGTTTTGATCACTTCTCACAACTGTCTGTACACACCAAGTAGGTTTAATTTCATATCTATACATGATTATCCCCTACCTTAAAACGGTGTCGTTTTCGGATATTCTAAAACAGTGTCGTTTCCGGATATTTTTGTATTTCCGGATACTTGTGCATCACCATAAATTTTTGCGTCACCATAAACACGTGCATTATTAAGAACAAAAGAATAGTCCAAAATACAAGCATTGCCAGAAACCTTGGCATCACCAAGAACCTCGGCACCACCAAAAACTTTGGCACTCCCATAAACACGGGAAAAACCATAAACCTCGGCATCATCAAAAACACGGGCCTTTCCGTGAACACGGGCATTGCCATAAACCTTGGCTTTGTCGAAAATCTTGGCTTCCTCGCCAACCCAAGCATAATTATAAACCCATGCTTCTCCGTAAACTTGTGCATCACCAAAAAGTTGGACATGACCACAAACACGGGCATCATCAAAAACCCATGCGTTCCCAAAAACACGGGCATTACGATAAACATAGGCATCATCAGCTACCCAGCAATTTCCCTCATGGCTTAAGTTGTCTTCTTTTTCTATAAAACCGCCTAGATCACCGGCTTTAACTTTTCCAAAATCTTTTAAGGCGCGTATGCGGTGGAGAGTGTGACCATCAACTTCGATTGTTTTATCGGTGAGTTCGTATTTCTTTTCCATGATTTATTTCCTTTAAGTTAGGCTCTCCCTTTGCCGCTCTTGAAAAGAACGGCATTGGTTTGTGTGATAATTTTTTGAGAAAAGGGGTGCTTTTAGAAACGTGACGTATAGCTTGGGTAGTTTGGAAAGACATCCCAAGGAGTTAAACGGTGCTGTTGTTCATAAGTCCCGTACATTTCGTCTTCATATTTTTCTTCTGCGATCTCTTCTAAAATTTCATTGTAGATATCACTTTCGCGTATAAAGTAATGAACTTTCCTCTCCTCATAGAGATGTTCGATATTTTCTTTTACATATGCTTCTGCCATCTCTTCAGAAATGTCTTCACAACTCTTTTCAGAAGGATTTATGCGAAAGATTTGTATAACATCATCTACTCCATAAACAATGCTTAGAATTTGGCTTGCATCAAGTGGTCCACCTTCTGCAATGTGTTGATCTTTATCGAAGTAGATTAAAAGAATTTCATCGGAATTAATAAGAATTGGCTTTTCCATAATTTCCCCTCCCTGACGCCTCGTGGCGATTGTTTGTTTGTGGTTTATGGATACCAATGTAGCGATTTTGAAAACAAAGTCAATAAAAAAATGTAGCGATTTTGAAATTTTTTTTAAAAATGATAAATTAAAGACTTACTTGAAGAAAAGTATAAAAATATTAATTCATATTCTGGCTGGCTTAATCCAGTCGATAGGTGCACACCATTCTAATTCTACATCTACGATATCGGCATATTTTCCATTTATACTGGATAAAACCCATTTCCCTTTTTCTTTTCCGAGACGTAATACTTTGATATAAACTTTTCCACATTTAGTTTTTACGATAGCGCGGTTGTTAATAAGATCCTCTGGTGGCAGATGATAGGAATAAAAAAGAAGGCTTCCTTCTTCAATGGCTGGAAACATAGAATCACCTACCACCCGAACGGCGACAGTTCCTTTAGGAGCAGAAGGTGGGGCTTCTACTTCTTCTAGACAACCAGAATCTATAGCGATTATTTCTCCGCCGGCTCCTACAGATCCAATCAAAGGAACTAAGTGATTAGTGGGAATAGAAGCGCCTGTAAGCTTTGATATTTCTAATAATTCTCGAGCAGAAATATCTCTTGTTCCCTTTAGCATTTTATTGACGGCAGCACGATCTATAGAGCGACCTAAAGAAGCTGTTAGCCGTCTTGAAAGCTCTGATTGGCTTAATCCAGCTTCAGATAAGGCATTTTGTAGCCATTGCGAAATACTTATTGTCATATCTTTATTGTAGGTACGTTGTATACAATCGTCATTTTCTAATTTAGAAACATGTAATTTCATTATCAATTTTCCTTCTTGACATTGTTTTTATAATCGCTACATAATGGGCTATGAAACAATTTTATGAAATAATAAATCTGTTAGGTGGAGTTCGTAGGGTGTCTCAGTTGCTCGGAGTTCATAGAACACGTGTGTATGTCTGGCTGCGTCCTGTATCAAAAGGTGGAACTGGTGGGAGAATTCCGACAAAACATATCCCAATTCTTTTAAATGAAGCCAAAAGAATTGGAGCACCGATTAAGGCAGAAGATTTTTTCTCGTTTTTTTATGGAGGGCAATCATATGAGACTATATCATTTCAAGTATCTGCTTTTACACCTACTCCTACAGATAATAACGAGCACCAACAGCACAATTTTTAAAAGCTTAATCACTGTGCATGTCATCATGGCGTGCAGATAAATACACAACAGCCTTAAGGGGGGATTATGATCACGCATGCACAAACCATTCTCTGTCTTGATCTAGGGACCAAGACGGGGTGGGCTATATGCGGTGCTGATGGTCACATAACAAGCGATACAGAACATTTTAAATCACGCCGTTTTGAAGGCGGTGGGATGCGTTATCTACGCTTTAAGAAATGGCTTTCTGAACTAAAGAGGTCTGTTGATGAAATTGATGTCGTGTATTTTGAAGAAGTACGCCGGCATGTGGGTACTGATGCAGCGCATGTTTACGGTGGCTTTCTAGCAACTTTAACGGCTTGGTGTGAACATCATCAGATACCGTATGAAGGCATTCCAGTTAGTACGATTAAGAAAGAAACAACCGGTAAAGGAAATGCCTCAAAAGAAGAAATGATTAAAGCGGTGCGTGCAAAAGGGCACGCGCCTAAAGATGACAACGAAGCAGATGCTTTGGCAATTTTATATTTAAAGAAAGAAGGGGGCGCACATGTCCAATAAAATACCATGGACAAGGCTTTTTGCTGATAAATGGATTCTTGATCTCACTTATTTGTCTTCTATTGAAGGCAATATATACATGAGATTACGGTTGCAAATGCTTCACACTGGTAAGCCTCTTTTAAATAACATTAAGGTTTGGGCTAATTATACTGGTTACTCAGTAAAAACATTTGTCAAAGCATTAGACGTTTTACAGAGTACTGGTCATATTATTCGTTTAGCAGATGGTCGTTTATGGAATCTAGATGTTGAAGCAGAATTAAATGATAGCGTGGGAAAATCAGAAGCGGCATCAAAAGCTGTTAGTGCTAGATGGAAAAAGTCTAAAGAAAAAAACGTAAAGTGTAATACGGAATCTATACAACATAAATACGGAAATGATACGGATTCTATACGGAATGAATACGAAAGCGATACGGAAACGATACCATATAACATTAACAATAACATATATAATAAAAAAACTAATACTATCGTATTAGCAAAAAAAGAAATTTGTTCTGAAAATTTAGAAACAACCGATTTGGTTGAAGAGCCAACAGAAGATGATGCTCTCAAAAGCCAATCAGAGCTAATCGAAACGATAGAAACAAACCAACTACCCATTCACGAGCAAGAAAGCGTTCCGAAAAAAGCAAAACGTGCGAAAGCTAATCGAGGTTGTCGATTGCCAGATGATTTCGAACCCGATTACGATTTTGCCATTGCAGAGGGCTTGCCACCAGAGCGTGTGAAAGTCGAAATGGCAAAATTTCAAGATTACTGGCGTTCAAAAGCTGGAGCAAATGCAACCAAAATCGATTGGCAAGCAACATGGCGTAACTGGGTAAGAAATTCAAAAAAATACGAAATTAATGACAATGGTGGAAACAGTGGTGGAAACAATGGAAACTTTTCAAAAGATCAAGGAACTCGTGGTGGTACCGGAGAGACAATCCGTAACCTTATCCGTGAAGCAGGATTTAGCGACTCCACTTCAAAATATTGCACGACAGATGGCGCAATGCGTCACAAGGGAGTATCCATGGACCTTGATCAGTGGCGTGAAATTAACACCAGCACTAGAGGAACAAGCTTTTGCAACTTATCAGACAGTTCAAAACTTACTTACCTTGAAAGCGTCTGTTGAAGACATTGCAGAGGCTCTTGATGTGCTTGAAGGTGGTTTGACAATGCAAAAAGTTTCGAATGCAGAGGCACGTGCAAAGGCTTATATCGTTGCTCTTAATGGCATTTCGTTATGGGCTTTGTTGCAGGCTGTTAAAAATCTTATACGTGGAGAAGCCAAAGGCATGTCAACGACGTTTGTTCCTTCATGTGCTGATCTTGCACAGTATTGTCGTGATTTGGAAAGCAGTCTTCTTGGAGGTTCTGAGAAAGTTTTTATAGCCATTGAAAATACGCGTAACAAGGCATTGGGTGGTAAACGCATTTCATTCACGAGAATAGGCAAGCCTAGCGAAGAGCATGATAACAATTCAAAAGCGGCTTAAAACAGCAAAATAGTGAAAAGTGCTGATCGTTTTGAGATTAGATGTGTGTTTAAATCGACAAAATAATACCGTACAAGGCGATTTAGAGATTTTATGATGAAAACCACACCTGTAATATAAAACGCTCTGTACGGTCAAATTTGAGACAAATAAGCTCATAGGTAAAGTTAGGATTAAAACATGCCCATTTTAAAACATTTATCCTTAATAAACCGTAAACAGCCGATACAAAAAAAGTTTGTGGCAACAGCGGTAGGACATGCCCCATGGGGATTGGGAGTAGCAGAGTATTTTTACAACCTTTACGAATATGAAGATGGTGCAAGAGAATACGAGGAATTCGATGGTGGTCAATACCATGAGATGCCTGCGAATGTTGATTACAGTACCAAGGCGCAAGTGAAAGCGTGGGTTTACGGTGGCAACTTACCAAAAAGCGTTTTGAATTATGAAGCGTTGATAAAGGAGTTAAATGCGAAAATCAAAAAACGTACAAAAGATGATCAGTTGATTTGTGAGATAACGAATGATGGTGAGAGAGGTTACCCATTATCGAGTGAAGAGATAGACAGAGAGCTAGAAAAAACACTGGATATTCAATTGAGTAAATATCAGAATAAAAAAGTGAAAAAAATTGCAAAGGCATGTTGACATTAAAGAGATGTTCCTTTAGAAAAGCATCAAGTGTGTAGAAACACTTAGTGTTAAGCGGGTAGATCACGATAAGATCTTTCCCATTCTTTAAAATACTGACTGTCTTTTATGCTTTGAATAGCGTATGATGATTTATGTCGGGTGTGGTTATGCCATACAATACCCTTTTTAGGGGAAAGCATACAGCGGACTTAACACCGTGTTTCTAGCGCCCGACGCCCTTTTAGCGTGTCAATAGAAACTTTTATGTTAAGGAAACATTCCAATGAAAAAATATGAAATTACAGACAGAACAAAACAAGTTTACGATATTGAAACTCGTCAACCTAGAAACCTTTATCGCATTCGTGCTTTAAGAGATTTTGATGATGTCAAGACTGGTGATCTAGGTGGCTTTATTGAAAATGAACGCAACCTATCCCATGATGGGGATTGTTGGGTTTATGATAATGCTATGGTTATTATGAATGCTGTCATTTCTGAAAATGCAAAAATACGTAATGACGCTGCTGTTGCTGATAATGCCAAAGTTTATGGCAATGCCAAGATTTATGGAAAAGCTAAGGTTTATGGTAGCGATACCCGTGTTTATGGCAATGCTCATATTTATGATAATGCCAACATTTGTAGTGACGTGTGGTTTCGTAACAAGGGGCGGATTTATGGCAAGTGCGTGGTTAGTGATAATGCTAAGGTTTATGGGGACGCAAAAATTTGTGGTCAAGTTTGTGACAATGCGGTGGTTTATGGCAAAGCCTTTATTTGTATAGAGGCAAAAATTTATGACGATGCAAAAGTTTGGCATAGTGCTCATGTAAAGGGCTCTGTTTATGGCAATGCTAAAGTATCAGGATCTGCTTATGTATACGAGGGTTCTCATATTTTTGATAATGCTAGGGTTTATGGCAAAGCGCTTGTTTACAAAGATGTCAAGATTTATGGCAACGCCCGTGTTTATGAGAATGCTCGTATTTATGGAAAAGTAGAAATTTATGATGATGCATGTATTTCTAACAGGTCTATTATTGCAGAGGGTGTGAAAATTTATGGCAATGCCGTTATTAATGGTAAGCAAAAGATTTGTGATGATATTGACGGTAGTGAACAAACTTTAGATAAAACAGCCTAAATAAGGGGCTGAGGGTTGCCTTATAGAAAAAAAGCCGCGTCTTAAATGGGTGCGGCTTTTGTTTTGCTATAAAAAACAAATGAAAATGCAAGCGATTAAGTGATGTTAAGTTAGTATTAACAGCGTATATTCAGTTACTTATAACTGTTTTTTAACAAAATTAATGCCGTTCATAGCGATAATACTTAAAAAATGTTGTTATCTTATTGAAATAATTGAAAAAATAAACAAATTATGATAGGATTTTACGTATATAAAATGCAAATCAAATGGAACTTACAAACATGTTGAATAAAGTGATCTTAATTGGCTATTTAGGGGCAGATCCCGAAAGCAAAACAATGAATTCTGGTGTTGAAGTCGTCAATTTTCGGTTGGCTACTTCTGAGAGCTATACGGATAAAAATACCAATCAAAAAGTAGAGAAAACTGAATGGCATTCCGTGGTAGTTTTTAATCCACATTTGGCAAAAATTGCTCTTCAATATTTACACAAAGGTTCAAAGGTTTATGTAGAAGGAAAATTACAAACCCGTAAATGGCAAGATAAAAACGGTATTGACCGCTTCACAACAGAGATTGTCTTGTCACAATACAAAGGCGAATTGCAGTTGCTTGATGCAAAAAAAGAGCAATCCACTCCTTCATCTATCGCTTCAGGTGCTGATGATTATGGCATATCTGCTCATGACAGCATGCCGTTTTGATTTAAAGATATAGCAAAAAGAAAAAAATGTGAGTTTCCATAGATGAGGGGATGTATGAGAAAGCAAGATGCTTACATTTCACAAGTAACAGTACGTCAAGATCCTGTTAATCAATTGGCAATTGAAATGCGTGCAAAGCGCTTTGGTTTGACCATAGAAGAGGCTAAAAATCCGCTTTCTGGTACTTATGTTGGGCGGCTGTGTTTAAAAGGTGTGCTTACCCAAGATCAGTATGATGCTGCGCAAAAATATCTTGAAGTGAGAAATGACTATTCGTGTGCAAAAGGTTTGCCAAGCGCTATTTATGACGAAATGCCATCATCTTCTGATGACAAAGCAAGAGAGAAGTGGGTTGAACGTGCAACAGAGAAGTTTTCAAATATACAAGAGGTGGTAAGAGAGGCACAGCGTCTCTATA
The DNA here is from genome assembly GCF_944801835.1 of Bartonella sp. B1099. Lineage (GTDB taxonomy): Bacteria > Pseudomonadota > Alphaproteobacteria > Rhizobiales > Rhizobiaceae > Bartonella. The sequence goes on along the minus strand of NZ_CALYLN010000002.1, from coordinate 248,553 downwards.
GACAGTATAATCTTTATACGTCTTTACAATATCTTGTTGTAGAAGAGCAAGAGATACCACATCTTGTAAGTTCATTGCGGATTGCTCTGAATGCTCTCCAGAAGTATTTTGACCAAAAAAATAAATGGTAAGGTTTTACTGGTATTTTTATTAAAGCATTAAAAGCTCTTGAAATAGCTTATAAAATGTTATATTTTTATATAATATTTTAGAGAGGGCGTTTTATGCATACAACAAAATTACGTAAAGTTGGAGGGTCAGTGATGCTTTCCATACCGCCAGCATTGCTTGATGTTCTCCATCTTACAGAAAATACGCAAGTTGGTTTGGCTGTTGATAATGGGCAATTGATTGTGAAGCCACAAACATTTCCAAGTTATACTCTTGATGAATTGCTAACCCAATGTAATCCGTCAGATGATTTTGTAGATGAGGACTTGGAGTGGTTTGATGCTAAACCTGTTGGTAGAGAGCTCTTGTGATGAAGCGGGGCGAAATTTGGCTTGTATCTCTTGATCCATCTTCTGGCTATGAGCAAAAAGGAACGCGTCCTGTACTGATTGTATCACCAGAAGCGTTTAATCGTGTAACGAAAACACCCATTGTCTTACCTATTACAAGCGGAGGAAATTTTGCTAGAACAGCAGGTTTTGCTGTCTCATTAATGGGAGTAGGATTGCATACAACAGGCGTGATACGTTGTGACCAGCCACGTGCTCTTGATATCGGAGCGCGTCAGGGTAAGAAAATGGAAACAGTCCCTCCCATGATTATGAACGAAGTTCTTGCTAAGCTAGCAACATTTCTCACGTAGTTTCTTGCAGCATGGCGTGAAACGTTTTTCCGTACAATACGTTGTATTTGTATTACACTGAACACAAATATGAGGATTGTGTTATGACAATATCTATTCGGTTACTTAGCGAGCTTGAAACACGTTTGAATAATTTAGCTGCGAAGACAGGGCGTACGAAGTCTTTTTATTTACGTGAGATTATTGAACGCGGAATAGAGGAAGCAGAGGATTATTATTTAGCTTCACAGGTCAGAGAGCGTGTTCAAAGAGGAGAGGCTACTTTTTATAGCTCTGAAGAGGTGAGGAAAGAGCTTGGCTTGGACGATTAGAGATGAAAAAAAGCTCTCAGTTTTTTAAAAAAAATGCGATAAAAAAGAAGCACGTCGGATTGTTGTTTTTTTAGATCAACATGTTGCTTTTCTTGAGGATGTGCGTGCAATAGGTAAACCCTTAAGAGATCAATTATCAGGTTTATGGAGGTATCGTGTAGGAGATTACAGGATATTGTGTGATCTTTATGATAAAGAGCTTGTCGTGTTAGTTTTGGCTGTTAGACATAGAAAAAATATATATAAAAGTTAAGGAAAATCTTTTATAAAATATTTTAATCTTTAATCAAGGATTAAAAGGAGTAATATCATACAACTAACTGCGGCGGTTGTTAATAAAAATAAATAAGCAGGAATTTTTAATTTAAAACGCCAAAGTAAATTAATGATAATGGACATTATACTGATAAATATGAGTACTACTATTACAACTATGAAATCATCAAATGTTATGCGCCTTCGAGGTTTTTCATAATCAGAAACAGTGGAAAACGAAATGTTATATTGATTAATTCCACTATCTGATAAAATCTTTTTTGGGTGCTGTGCTACTACGTATTCCTTTTGCACAACTTTAATTTTTTCATGTAAATTTTCATCAGTAGTAGAAGACTGATAATGAGTAAAAATCTGTTCACTTTTGGCATAATCAGAAAGAAAAAGCCCACTGATTACTATGACTAATAAGTAACTTATTTTTTTTACTGATAAATAATTCATTATTTCTGTTATGGTTGAAGTTTAAGTATATATTAAAGATTAGGGGAAAAGACTTAATAAATATTTTGATCGTTAGACAATTTTCCAAATAAATTTGATCAACGCTATAAACGCTATAAGACAAATTAATATCAATGCTATAATCGCTACGATCCCTACAATTTCATCTAAATTTTGTATTATAGCAATAAAAATTAACACTCCTAAAAATGCTATTCCTAATACAGGATAAAATACAAAGGCTGCTGCCATAGCTGTATAGCATCCTGTTTGGAATTGGAGGGACAAGAGCTCATAAAATGCGCTGTCAATATTTTCATCTTTTAAACTTAGCTTTTCTTCTCTTGCACATGCACTTAGTATCAAAAAATACGATACAAATGCTACAAATATTGGTACAATTAATTTATCTTGTTGTTCGTTGTTTAATCCGAAGGGATCAAAACCCAATATCATCAAGCCAATTATAGCAAAGAGTGGTAAAAATAAAATTAGTGTAAATGTCTTTTTAATTCTGCATAAATCTGCTTTTTTGAAAAACCACATTTCTCCTCCCCTTTTTAGCAGTCCTCAATTGTATAATTGATTCGTTTAGATGAGGCAATTACGAGATTTTGGCTATAAAAGATACTAGATTTAGAGAAAAAATAAAAAAATATACAATATCGTGATTTTTTTGTTGACATGGGGTAAATAATGGTGTTTTATAACGCTGCTGTACTGGTCGAATTGCGTCCAAAATTACAGTAGATCGTTTTTTGTTAAACCCCTTTTATTAAATTGGCATGATTAATGAGAGCCCTGCGTTTGCGGGGTTTTTTGTTATCTGGAGAAAATATTGGATGACAACAGAAAATACAGAGGTGATTTCGCAGCCAAAAAGAATGCCACCGAAAGCAGGGCAAGGGCGTGTCAAAGGGGTACCGAATAAGAATACACGTCTTCTTAAAGAGGCAATTATTAAAGCAGCTGAATTGGCAGGCAATAAGTATGGCAAGGAAGGGTTGATCTCTTATTTGGAAAAGCAAGCACTCAAATGCCCTGCTGCTTATTTAGCGTTGCTTGGTAAGGTGTTGCCTTTGCAAGTGACGGGGGAGGATGGCGAAGCAATTAAAATGATAAGGCGTGTGGAAATAGCGCCTTTAACAATGAATGACGACAAGACAGATTAAGATTGTACCAAAGCTTATTCCACTTTTTGCAGGGGATGCTTTGGTAAGAGCGGCTTGGGGTGGACGAGGGTCTGGAAAGACAAGATCATTTGCCTTGATGGCGGCTTTAAAAGGCTATCAATTTGGTATGCAAGGAATATCAGGCACTATTCTGTGTGCGCGTCAGTTTCAAAATTCATTAGCAGAGAGTTCATTGGAGGAAATTAAGCGCGCTATTGAAGCCCATGATTTTTTAAAAGATTATTACAAAGTTGGGGAAGCTTCGATTAAGTCAAATGATGGTCGTATAGCTTTTCAGTTTTCTGGACTAGACCGCAATATTGCGAGTATCAAATCCATGGGGCGTATTTTGCTCTGTTGGGTTGATGAGGCAGAACCAGTCACAGAGACAGCTTGGCAGACGCTTATACCGACGTTGCGTGAAGAGGGTGAAGGTTGGAGAGCCGAGTTATGGGTGACATGGAATCCATTACGGGATAATGCACCAGTTGAAAGGCGTTTTCGCTTTTCAGACAATGAAGCCATTAAACGTGTAGAGATCAATTGGTCAGACAATCCGAAGTTTCCCAAGATCTTGAATAAAGCGCGACTTGATGACCTTAGAAACCGTCCAGAGACCTATAAGCATATATGGGAAGGGGCTTATCTTACAGCGGTTCAAGGGGCTTACTACCAAAAGGAGATGTTAGCAGCCGAGCAAGAGGGGCGGATAGGGCGTGTTGCCCGTGACCCTTTAATGCAGATACGCGCCTTTTGGGATATTGGGGGGACGGGCGCTAAGGCAGATGCCACAGCGATTTGGATAGCACAGTTTGTTGGCAGAGAGATTAGAGTGCTGGATTATTACGAGGCACAAGGGCAGCCGCTCTCAGAGCATATTGGTTGGTTGCGTCAAAATGGTTATGAGAAGGCATTGATGGTTTTACCCCATGATGGTGCGACCAGAGACCGTGTGCATAATGTGAGTTTTGAGAGTGCTTTAAACGATGCGGGTTTTGAAACGCAGGTCATTCCTAATCAAGGGGCAGGTGCGGTCAAAATGCGGATAGAGGCAGTGCGCCGTATCTTGCCCTCTGTTTGGTTTAATGAAGAGACAACAGTAGCGGGTCGTAAGGCACTCAGTTGGTATCATGAAAAATGGGATGAGAAGCGGGGCATTGGTTTGGGGGCAGAGCATGATTGGTCCAGTCATGGTGCGGATGCCTTTGGTCTTATGTGCATTGTTTATGAAGCACCACTTATTAAACCGCAACAAGAACGTTATCGCACTATGGAAAGAGAAGCGGCATCATGGATGGCATTCTAAGTCATAACTATAAAAAAACGACATGTTTTGATGAATATGAACTCTATAGGCGCTTAAAATCTTGGTATAAGGAAGATATTGAACACGTTAATGAATGGCGTGAACAGGCGCGTGAAGATTTTGATTTTTATAATGGTCGTCAATGGGCAGAGGAAGATCTTGCGGTTTTAAAGGCGCAGCGGCGCCCCGTCATGACCTTTAATCGCATTGCACCCCTTGTTAATGCAATTGTTGGGGCAGAGCGTAACAACAAGCGTGAAGTGCAGTTTCAACCACGGCAAGTGGGAGCAGCCATATCTAATGAATTGCTAACCGGAGCAGCAGAATGGTTTCGTGATGAGGCAGAGGCGGAATATGCCGATTCCGATGCTTTTCAGGATATGATCATTTGTGGCATGGGCTGGACAGATACCAGACTTGATTATGAAACAGATCCTGAAGGAACTCCCGCTGTCCAGCGTTTAGATCCGTTGAAAATGGTATGGGATGCGAATGCCGTAAGACCCAATCTCATTGATGCACAGCGTATGTGGTATGTTGACCGTAAAACCATTGAGGATGCTAAAAGTCTTTTTCCTGATGTGGCAGTTGAAGATCTTCATGCCGATTGGGCAATTGATGATACAACTGCTTGTGAGGAGTATCGTGCATCACTTGATGCCTATCATGAGGATTCCAATACTGCATCATCATCAGAGTCATTTACTGGAAAACGCTATGTTACACTTGTTGAATGCCGTTGGTTTGAATACGAAGCTTATTTCAAGGCGCCTGATCTTCAAACAGGACAGATGCGCAATTATAGCAAACAAGAGTTCGGACAGCTTCAAAGGATAATACCACAACTACAAGGGGTGTGTTTTAATAAAAAAGTGGTAAGACGCGCTTTTTTGGGACGGCGTCTTTTAGCAAAGCCTGATAAACCATTAGCGCCTGATGGGCAGCTTGGCTGGGAATGTATTACAGGCACGTTGGATAAACTGAAGAACCAGTTTTACGGAATTGTTCGCCCCGCAAAAGATCCGCAAAAATGGTCGAATAAATATTTTAGTCAGGTTATGTATATTCTGAATAGTCAAGCCAAAGGGGGCTTGATGGCAGAACGAGGCGCGTTTGATGATGAGCGCCAAGCACTCGAAAATTGGGCACGAACCGATACCATTACTTGGGTTAAAAACGGGGCGCTTACAGGAGGAAAAATCCAGCCAAAGCCAAGTGCACAATTCCCTAGCGGCTTCTTTCAGTTGTTTAATGAATCGCGTGAAGCGATAACGCATGTAACAGGATTATCGGCAGAGTTTATCGGCACAAGAGAGGTTAATCAAGCAAATGTGTTGGAAAATACACGCAGGCAATCAACGCTTAATTTGCTTGCGGGACTGTTTGATAATCTGAAACTTTATCGCTGTCGACAGGGAAAGATTATCCTTTATCTTATTCAAAACTATCTTTCCGATGGGCGTTTGGTACGTATTTCTGGACCAGAAAATGCGCAGTATGTGCCCTTAACACGTGAAGCTGTAACGACGCTTGAATACGACATTATTGTTGATGATTCACCAACAAGCCCCAATGAAAAAGAGAGAACTTTTGCAGCAATTACGCAGATGTTGCCGTTGCTTGGTGGTTTCTTAACACCAGAGATGATTCCAGATCTTTTAAAGCTTTCGCCATTACCAGCAACATTGGTGGCAAATTTAACGGCAAAAGCACAGCAAGCGCAACAAGAACAACAGCAACAGCAGATGATGCAACAAAGCCAAGGAGCACAATTAACGCCAGAACAACAAGCAAAGATTGCAGCTTTACAACAGGAGTGCCAAGCAAAGGGAACACTTTATCAACTCGATGCACAGCAGAAACAAGCAGCGTTGCAGCAGAAAAATATTGAGCTTTTCTTGAAACAAGAACAAGCGCGCATGCAGCTCGAACTTCAACGGGCAAAAAACGAGATAGAGCAGCGTGACCTAGAGCGAAAAGCGTATCGAGCGCAGTTGGAACAGTATCGAGCAACAACCGAAAGAGCGCGAATCTATTAAAGGAGCAAAAGAGAATATGGAAGAAGAGTTTACACCTGAAGAGCAAGCAATCTATGATGAACATTTTACTAGTGATCATTCTGTTGAGTTGGTTGAGCCAGAGCAAGTTGAAGAGGGGTTTGAAGGAGAGGAAAGTTCTGAAAAGCCATTAGCAGAACCACCTCAACAGCAGCCAAGTGATGATAAACTAGAGCAAGAACGACAAGCACGCCAAAAGGCAGAGAAAAATGCCATAGAAGCGCGTGAACTTGCCATTGAGTTTGCGCAAAAATATGCAGCAATGCAAGAAGAGGCGGCAAGACACCGTGATGAAAATGTCCCCACTCTAGAAGATGATCCAAAAGCACATGTGGCATGGCTTAGTCATAAGGTACAGGAACAACAGAAATTGCTTGATGAGTTTTCTCTGATGAGAGAAAGCCAAGAACGTGTGAGGCAAGAAGAATATGAACGCCAGCAATTAGGGGATTATTTTGAACAAGCCAAAGCGCAGGTGCAAGATAAATATCCAGATTTAGATAGTATCACCGATTATCTCTATAAAATAGCAGACAATACTCTACAGGCACAAGCAGGTCTTTATCCGCAATGGAACGACCCTATGGCACGCCAACAACAAATTGGTGTTGAACTGCGTCAAATATGTCAGCAATGTCAAAAAGCCGGCATAAACCCAATCGAGGTGCTTGTGCAAAAAGCAAAGGCTTTTGGCTATAGTGGAGCACCAATGAAGGATGAAGTAGGGGGAAAGGACGAAGTAGGAGCCCTTCAAGAGCGCTCTCAAGCAGCACGCACACTTACAGCGCGCGGCGGACAAGTTCCAACAGGCGGTATGGATGTGAGAACGCTCTTTTCCATGCCAGAAGCCGAATTTGCTGTATGGGTTGAGAAAAATCCTGAAAAATTTGAACAAATTATGAGCAGAGCGTGAAGATGTGCGCGGTGGCGCGACAGAGAGAATCCAAGTGATTGTTATCGTTTGGAGGTGCCGCAAGGCGAGTTTTAAAAACCAAGAAAGGCATTGATTGAAATGGCAGTAACAGAAGTAAAGCTCAATGACCCATTAGCCGTTGGCATTTGGGCTAAGATGCTAAACACAGAAACCTCAAAGGCGTTGCCCATTGCACCGCTGATGGGAAAAGGCAAAAACAGCATTATTCAAGTATTGGATATGTTAGGAAAATCCGCTGGTGACTCTGTGACGAGCGGATTACGAGTTCAACTTATGGGGGATGGCGTTAGCGAGGGACAAACGCTGGAAGGCAATGAAGAAGCACTCCAATTTATGAATGAAACGGTGCGCATCAATGAGCTTTCTCATGCTGTCCGCGTAAAATATGAAGGAACTATTGATCAACAACGTGTTTTATTTAATTTACGAACAGAAGCAAAGGATGGGCTTGTTGATTGGTATGCAGACCGTTTAAGTTTGATGTTCTTCATTCAAGCAGCAGGTTATACAGCACCATGGATTCATTTTGAAGGACGTACCATAACCCTTAAACCGGTGCATTATGGTTTTAATGCACCATTAGAGCCAAGCAAATTGCGTATTATTCGTCCAAGCAAGAAAAAAACGGATGAAGAGCTTACAAAAGAGGATGTTTTTACATTAGATCTTATAGATCAAGCTGTTGAACGTGCTAAATTGGCAAATCCACGCTTGCGTCCGGTTCGTGTTGATGGAAAATCCGCTTATGTAATGTATCTCCACCCAACACAGGTTACCCAATTGCGTACCAATACAAAGAGCGGGCAATGGTTAGACATTACCAAAGCAGCTTACGATGGCACGCGATCTCAAAACCCAATTTTTGATGGCTCTCTGGGTATGTATAACGGTGTCATCTTGCGTGAAGCAGAGCATGTACCAAATGGTATCAATTCAAAGACAGGGGAACCTGTAACATCTGTTCGTCGTGCCGTGTTGCTTGGAGCGCAAAGCGTGATTATGGCTTATGGGCGCGTTGGCAATGGAGCAACAGGAGGTGATGGGAAAGGCGGTACACGTTATAAACTTGTTGAAGAACTGTTTGATTATCAACGTGAATTTGGTTTGGCTGCAAAGACCATTATCGGCATGAAAAAATCACGCTATACCTTGCCCCATTCTGATCAAGGGGGACAAGACTTTGGCACGATTGTTATCCCTTCTTTTGCTGAAGCAAGCTAACAATTTTAACTTCATGAAAGGATGATAATGATGGCAGAAAATCCTACTACAACGGAAACTGATGAAAGCGTGGAAAGCGTTGCCATGATAGATGAGGGATTGCCACCTGTTTTACAAGGACGCAACAATTGTACGCAGCAGGTTAGTTTTTTACGCTCGCGTGTTAAATGTACAGACCAAGGGTTGATAACGAAAATTGGTGTTCTCCCTCGAGGAGCGTTTATCAAAAGCATTAAAGTTTATACCATAACAGACTTTGAAGACGTAAAAGCCACATTTGGAAAAGAGCCTCATGGTGATGATTATGGAGATATAAATCTTTTGCAAAGTGTCAATGGCGATATGTACATAGCCATGGAAGAACGAGATGTTCCATTAGAAGCTGAAAAAACGATTTATATGACACGAGACAAGAAAAGCACCAAAGGTGAGGCTGAAGTGATTGTTGAGTTTTATACCAATCGTTAAAGGCGTAAATTTAAACGCATAAGGGGACGTTTGTTCTTTGCACGCCCCCTCATGTTTGGAAGAAAGTAATATGACAATAATAGTACAGACAGGTGGTCCGATTGGCGACAAACAGACCATTGTTCCTCATGATAAAAATTTCATTCAGATGGTGAATGATATCCAAGATGAAATAGATGATCAAACAGATGAATATGTTGATCAAGTTCAAAAGGCAATTTTTTCAGCTATTCGGTTTTGTGAACGATTGCCTTTTTATTTTAATGAAAGTCGCGAAGTTGTTTTGACTACTCTGAAGGGGAAAAGCCGTTATGGAGCCGTGGAAAATCCAGTTATTTCGGCTGCTGTTCGCATTGTTGATGCTTACATTTATGAGGATAATCACAGCAAATCGAAACTTTTGCATACAGATCCACTCGTGATTGAGAACCTTGAGAATGATTGTAACCATGGCATGCCTACGCGATACAGTTATTTTGAACAAAAGCTTATTTTGTATCCAACTCCAGACCGTATCTATTCTATCAGGCTTATTCTTGATCCTATCAGAATAAAAGATATTGAGAGTGTACAAGAAGCTTCAATATGGTTTTTGGAAGCCTATGAACTGATTAAAACACGTGCAAAATATGAAATTTATACCAATATTATTAAAGAACCACAGATGGCAGCGGCAGCTTTTGCTATGTTTCAAGAGCAACTCGATGCTCTTCAAATTGAGACCTCACGGTGCAAGAATTTATTGAAAATTCAACATACGGATTTCTGATGACTTTTATTCCTATTGCTGAATTTAGACCAGATGTTGCATTTATTAATACGGGTTATTCTCGTGAGATTGTCAACGTTTTGCCTGCACCCAATTCCTATATTCCAGTTCCCAAAGTTGCACCGGTTTCAGAATCTTTTCCGGATGTTATTTTAGGGGTCTATGCAGTACGCTCATTGAGTGGTGTGCGTATCATTGTAGGAACATCAACAAAGCTTTACGAATATGATAACAGCACACGCGGCTGGAAAGATGTGAGCAAGTTTGGCGAACCCTATCATGCTAATGAAACAGCCCCTTGGTCTTTTGCTGTCTTTGGTGATTACATCATTGCTGTTAATAACAATGATACGCCGCAAATACTGGCATTAAAAACAGCAGATAGATTTGATGATTTAGGAGGCAATCCCCCGCGTGCTGGACTTGTTCGTATTTGGGGAGATTTTGTCTGTTTGATGAAATTAACAGATAAGCCAAATCGTGTTCACTGGTCCGGTCTTAATGATGCAACACATTGGAAGGTTGGTGAGAAAAGTTGCGATTATCAAGATTTTCCCGATGGTGAGTTTGTTCAAGGGTCTACACAAGCAACCAATCCGCTGATTTTTATGCGTTCTGCCATTTATCATGCAACCTTTGTTCCAGGGTCTAAAATAATATTTAGTTTTGTAAAAATAAAAGACAAAATAGGAGCAAAAAGCAGCAGCGCAATTGCAAGTCGTGGTGACTATACTTTTTTTGTTTCTGATGATGGTTTTTATCAAATCAACAATGCAGGTGAGATGTTACCTATTGGTTTTGGCAAAGTCGATAAAACTATCTTTACGCTTTACAATAACTTTGCCATTGATGAGATGAAAGCTTGTATTGATCCAGTCTATTCGCGTGTTTATTTTTCTATAAATGACGATATTATGGGGATGAATATCTATGTTTATGATTGGCTCTTGCAAATATGGAGCGTCATTAAAGGCGAGACACTTCTCTTATTTCCCCTCTTTGCGGCAGGTTATACATTAGAAGGCTTAGACGAAGTACAAGCATGCTTGAAAGATTTACACGCTTCTCTTGATAGTAAAATGTGGCAAAATGGGGCGCCAATGTTGGGAGCGTTTACTCCAGACAATAGGTTTGGTTTTTTTGCTGGTCCTCCTATGGAAGCTGTCATTGCTTCACAAACTGTAGGCGATACAGGCAGACAGATTAATCTTATGAGTGAGGCTTTTGTTCAAGCAGATACGACAAATGGTTTTTTAAGCGTTGGAGCTGCTTTTATCATTGATGATAGAAATCAATTAAATTGGGCAAAAGAACGTTACGCTGGCTATAGCAGCGGGATGTACAATATTCGCTCACGCGCTCGTTATCATGCTTTGCGACTGAGAATACCAGAAAGCACACCATGGACTCATATAACAGGCTTTGATGTGACACTAAAACCTGCAGGTATAAGATGAATTTTAGAATTTATAACACGCAACAATGGAGTGCTGAACAAATGGCGCCCTATTTGGATAAGGTTATAAAATCAATATCTTATTTTCAGAAAAAATTCCCCGATGATTATAATACGCAGAGCATTTTAAACGATATTTTGAAAGGAGATAAGCTTCTCTGGATTATCGTGGATGAGAATGAAAACTTTATGGCACATGTTACAACAGAGTTACAGAAACTTGTCACTGGAGTTTTACGGGCGGTTATTGTCACGCTTGGGGGAAAAGGAGGAGCGCCCCTAACGAAGCTTATTCCCCAAATTGAAGCCTATTACAAAGAAAAAGGGGCGAAAGAACTTATCATTATCGGTCGGCGTGGGTGGGAAAAGTCCCTTAAATCGCATGGCTATTTCGTGAATCTTTTAGAATATAGAAAGCAGCTTTAACATGGGAAAAAGTTCAAAACCAATTCAGACGACGCAAAATACCACGCAAACAAATGCACCACCTGAATGGGCAAAGGGTATCTTTGAACGTGCAGCTCAAGATGCCATGAAGTTTTATAATCAAGGCAGCGGAAAAGCCGTTTATGATGGTGAACGTGTTGCAGGTTTAAGTGATCAAACAAAAAATGCGATTAATGGGCTTAACAACGTTGCTTCTCATTATCAGAACAGTACTTTAAATGGATTAGCTACAGGGCAAAATTCAACCAGCCAAAATTTAAAAAACATGGCTTCTGGTCACGAGATAGGCAATAATCCTTACTTTAACGAAGCGCTGCAAAATGCATTAAATAAAGCGACGAACACAATTAATAGTTCATTGGCGGGTGCAGGGCGTTATGGTTCTGGTGCGCACACGGGTGTTTTGGCAGATGAGTTAGGTGGTATAGCAACAGGGGCGTTGTCACAGCAATATAACCAAGACGTCAATAATATGATGAATGCCAATAGTCTTATTGATCAAGCCAATCAAAATCAGTTGGCTGGTGCTAATAACTTTTTTCAAGGTCAAAGTCAGGCAAATATCAATGCATTGGCAGGCAGCGGTTTGCTTGATGCCAATCATCAACAACAATTAGACGAACAGCGACAAAAATGGGAACAGCAGAATAATCTTGATTGGGACCAGTTAAGTAAGCTGCTTGCAGCTGGTACGGCTTCTGCTGGAAATTACGGAATGCAAACGGGACAACAGACCCTGTTTACTCCGCAACCAAAACCTAATCCATGGCAAATTATTGGGAATGTTGGAACTATTCTTGGTACTTTTGCTGGACTTAGCGACATCAGAGCGAAAGAAAACATCACAGATGCTGGACAGAAAAATGGCTATAAACTCTATGAATACAACTATAAGGGGTATCCAGAGCGCTATCGCGGGGTGATGGCACAAGACGTTTTGAAGTTAAAGCCCGAAGCCGTTTTTTTACATAATACCACAGGCTTTTTGCATGTTGATTATGGCAAGCTTGGATTTGAAATGGAAAGGGTGCAGTGATGGAACAGAACAGCTTTAATACTTTATCACTATTTACGAATCCAAAAGTTTTGCGCCCTTTAATATATCAGGGTCTTCTTCAGTTACCTAAATATCTTTTTCAAAAACATTCTACGCCCCAAACTACGCCATTTGAAGGACGATACAAGCCTAGTTTTTTAGAACGTGCTGCTTTTAGTACAAACCCTTTTGATGCTAGAGATGAGTCTAATAATCCAGAAAAAGTCGATTTTAGTGGGCTTATTCGTGGCTCTCAAACAGGAGGAGAAGTTGGAAAAAAAACGCCAGCAGAATTGATTATGTCTACGGATGATTTAAAAAACCAAATGCCTCCCTTGCCGGATTATTCAAATTATTTTGTCAAAGCAAAAGAGGCTGTAGAGCAAGACAAGCATGGCATTTCAGAGCAAAAAGTCGTTGAAACATTGCCTTCTCAATCTTCCTTTGGTGCGAACATAGATAAATCTGATGGGAATGAGGCAGGGCGACAGCAAAAAGAGGCGATGGATTATCTTGCTCAATTTAATGGGAAATCTATGGCAGAAAAACCTTTGAAAAACGATTCAGAAAATGATGAAAAAAGTTTTTTTGAGGCACCAATACGAGAAGAAAAACATTTGAATGCACACTTGCCGGAAGAAAAACATTTAAAATCCGATGATCTTTCTAATCAGGCAACAGATTATGTAAACGCCGTTGGAAATTTTATCCATAAAGACGCAAATCCAAGCAGCTTATGGGAGCGTTTTAGAAAATCAGAATTCTCCGAACATCTCATGGATTTTTTTGCAGGGTTGGCTTCTGGAAAAACACCGCAAGAAAGCTTTTCAAATGCAGCGATCATTATGCGGCAAGGCAATAATGTACGTGCACAAAATAGACCAATTTTTGAATTTTTACGCTCAAAGGGGTATAACGATAAAGATGCGCAAGCAATTATACAATACCCTGATCTTGCCATGAAAATTATTGGCAGTACATTAAGCCCTCAGACAGGTTCTAGTCAGCAAACTTTAGATTTCTTGCGTTCAAAAGGATATAGTGATGAAGACGCAAAAGCAGTTGCGCAATATCCAGATTTAGCTCAGAAGGTCATAGGGAGCACGTTAAGTCCTCAAGAAGGTTATAGAACACTTACAGCAGAAGAAAAGGCAGAACAGGGATTGCCAGAGGATATGGCTTTCCAAGTTTCAACAAGCACAGGGAAAATTATACCTATACAAGGGGGACAACGTTCCACTGCTTCTGGACTAGGAGGGGATATGAGTAGCATGCTGTCAAAGCCTGAAGCTGGCTATATGCTTGTTAAAGATGAAAATGCAGCCGGTGGTGTACGTGCGATGCCAATTACAGGCAGTGGTGCAGAACATAAATTAATCCAAGAGCAGCGCGAACAGGAAATTAAAGACCAGCAAAGACAATTGAAAATTACGGACCAGCTTACCAGAGCAAATCTGGCAATCTCATCGGCAGAGAAATTAAGAAAAATAATTGATGAAAGTCCACACACTGTTGGTAAGATTGGTTATTGGTTAGCAAAAATTCCTGGAACAGAGCCTGCACAATTTGGGCATATGCTCGATTCATTGAAGGCAAATATCGGTCTTGACGCTTTAAGAAAAGCAAAAGCATTTTCACCAAATGGCGCATCTGGCTTTGGGAATTTGTCTAATATGGAATTGCAAGCATTGCAAAATTCTGTAGCAGCACTCAATCAAGATCTTTCATCAGAGCAAATGAAAGAGTCTTTAACAACAGTTATTGAGACTTTTAATAAATCTAATGCAGCAACGCGGGCAATCCTTTTTGGTGGTGCAGAGGCAACAAGCGAACTCGTTCGCGCTGCTTATGGGGAAGATGCTTATAAGGGGAATAAGGGAAATCATGCACAGTCAAATGATTCACTAGAAAAACAGATAGAAGCATTGCCGGAAGGCATATTGTTTATAGATCGAGATGGACGCATTAAGGAAAAAACCAATGGCTGAATTAATACCCCCTCTCATTCATAGAAAAAATACAAGAGTCATAGGGCATGTGAGTGATTATACACCAGAACAACTGCAAGAGCTTTTCTCGAAGAATAAAGAAAGGCTAAAGGGTTATTTTGCAGAAAATAATGCGATCACAGAAGAAGATGATCCACATCCAAGTACGGCTGGTGCTTTTGGCTGGGGAGCGCTTCACGGGTTAACCCTAGGCTATGATGATGAAATAGCTGGAGTATTCGCTTCGGGACCTCTGGGACCTATTAATTATTGGATGGGAGATGAAGAAGCAGTCAAAAAATATAATGAAGTAACAAAGCGATGGCGAAATTATCAAAGAGCGGCAAACCGAGATCATTTTTATGCATCTCTTGCGGGGAATTTAACGGGTGCTGCGGCACCCATAATTGCTTCTGCGCTATTTCCTCCTGCGGGAGGGGCTGCTGCTGCGACGGCGTCGGCTCGTGCAGCAATTGGGGCTGATGTTGTCTTGGGGAGCAGAGCAGGTCTGGCAGGAGCACAAATAACCAGTAAAGCTTTAGCGGCAGGAGAAAGGGCGGTGCAATCTGCTTTGGCTGAGGGTGCAGAGCGGGCAGCGGCAAAAGCGGCAGGTGAAGCAGCAATGAAAGCCGCTGCAAGCAAAGAGGCGGCAAAATTTAGCTTGGGGCGCGCAGCAAAAACCGGAGCCATTTATGGGGGGATAGCGGGTAGTGGTGAGGGGGAGGGGGTAGAGGATACTGTAGCAACCACACTGTTTGGTGCAGGGCTAGGTGGTGCAACGCCATTTGTTGCCAGTGGGTTATCCAAAGTAACACCTTTTATGACAAAATCACTTAAAGCAGCATTGAGAGGACCTATAAGTCCAGCTGAAATGGCGGCAAAAGCAGCGCAAATGCCAGAAAAAGAGGCATTTCAAATAAGCGATAGAGCGCTTAGAGATGTAAGTCGTACTTTAGGCGATGAAGGGGTTGATAAGCTTGAGAGAGCATTAAAACAGCGTGGTCCTGATTCAATGATTATTGATCTTCATGATGGGCTTGCTGCAAGAGCTTTTAGGGCGGCAAAAAAAGATCCTGATACCTATTCACTCATAAGTAATCGTTTGAATGAAAGACAATATGCCAGTGATAAGCGAGTAAGTGATGCCTTGACAGAGGTTTTGGGTCCAAAGGTCGATACGCTCAATTTAAAAGAAGAAATTATTAAGCAAGCACAGAAAAAGGCTGAACCATTTTATGAGAGGGCGAAAGCTTCTCCCATTTCAAATGCTGTTCGTGAAGATTTATCGCGCTTGCAAGAAACCCCCGCATTCCAAAAAGCATACAAAAAAGCAATTGCACAAATGCCAAATGAAGTGGATGCAACCGTTATAGGAAGCAACGGATATCCAAAGCTGAATATGCGGATTTTACATAAAATGAAAGAGGTTTTGGATGATCAAATTAACGCTGCTCGTATCAAAGGAAAACGAGGGTATGCTCGAGATTTGACTCTGTTCAAACAACGCATTCTGGACATTTTGGATACGTCATCTCCAGATTATGCGAAGGCACGGAAAATTTATTATGATGAGCGTACTATCGGTGATGCTTTGGAGCGAGGGAAGCAAGCACTGAAGAAGAGTGTTGATCTTGATACAATCAACAGCCAACTTTCAGATTTTGGGGTAATGGAAAAAGAGGCTTTTCAAAAGGGTGTGCGATCACAAATAGAAACTGCGGCAGGCAATGCACAGAATTTTGAACATAATCTTTTGAGTTTGTTTGACACAAAAAATGGTCAAGAAAAATTGCGGCAGAGTTATGGTGAGGATAAAGCAAAACAACTTATGAAAGTGTTGCGACCAGAAGTGGACAGAACAAAGCTTTTTGCACGATTGCCAAACCATATGGGTGAAGTCGAAGAAAAGGCAGCAGAACAAGCTGTGAGTGGAGGAAAGTTTCACCTCATCAAGGCGGTTATAAAAACTTTAGCAGGAAAATGGGGACGTAGAATCTTAGAAGTACGTAGAGGTACTGAGAGAGATATTGCGGCTCTCATAACAGCACGAGAAAAAGGAGATTTTGGGTTGGCAAGAGAAAAAGCCGTTGAATTAATTAAGGCGTTTCACGAAGCAGAAAAGAAACGCTTAATCACCAAAGAAGATCACACAAAATTCATCAATTTTCTTGGCATTCTTTTGAATAGTAGTGCTGATAGAACGGTTATAAACTAATGATCAATTTTCATCCCAATGTAAAGCATGCCATCTCACAGGCAGCACAAAAATATGGTTTGCCAGAAAGCTTTCTTGAACGGGTAGCCATGATAGAAAGTAATGGCAATCCAAATGCAAAAAACAGCAAAAGCAGTGCAGGGGGGCTGTATCAATTTCTCGATTCAACAGCAAAGCAATATCAACTCAATGATAAGTTTGATCCCTTTCAAGCAACTGATGCTATGGCACGATTGACCAAGGACAATACACGTTATTTAGCTACAGCATTAGGCAGAGAACCATCAGAGGCAGAGCTTTATCTTGCACATCAACAAGGACCCGCAGGGGCTGTAAAGCTTATCAAAAATCCAAATATGCCAGCAAGCCAGCTTTTAGGGCGTCAAGCAGTTGTCCTTAACGGAGGAAATCTGGAAGCAACCGCAGGGGATTTTATGAATCATATTTATGGGCTTTACAACAACACGCAAGATGCTTCGAATGGTATGACACAACAAAGCTGGGGCAATAGGCAGAGCAGAGCAAATGAAGAGGTTCCATTGCATGGTGTTGAGAGATTTCAAAGGGCGATTCAAGGTGTTCAAGCGAGAGAACCATTGATGGCGTATAATACGCCATTGCATGAAAATACACCATTGCAGGGGCAAGGCATTGACGCTGGTACTCTTAAAAAGGGTGTGATGAATTTGGTTGATTTGATCAGGCGTAATGCAGATGCACAAGATAAACAAACACAAATGGCACATCAACAAATGATGCAGCAACCAATGATGGCGGGGTTTTCACAATCAAGTGCACATCCGATAGACTTAACTCCCTTAATTGATCCGTCAAGAAGAAATCCTGTTCACTCATATGGACAGCAAAAAAAGCAACAATTACGAGAAGAGTTATTAAGAAGAACGGGGGTTTATAATGTCTGATATTTATGATTGGTCGTTGATGGCTGATAAAAATGCCCATTCTGATAGCATGATTAATTGGGCAGAAGGACAACCACCCAGTTCTGTCAATGATAGTGCGCGGGTTATGATGCAGCGTGTACGTGAATATCTTGCAGATAATGGTGGTTCTCTTGATGCAAACTTTATGGTGAATGGACAAGACAAAACAACAGCCATAACGTTAACGACGGTTTCACCTATAGCAAAATATAAAAATGATATCATTCTACGTTTTAAGGCGCGTGGTGTGAACGTGGGACCTACAACAATAAATGTTAATAATATAGGAGCAAAGCCACTCTATAAAGCTACCAATATGGGGATAATACCATTGGAAGGTAGTGAGTTACAAACAGGTGGTATTTATGAAATAGTCTATAATGATGGCGTATCAACAAAAGGACACGATGGCTGGTATCTCTTAAATCCCACACCACTTCCACCTCCAAAGGTCGAAACCTTTCCTTGCGGGTTTATTGCCACCTTTGCGATGCCAGAATTGCCAAATGGTTGGCTTTTGTGTGATGGAGCAACCTATCAACGCAAGGAGTATCCGCAATTATTCAAGGCAATAGGCGTTCGATGGGGAAAAGAGAGCGATACAACCTTTAAAGTTCCAGATTTTAGAGGAATGTTTTTGCGCGGCTTTGATGATGGGCGTGGTTTAGACAGAGGTAGACAATTTGCTGATATGCAGCAAGATTGCCTCAAATCGCATACACATGTTGCCACCATTGAAGAAGCAGGGCAGCATACACACGAGTTTCGGTATGATGGAGTTGGATGGAGTGCCAATGATATAGGTAGAAGAAATCCCTCTTATCATTATGCAGTCATCGGGGGGACAACAGAACCTGCTGGTGTGCATACGCACAAGGTAACCATATCTTCAACAGGTGAGGCAGAAACACGCCCCGTTAATGCTACCGTGGTATATGCCATAAAATCGTGAGGTTTTCAGATGATCAATAATCCGTCTGCTATTGATGATATTGCGGACGCGGAGCAAATCCGCGTCCTTTTTTATGCAAGCAATCGCATGGTTCACGCACCTTTAAATAAGGTCCTTGATCTTATCAAAAGAGACATACAGCATGATCTTTTAAGCGCTTTGACACAGTATCAAAAAGCAACAGAGCAACGTATTGAGATCATGCAAAAAACCATTGATGAATTGCGCTTACAGTGTCTCAGTTTTCACACACAATCTCAGAAAACGAACTTACTTAAGGAATGAAATACGATGCCATTACCCTATCACACACATATCTTTAAGCTTGAACCAGCAACAAAAGAAGAAGTCAAAGAAGGTGTTCTAGATAGTAAGGCTCTTGCACCGGTTTCAGTGGGCAGTGCAGCGGCTTATGGGGTAGAATATTTTGCAACGGCAGCTCAGGGAAAAAAAGCCGATGATGCGGTTGCCAAGAGAGATATCGGAGCCCTTGCTTACAAAGATAAGATCACAATTGGCGATCTTGAAGCAAGTGGAGAAGCACGAGAGAATACAATTTTATCAGGGGGTGGTTGGATACAAATATCGCCGTTAGGAATCGGTGATATGAGTATGGCTACATATGATCCCGATAATGTGAGAGCAAATGCATTCTCCATGGAAAATATGAGTGAGGGACCTAGCAAAAAGATTTTGACAACAGAAGAGAGAGCAAAGCTACGATGGCTAAGCCCTGTCCAGCCAACAATAGAAAAGTGGCATAAGGGAAGTGAAGGCGCTTATTATCCTATATCTCCGGCAGATCTCAAAAATACCATTCATTATTTTGTAGCATCAAAATCTTTTGGTATGTCAAGATTAGTCTATGATCCAGATCAAATAGCAAAAGATGCATTTGATATGGAGAATATGAAAGAGGGAAGCGAACATCTTATCTTAACTCCTCAAGAACGTGCACAGATTACAAAAATTAATAAAGTTGAAGACGATGTAGCAGAAGGGATTTATGTTGCAAGTGAAGCAAAAAATGTTGCAGATGTTGCATTAAATACAGCGAAAGATGCAAAAAATTATGCAGTAGATGCAAAAAAAACGGCTGAGACAGCACAAAAAACGGGAGACAGTGCAAAAGCTGAGGCAAATATTGCACAAACAGAAGCCGATAAAGCGCAAGATATAGCGCGCAGTGTACAGAAAAAAGTTGATCTCATTCAACCTCTTGCAGAACAAGACTGGATTGATGGCACAAAAACAATAAACGCGCTTATTTCACCAGCCAATCTGATGGCTTCAATCAAAGCCAATAGTAGCAATAGCAATGGCGGTGGCAATAATGGTGGTGGGATTAGCAAACCTGTTGAAATTCTCATGACAGAAAGTGGGGATATTCGATTGCCGGATGGTATTACTGATGAGACCGATATCGAAGTATGGGCTTGGGGTGGTGGTGGAGGAGGCGTTAAGGATGGTGGAGGAGGAGGCGGTCAATGCGTGCATGTTAAAATAAAAGGTTCTGATTTAGATAAATTAAAAACAGCTTACATTGGTCGTGGTGGTAAAGGCAATGACAGTAACATTTTGTGCAATGGTGGTAGGACAATGATTAAAGGGCTTGTTACAGCAGAAGGAGGATATTCCGTCTCTATGGCTCTGGTTAACTTTGGAGGGAAAGGTGGGGATGGAGGAGGAAACAGAGGGGGCATCAGTGGTGAGAGCTTTATTTTTTCTGGTGGGAATGGTGGAGGAAGTGGAATAGACGGAAAAAGAGCAGGTACCGGTGGAAGTTCTTTTCTTGGTGGAGGAGGGGGAGGCGGTGGTAAATGTATGGGGTCTATCATGGGGCAAGGTGGTGAGAGTTATAAAGGTGGTAAAGGGGGGCGTGGAGGGAATGGAGCTGGTGGTGGTGGCGGCGGATATTTCGATGGGAAACACGGTGGAGACAAAATTGGTGGCGATGGCGGTGATGGAGCAGTACTCATAAAGGTATATTTATAGGATGGAACAAAGCAATGACACGGAAAATAAATAAAGATTGTCTACACTGTTTAAAAAAGTGGGAAGGTTTGCGATTACAGGCTTATCAAGATGTCTCTGGTGTTTGGACGATTGGCTATGGACATACGGGAAAAGCTGGGAAACCAGCAGTTGTTGAGGGTATGGTGATTACAGAAAAAAAAGCTGAAAGCATGCTTTTAGCAGATTTGCGGCAATATGAACAAGCTGTAGAAAAAGCGGTTTGTGTGATTTTAAGTGACGAGCAGTTTGGTGCTCTTGTTTCCTTTTGTTATAATGTAGGCATTCCAGCTTTTCAAAATTCTACATTACTTAAAAGACTCAACAAAGGCGATTATGAAGCAATACCTGCCGAATTACAAAAATGGGTCAAAGCGGGTGGAAAGCGTTTACAAGGTCTTGTCCACCGGCGTGCAGCAGAAGCCGGATTATGGGCGAAAGGCGCTTATGTTTCCTCCAACTATCAAACCGTAGAAACAAAGGATTCAACAGGTTTCTTCAAAGCAGAAGCATTGGCACCCATTATTGGTTCTTTCTCAGGTCTTGGTGGTTTTTTAGCTGGCAATGGTCCTATCCAATGGGCATTCGCAGCCATTATGGTTTTGGCAGCAGGTGCTGGTCTTTTCTTTGTTGCTAAACGCTTTCAGGAGCACTGTTTATGATCTTATGGCTGAAAAAAAATCTGATGCTAACAGGTGCGGCTTTAGCCGCTTTTTTTATAGTTTTAGCGAGAGTTTTTACACTTGGCAAAAAGGCTGAACAGAAAAAACAAACAGAGAATACTTTAAAGACAGCAATCACACGGTTTGAGGTAGAAAATGAAGTTAATCGGAAAAGTGATGTTGATGTGCGCTCTGAACTTTCTCGTTGGGTGCGCGATAAATAAACATGTCTCTTGTGTTGGTTGGTTACCAATTTATTTAGAAAAACAAGATCTTATTGTCATTACCCCAAACCTAGCAAGAGAGATTTTAAAACATAATAAGCAGGGCGAACGCTTGTGTGGGTGGAAACATGGTTAGAAAACAAACGACAAAACACACAGAGCTTACAGAAGCGGAAAAAGAAATGCTTCAAGAAATGATTATTACCTACCAAAGTGTGAAAGTGATGTCGCGTCTCATGAAGTGGATAGCATTTTTTCTTTTTTTGCTTATCCTCGATTTTGCTCGCCTTATGGATGCGATAGATAATGTCATTACACATTTAAAACAGTGGTTCACCAAAAATTAGATGAATCAAATTTCTTCTCAAAATAGCTAAAAAAGCACTTCGAAAGGAAGTTCTTATTCACAACTTTTGAAGAAAGTCTCAAAAATATTTGTTAGAATCACAAAAATATTTTTTTCTAACAGGACTTTTAGAATGCTTACATTTTTTGGCAAAACCTTACGCAAACTTTGTATTGATCACTCAGAACGTCTTTTAGACATGGCTGAAAAATTAGATATATCTGTAGCATTTTTATCTTCAGTTGAGATTGGCAAAAGGTCTGTACCGGTTGGTATGGAAGAAAAGATCATAAAGCTTTATGCCTTAGATCAAGAAACAGCATGCATTTTAAGAAAAGAGGCTGATTCTTGCCGTAAGAGTTTCACAATAAAACCTTCTGATTCATTTGGGCGTGAAATTGCTGGCATGTTTGTCAGAAACTTAGAGAATTTTTCACAACAAGACTTAGAAAGATTGTTGGAGAAAGTTGGCAAAAAAAGATGCGCTCTGTAAAGGTATCTTGCAAAACCCTATTCCCGAACCTTCATTTATTTATCCCGCACCTTAAAAAAACACCTATAAAATCAACAAGTTATAGCACGATAAAACTGCTGTGGCGGAGGGGGTGGGATTCGAACCCACGGTACAGTTTCCTGCACGCCGGTTTTCAAGACCGGTGCCTTAAACCGCTCGGCCACCCCTCCAAATTAGATATGCTTTTTGACAAACTTCTTGCAAAAGGTCAATCATTTTAATGCGCACTCTAAAGAGTTTTTCTAAAATTATTTAAGTTTCAAGCAAAATTCATAAGTCAATTCTTTGAGTGTGTTACCTTAATAGTTTTACTTTTAAACATAATAATTCTTAAAAAAATGAAAGGCAAATATGATATTTATCATTTCATTTTCCTGTCTAAAAGTTTTTCATAAAGCAATATTTTCATAATGATAAGATATGTTTAGTTGGAGATGTTTTATAAATTACATTAAATTCTTTTCGGACGTATATTTTTGAATTATTTTACCTTTCCAGATATTTATTCTATTTAGATCGTTATGAAAAAAAATAAAAATATGTATCGACTTTAAAGGAAGGCTGGTTTAATAAAGTCGACAAGTGCCTAAGAAACACTTGCGAATAGCGGATAAACCACGAAAAGGTTTCTCCCATTTCTTAAAAATACTGGCTGTCTTTTGTGCTTTGAATAGCGTATAACGATTTTGTCGGGTGTGGCCGCACCATACAATACTCTTTATGAGAAAAGTGTGACGACGGACTTAACGCCGTGTTTTCAACGCCCGGCGCCACATACTTCATAAAAATATAAAAAAATCAATATATTATGTAAATAATTTTATATACAACCCCCATCGGAATCCATCCTTTTATACGTGATTCATTTGACCATTTTTATAAAAGATTGCCGTGTATGAATAGAGCATAAAAAGCAAATCATGATGTAAATATTATAACGCATGTGTGTATTCAAATGAAATGAAAAGCAGCTATCATTCATAACAGTTCATAAATTTTATGATACGTTTTTATCACTCACAAATCGCATTGTTTTAAAATTTAGTCGTTTTAAATTATCGATAACATAATTTCATGGGTTTAAAGAATGGTATGTATTTTGCTCTTTTTTGAGCGAAACCTTAAAAGGAAAATAATCGTTTGAAACTTTTATAAGCTTATAGATTTTCATTTATAAGATTGCATAAAAGATTTAAAAACAAAATCGTTTTTAAAACGCTTACTAAAAATTTAGAAAATGATAGGCAGTTATATACAGACACTATCATCACAACAAATATGAAATTCAAAACGTTATATCTTATGAAATCAAAAGCCTTTTTAATGATATAGCAAGCGAACAACAAACATTTTAAAAGTTATCGTTTAAAAATACGAAACCAAATGGGGGCAATCCAAATTTGGAGGCACCTATTGAAACAAAGATAAGCAAACAAAATTCAAAACCATTGTAACATCATAAAGGCATGGGATTTTACTTAATTTTTAGAAAAAACAATGCTGTTCAAAAAATGCTCTATTCTAAAGTTAACGCCTCCAAAATTGGATTGGTTAATTGAGTGCAAAATGAAAAGATGCTTATGAGAACCTCTTTAAGTGAACGTTTAAACGTTTGAAACATAAAATGAGATCTTTATAAGAAACGTTGAAAACCTCTTTTTATAACAGCTATAATTTAGTTATCATTTGCTTTTCAGAACGTTTCATTTAAAGATCTAGATTTCACAGCAGAGCCAATTTTAAAAGCCTTATATTTTATGAAAGCGTTTTGATTTGTTTGATAGGTTTTTATTTTAGAATGTCAGTTATTTGAATTCACTCAACTCAATTTTGAGCTTAGTAGTATATTAAAACGTTTTAAAGAAGCATTGTGATTATGTGCTTTATTTCAAATGAATCTCTTTAAAGAAAAGGGCATTTTATTGATACGTTTGATAGCCATAAAAGCGTTTATATTTTCTTTCATTCAAATGAATGCTATCAAGATTATACCTATCCTTTACGTTCCTTTTGATAAGTTTTCATAACGACAATAGAGCGCTTGCAATATGATACGTTTTGTATATAGGCATCATTACTCCATTGCGAGTGATTAATTTTAATCATTAGAATCAAAATTAGAAAGCCGCGTCATATTAATGGCACGGCTTTCTTTTTGAATTCTCTCTTTTATGATACGTTTTAAACAATGCTTATAATGCATTTATAGCCATAAAGAAGGCACTCACATACTATTATTTGTTTTATTTCTCAATCTTTACAACCTCATCGCTTTTATAGACCTCATAATTATCAGGAACCAATTTTATTTTACTTTGTGTATCTATTTTTGCTCTTCCATAGGCACGACCCCAAACCTTGACATAACCAGAGATTTTCGCATTGCCATAAACCTCAGCATTGCCATAAACACGCCCCCGCACATGAGAAAGATGCCTTACTTTAGCATGATCAGAAACATGAGCATAGCCATAGACAAGAGCCTCATCATAAACCCAGCAATTGCCATAGTGTGATAAGTTGCTTTCATTTTCGATATAGCCACCTAGATCGCCAGCCTTGACATCATCAAAATCTTTTAAAGCCCGAATGCGATAAAGGTTTGTAATTTGTTTTGTTAATCTATCTTTAATTTGTTTTGTTTGATTGGTTAATTCATATTTTTTAGACATAAGAATACCCTCACAATCTAATGTGATAAACGTTTGCTAAAATTTGGAATGGAAAATTTAAAAGAAGGGCGCCCCCGCAACGCCCGAGCATTCAATTATGCTGCTTTATTTTTGGAGAGACATAGACAATCTCTAATTCTCCATAAGGGGAAAGCCGTTCAATATAGGTTTTAATCTCAGTAGACCCACCGACATTTTCACGAATAACAGCAATGCCATGGATATGAGCATTTTCACAAACATGCACGTTATTTGCTATACGAGCATTGTCATAAACCCTAGCATTATCATAAACAGAGGCTTTATCATAAATAATAGCCTTGCCATAAACATGAGCATTGCCATAGACATGGGAATTATCAGAAATAACAGCATTGCCATAGACATGAGCACTATCATAGACATGACCAGCAACGATAGCATTATCATAAACCCGCGCATGACCATACACACGACCACAAGTGATAGCATTGCCAAAAACCCTTGCATTTTCATAAACGTGACCATTTTTAAACACAAGAGCCTCATCATAAACCCAGCAATTGCCATCATGGGATAGATTAGCTTCCTTTTCAATAAAGCCACCTAAAGAGCCGGCTTTAACATCAGCAAAGTCTCTTAATGCTTTAATACGATAAAGAGTTTGATTATTTAATACACGTGTCTCATTTGTGAGTGCAAACTTTTTTTGCATAGCACAATTCCTTTATAAAGAGATTTAAATTTTTAAATGAAATGTTTAAAGAAGGGGCGCCCCCGCCGCGCCGCTGCTTTTATTTATGCTGCTTTGTTTTCAATAATCTTGACAACGTGATCGCTTTCATAAACCTCACAATTTATGGGAACCCAACATAAACCGCTATGTCTTTTTATCCTTGCATTGCCATAGACCTTGCCTCTAATCACGATATAATCAGAGATTTTCGCATTCCCATAAACAGAGCCATAAACATCAGTATGAGACCCCACGCTAGCATTACCATAAACCTTGCCATATATTTTTGCAGCGCCACTCACAACAGCATGATCATAAACCACGGCATTGCTATGAATACGAGCACTTCCTGATAATTTTGCATTCCCATAAACCCTTGCATATTGATAAACCCAAGCGTTATAAGAAAGATGCGCATTGTCATAAACATGAGCATTTGCATAAACGCGGGCGCGGTCACAAACATGCGCATTGCCATAAACAAAGCCCATGATAATAGCGTTATTAGAAACTTTTGCATTTTCATAAATATAGGCAGTATTTAAAACAAGAGCATTATCATACACCCAGCAATTGCCATCATGAGAGAGGTTGCTTTCATTTTCAATAAAACCACCTAAATCCCCAGCCTTAACATCAGCAAAGTCTCTTAATGCTTTAATACGATAAAGAGTTTGATTATTTAATACACGTGTCTCATTTGTGAGTGCAAACTTTTTTTGCATAGCACAATTCCTTTATAAAGAAGATTCAATTTTTAAAATGAAAGAATTTGGTTAGAAAGCAGGCGCCCCCGCCGCGCCCGTGCTTTATTTAAGCAGCGTCACTTTCATATGCGCTGTCATCATCATAGCCATAATCATCATAATATTCATGACGATAATAATCATCTTTACTACCAAATCTTGGAATTGCTTCATCATGAATTTGATCATCAGAAGTTAAAGAGGCAGCGCTATGAACACAAGAAGAACCTGATACATAAGAACCACAAACCACGGCATCATCAATAACATAAGAATAATCACATATATAAGCACCATCACTTATTTTTGCATTGCCACCGACATGAGCATTATCACAAATGACAGTCTCATCAGAAATATGCGCATGCCCACTTACACGGGCGTTATCATAAATTTTAACATTCCCTTCAATTATAACGGCATTTTCAATATGAGCATTGCCATAAACCTCACAATAATCATTTATTGCCATGCCTTGAAAAATAGCATTGCCATAAATTTTAGCATTGCCATAAACATCTACAAAAAAGCTTTTTACTTTAGCATTCTCAAAAACCCTAGCATTTTGGAAAACGCGTGCTTTATCATAAACCCAGCAATTGCCATCATGAGAGAGATTATCTTCACTTTCAATATACCCCCCGAGGTCGCCTTTTTTGACATCATCAAAATCTCTTAAAGCTCTAATTCGCTTTAAGAAATGACCATCTATATATTCACAATCATCAATAAATTCATATTTTTTTGCACGCTCTTGTTTGTTAACAGAAGCGGTTTCATTTGAAATGTTAGAAATAACGGGGGTGTTTTTTGATATAGCGTTCATAATGAACTCCTTTAGGTAATAATGTTTTCAATTGACACCTCATAAGGGCGCCGGGTGTTGAAAACACAGCCTAAAGTCTGTTGTCATACCTTCCCCATAAGGGTATTGTATAATATGACCACACCCGACAAAATCATCATATATGCTAATCATAGCATAAAAGATAGTCAGTTTTTTAATGTATTGGGAAAGACCTTATCGTGATCTACCCGCTTTAGGAAGTGTTTTCATCACTTGATTATTTATATAACAAAATACGTATTTATTGTAAAATAATATTTTATCTTTTTTTGATATTTTTTATGATTTTTTTAAATGCATTGTGTGTAAATGTTTATCATATGCTTATTAATTGCTTCTTTTGTATTATGTACTTTTAAAGCTATATTATAGGCTTTCTTAAACGATTGCGTTATTTTTTGAATCTATACATTTATAATATTTAAAAACGCTCTCATCATGCGTATTTTTAACTTTATAACGTATTTGTTTTTTACTAAATGGTTTTAAAGATTTCTGTTAATTTCTTTTTATAACACATTTGCAACTTAACAGCCTTTTATAAGGGCTGTCTTTATAACCAATGCATTCATTTGCAACGTAATTATGAAAATGCATTATGATTATGAAACCCTGCTTTTTTCACGTGTGCTTTATAGCTGTTATAATCTTTATAGCCACCGCATCATTTTTCATTTTCATAAGAGAGATTATAAATAGGATAATTGTGATTTATAGCTTGTTATGAAAACATCTAAAGAGAGATTGCTAATTATAGAGATGAGCAAAATCCCTTTTAATAGACTTTTGTCAGTCTTGTCAGTTAACTCTAGACCCTCTATTATTTTTTTTAAATGAGAGAAAATTAAAAACATTATATTTCAATATGTTAATATTTTAATGATACAACTTATATCGACAATACAACCATAAATTCAACTCATAATATATATGTGTCAGTTATCTGTCAGTAAATTGAACTGACAAAATGATTATTTTAGTGAGTGATTAAAGCACTTTTTTATGAAAAGCATATGATCCTTTAAAGCCTTTTAAAAGACAGTTTATAATCATAAGGCATGCTATCAAGATCATTATAATTATGAGTTTTGAAGGGGTTTTGAGTTTTGACGGTTGCTGCTTTTAGATAAAAAAATGGTAAAAAATAAAAATATTATATTTCAAGTGGTTAGTATTTTACAGATCTTTAAAAAACAACCTATATCAACAATACAACCTCTAAATTCAATCAAGAGTATATGTTTCGAGGGGGTTTTGACAATTTTTGCACCGTCAAAACCTATAAGCAAAATGAATATATGTAACTCTTTTTAAACAGAGCTTTTGAAAAGAATAAAGCTATCATTTGAGATTACGGTATAACCTCTTAAAGCAAATCCAAAAGAAGCGTATTCTATTTAAAATGGGATTTCTTAAAAGTCTTAAAGGTAATACAAATTAAGAGTGTTTAAAAGTGCAAATCCCTTTTTAGAATAACGCATATAAACATTCCTTTTAAGATTGTATCTAATCAACTTAACAAAGAGGTATAGATTATATAGCTATATCCTATACTCTATACCCCTTATGATTATAAGGTCTTATAAGCTTATTCAGTTTCTTTAATTTCTAATTTTGGTAAGTTTTTAACGATTTTCATTGTCTCTAAACTTACAGTAATAACCCTTTGAAACAATTCTAGAGGGTAGGCAGGGTTTCCAACGGTTTCAACAGCATAGCGATTAGCATCATTTACAATGCCACTCTTTTTATCGGTTTTTACGCATTGACGCCCCATAACCCATTCAAGAGCAGGCTTGCCATTGACGATATACTCATAAGCTTCAAGAGGGATATCTGTCATTGTGATGTTGCTGTTGTAAATAACCGTTGTTTTATCCTTTTCCTTACTATTCTTAATTTTTGCGAATTTCATTTCTGTAACGTAGTAAAATTTTTCTGGATTAGGAATATCAGTCTGTTTTGGATTGCCTTTTTTAAATGTGACTGGATAGGGTTTTACAGTTTCATAATTGACATGCAAATGACCCAATTCACGCCCTGCTGTAACAAATTTCCAAAAGTCCTCAGCAGTTTTTACACAAGGGATACGAGGGAGTTCTTTAGAGAGGTTATCAGCATACCGAGAACGATAATCTTCTGAGTGAAGTATACCGTAAATGTAATAAAAAATATCTTCTTTAGTTATATTCTCATTAGGATAAGCAGTTTTAAAATGTGCTAACCCCGCATCTGTAATGCCGTCACGAACTTTCTTTTTTGTTTCTGTAGCAAACAAACTATGATCATGATGTTTTTCCTCTTCACAATAGAGCATAAGTGGATAGCATCTTGCTTTGTCTAAAATATCTAAGTTTATTGGCTTATTAGTCATGATACATGAGAAACCTGATTGACTTCCTATTCCAGAAATACAAATCCCAAGATTATTAGGAATATCTGAATTAAAAAATTGATGTGTTTGTGCTAGCATATCATTGAGAAATGGTGATGTATAATGCCATATAGTCATAAATGGTCGATAAAGAACAAGAGCTTTTAAACGAGACTCAAATGTTGCTTCTATACCCCGTTTTAATTTAGAGATAAGGGAACTCGTCCAGCTAATCTTGCTAGAATCATAGTTAATAATTTTTTTTACAGATATAGATGAATTTTCAGTAACAAGACGTCTCTGTATATTAAAAAAATCAATTGTTTTTTGCACAGATATATCCAAAGCATCACTCGAAAAGTTATGAACCCAAGCATCTCTTTTTGATATTATACCAAGAGATACTTTTTCAAAAATTTTAGAATCTATAAGTGTACTTCTATCCCCCATAGGCATGAACTGATCAAACTCCCCTTTTCTTTGTTTTATCCAGTCATGTTGTTCATTAGGAGTGATCGCAATAAATTGTTTGGATTGTATTATTCCTTTTATACTTTTAAATTTATGCAATTGGTATAACTTTTTCTTGGTAGAAAAATCATCTCCAATATCATGATAGTAAATTTTACAAGACTGTTTATTATTAGGATTGCGTACAAAAATCGTTATAGCTATGCCATTTTGGCACCCAGAGCCAAAAACGTTTTGTCCTTCTTTTGATAGTTCTTTTGATTTTATGTTTTTTCGAATATCACCACGAAGATTGATGATGTAAATAGAAGAATATTCACTCTGTAAGCAATTCCGCATACCATCGGCAAATGTTTTATCTATCCATCCATTTCCAGAAATATAAGCCACAACACCACCTTGTGGACTTAAGCGATTACTAGCCCATTTGATCGCTCTAATGTAACTATCATAAAGATTACGACGGTTTGTTCTTACATTCGATTCCGCTGCATATGTATTTTTTATGTTTGTATCAAGCGTGTCATAACGTACATTCGGATTATTATCATTGGCACTTTTTTGACCTGTTGAATAAGGAGGGTTGCCAACAATAACTTGGATATCGGCTTCCTGCTGTTTTTTACACCGCTCTGAATTCTCAAACATATAGCGTGTGAAGAAATCTTTCTCCTCCAGCATCAGAAACGTATCAGTTAAACAAATCCCTTCAAAGGGTATATAATCTCCTTTCATAAGACTATGATAGGTCGATTCAATATTAATGGCAGCTATGTAATAAGCTAAGAGAACAATTTCGTTGGCTTTGATTTCATTTCGGAACTTATATTCCATATCCTCTGGTTTTATGAGATTGGATTGTAAAAGTCGTGTAATAAAGGTCCCAGTTCCAGTAAAAGGGTCTAGAATAGAGACGCCTCGAGAACTTAAGCTTTGTCCAAACTCTTGCTCTAAAACATCATTGACGGAATGTAAGATAAAATCGACTATTTCAATGGGGGTATAAACAATTCCAAGTTTATCTGTTGTCTTTTTGAATGCCTTGGTAAAAAAATCTTCATAAAGTCTGATAATAAGATTCTGTTTTGCGCGCGTTTCAATAATACCTTCTGTATCCTCCTTTACACTTTGATAAAATTTATCAAGATCTTTGGCTTCGTCTTTGATATTCATCTTATCAAGTTCAGCTAAGATCTTTTCCATAGCTTGCGAGATGGCGTTTTTACTCACAAACTCATTTCCATCAAACAAGGATTCAAAAATAGGACGCGTCACAAGATGTTGCGCCAACATCTCAAGTGCATCTTCTTGCTCGATACTGTCATTTAAACCGTTCTTTAATTCCTTGTGAAAAACATGAAAAGCACGATAAGCTTCACTCTTTTTATCAGCGAGTATGCTTTTAAGACGGATAATATGATTTTGTGCAATTGCCGCAACATTACCCGCCCAGTTTCCCCATTGATTAGCCTCCCCACATTTTCTGACAATGATTGGCTTAATAGCACGCGATAATTCATCAATATAAAAATAGAATTCTTCTTGTACTTCATACCTATGAGGGTTTTCATTCGCTACTGAACCAATATGGAGCCCAGCACTTTCAGACTTTGCATGGAAGGATAGTTCGTCAACAACTGCGGTCATTGCTTGTAAAGCAGGGTCAAAAGTTACCCCTACAATCTCAAACAGATGACGAACATCTTGGTCTAGCTCTAAGGCTTTCATTTTGTTTTTGAAGTTGTCATCATGAGCACGCAAAGCATTGAGAACTTGCCAGATGACATCATACTTTTTATTGTTTTCTAAAGCCTGTTGTGGTGGAATATTGAAGGGAATACCAACGGGTAAAATGATATAGCCTGTTGTTTTACCTTCTGCGCGACGCATCACACGCCCCACCGCTTGTATCACATCTACATGACTTTTACGCGGGTGTAAAAACATAACCGCATCAAGAGCGGGCACATCAATCCCTTCTGAAAGACAACGCACATTGGTGAGCACACGGCAGTTATTTTCATCTGTATCTTCTTTAAGCCAATCAAGTAATTTGTTACGCTCTTTACCATTAAAAGTCCCATCAATGTGCTTAACATCAAAGATAAGAGATGTCTTACTTTCAGGAACAAATTTATGATATTCATCAATAGCATCATTGAAAATCTCACTAACGCGTTCAGATGTATTGATATCTTTACAAAAAGCCAGAGAACGACGCATAGGTTTTATGCCATCGTCTTCCTTCTTTTCTATTTGAGCCAGTGCTTTGTAGCAGCCAATGATTTTGGTTGTATCATCAAGAATAAGTTCGGAATTTTTATCTTTAAGACGTTTCTGAATTGTTGCGTTGATAATTGCTTCATCAACAGCTAAGACGATAACTTTATAGGGTGCTAAAAGTTTATCTTGTAGAGCTTTTGAAAAAGTATAAGTGTAAAGATTTTTCCCATAGAGCGCTTCATCATCCATGGACGCCAGAACGGCATCGGATACGTCAGCCTTCTTTTTCAGCTTGTCAGTAAAGATCTTAGGGGTTGCTGTCATGTATAGACGTTTTTTACCTTGAATGATGCTGTTATCATGAACCTTGATAAATTCAGATTCATGCTTGTCTGTTCCTAATACAACACCAGTCGTACGGTGTGCTTCATCACAAATGATTAGATCAAATTCGGGTAAATCATATTCCTTTTGCGCATCGGAAATCACTTGAATGGAATGATAGGTTGAAAAGATGACCGTCATTGCCTCTGCGAAGTTTTCACAAGCTTCTTTGGCAAGGGCTTTTGCATCTGTTGTAGCAGGAAGAACAAGATCTGATGTTTCCATGCCAACCATGTCATCTTGGTTTTTACGACGCTTTCCTACTTTTGTATCCGAACACACCGCAAAGGAACGCAAGGGAATTTGTGTGTCCAGTGTCCATTCACGGATTGTTTGTGAGACTAAAGCAAGAGAAGGCACCAAAAACAACACACGCTTGCCTTTTCCCGCTATGGTCTCTGCTATCTTAAGGCTTGTGAACGTTTTGCCTGTTCCACATGCCATAATTAGCTTGCCACGGTCTGCTTCTTTTAAACCTTCACAGACTTTCTTGATGGCTTCTTTCTGATGGGGACGAGGTTCTTTTGTAACTTTCAGAACAACTTTTTGTTTTGTTGCAAATATTTGCCAATCTATACGACTGTTTTCCATATGACGAAGGTCAATGCGATAAACGGGTATCGCTTGTCCTTTAATCATGGCATTCACATTGTCACTTAATTCACTTTCAGTGCTATCAACGAGAAGGCGATATTTAAAGATGTCTTTTCCAGAGGCTGCGATAAAGCTATCAATATCCTTTTTACTGATCTGATGGTCTGCTTTATAAAACTTACATTGAATAGCCACATAGCCTTCTTGATTGCGAAGTTTTGCAACCAGATCAATGCCGATATCATTTTTATTCCAATCCTCACGCTCTTTAGCCCATTCAAAATAGCTTTCAACCTTTTCATAGCGTCCATAATGGATAGGGTCATGCATAAGATATTTGCTAATAAAATCTTCAAAAATTTTTCCCTTTTTAGCATTTGAAGTTGCTTGTTGACGATAATATTCCAACAGAGAACGTAGCGTGACGTGTTTATTATCAGACTTAACAGATTGCAGCATATTACAATAAAAATCCCTTGCCTTATAAGATGATCAATAACCATCAAAAGAATCAAAACGAATTCAATTAAATGCGTTTAAAACAAATATCGATAAAAATGGGGAAAAACTGCTAAAAAGCCGATAATTTTTTCAAAAGAGTTTTTAAAAGGATACTTATCAACAGTCTATGAGAGAGATCAGATCAGAAAAATAGTGAAATTTGCTATTCATTTGATGTGTTAATCAAGACAGATGCAATACGTTCTTTTAAAATATCATAATGATTATTTTGAAACGTTTTATGAGACACTTTAATAGATAGGTTTTGACGGTGTTTAAAACCCCCTAAACCCCTACAAAACCCTCTTAAATATATTATTAAAGATTGTATTTACGTGTTGTGTTTAATATAGGTTGTTTATTTAAAACATTAACATATTGAAATATAATAACTTTTATTTTTGATTTAAAAAATATATAGAGGGGGTGTAAAAAGAACACCCACCCACCCCCAAAACCAATAGATGCGGAATGCTTTGAAGGCTCTCTTCGATAATACAAGGTTATAGGGTTTAATGTTTTATAAGATATCCAGATTGCCTATTGTGTTGTTTTATGACTTTTTATTAAAGGATGCCATTCATAGCGTATGGTAGGTCGACCGCCTTGAGAGTTATTGTCTCCAGAGATTTCACGAATATAGTTACAACAGCATAAAAGCTCTAAAGCTTGCTTAACGGTTCCATTGTCCTTTAAACATTTCCAATTACGTTTATAAACATCACGTGAAGTAAAACCATCGGGTAAATAATCACAGCGTTCAACGTTGTTAATGTATCATGCGCCGCGTAAAGACGTTTTGCGTGACTTATCAGATATTTTTCCCAACACAATGCTGTTGTGATGGCATAGAGTCCAATTTCAAAACGACCACTATCAAGAAGTTCAAAAATCAACGCAAGGCTTGCTATAGTCTTAGGCATTTTTAAAACATGCGATTGTAAGCTTTTTGAGTGAGTATCTCTCTTTATAGCTTTCTATTAAAGGAAAAAACAAAAAAGAAATAACATTAACCATTTCAGATTTTCATAATGAAGAAAACTTTTTAGTTTTTCTGTTAGTGATGAAAATGTATTTCAAACAATAATGAATATATTTTCAATTAATTTAAGAGATCCACAATTATATTTTGAATACGAATTTGACATATACAAAGATGACTTTAGACCTAGCTAAATATTGCTATGAAGAATACAAATAGAACTAAGAAAATGAGAAATGAAGTTTTTTGATTGGATAGAGAAAGAAATTAGGATGATTAACATCCAGCAGGGATATTTTCATTTAGCTATTACTTTTAAAGATGTGTGAATAAATTAATGTAAAAAGCTTTGTTATGAGTAGGCTATTGAGTTAGAAATCTATACCAATCGCTTTGGCTTGCATCTTTTCGTAGAGTTTTTGCATTGCCTTGATATTTTCTCTTCGCACATCAATAATCGATTTTTCAATGTCTGTTAAACGTGCTTTGTCCAGATTTCCAAGCCTTGCATAATGAGATGCCATTGCTTTCCGAGCTTCATCATAAGGTAATCCGCCTTTTCGGTGTTTTGATAGACTATGCCCCCTATTTATCGCATCATATTTCTCAGGATTGGAAACTAGTTTTATGTGATCCTTAACAACACCTATTTCAATTAATGCTGTTTCAAGACTACTGACCATAGCTTTACTATTAGCATACCGAAGCAAATCATCCTTTATAAAGTCACTTTCCGTATCAATAAGCAATAGTAAATCACTATTTTTATCAACATTACGAATATAATCACACAAATCACTTCGTACATTATGTAATTTTTGAGATACTAATGTCTTTTCAAGATCTTGTACTAGTACACTTTGTTGTAAAAAAAGTTTTTCTAATTTATCAGAAATGATGACCTCCTATTACAACCCCTTTATCTAACCAGTCTGGACCATATTCCTCATCAGCATTCTTTGTAGAAAACCCCATATCACGAATAAACTGTGCTCCACGTTGATGTCTAAGATGTAGAAGTGCATGTGCTGGATATTCAGCCATTGCTAACCACTCCCACGTTGTTTTGCTATCATTCGCCTTGGAAGCTGCTTCTGCTTCAACCATATAGATACTGTTTTGAGGGAGACCTCCTGCTCGTAATTCTTCACGTTCAGCATCTGTCATATAACTTTTGGGTAATTTCTTTTGCATAGGAAATTCCTTTCTGTAATTTGTCTTGAAATATTAATCTAATGGTTAAATCTGATCAATCAAATTTCCTATGAATTTTTCAATTTGTTGTTTGAAATGAAAATAAGATATCTGCTTTTATCTTTAATCATTTTTTATTGAACATGACAAAATTTTACGTTCGTTTACGTGTTTCTTATGATAACAAGATACAGACAATCAAAAACTTGGGATTGTTAGAATATGCTAACAAAAATGGTTTTGTTCCACTCCATATTGAAAGAGAAACTATCAATAGAAGAAAAGAGTGGTGCAAATATAAAGCTTGGTACTTTAATCGAAAGAACAGAGCAGGGGAATTGTTATTGACACCTAAGTTTTCTCACATAGCGGATTTTTCTTTTAATATTTTAGAAAACTTTAAAGCTGCTAATTAGCATAGTTTATAAGATACGCTAATTTATTCAATGAATAAGCTAGGCAATTGATCATCATGGGCTGGACAACGGGCAAGTCCATAACGCCCATACCAAACCCCATGCAAGGCATTTGTGATGCCCCAAGCATTTATATAAGAAGACATTTTTGATCCTATAATGATTGCATCATAGGACGGACTCTGCTATCCATAATCATCGTGTGAAAATGAAAAGCCTTGTCCATCCTTATGTGACAAGGTTTTTTTATGCCGCATCACTTTGACGTTGCTGTTTTGCTTGTTCGATAACATTCAAAAGATCCGATTGTAACCAACGGGATAAAAAACCAAATTTTAAAGGTTTTGGTAAAGAGCCATTGGTCACATGACGGCGGAAAGTTGAGACACTCATATGAAGCAGTTTTGCACTTTCACGGTCTGTTAAAAGAATATCATTTTCTATCACAGTAAAATCCTTTCAAATATTAAAAAATGAGAACAAATCATAAGTATTTATTAACTATATTTTTGCATCATTTGAAAGGTATTTAGTTTATAGAAAACAGTATTTTATTATATAATTTCTAATGTTATAATTTATGAATCTTATTGAGAAAGAATGAGAGAAGGGAGAGATAAAGTTATCCACAGATTATGGGGTTGCACCTCATATCTTAAGATTAACCCGCAACATATGCCGCCCATGTATCCATATAGACACGGCGCTGTTCTAAATAATCAGTACGACGATAGGCACGCTCTACTTTACCCCCAACCGTATGACTTAGAATGGTTTCAGCGACCTCATAGGGGGCATCGGTTGTTTCAGCGAGCCAATTGCGTAAACTAGAGCGAAATCCATGCGGGCAAGCTTCAAGTCCAATTTTTTTCATATATTTTGACATACACTTATCAGCAAGGGGACCACGACCTCTAGCAGAAAAAAAGAAATCATTGCGAGAAAGCAGGCGCGCTTGTTTAAGAATTTCTAATGCTTCAGAAGATAAAGGGACGCGAAATTCTGTTGTAGCATCCCGCCTTCCTTTCATATTTTCAGCAGGGATAGTCCATATATCCCCCTCAACTTGATCTTTATGAATATGACATAAAGGAAAAGTACGAACCCCTGTCAGAATAAGCAAACGCAAAGCCAGTTGTGTCATTGTTGTTTTTTGACAAAGTGTTTTATAAAAAACCGGAACCTCTTTCCAATCCATGGCTGGTCTATTAGTGGTTTTATGACGTTGTTTACCTAAAAGAGCACGCGCTTTTTCTGTTGCTTGTAAATCAACATCCAATCCTAATGCAGCCGCATGTTTAAGACACATATTAAGACGAATAAGAGCTCTATAAGCAACTCCAGTTTTTGTATGCCATATGGGAGCAAGAACATTGCGTATCTCTGTTTGCGTAATTTCTGAAACGGGTAAACAGCCTAATTTAGGGAGAATATGAAGTTTTAAAGGTGAAAACCAGTTTCCATCTTTTCCATCATCCTTTAATTCAGCTTTACGACTTTCAAAAGCATCCAACGCGATATCTTTTAAATAATGGAGATTACTTATTGCCTCACGCTTTTGTTTTTCACGTTCCTTAATGGGGGCACGACCCTCACGAAGAATAGAACGCCACCCCGTTGCCAATTCACGCGCTTTTTTTAAAGAAACATTTCGCAACGCACCCAAGCCCATTTCACGACGGCGTCCGTGAAGGGGATACAACGACAAAAAATTTAGTAGAAGAAGTAAGTAAGAAGGTTGAAGAGGCACAAGCGCTTTCGCAAGAGAGTAAGGATATTTCTGAAGCCGCCAAAGGATTAGCGGAAACAGCGACGACGGCTTCTAGAGAGGCGCAAAAGACATCAGAGCAAGCTCTCAGTGAAGCTACAGCAGCGAAATCAACGGCGGATAGTGCGTCTAACACAGCTATGGATGCGAAGGGGAGTGCTGAGGAAGCTAAAACATTATCAGAAGAGGCAAAGAAACTTGTTCAGGAAAACAAGGATGCTTTTGATGAATCGAATAAAACCCTTGAAGAAGTTAAAGGATTAGCGAAAACGGCATTATCAACCGCCAATGAAGCCAAGCAGAAGGGTGAGGAGATAAGCCAACAAAGCTCAGAAGCATTAATGAAGTCTGGTGAAGCCAAGAGCTTAGCAGAGGAAGCGAAAAGTTCTGCGGATAGTGCGTCGGCGAAATCAGAGCAAGCCCAGCAGAGTGCAACCGAAGCCACGCGAATAGCCAAAGAAGCCAAAGCAGCAGCAGAAGCGGCAGCGCGTTCAGGAGAGGCGGCAGGGCAGGTAAGTTCAGAAGCCGTTAAGGACATAGCGGAAGCAGCGAAGAGTAAAGCGGAAGCAGCAGAGAAGGTAGCAGAAGAAACGAAAGGAGCCTTGGATAGTCTAAAACAAATAGCTAATAGTGCGAAGTCAACAGCGGAAGAAGCGAAGAAGGTTGCGGAAGGAGCACAAACTAAAGCAGGAAAAGTAGAGACAGTAGCGGGTGAAGCCGAAAAGATAGCGAAAGAAGCCAAACAGACAGCCGGGAGAGGTAGAAAAGGCAAAAAGTACAGCTCATGAAGGGTGGAGTACAGCTCACAAAGCGAAGGAAGTAGCCGATGACGCTAAGACTATAGCAAGTTTAGCGGAAATGGCAGGTGAAGAAGCCAAGAAAAAAGCGGAAGCAGCAGATTCAAAAGCTTATCAAGCCAAGAGTGAAGCTGATAAAGCTAAAGAAACAGCTGATAGAGCGAAAAGGACAGCCGAAGAAGCCAAAGGAGTTGCGGAGCAAGCAAAGAAAACTGCTGATACGACGAAACAAGAGCTTGGAGGTCTCAAAAGTTCTTTAGCAACAGCAACGGCAGCTCAAACAACAGCAACAGCAGCAAAAGCACTAGCAGAAAAGATAAATACTTTACTAAAACAGTCTAATTTAACGGTTTTGTCAAATTCTACCCCGTTTCTTGTTGCTACAGGCAAAGCGCAATTAACGGTAAAAAAAGGAACGACCCTAACCTTGGGAGTAGGCAATGATATTTTGGTTGTAAGTTATACGGTAGACACGAGAATAGATATTTCTTCTCTTTCTGCGGGCAAGGATTATTATGTTTATTTGGTTTCTGATGGAGGACAGTCTCATAAATTTGTTGTATCGGAAAACTCTACGTATCCAAGGAATTACACCGTCAATAATTCGCGCAAGATAGGAGGGTTTCACACGCTTTGTGCGGATGTTGGTACGATTTCTGGTCATCTCTTATCGGGTTATCGTGCAGGGGATATATTACCCCACTCTGTTTGGTGTCTCAATCACCGCCCTTATAGTTCACCCGAAGGAATGGTCTATGATTCCTCTACAGATCTTTGGGTTGATATTTATCTTCAATCAGGCACGGGTGAAAATACGAAATCGGTCTATCGTACCAATATAACAACAAACCGTGGTTATACCGAACATGCAACAGATATGGCGCGTGTTAAAAAATTTTTACTGAGTGATGAGGCGTTTGCTTCAGCCATGTATGGAAGCAATGAAAAGACAAATCTTGTCGGCAAGAAAGAGCCCACCCCTAAAGTTTCAGGTGGATATAAGGATACGGCAAATCGTTGAATGATATCGCATATCGGTTGTGAGGATGGTTGCGGTTATGTTTGGCAATTTTTATCAGGAACGTTTGCTATACCAATAAGCCATACGCAAAATACATTTGAAATGAGAGCATTGTTAGCTGGTGGTAGCTGGAGTACTACAACGGATAATGGGCGTTTTACTCGAGCAACCATGATAGTAAATGGTAGAAATCAATAAGTTGTGGTGCGTAGATGCAGCCATGCACGGCATTTTGTTTAGGAGGGGTAGATGATAGATTATCCAGAGCATTTAAATACGAAGCAAGATTATCTAAATATGCTCGAATTTGATAGGGAAGAAACGGTAAAAAGGCTAGAGCAGCTTTTATCAACGCGTTTTTATTGGGTCTTTATTAAAGAGCTCAGTGAAGAAGAAGAGGGGGTAGAAGATGAGACCCATAAGGTTTTTCTAACAACGCAAATACCCTCTGATCTGAAAGGAGATTTTGTAGCAAAGCGTTGTCAGTATGAATTACAGGAAAGCGAATATGCGCCGCTCTTTCAACTTGGCTTTCGTGTTGAAGAGGTCGACAATTAATCAAAGAGCATAGCCAATAGAAGATAATAAAAGAAGATTTTAATCCAGCCCCACGTGGGGCTTTTTTTATGGAGGATCAGATGAGAAAGATATCAAAGGAAGAATTAGAGCTTATCAAACAATGGGAAGGGTTGCGTTTAGAGGCTTATAGAGATGTAGCATGTATCTGGACGATAGGGTATGGTCACACCAGCAATGCCGGTCAACCGCTTGTTAAAAAAGGCATGCGTATCACACAAGAGCAAGCAGAAGAAATTCTTCGTGAAGACTTAAAGAAATTTGAGAAGACGGTCGAGGAATCGGTAACGGTTTCGTTAACGGATAACCAATTCGCGGCATTGGTATCGTTTTGCTATAACGTAGGAACGAAAGCCTTTAGCAAGTCAACGTTGTTGAAGAAGCTTAATCAAGGGGATTATGAAGCTGTTCCTAGTGAATTACAGAAATGGAATAAAGTGGGTGGCAAGCCTTTTGTGGGATTATCCAACCGTCGAGCAGCCGAAGCCGGTTTGTGGGTGAAAGGGTTTTACATTGCTTCGAACTATCACAGGGTAGAAACGAAGGAGAGAACAGGTCTTTTCAAGATAGAGGCGCTAGCTCCGATTATAGGGTCTTGTTCAGGATTTGGAGGGTTTTTGGTTGGTAATGGACCGATTCAGTGGGCGTTAGCAGGGATTATGGTTTTAGCGGCGTGTACAGGACTGCTGATTATTGCCAAGCGGTTTAAGGAACAGCGCTTGTGATCTTATGGTTCAAAAAAAAATCTGTCTCTTTTGTTAGCGGCTTTAGCCGTTTTTTTTATGGCTTTAGCCAAAGCTTTTCACCTTGACAAGAAAAGTGAACAGTACAAGCAAAAAGAGCATGCTTTAAAGAGAGCAACAACCCGTTTTGAGGTAGAAAATGAAATTAATCAGAAAAGTGATGCTGGTGTGCGTTCTGCTTTGTCTCGTTGGGTGCGCGGCAAATAGGTCTGTTTCTTGTGTTGGTTGATTACCAATTTATTTAGATGGGAAAGATATCAAGAACATCAGTTCCAACCTAGCAAGAGATATTTTGAAACATAACCAACAGGGAACACGCTTATGTGGTTGGTCAAATGAGTAGAAAGCGTAAACCGGAACAAGATCTCACGGAGACAGAACAACAGCTTCTTCATGAGATGATAGAGACGTATCAAGGCTTAAAGATGATGTCACGCATTATGAAGTGGTTAGCCTTCATTGTCTTTACGTTTGTAATCGATTTTTCTCGCCTTATGAACGCCCTAGACAATATCTTATCACATTTCAAAAAATGGATAGCTAAAAGTTAGAGCTTATAAAATCTTTTCTTTAAAATCGCAAAAAAAATCACCTCGAAAAGAAGTTTTGATTCGCAATAATCGAGAGAATGCTACAAAATCCTATTCCCTTAACTTTATTCGGGTATCCCTCACCTCTTAAAACATACGTGAAATCAGTAAATTACATAAGAAGTAAAAGCATATGGTGGGCGTGACAGGGATTGAACCTGTGACCCCTACGATGTCAACGTAGTGCTCTCCCACTGAGCTACACGCCCATTCATCGATGTTGCATACACCATATAGAATGACAAACGTCAATGCTTAATTTCATTTTTTCTTACAACAGATGCAAATAACTGAGAAAAACGTCCCTTTAAGCAGCAATAAGGATCTTTTCAACTTCATTGACAAGCTCACGTAAGTGAAATGGCTTAGAGAGAACTTTTGCATCGGGAGGAGCATCACTATTTGAATTGAGTGCAACCGCTGCAAAACCTGTAATGAACATGACTCGTAAATCAGGGTCAATCTCTGTAGCGCGTCGTGCCAGTTCGATTC
Source organism: Bartonella sp. B1099 (assembly GCF_944801835.1). Classification (GTDB taxonomy): domain Bacteria; phylum Pseudomonadota; class Alphaproteobacteria; order Rhizobiales; family Rhizobiaceae; genus Bartonella. The sequence goes on along the minus strand of NZ_CALYLN010000002.1, from coordinate 205,878 downwards.
CGTCCATTTCTGGCATCACAATGTCAGTCAGGAGAAGAGAAAATGGTTCTTCTTGTAAACGTTCATATGCGCTAATACCATTATCGAAATCGGCAACTTCGTAGCCTGCACGTTCTAGGGCTTTTACAAGAAAGCGACGCATATCGTTATCATCTTCTGCGAGCAGGATTCGTTTCATGATTGTGTTCCAATGGCTCCATTTGTCACAGTTTTCGCCATATCAATTATACAATACAGAGTATTTATAAAAAAGATGGAAAAATACTCATAATTGAAATGAATGGCAAAATGGTTAATTCTTATATTTTTATTCAAAATACAACATATTCGTTGTGAGTTGGTTAAATTCGAAATATATGCGATTAAAAAAAGGAGGAACGATCTAAAAATTTTAAAATGATTCATTGCTATTTTTTCTTTTAAATTGTCTGATTCTTATCAGAACTCCATTAAAAAAATTATGAAAACCATTATTGTAGGGATTCTTTATATCGAAAAATTAGAAGAATATTATGTTAATTTATTGTTTTTAAAAGATTGTCTTTAAAAATAGATTTTTATAGTTATTTGTAAATGAATATTATAACAATGTTTTTTTTAGAGTTTTTCTTTAAATGAGTAAAGCTATTACTTTTTTAGATATACTATAAAATCAGGATTAATAAGATATCATAAATATTATTTCGATGCATTATGTATCATGGTGTATTAATACATACTCGTTATATTTGTTTTATTAAATTATCTTATTATGAAAATCATAATATTGTCCTTTGAATATAAGAATATACTTTTTATATTCGTTATTTTTGTTATGAGTTGTAATAAATATTTATTTCATGGCTTGCCTGTAGGGTCTATAAAACGAATCATATAAGTGGTTAAAAATAGAATCCATTATAAAATGATGTTGCTCATGGAAGTTTTTGCTTTTGGTGGAGCAAAATGAAAGTTAAGGTTTTGTATTTATTTTATAGATGCGTTATCGGAGATAAATGCATCAAGTGCCGCCCAGAATTGCTTTTTATAATCTTTGTTATACATAATTGTATCAAGTTCAGCACCTGTAATAGTAATACTTTCTGTCAGACGTGTGTGTTGGCATAATTTCCGTACTTCAATGCTGTTGGCAAGATTGTTTTGATTGGCGAGAATAAAGAGTGTTGGGATTTGTAAATGTCCGTGGACTATATTTTTCTTCACAGAATCAATCGCATTAAATACCGATGCCATCCATCGAGATGTTGGGGGCTTAATGGAAGGGAATAGCCCTTGATGTATGTGCTCTAACTGTATATTTTTTAGGTTTGTTTTTTTTAATTGTTCTCCGTCTTTTGCTGGGATAAAGCCAAGGCCTATATCAGAAAGAAATTGTGTTAATTTATGTTGAAAACCATTCGTTTTATTGCCGAATGGAGCAAAAAGGGGAGACACACAGAGCAATCTATTAAACTGATGGTTAATGAGATCTAAGCCGCTAAGGGCTATCAATCCACCTATACCATAGGCAAGCATAGAGTAAGGGGGGGGACAATTAGGATAAACAATATTTTTAAGAAATTTATATAAGTCATTAATATCATTATTTATATCAAAGTCATTTTGTCGGCTTTTTTTTCTTGTTGTGAGGGATATTTTTTTTTGATCAAACCAGTCAAATATTGCTGTATGAAAACCGCGTTTAGAAATTTCATTGATAGGTAAAAAATATGTTTCTAAAGTATTTGCGTCGTTTTCAAGAATAACAATTGTTCCTTCAGATGTTTCCACCTCAGGATATGTTATGGCAAAACGAATTTCGCGATCTATTGCTATTTTAAGGGTACCATGATGGATATGAGGAGGAGTGGAACCCCAGTCTATGGGATAAAGAGGTGTTTTCAATTGAAATCCTTTAAGTGTATTTTCCGCTGAGTTCAACGTGAGATAATGAGAGGACTTTGATATTTATGTAATGATGAAGAAGGATTAAGAAAGGGGGAAGTTGTTTTTTAGATAGTTTTTGTCAATTCAGATATAAAAGAGTTGAAATAAGAGAAAATGATTACCAGATATTACAGTGTGGTTGCCATGATGGGACCACAGCTTCACAAGTAAGTTTGCCATTTGGGAACTTTGTGAATCAATTATAAATTGTAGTCGCTCTAGAGGAGGGCAGTATTATGCGTCAAGTAGACTTTTCACCATTTTATCGTTCCACAGTAGGTTTTGATCATCTTTTTAACTGGTTTGATTCAAGAACACAACCAGAAGAAGTTTCTTCTTATCCCCCTTATAATATTGAACGTTTAACCGAAGATTCTTATAGAATTTCTATGGCTGTTGCTGGTTTTTCTCAAGATGAAATTGATATTGAAACGCATTGTAATCAGCTTATCGTTAAGGGAGACAGAAAGCCTGAAAAGGATAATGAAGAACGAGAATTTCTTTATCGAGGTATTGCTTCGCGTGCTTTTGAACGACGTTTTCATTTAGCTGATCATGTGAAGGTTATTGGGGCAGAGCTTGGAGATGGGCTTCTTCATATTCAGCTAAAAAGGGAAATGCCAGCTGAATTAAAACCAAAAAAAATAACTGTGCAAATGTCACCATCCATTACAAAAAATGATAACAGCAGCATTGTCGCATAAAGAAAATTTAGAAAATATGAGAAGTAAATAATTATAAATTTTTTAAAGAATGGTCTAACGCGAGGCAGAGGTCTCGCGTTTCCTGTGTGTTCTCGTGAGAATGAAGATAATTCTCATAGAAACGTTCTCTCTAAAATTGATGATAAAAATATTATCGCACATTGTTCTATGTTGAAGAAAAAAATCATGGATGTGCAAGTGAAAAAAAATTCTAAAATAAGCTTATTTTACAGCATTTAGAAAATGGTCGGAGCGGCGGGATTTGAACCCACGACCCCTTGACCCCCAGTCAAGTGCGCTACCAAGCTGCGCTACGCTCCGAGTCCGTGTGAAACGATTAAATGACTGTTTCTTTAAAGGCAAGAGAAAAAATAAACAGAACAAAATCTAAAATGCTCTTATACTGACAACTTTTGAAAGTGAAAAATTCTGCCCACCAATAGATTTATGTATTTAATTCTTTTGCAGATTGTGAAGAGAGAAGATTTGTGATTTTAGGGGTATCGGGGAAGGAGGGGAACGCCCATAAGTATGGAAGATCTATTTTCTTTATCTCATAGGTCATAAAAATGAATGTTTTTAAAACTTTGAAATTGAATGTATGGCATTGAAATGTTTTCTTTCGTTTAGAATTTTTATAGCAGAGGTATTTTGCGTTTTATGAGGATGCATTTTTATCCCAATAAATTTTTATCTCAATAAAAAGGTTAGGATGTTTTCATTTATGTCTTGTTGTTTTTCTTCTAAAATACCAGATAGAATATGGAAGAGAAAAAATGTTTAAAATGTCTATTGAGCCAAGAAAAGAGTAAACGATGAGTCGTTTTTCGGTAATAAGTTTAACACAAGCCGCTGTAAATCGTGTTAAAGCGATTATGGATGCAAAAGATGCACGAGGTATTCTTATTGGGATCAAAAAAGGCGGTTGTGCAGGGATGGAATATACAATTACTCTCGTCAAAGAAGAGAGGATAGATGCAGATGTTGTTGAAGTGAATGGTGCTCGTGTTTTTATTGCGCATGATGCGGTATTATTTTTATTAGGAACACAGATGGATTATGAAGTAACAACGCTTCGTTCTGGTTTTGTTTTTAAAAATCCCAATCAAGTTTCAGCATGTGGATGTGGCGAATCGGTAGAGCTTCGTCCTGTCCCCCAAGACCAATATAAAACAAATTGAGCTTCGTGAAATTATCATTAAGTAAATCCTGGGAGATTTATTCTTTTTGCTAGGAAAAATCTGTTATTTTTTATTGTTCTTTTTTAGCTTTCTTCCAAAGTGCTTCCATTTCACTTAAGGATGCGTTAGTGAGTGTTTTAGATTGAATGGATAACTTTTCTTCAATATAAGCAAAACGATTTCGGAATTTTATATTTGTTTTTTTGAGTGCTTTTTGTGAATCAATTGCTAAGTGGCGTGCGAGATTAAGAAGAATAAAGTAGAGATCTCCAAATTCTGCTTCTATTTCTGAATTTTCTTTATTTTTGATGGCTTCTTTGAGTTCTTCCAATTCTTCTTCTATTTTTGCAAAAATTTTATCACTTTCTTGCCAATCAAAACCCACTTTAGCTGCTTCTTCTTGTAAAGTAAGGGCTTCTTGGTTTGCTGGCTGGATTTGTTTTATTTTTGCAAGAATGCTTGAATTGTTGTTTTCTTTGTGCAATTTTTCTTGTTTAGCCTGTTCTTCTTTTTTTATATATTCCCACTCTTCTTTTATAAAACCTCGTTTTTTTTGCTTGGTATTTCCAAAAACGTGAGGATGGCGACGAATCATTTTTTCCGTAATTGCATAAACGACATCTTCAAAAGTAAAGCTACCTTCTTCTTGTGCAATGGTAGCATGATAAACAACCTGTAAAAGAAGGTCACCAAGTTCCTCACAGAGATCTTTTTGGTTTCTTCGTTCAATGGCGTCGATGACCTCGTAAACTTCTTCGAGCAGATAGGGTATGAGGGATTCAAAAGTTTGTTTTTTATGCCAGAGACAACCATTATCAGGATTGCGTAAAGCAGTGATAATTGCGGTGAGATCTTTGATATTTTTTGAGGCTAACATTTGTACTTCCTCTGTAAGCAATAGAGCTTATGTTAGATGTCCCAACGTCTATGTAACCACATCCATTGTCCGGGGTATTCACGAACCCAAGTCTCAACAATATCATTTAATTTTTGCGTAGAAGCAGCGATATCGATATCATTTTTTTCATCTCGTGGAAGTTCTACACGTTCATATAATTCTAAACGATGACGTCCTCCAGGCAGACGAATACAACGTGCTGGATAAATATCACAGTTATATTGTCGTGCAAGCTTTATAATTAAGGGATTTGTTTTAAGGGGTCTGTTAAAAAATGTTCCCATGATACCGCGGCGAAATTTTTGATCAACGAGCATACCAACATTTTCACCTTCTGCTAATTTACCTGCTAATGCCCACGCTGCACCGGCTTTTGAGGGAACAAGATGCCCCATAGAAGTTTGTCGTGCTTTAAGGACTCGTTTGGCAACATAAGGATTATTGGGTGGTCTAAACAAGACCGTAACATTCAGATCAAAACTTTGTGCGCAAATAGGCAGAAGTTCAAAATTTCCAGTATGCGCTGTGAAAAAAATATGGGGCTTCTTTTCTCCTTTTAATCGCTCAAAGATTTCAATTCCCTTAACCTCAATAAAACCTGGCTCATCTGCATGAGGATCAAAATCAAAAATTTTATCAAGAAAAATATATTCGGCTAGAAAACGTCCTATATTCTCCCACATTTCGATTGCAATTGCATAGCGTTCTTGCTCTGTTTTTTCTGGATATGCCTTTCTAAGGTTTGCAAGGGTTATTTGATGCCGATGTACGAGGGGACCGATTTTTTTTGCCAACCAAGAAAAAAAAGAAATTCCCATTTTGGCTGGAAAGCATTTTAGAATAAATAAAGAACCAAAAAGCAGATATGCCCATAACAAGTAGGATATTTTTTTAGCTATAACTTTAATACGATAGATGAGATTTTTAAGAGAAAGCTTCATCATGATTCAATTGATTTTAAGAATAATTTTACCAAAAACATCACGGCTTTCCATTCGTTTTAAAGCTGTATCCATTTCATCAAGTCCAACAATTGTATCAATGATAGGGTGTACGGCTTTTTGTGCCATTTTTTGCATGGCATTTTTCATATTTTCCATACGGCAGCCAAATGAACCGAATATCTTAAGTTGTTGCTGGAATAATTGCATGAGATTTATTGATGCTGAAACACCAGAGGTAGAACCGCAAGTTACTAAGCGTGCTCCTTTTTTCATACACAACAAAGAACCGTTCCATGTATCGACCCCAACATGCTCGAAAACAACATCAACACCTTTTTTTTGGGTTAATTTACGCACCACACCTTCAAAACGATCTTTACGATAATTAATCACATGATCTGCTCCAAGAAACTGTGCTTTTGCAACTTTTTCATCTGAACCTACCGTCGTTATAACGGTACATCCCATGTGTTTTGCAAGTTGAATGGCAGCAGAACCAATACCGGAACCACCAGCTTGTATCAGGATTGTTTCTCCTGCTTGTAGTTTTGCGTTATCGAAAAGCATATGTTCTACGGTACCAAAAGTAATTGGAGCAACAGCAGCTTGAAGTTCATCACATTGGGGAGGGGCTGGAACCAATAAACGTGCGGGTAAATTGACAAGCTCACAAGCAAATCCATCAAGATGAAAACCGTAGACTCCCTTTACATCTGTACAAAGATTATCTCTTCCTTCTTGACAAGCTTGGCACACCCCACAGGTTTGTGCTCCATAAATTGAGACAATCTGTCCAAGTTGGAGATTTTCAACGCTATCTCCTATTTGTATAACCTCACCGGAAGCTTCTGCACCAATGATAAGGGGCATTTTTCTTTTCGCGAAAGCCATCCCACGCCAGCCCCATACATCAATATGATTAAGAGCAACAGCTTTTATTCGCACTGTTACTTCACCAGGCCCTGGTGAAGGTGGTGGTGCAATATTGGTGATTTCAAGCCGGCGTTCATTTAGCAATTGTAGCGCACGCATTATTCTTCCCCTTCAATTGATAATTGCTATTGCTTCAGTATGATTAACTTTGGTTAGTATGGAAAAGATTATCCTTTATAGGCTGTGAGAACAAGACTCGTGTTTTGACCACCAAATCCAAATGAGTTTGACAAAACTGCATTGACATTCGCTTTACGGCTATGATGAGGAACAACGTCTAAAGGGATAGCAGGGTCAGGATTATCGTAATTTATTGTAGGTGGAAGTATTCCCGATTGAATGGTCAAAAGCGAAAAAACAGCTTCTATGGCACCAGCAGCCGTTAAGGTATGCCCAATCATTGATTTATTAGAAGAAACTGGAATATGTTCTAGAATGTCACCGAAGACTGTCGATAACGCAAGATATTCCATTTTCTCATTTTCAGGCGTTGAAGTTCCATGGGCATTAATATAGTCAATTTCATGGATGGTTATTTGTGCATCATTTAAGGCTTTGCGAACGGATCCAATGGCTGGTGATGCATCGGGTTTTGAACGTGTACGGTGAAAATCATCGGCCGTTTCTCCACAGCCCGCTAAAATTCCTAAAATTGTAGCATTACGGTTTAATGCGCTTTGAAGAGATTCAAGAACAAGAGCGCCTGAGCCTTCTGCCATAACAAATCCATCTCGATCTCGACTAAAGGGTTTTGCTGCTTTTTCTGCAGGTTCATTTTGAGTGGAAAGAGCAGAGAGTAATGAAAAGCGAATGAGAGATTCTGCTGAAACGGATCCATCTGTCGCAATGGTAAGAGCGCGATTTGTTTCACCTCGTCGAATAGCTTCAACACCTAATTGAATTGCTGTTGCCCCAGATGCACAAGCCGTAGAAAGTGTAACGGGAAGACCCTTTGTGCCAAACGTTTTTTGCAGTTTTTCTGCAATGGCACCAAATTGTGTGGTTTCAAAAAGTGCCTCATGGCGTTTATGCTTACAGATTCTAAGAAGATGTGCATAAGAAGGCTCATTATTGAATTCTTCTTCTTGGTCAAGACTAAAACGTGCTTGCCATTCAAGTTCAACAGGAGGCGCAGCTAAAAAGAGTGGTCCATTAAAATTTGTTTTATCAAGAGCAGCTTGTTCTAAAGCCTCTTCAGCAGAAAGATGGGCAAGCTTTTCAGAAAGAGCTGAAGCACCAAGCGTACTTTCTTTAAGAAAATCAATTGTCCCAGCAATATATGTATTTAATCCCTCAACGGGAAAACGCGTTATTTTGTGGATGCCGCTTACACCGCTTGTTAGTTTTTGCCAATTTTCATGTTTCCCTTGTCCTAGTGATGTAACAACGCCAGCTCCAGTGATGGCCACAAGTGGACGTCCAAAATGATCATGATATTTCACGATAGAAATTTCCCTTCAAACAGCCGTAAGATGCACAACACCTTCAGCTCTTTTTATACCAATAGTGGTAACAAATATTTCATGGACTTCTTTAGAAAAAGGTCTTTCATGAGGGCTTAACGCTGGAAAACAGTGTTTTTTTTCAATTGAAAGTGCTGCAAGGGCAAGTGCTAAGGGAAATTGTGCTTCTCGCATATAACCGAATAATGTTGTAATACCTCGGTAAGATAGATTAGCGTCATCAAGAGCATTTTGTTCTGCTTTTGTTGCTTCATGAGCACCTGATGCCGCTGAAATGGTTAAGGAGTCTTTAGCGCCTATTGTTTTCAACATTGTTGCAATTGATTCCTTAAGCGGCGTTTTGGTTCTATCTGTTTGATCTGTAAGAATTTGGCTAATTTCAGCATAAGCACGTGCATTTCGTTTTTTTGCATGTTCTCCACTTTCAAGAACAAGAAAGACACCACCAGAACCGGTGATAATACCACCACCAGGGTGAGTTTCACGATTCCACACAGGGCTCCATCCATTGTGGCTTAAAAGACCACCAAGTTCATGAGCCAACAACATATCATAACTTTGTGCATTATAGGAACTTCCCACAAGAGCATGGGTACTTTGTCCTGATTTAATACGGGCGACAGCAATTTGAAGTGAAGAAAGTCCACTGCCTTCTTCTCCCATAAATGTGCGTGATGATCCAGTGACTTTATGAACGATTGAAATGTTTCCCGCTAGAAGATTTGAAAGTTGTGCCAAAAATAATGTTGGACGAAGTTCAGACGAAAGTGCAACATTTAATATAGAGGCAGGATCGGTGACTGTACGTGCCTTAGAAAGAATTTGTGTATCAACAGTAATATCACGTTCTCCTCCACTTGCAGCTACGATCATGTCCATTGTTGACGTGAATTGTTCATTATTTTTCATGCCGGCATCATCAAGAGCAAGACCAGCCGCATAGGTACCAAGACGCTGCCATGTTCCCATTTGCCGTTGATCACTTTTTTTGGGAATTTGTAGGTTCCAATCAATTTCAGGCAATTTATGAACTGTGTAGGGCGAAAAAGTTGTACAGTCTAGGTTTGGTGTACAGATTGGATCATTTAAGAGGCTCCAATGTTGATCAGTTCCTTCCCCCAGAGAGCTTATGAGACCTATACCAGTGATGAATACAGATTGATCATGCATAGTGAAAAAATTACTCCGCCTGTTTTAAGGCAACGAGATCATCGATTTTTGCACAAAGGTTTTTGAGAACAAAGTATTCTTCTGTCGCAACTGTACCTTCATTAACTTCTTGCGTCCATTGCTCTAGGGGAACTTTTATTCCAAAAGCTTTATCAATAGCGAAAACAATATCAAGAAAATCAAGACTGTCGATTCCCAAATCATCAATTGTATGACTTTCAGGTGTGATTGTATTGCGATCAATTTCACTGATTTCTGCAATAATATCAGCAACTTTATCAAATGTGGAAGGCAATGTATGGATTCCTTATTATAGAGTTAGCAAATTCAAAATATATTTAATATCATTTTCTAGCCTTTTTTCTCTTTAAAAAAAAGCCTTAATCCAGAATATAACTGTCTTTTCTAGAGAGAAAAGAGCTTTACAATATGTGAAATACTATATCTCAATATTTAAAAAACTTTGAAGTTTTATTGTACATTTATTTTACAGATTTATTTTTTCTATTTGCTGCAAGGACGGCAAGGGCTGTGATATTAACAACGCCTCGTGAAGTTACTGAAGGCGTTAGTATATGGGCGGGACGTGCTGCCCCTATTAAGATAGGACCAACATGAAGTGCATTTGTGAGGCTTTTAACAGTATTGAGCGTGATGTTGGCTGAATCAAGTGTTGGAAAGACAAGCAAATTTGCTTCACTTTTGAGACGAGAATCAGGAAAAACACGATCACGAAAAACTTTGGAAAGAGCTGCATCACCATGCATTTCACCATCTGCTTCTAAATGAGGGTGTAATTTTGCAAGAATTTCTGTTGCTCGGCGCATTTTACGCGCACTTTCTGTGTTTTTAGAACCAAAGTTTGAGTGTGATAATAAGGCTGCTTTGGGTGTTATTCCAAATGCTTCAACTTCTTGAGCTGCTAATACAGTCATTTCAGCAATTTCTTCTGCAGAAGGATTTTCATTAACATAAGTATCTGTGAGAAAAAGAGTACGCTGTTGAGAGATAAGCAAACTCATAGCAGAAAAACGGTGAACATGAGGATCAAGCCCGATAATTTGTTCGATCAATTCAAGTTGACGTTCAAAACGTCCCTCTAAGCCGCAAATCATCGCATCTGCTTCTTCACGCATGACGGCAAGGGCAGCAATAGCGGTTGTGGATGTTCTCACGATTGTTTTTGCCATTTCAGGCGTAACACCACGTCTTCCTGTATAATGAAAAAATAAATTAACATAATCACGAAAACGTGGATCATCTTCAGGGTTTGTTAATTCAAAATCTATATTAGGGCGAATTTTCAAACCAAAGCGTTTTAATCTTGCTTCTACAACATGTGGACGGCCAATAAGGAGAGGTGTTGCTGTTTGTTCCTCAATAACAACTTGTGCTGCGCGAAGGACGCGTTCATCTTCACCATTGGCATAGATGACACGTTTACGTTTTGCTGTTTTTGCGGCAGCAAAAACAGGCTTCATTGTTAAACCAGAAAGAAAAACAAATCGATTGAGGAGATCACGGTAGGCTTCCATATCGTCAATAGGACGAAGGGCGATACCCGTTGCCATTGCTGCTTTAGCAACAGCGGGAGCAATACGTAGGATTAAACGCGGATCAAAAGGAGAGGGGATTAGATAGTTGGGGCCAAAATTGGGTGGTTCTTTTGCGTATGCACGTGCGACAACATCTGAAGTTTCTTCACGAGCAAGGGCAGCTATCGCATGAACAGCAGCCATTTTCATTTCTTCATTAATTGCAGTAGCACCTACATCTAATGCACCACGGAAGATATAGGGAAAACAAAGGACATTATTAACTTGATTGGGATAATCAGAGCGCCCTGTACAGATCATTGCATCGGGTCGTATAGAATGTGCTTCTTCGGGCATAATTTCTGGTATTGGATTAGCCAGCGCTAAAATGAGTGGATTTTGAGCCATTCTTTTAAGATATTCAGGCTTTAAAACCCCCCCCGCCGATAGACCTAGAAAAATATCTGCATCATCAATAATATCAGATAAAGTTCGTGCGTCAGTTTTTTGTGCGTAATTGACTTTCCAACGATCCATAAGGGTTTGGCGACCTTCATAAACAACGCCCTCTAAATCACTAAGCCAAATATTTTCAACTTTTGCTCCAAGACGGACCAAAAGATTAAGACAAGCGAGGGCGGCAGCACCTGCACCTGAAGTAACTATTTTTGCATTTTCAATTTTTTTTCCTGAAAGATTTAAAGCATTTAATACAGCTGCAGAAACAATAATGGCTGTTCCATGTTGATCATCATGAAAAACTGGAATATTCATCTTAGTGCGCAGCTTTTCTTCGACTTCAAAACATTCAGGAGCCTTAATATCTTCAAGATTAATACCACCAAATGTAGGTTCTAAGGTGGATACCGTTTGTACCATTTGTTCTATATCGAATGCATCAATTTCAATATCAAAAACATCAATATTGGCAAATTTTTTGAATAAAACGGCTTTGCCTTCCATAACTGGCTTTGAAGCGAGGGGGCCAATGTTTCCTAAACCAAGAACAGCCGTTCCATTTGATATAACAGCGACTAAATTAGAACGAGACGTATATTGAGCAGCAAGATTGGGATCTTCATGAATTGCAAGACATGGTGCTGCAACGCCTGGGGAATAAGCAAGAGCTAAATCACGTTGATTATCAAGAGGTTTTGTTGCTTGTATTTCCAATTTTCCAGGTTTGGGGTGTTGGTGATAAAAAAGTGCAGCACTGTCAAGTTCAGCTATTGGTGAACTGAAATTACTCTTTCGTTCTTTAGACATATTCATGATATCCAAGTTAGTGTGTGTTTATATAAGTGTTTCATCTACGATAAGGTTTTGTCCACTAATAGATCCTCATTTCTCTGAATATCAAAATGCATGAGCATGAGCAAATTCTTTTGGATCGTGAAACCAGTTTGATGTTTCTTTTATTTGTGCCCATGAATAATTTTATCGACAGCAGCACGTTTGTTTTTCTTCCTTTAATAAAACGCGTAAAAATTGATTAGTCTACAAACAAGTAAAATATTAATAATGATTACATTATAAAGCCATTATTGTTTTTACAATGCTTACAAAATAAGGAAAGAACGGAAGAGCTTACTTATTCATTTCATTCGCTTTTTATAAAATATATATTTTATTTGAATTTCTATACGGAAGTAGAAGAAATTTTAAAACAGAAATTTGAAAGTTATAAACTGTTTGTTCAGTTCTTTATAAAAAGATGGGAACGTTGAAAATGGGAGGTGTGTTGTTTATTGTTCAATTGAATTGTTAATCGTTTAGAGTTGTATTTTTTATATACTGGTAAGTCATGTGTTTTAATAAACGAAAATGTCACTGAAAAAGCTGACATTGCGCATTTTATATATTTCGTCTGACGCGTTACTTTATAATTTAGAATGAAACATCTCGTAAATTGAATGAGAAACTTAGATATAATAAGATTCATCCATTTCAAATTTGTCATATAATAAAAAATAAAAGGGTTAAGGGGAGGATAAGGAAGTAGAAAATATGTTTTATCATTTTTAAAATGTTAGGCTGTTTGGTGGGGTGTTATGCTTTCTTTAGGGGTATCACTTAGGCTCTCAAAGGGAAATGCATGCCAATATCAGCCTTTGAAGTAAAAGCTCCAGTTGATCGCAAAGCACTTTATGATGAGCAATTAAGATAATTAGAAAGAGAAAAGGGAAAAAACATTTTCTCCACTTTTCTTATTGTCTATTGGATTCGTCCACTCGCATGAGCAAGCATGGTATAAACTTTTCCTGTATCTGATATCAAGTATTTGCGAACTGAGTTGGAAGAACCAGAACTGCGCGATATATCACGTAAGAGCTTTTCAAAATCCGCAACATATTGATTCACTGAACGTTTAAACTCAGAATCGCTCATATATTTTTTCTTAATCATTTCAAATATTGTTTTTCCATTCAAGGTATAAAGGCGTTCTGTTACGATATTTTTTTGTCCACGTTGATAATGATCCCATAGCTCAACAATGGCATTGTGATTAATCGCTTGCACAATACCCGATGCTAACGCGTTAAGAGGACTGTTTGCAGGACGTGATTTTGTTTGCACAGATGTTAAAACAGCATCATTTGGGGTTTCATCATAAAATGTTTCTTCACGTGAAGCTCTTTCTAAGAGGTTTGATACCCATTTATTTGGTCTTTTTTTGCTTTGATCTTGTTGCAAAACAGGTTTAGGGGGAATGATCTTTTTAATGGACTCAGGGGAATTTTCACTTCTCTTATTAAGTATTGAAGATGTAGGAAATACCGATATTAACTGTTCTTTTGTGCCCTTTTGATCATGTTGTATAACACTGACGAGATCTTTTAATGCTGTAATTTGCTCATTCAAAGCCGTACGAATTGTTTGCGTTGTTTCTTTTGTTTTTTCAGGAAGCTTTTTAGCATTTTCATGGATATCATTATTAATCTTTGAAAGCTCTAAACGAACTTCATCCGCGGAGCGACGTATATCTTCTGCTGCTCCTGAAAAACGCGTTGACGCTTCACTAATAAGCTTATTGAGGGATCGTTGGAATGAATCTGTGGCGTTACGCGCATTCTTATCAGAGCGTTCAAGGGCTAAGTTGAAGATTTTTTCATAATGCTCAATCATTTGATTAATTTCATGAGACTTGGAGACAAGAGCATCGCTTAACGCAGAAAGCGTATTATGTTTTTCTTCAAGCGTTGCACTTAGTGAGTTTTCAGACTGTTCAAGAACATGAATAGTTTGGGAAAGTGTTTTCGCATGTTCACCAAAACTATTCGTTATATGATTAATTTGTTCAAAGGTGTTGTTTGAAAGTCCTTGTAGAATTTCAACATTATTATTAAGTGCTTGATTTGAGGCTGATAAACGCTCCGCTACTTGGTTTGTATTGCGGAAGAAATTGTTCGTCGTTTCATTAAGCTGACCATCAATATTTTGAACGGCTGATAATAAAACATTACTATTTTCGTGGAAGTTGTAAATTGATTGATTCAACTGCTGTAAGATGGATGAGACATTATTAACAAGCTCTTCCTTCATAGCCGTTACTGTTTGAAGTGTTTCAGAGTTCGCTTTGTTCAAGCTATTCACTAAAGATTCATTATGTGCATAAATTCTTTGTTCAGCGTCTTGTGTGGAGAGAGAGAGTTTCTCACCGATATGCTGCGTTAAAGAATCAATTGATTCTGTTGTACTTTGTGCTGCGTGATTTAAGTGGTTTGTCAGTTCTGTTATTTTTCCAACATGTTCTGAAATTTGTATTGCTGTCTGATTCTTCGCATCTTCCAGACGGCTTGTTACATCAGAAAGCTGATAGCCTAAATTACTTTTAAGATCTTGCATAGAATGATGAAGAATATCACAACGTTCATTAAGAACTTGTTCTATTGCTGTTGTTGATGTGTGAATTGTTTCATTCAATAACGCTTGTGCATTATGACTGGCTGTTGTGAAAGCTTCAACAGTATGCGCTGTTTGTTCAGACAGAACGGATAGAACTTTTTCACTGGTATCATAAACTGTTTTCTTAACGTTTGATACAATGCGATTACCTGACTCTGAGAGAATATTTTCAGCTTGTGCAGTAGCATTTGTAACAGATGAGAGAATTTGTTCACCCGTAGAAGAAAGCATATCAGAAGCTTTTATAATCTTATTATGCAGATTATCTGTGACTGTATTAACAGAATCTTCTAAGCTAACACGCATATTGTCAACACTGCTTTCCAGCGCTTGTTGAATTATCTGACTTTGCTCATTATTCAGCATGAGAGACATTTTTAACGTGTCAGAATGTTCCTCAACAACAGATGTTTGCATATCAATGGCTTCACAGACTTGGCTAAATTTTTCAGATAATGTTTCCTCTAGCGTTGTTGTCCGTTCAAAAATTTTGTGTGCACGATCTTCTAAATTTGTATCGAATGATTCCATACGCGCTTCAAGGGTTTCAAAAAAAACACCACTCGATTGAGAGAGAGTATTCTTTAAAACTTCAGCGTGACTTTCAAGGTTTTTTATATGATCTTGAACCGTTTCAGTAATGTTTTTATTATTGGCGATAATTGCACTTTCAACTAAGTCTATTTGCTGTTTCAATGCCACATCGACACGTATATCACTTTTTGCGATGAGATTATGGATTGTCTCCATGCGCTGTTCTAGAGTGCGCGCTTGATCAGCAAGAACTTCATTGAGAGAAAAGCTATTAATTGCCAAAGAGTCACGCAGAGCATCGGCACGGATATCAATATTTCTTGCTTGTGTTTCTAAAGCATCTTGTGTTGTATTGCAACTTTGTACAATGACTTCTTGTAGTTTGTCAGTGCATTGAATGATATTTGCAATATGATTTTCAGCTTGTTTATCAACGACTTGAGCATTGTCAGTCAAAACTTTTTCAATATGAGATGTATTTTGGACCAAGACATCAATCTGGTTTCTTAATGCATCAGTGATTTTATTCTTCTCGTTATCAAGCATGTCTGCCATGAGAGCTTGTTGATCAGAAAGTTGCAATTTAAAATCTTGTGAACGTTCTTGTATGATATCAATAATGGCATTGTCGATATGTTGAATTTCTTCTCTCAGATTTTCTTTACTTTTATCAATTGCAGACAGAATAGCTTCACGTCCATTTGTAAATGCATGGGTAATGTCTGCTGTTTTTTCTTGGAGGTTTTCATTTATTTTCAAGACATGAGCTTCTAAGAAGTTACCAAGTTTTTCAGCATTATCCTCTAAAGCTTGACTGCGTTCTATAAAGGAATCAACGATGGAGTTACTGTGTTCTTTAAGAGAAAGATCAACAGTTGCTAAACGTTGTTCAAAAGCTCCAATGGCTTGTGAGGTTACATTATCAAATTTAGAAGAGAGCTTATGTGCTTGGTCGTCAAGCTTTAAGATCCTCTCATCAAAATTCTGGAGAGATTGATTATTGCGATCGAGAAGAGCTTTATCCAAGGCTATAAACTTTTCATCGACAGCGTGCAAAGTTTGATCTGTTACTGCTTGTATATGTGTTACAATTTTAGCAGCATGCACTTCTGCTTTTGCTGCTGTTTCATTGAAGGTTTTTTCTATTTGTTTTTCATTATGATCAAATCGTTTTGCAAAACCATCAAAGTTTTTTCCTAATTCATCAAAAAATTTTGTATTTTTTTGCTGAATTTGTGTTGTTGTTTCATTAAATTTTTCAACAAGCTGGTTTGTTACACCATCACCGGCATAAGAAAGTTTTTCAACGAGGTCTTCACCTTGTTTTTGTAAAGTTTGAGAAAGAGTTTGTGCAAGCTTTTCAACATTGGTGACAATTTTAGAGGTAACCAAGCCAAATTCATCGCTCAGTTGTTCCTGGGTTCCTTTAATTGTTGATTGTACGCGATCGGCGTGATTCAAAATGGCTATGCGTTCATTACTCAATTCTTTGATGAGTGTATGAATGCGTGATTCGTTTTCAGCATAGGCTTGTTCTAGGTTGTGAACTTCACCTTGTATGATTGCTTCAAGTTCAACAGCACGCCCGAGGGTACGTTCAATACCTTCATTCATTGCCGCGACTTCTTCACGAATGGTTTGCCCTATAGCAATAGCTTGTTTTTCAGATAATTGTTGTGGCTCACTAAGGCGTTGTGCAGCATTTGTCATAAGAAGAGCAATATTATGCAATTCGTTCGAACGTTTTGTTAATTGTGCAACGCCCCAAGATATAAGGATAGGAATTGCTGTTCCGGCCGCTACAGCGAGTCCTGTTGGGGATGTTACAAAAGTGCTGATATTAGACAAGGAGCTTAGCCCAGCAGGGGCGAGCTTATGGGCAATAAAAGCTCCTCCAGTTGCCCATAAGGCACTCAGCGCTGTTGTATACCAATAGATTCGAGAGGAAGAACGTTGCCTTAAGTGTCCAAAATTTACAGGGGTTGTTATATCATCATTTGCAGGAAGAAGTTTCGTTGACAATAATGTATTGTGAACCGTTCCCCCTGAAATATCAGGTGAAGGTTTTGGAGCAAAAAGCTGTCCAACAACGGATTTGTCAATAACAGCATCATCATGAATATTAGAGACAAAAGTTGAAGGACCATTTTCAGCAAAAAACTCTTCTTCTGCCATTGCAATTTTTTGAATCAAATCATCAACATTAACAATATTTTCAGAATTATTGGATGATATCGTTTCAAATTCTGTGTCATCGAAATTAAAGTTCATCGCTTTTGTGAGGGCTTCTTCAACTTCAACTTCAAATGTTTGCAATTTGGTTCTGCGTGCCATACTCGCCTCGTACTCTTACAGAGGGAAAAAGAGATACGTCCTCTTCCACATAATTTCCGCATACTAGCTGTTAATTATTTAGAAAGGAATATGCTGAGGAAAAAAATTTAAAAACTTATCAAAATAAAGTTAACGCAGTATCTTACACTCTGTTTAAAAAGGTTATAAATATAATAAAAACAATTTATTATTTGATTCTAAAAAAAACAAAAATACTGTTTACAACTTGTGCTTATAAAAAGCTTTATTAGCTTATTTTCTTTGAGATAAGGACAATTTAATGGCAGTTATATATTGATGTTAAAAAACAGTACGGTGCGAATGTTTTTTTGAATATCGATAATACGTATTGTTGTCTGCTTCCTTTTATTGATTCTCAACAAAAGGGATTCATCATTTCGTACATCGTCTGTAATAGCTTAGGATGTATAAAAATCTGTTTCTTATCTGTAAGTTCATAAAAAAGTAAATGTGGAAAAATTTTGAATTTAATGATAACTTCTGATAAGCCGTACTTTAATTATTGCTTTAAAGAGCAGTTTTTTCTAATATTCCAGTTGTTTGTTGCTAAAATTTGAAGCTTCTACGTTGACAATTGAATATTTTTCAGTCGATATGCATGCACGAATATTTTATGCAATCGAGATGAAGGTGTAAGAATAATGGCAGAGCGATCACAACACCTGCAAGATGTATTTTTAAATACGGTGCGTAAGCAAAAAATTTCCCTTACCATTTTTCTTGTTAATGGCGTTAAACTCACAGGGATTGTAACTTCATTTGATAATTTTTGTGTCCTTTTGCGCCGAGATGGACACGCGCAATTGGTTTATAAGCATGCTATTTCTACAATTATGCCCGGACAGCCTGTACAGATGTTTGAAGGAGAAAGCCCTGAGTAAACACATCATTTTAAGATAAACCTCTTATCCCATTTTTAAAGTACTTAGATTGCTATGATAAATGAAAATGAGAGATTAGGAGGGGTGTGTTCGCAAATTGTGAAACAAGTGCGCGCACTTGTTTTGATACCGTTTTTTCAAGAAAATAGAAGTGAAAACTCTTTGAGAGAGTGCTCTAGATCTTCCCGAGTTCAAGAGGCATTAGGGTTAGCGCGTGCTATAAGGTTAGAAGTTGTTAATTATGAAACAATTAATATTGCAACACCTCGTCCTGCAACTCTCTTTGGAAAAGGTAAAGCCGATGCGCTTGCCAATTATATCCATGAATATTCCATCGAGCTTGCGATTATAGATCACTTTTTAACGCCAGTACAGCAGCGTAATTTAGAAAAATTATGGAATTGTAAAGTTATCGATAGAACAGCTTTGATTCTTGAGATTTTTGGTGATCGTGCACGAACAAAAGAAGGGGTTTTGCAAGTAGAATTAGCACATTTGTCCTATCAAAAAGGGCGGCTTGTGCGGAGTTGGACGCACTTGGAAAGGCAACGGGGAGGGCGCGGTTTCCTAGGTGGACCTGGTGAAACGCAAATTGAAGCGGATAGGCGTCTTTTACAAGAGAAAATTATTCGTATTCGCCGCGAATTGGAAACGGTTATTAAAACGCGTGCACTTCATAGAGCAAAAAGAAAAAAAACATCCTATCCTGTTGTTGCTTTGGTTGGATACACGAACACAGGAAAATCAACTCTTTTTAACCGTTTAAGCGGTGCTGATGTTTTAGCAAAGAATATGTTATTTGCAACGCTTGATCCGACTTTGCGCAAAGTTGTTCTTCCCCATGGAAAAACGATTCTTTTGTCTGATACTGTAGGTTTTATTTCTAATTTACCAACAAACTTGATTGCAGCGTTTAGAGCAACCCTTGAAGAAGTGGTTGAAGCGGATCTCATTCTTCATGTAAGAGATATGTCAGATCTTGATCATCGTGCGCATGCCCAAGATGTCTTAGAAGTGCTTTCAAGTCTTGATATCGATATTGATGATACAGAACATATCATAGAAGTTTGGAATAAGATTGATATATTAGATGAGCAAGCATTGAATGTTTTACAAATGAGCGCAAAAACACGATTAAATCCGGCTCTCATGGTATCAGCCCTTAAAGGGGATGGGCTCGATCAATTATTAAGAACTATTGAAAAGCGAATTTTTGGAGAGGTGCAAAGCATTGAGTATCTTTTAAAACCTCATGAAATGTCACTTATTGATTGGTTTTATGAAAACTCTGCAGAAATAAAGCAGGAAGGACATGATGATGGCTCTGTTACTATTAGAGCTGTTCTTACTTTTGAAGCAAAAAAACAACTAGAGAATATAAAAAAAAATATGAATTAAGTTTTTTAAAGCTATTGTTGAACTTTTTTGCTCAAATTTTATATTTTTCTTATCCAAAAATAATATGACAGCAAGTTAAGAGGATAGTTACTACTTTCTCTTAATAAAAAAATATGAAGAAGTATTTTGCTGGTTAAAATAAAGATGAGTCTTAAATGCAATAAAAGACTGTTCGTACGTACAGTATGGCGAAACATTTTGATTGTTTTGCTGTTGCAAGTGCTGTGTATCTCTTTGATTTGGTTTTATTATTTTATTCAGCCTCGTGGTTACCAAGCAACTTTAGTATTTTCATTATCTGATTCTGTAGGAAAGCCATTACCCATTGAAAAACAAGACAATATTATCGCCTTTTTGTTTTCACAGCCCATATTTTTAGATGATTCGTCTTTTTCTTTAAGTGCTTCTTATAAGAAAAAAAAACAAGAAAATATCCGTTTATCGCGTCATGGTGATCTTATCAATCTTACTTTCGAAGCTGAAACACTTGAAGCAGCTCAACGGGGGGTGGAAACTTGGTTTTCTACATTTTCACAAGTAATCATAAAACAAAAACAGTCTTTGTTAAATGAGAAATTAAAAGACAAACGATATGATAATGCTGCAATCGTTAATATCATGCAAGGATTTCGTGCCTCTGTTGATTCTTTTATTCAGCATGGTGTAAAACAAACAGAGCTTCATGATCTTTCGATGCAATTAATGCAAGCAACTTTAAAGCGTATTCATTTAACAAGTTTGAATTCAACAATTAACATGATGCGTGAAAAGGGGCAGTCTTTACTGGCTTTATCACTTATTGCAGGCAATTCAGCAATTGTATCTTTGGAATCTAAACGTGATCTCTTGGAAGCACAAAGAGCACATATGGCTGCGCAATTGGGGTGGACACATCCTCAAATTAAGGCCATGACTGCGGAATTAGAGGCGGTTTCTCATCAATTAAAAAATAAAATTTTACAGATCGTTGAGCAAGTTCATTCCGATGAGATTATTGCAACGGAGTTGGAAAAACAGCTCAAAAAAAAGATGGGCTTTTTTGTAAAAGATCAATCACAATCTTTGAATCAAATCTTTAACGCGTTTGAAAATAAAATAACAGCAGAGATCAATGCACAAAATAAAGCAATGAATAAGTCTGCTCAAGGGAGCGAAAAAGTTATGGGTTCATATCAGGGATTGAGTGATGATTCTCTTCTCTTGCAAAATGCAAAGATCCACGTGGTTACACCAACAAAGTTAGTGCCAATTTCTTTTATGACTCTTTATGGAAAAAATATTCTTGTAAGTGCATTGGTGAGCTTCTTCACCCTTTTATTCGGAATAATGTTATTTTCTCCATGCTTTAGAAGCAAAAAAGATCAACTCTCAGAAGAGAATTTGAGATTAAAAGAAAATGCTCTCAAGAAGAATGAGAGTATTTTAGTTTCTCAAGAAATGAAAAATTTTGAAGCTTTTATTACGATAGAGGGATTGTCTGATGTTTTGAAATGGCGTGCTTCAACGGTTATTGCAATCATTGGACCAGAGGCTGCACGAACAGCGGCAAAACTTTCACTTCATCTTACAAAAGAACACAAAACAATTTTGTTGGTTGATATCTCTGGTCAACAAATCGAGAAAGTCATTGGCCCACATCGGGGACTGAGTGATATTTTAACGGGTCATGCTCAGATGCATGATGTTATTTACCGTGATTATGATACGGGGGTTGATATTCTCCCTCAAGGGTTAACAAGCGCTGTTTCTGCACACGGTTTTTCAG
Organism: Bartonella sp. B1099; assembly: GCF_944801835.1. Taxonomy (GTDB): domain Bacteria; phylum Pseudomonadota; class Alphaproteobacteria; order Rhizobiales; family Rhizobiaceae; genus Bartonella. Next base: position 184,285 of record NZ_CALYLN010000002.1, on the reverse strand, counting down.
ATAATATTTCTCATATATTACAAGAATTTAAAAAAGAGTATGATTTTATCATTTTAGAGATGGCAAGCGAACCTAAATATGGATTTGAGCAATTTGCAGAGCTAACGGACTATTATATTTCTAATACTGTTCTTAATGAACAGGATTGGATGGTACGGATGGTTAGTCACTTTCCAAAGACTGTGTATCGTGTTGTTGCATTATGAATTTTGTAAAAAAAGAAATATGTATCGCATGTTATAGTGGTACGCTTGTTTTTTGCTAAAGTTATAGTACATACTAGCATGCGAAGATTTTGTGTTTAAATTTAAAAATGCATTGTAGTTGGAGAGAAGCGTGGGGCAATCAGAGATGGCAATAAAAAGATTAAACAATAACTTTTTAACACCTGTGCAAAAGAGAAATCGAAAGCAAATTCAGGTGTGGCTTTATTCTATTTTATTGCTTTGCTTAGCAATTGTTTTGGTAGGGGGCGCAACCCGTTTGACAGGATCAGGATTATCAATAACGGAATGGAAGCCAATTCATGGTATTATTCCACCGATTGGTGTGGATCAATGGCAAGAGGAATTTTTAAAGTATCAACAAATAACGCAGTATAAGTTGCTTAATCCTGATATGACTTTAAGTGCTTTTAAGGTCATTTTTTGGTGGGAATGGGCGCACCGTATTCTCGGGCGTCTTGTTGGTCTTATCGCTTTATTGGGGTTAATTTGGTTTTGGGCGACGAAGCGTATTGAAAAAAATATTTTACTCTCGCTTATTGTTGTGCCGATCCTTATCGCCTTTCAAGGCTTTATTGGTTGGTGGATGGTTGCTTCAGGGATTGGGCAAAGTAATCTAACAAGTGTGAGCCAATATCGTTTGGCATTTCATCTTATAACGGCATGTTTGGTTATTATTTTTGTTACTTATTTATCTCGAGGACTTGCAGAATATTCAGAAAAACCAGCCAATCAGAAGGTGCAATATTTTGCGGCTTGGCTCGTTATTTTCGTCTTGATAGAGATTTATTTGGGGGCTTTGGTTGCAGGGCTTCACGCTGGAAAAGTCTATAATACATGGCCCCTTATGGATGGTCAGATTATTCCTGATGGATTGTTGCAGCATCGTCCTTTCTGGATCAATTTATTCGAAAATCCCTTAACAGTTCAATTTATTCATCGGTTTTTTGCTTATTTTTTATTTGTTGTCTCGGCTCTTCATGCTTTCTATGTGCAAAAAAATGTTCCGCATTCAACGCACTCTCGTCGAGCATTTCTTATCTGCGTTATGATCATTATCCAAGCATTTTTAGGTATTTTGACGCTGTTACATGAGGTTCCGATAAGTTTAGGGCTCATTCATCAAAGTATGGCATTAGCCGTGTTATGTTTTGCGGTTGCGCACTGGCGAGCAACAAAAGGGGCATATCGCGTTGTTGAATGAACGTTGGTATCCAGATGGCGTTTAATTGCTTGAGAGCATTAAATCGAGGTTTTGGATAGCAGCAGCTGATGCGCCTTTTCCTAAGTTATCGAAGAGAGCACAGAGATTAAAAATTCCTTCGCGATCATTTCCAAATACGAACAGTTTCATACCATCTTTATGAGCAAAACATTCTGGATTCAGTCTTTGAAGAGAAGCCGTTTCATCTTGTGATGCCACTGAAATGATGTTTTGTCCATCGTAATGGTTTGCAAGAATTTCACGCAGATCAGAACAGTTTGCTGATTTTGTGAATAAATGGCGGTGTAGTGGAAGATTCACAATCATTCCTTGAGGAAAACGACCAACACTGGGTATAAAAAGCGGCGTTTGATTAATTTGTCCATGGAGTTTAATTTCTGGCACATGTTTGTGTTCAAGATTGAGCCCATAGATAAAATAATTTTCCTGAATATTTTGTTGAGATTGATTTTCCATTTGGGTAATCAGTTGTTTTCCACCACCGGTATAGCCGGAGATTGCATGAATCGAGATGGGATAATCGGCGTCTAACAATCCTGCTTCGCGAAGGGGGCGAATCAAGCTAATGGCACCTGTGGGATAACATCCAGGATTAGAGACGTAATGGGCTGCTTGAATACGTTTTTTTTGGCCTGCTGTCATTTCAGGAAAACCGTAGACCCAGTTTGGGGCAACACGGTGAGCTGTTGAGCTATCAATAACCCTAATGTTTTTATTCTTTTTTAGCCAATGAACTGTTTTACGTGCTGCGTCATCTGGAAGACATAAAATAGCAATATCCGTTTGAGTAAGATAGTCTTGCCGCAGATGAACGTTATGGCGATCCTTATGAGCAAGAGAGAGTAGTTTTAAATCTGTACGTTTCTCTAAGCGTTTTTGTATTTGTAGTCCGGTTGTGCCGTGTTCACCATCAATAAAAACTTTGGTTACCATTCTTAACTTGCCTTGTCTTAACTTATCTCAACAATATCCAGTTTTTCTCATTATAAATTATTTTAGATCATTACCAACTTAAATAATAATCATTAACTTATTGAATCTCTTTAGATTATAGATATTTTTTGTAAAAGGTATCAATAAGGGCGTAAAAGAAGAAACTTAACTTCATTTTTCACTCTTCTTATGAGCGAATTTTTTTGCTGTTTCTATGACGAGGAATAAGATAGTTGTTTGTATCAGTATTTTTGAGTGTAAGTGGTTTAAAATGTTTGGTTTGCATGGTTTGCTGTGTTATCGTTTAGTGACTTTATTTTTCAATATTAGGAATGTGTTTTATGACTCAGCAAGAAAATGACGCACAAAAGCGCTTTTTTAATGATAATTTACAGACAGTTGATGGTGAAATTTTTAATGCCATTAGAGGGGAGTTTGAGCGGCAACAACATGAGATTGAGCTGATTGCCTCAGAGAATATTGTTTCAAGAGCAGTTCTTGAAGCACAGGGGTCTGTTTTAACCAATAAATATGCAGAAGGTTATCCAAGAAAGCGCTACTATGGTGGGTGTCAATTTGTCGATGTCGTTGAAGATTTAGCCATCGAAAGAGCAAAACAGCTTTTTGGTGCTGTTTTTGCAAATGTGCAACCCAATTCTGGCAGCCAAATGAATCAGGCTGTCTTTCTGGCATTACTCCAGCCTGGTGACACATTTATGGGATTGGATTTAAATGCTGGTGGTCACCTTACGCATGGTTCATCTGTCAATATGTCGGGAAAATGGTTTGATGTTGTTTCCTATAGTGTACGTCAAGAAGATCAGATTATTGATATGGATGAGGTTGAGCGGCTTGCAAAAGAACGCAAACCCAAACTTATTATAGCAGGGGGCTCATCTTATCCTCGATTCTGGGATTGGGAACGATTCCGTGAAATTGCAAATGAGATCGGTGCTTATCTCCTTGTTGATATGTCTCATATTGCTGGTCTTGTTGCTGGTGGCGTGCATCCTTCCCCTGTTCCCCATGCACATATTGTAACGACAACAACACATAAATCGCTTCGGGGTCCTCGGGGTGGTTTGATATTGACAAATGATGAGGCTTTATCCAAAAAAATTAATTCTGCTATTTTTCCTGGTCTTCAAGGGGGGCCTTTAATGCATGTGATTGCGGCAAAGGCTGTCGCATTTAAGGAGGCTTTGCATCCTTCTTTCAAAAGTTATAGTGCCAATGTTGTCGCTAATGCGAAAACTTTAGCAAAAACATTACAGAATAATGGTTTTAATATCGTTTCTGGCGGTACAGACAATCATTTATTGTTGGTTGATTTACGTTCGAAAAATCTAACAGGAAAACGTGCTGAATTGGCTTTGGGACGCGCTCATATGACCTGCAATAAAAATGGCGTTCCTTTTGACCCTGAAACGCCATCTATAACATCGGGAATTCGTTTGGGATCACCTGCTGCCACAACACGTGGTTTCTTAGAAAAAGAGTTTGCTCAAGTTGGTCATCTGATTTCAGAAGTTCTTGATGGTCTTCGAAACGCAAACAGTGATGAAGATAATCACGCCGTTGAAATGGCTGTTAAGAAAAAGGTGAAAGATATAACGAATCAATTTCCTCTTTATTCTTATCTTAGCACGCGTTAAGGATAAAAAGAGATGCGCTGTCCGTACTGTCAATATGAGGATACACAGGTTAAAGACTCACGTCCAGCAGAAGAGGGGGCGGTGATTCGCCGCCGTCGTGTGTGTTCCGTTTGCGGTGGTCGTTTTACAACTTTTGAACGTGTTCAATTGCGTGAGCTCTTGGTTACTAAAAAAAGTGGACGATGTGAGCCATTTGATCGTGATAAATTAATGCGATCAGTTGATGTGGCTGTACGAAAGCGCAATATTGATCCTGATCGTATTGAACGGGCAATTTCTGGCATTGTACGCCAGCTTGAGAGTTTGGGGGAACCAGAGGTTTCTTCAGAAAAAATTGGGCATCTTGTAATGGAAGCATTAAAAAGAATTGATGATATTGCTTATATCCGTTTTGCTTCTGTGTACCGAGATTTTCGTAATGCAAGCGATTTTCACGATATTATCGATGAGTTGTCAAAAGGTATAACGGATACAGAAAACTCGTTTTGATGAATAAAAAAGTGCAAGATGAACGGTTTATGGCTGCCGCTATCCGTTTAGCAGAGCGTCATGTGGGACTTACAGGTGAGAATCCTTCCGTGGGTGCGCTAATTGTGCAAAATGATGGCGGTGCGGGACCATTTATTGTTGGCTATGGCGTAACTGCTCGTCATGGGAAACCTCATGCAGAAGTGCAAGCTTTACGCATGGCCGGCTCTTTGGCTCAAGGAGCAACTGCTTATGTTACTTTAGAACCTTGCGCACATTATGGAAAAACTTCGCCGTGTGTTAATGCCCTTATTGATTCAGGTATTTCCCGAGTTGTTGTTGCTTTGACTGATTGTGACAAGCGTGTAGATGGTCGTGGTCTTGCTCTTTTGCGTTCAGCGGGTATTGAAGTCGTTGAGGGCATTTTAGCTGAAAAGGCTTTTGAATCCTTATGGACGCATTGGTGTATAAGAAAGATGCAACGCTGTGCTGTTACTTTAAAAATGGCAATTTCTGCCGATAATAGTGTGGGAAAAAAAGAAGAGGGGGGAATACAAATTAGTGGAACGCTTTCCCATACCCATACGCATATTCTACGGGCTCAAAACAACGCTATTATCGTTGGTATTGGGACTATATTAGCCGATGATCCACAACTCAATTGCCGTTTGCCAGGAATGGAAGCTCGCTCGCCAATTCGTATTATTTTGGATGCAGATTTATCTATTCCTCTTGATGCGAAAGTTGTCCAAACAGCCATAAAAATTCCTACATGGGTTATTTGTAATGAGGATCTTTCAAAGAAAAGCAAAAAAAATGCATTGGAGCAATATGGCGTGTCTGTTTATTCGATAGAGATGAATAATGGTTTTGTAGAACCTTTTTCTCTTTTACAGATGCTTTATAAACATGGGATTAATAGTGTTTTACTGGAAGGGGGCGTAAAGACAGGAGAAAAGTTTTTGAGTGCTGGTTGTATTGATCATTTGATATGTTTTTATAGTCCCGTTGTTTTAGGAAAAAAACGTATTGAAGCTCCTCATTTTGAAAATTATCTCTCGCAATTTCATGAGGTTGAGACAAAAATGTTTGGAAATGACCGTTTTTATAAATGGAGACGTAAGACATTATGTTCACAGGAATTATAACGGATATCGGTTGTGTTGAAGATGTTCAATCTTTAAAGCAGGGGATGCGTGTAAAGATTTCTACACGCTATGCTATAGAAAGCTTAGTAATTGGTGCATCAATTGCGTGTTCAGGAATTTGTCTAACCGTTGTGGAACGAGGTTTTAAACAAGGAGATTCCAATTGGTTTGTTGTTGAGGCGTGGGAAGAAACATTACGTTTAACAAATCTTGCCCAATGGAAAAAAGGAACTTTTGTTAATTTAGAGCGTTCGCTTCGATTGGGTGATGAAATGGGAGGGCATTTGGTTTCTGGTCATATTGATGGTTTAGCTGAAATCATTGAACAAAAAAATGAAGGAGATGCAATTCGTTTTTATTTAAAAGTTTCAAGACAATTTATGCCTTTCATTGTACCTAAGGGATCAGTTGCTCTTAATGGAACGTCTTTGACTGTTAATAGTGTGGAGGGTTGTGTTTTTGATGTTCTTATTATTCGCCATACACTTGAAGTGACAACATGGGGAGAAGCTAAAATTGGAGATTGGGTCAATTTGGAAATTGACCAACTTGCTCGTTATGCTGTTAAGCTTTTTGCTTTTAAAAGAGACGATGAATAAGCTACAATTCTATTGATCGTTTTTAGAATTTTATGCTCTATACCTTTGAGTTTTTTGATTCGTTTTTTATGGAATTTCATTATGATGAAAGAGATACGTAAAAGGCCTCACGTATTGATTGTTGAAGCACGTTTTTATGAAGAGATTTCTGATGCGCTTTTGAAAGGGGCTGTGAATGCCTTGCAAAAAGCTGAAGCACGTTATGATATTATAACAGTTCCAGGAGCCTTAGAAATACCAGCTGCAATAGCTTTTGCTGAACAAAATAAGATATCTTATGATGGTTATGTTGCACTGGGTTGTGTTATTCGGGGGGAGACATATCACTTTGAAATTGTTGCCAACGATTCTTGTCGGTCCTTGATGGATTTAACCGTTCATAAGCATTTAGCTATTGGAAATGGTATTTTAACTGTTGAAAATAAAGAGCAAGCATGGGTACGCGCAAAACAAGATGGCAAAAATAAAGGTGGTTTTGCAGCTGAAGCTGCTTTATGTATGATCGCTCTAAAAAAGAGATTTGGAGATAATCGTTAAATATGGCTGATATAAAAAGCAGACATTTTCCGCGTTCAGCCAATAAACGTGGAGCAGCAAGGCTGGCTGCGGTTCAGGCTCTCTATCAAATGGATATTGTAGGTTCGGGAGTGATGGAAACGGCTGCGGAGTATGAGGCTTATCGTTTGGGAAAAGATATTGATGGAGACCAGTATCTTGAAGCTGATTTTCAATGGTTTTTGGCGATTATAATGGGTGTTGTAAAAGACCAAAAGCAGCTTGATCCTCTGCTTCATCAACAGCTTTCTTCAGAATGGTCTCTTTCACGTCTTGATTCTATATTGCGAGCAATTTTACGAGCCGCTTTATGGGAGCTGATCAACCGTAAAGATGTTCCTGTTGCGGTCGTCATGAATGAATATGTTGATATAGCTAAAGCGTTTTTTGAAGGGGATGAGCCAAAACTTGTTAATGCAGTTCTTGATAGTATGGCAAAAAAAATCCGCTCTTAATCGCGATATTTTCTCATATGATGAGGTCTGATAACATCAGACCTCATCATATTGAACGGGAAGTAAACGATATCTTTTACCTAGGGGGTGGTAGATTCGCAGGGCCTTTTATAATTTGAATTAAGAAGGGATGTTCTTTTGTTAATGTTGGTGTTGTTTGCGTCATGAAATCAAATACTTGACCATCTTGTAGACCATAGTGAGCAACCTTTGCAACCTGATTGTTTTTATTGAAGTAAATAGCTAAAACTTTGCGGTCAATAATCTTTGTTTTCATAAACTGCATCCCACGATAACGTGTTTGTGAGATGTAATAAAAAACTTCATTATCATATTTTGTTTTTAATGAAGGTGTTCCTAAAGTTAAAAGAACTTGCTCTTGACTTGAGCCAACAGAAATAGAACTTAGAGCATTTTTATCAAGAATATAGCCCTCTCTATAAATTTGGCTTGACCCTGAAGAATCAAGAAGACTGCAACCTGCAAGTGTTACGATGCTTGCTATTGATAAACCCACCAACAATTTGCGTTTGATTAAGGCCATTATGTGAGGCATTTGAAACAATGATATCTCCTTTATACTGAGATGTACGACAAGAAGGCAACCTCAAGTTTTTTCTAATTTTAGTTTAATCTACCGTAGCTTACATTGAGTTTCCCTGTTATAAGACAAATTATGCCATATAGAATTTCTTTAGAAAAGAAAAAAATGAACGAAATATACTTGAGCTAAATAAAAGTACTGTGCTTTATAGATTTTCATGTTTGGGAGTTATCAATGAATGTTCAAAATGTTTCTCAAATGGCATTTGCTTTGGCCTATCCAATATGCGTCCGTTCTCTTCCTGCTAAAGGGTTAAGAGTTCATCTTTGTGCAAACAAAAAAGAATGTACACATTTAGCCCAAAACCATGATTTAGTTGAAGTAAAATCTTGTGAGGGAAAATTCCATATTCTTCCGTGGAAAAAACGCGGTGTGCGTATAAAAGGTTTGTTGCAAGCGCATATAATACAGTTATGTGTTGTTACATTAGAACCATTAGAAAATATTCTCCGTGAAAATATTGAGGTTGTTTTTGTTCCCGAAGATTCAAATTTAACGAAGCCCAAAATATCAGAAGATACACGAGAATTGTTTTTAGATGTGGAAGGGCTTGATACACCGGAAGTATTTTATAATGATCGAATTGATATTGGTGCAATCATGGAAGAGTTTTTTGAGTTGTCTATTAATCATTATCCACGTAAAGAGGGGATAAAAATGCATGTGGTTAAAAATTTAGAAGAAGCAGAGCAAAAGCTTTCGCCATTTTCTGTTTTGAAAAGTTGGAAGTGATTGTAAAAACATAAAAAAATTATCTATTGTATGCTATGATAAAAACGGTATTTTCTGCGGAACTGTTTTTGCAAGATATGTTTTATGAGTGTTTAGTCACCCAAAATCATAATATGCATTTAAAAATGTAAATGAAAAGATGTGGGATATGAAAGCGTGATTAGAATTTCTGTGGATGTCATGGGTGGTGATTACGGTCCAGAAGCAGCTATTGCAGGAGCAGCAATTGTCCAAAAATATTTATCAGATGTTTATTTTCTGTTTTATGGGATAGAGGAGGTCGTTCGACCGGTTTTAAAAAAATATCCCCATTTGGATTCTGTATCGCGCTTTTATCCTACAGAAAGCTATACACGCATGGATGAAAAGCCAAGCCAAGCCCTTCGCAATGGACGTGGTAAATCATCAATGTGGTATGCCATTGAAGCGGTAAAAAATGGTGAAGCTGATGCTTGCGTTTCTGCTGGTAATACGGGGGCGCTTATGGCCATGTCTTATTTTTGTTTAAAAATGTTGGCAGAGGCTGAACGTCCTGGTATTGCGGGTATCTGGCCAACCCTTCGCAGGGAGAGTATCGTTTTAGATATTGGAGCAACGATTGGTGCATCTGCTCGTCAATTGGTTGATTTGGCGGTTATGGGAGCGGGGATGTTTCGCGCTTTATATCATACTGAAAAACCAAGTGTTGGACTTTTAAATGTGGGGGTGGAAGAGGTTAAAGGACTTTATGAAATAAAAAAAGCAGGCATGATATTGCGTGAAGTGCAATTAGAAGGATTGGAATATAAAGGATTTGTTGAGGGCAATGACATTGGAAAAGGGACAGTCGATGTTGTTGTAACAGAAGGGTTTTCTGGTAATATTGCTTTAAAAACTGCAGAAGGAACCGCGCGACAGATAGCAGAGATTTTAAATTCTGCCTTGCGCAGTTCTTTTTTAACATCTCTTGGTTATTTTTTATCGCGGGGGGCTTTTCGTACACTGAAAAATAAAATGGATCCCGATAGGGTGAATGGAGGCGTGCTTTTAGGTTTGAATGGTGTTGTCATAAAAAGTCATGGCAGTGCTAATGCTCATGGCTTTGCTTCTGCTATTCGTGTTGGTTATGAAATGGTTAATAATGGACTTTTACAAAAAATAACGGCTGATTTACGGCGGTTTCATGAGAATAAAGATACATTTTTTGATCAGGAAGATGAAGTGGTGATGAGTGGAGAATCCTTATGATGAGCTCTTATAATGGAAATAAAAAGTTTGAAGAAAAGGTGAGAGCTGAATGATTCGATCAATTATATGTGGTGTAGGAAGTGCTTTGCCGAAAAGAAGTTTATCAAATGATGAGATTGCAAAGTTTGTTGAAACGTCAGATTCATGGATTGTTCAACGTACAGGAATACATCAACGTTATATTGCCAATGAAAATGAAACAACGGTTTCTTTAGGCGTTGAAGCTGCGCAAGCAGCTCTTATAAATGCTGGTCTTACAATAAAGGATATTGATTGTATTATTTTAGCAACCTCAACGCCAAATCGTACGTTTCCTGCTTCTGCTGTTGAAATTCAGTATGCTTTGGGAATGAGCCATGGATTTGCTTTTGATATTCAAGCTGTTTGCTCTGGTTTTATTTTTGCTTTAACAACGGGAGATTCTTATTTACGCTGTGGAGCCGCTAAAAGAATTTTAGTGATTGGGTCCGATACATTTTCTCGAATTTTAGATTGGGAAGACCGTACAACATGTGTTTTGTTTGGTGATGGTGCAGGGGCTGCTGTTTTGGAAGCGCAAGAAGTTGAAGGGCAAGATGCTTTTGAGCGTGGTATATTGTCTGCAAAATTGCGTTCTGATGGTGCTTATATCGATAAGTTGTATGTTGATGGTGGACCTTCAACAACACAAACGACAGGTTATTTGCGTATGGAAGGACGAGAAGTTTTTAAATATGCTGTTGGTATGATAACAGATGTGGTTGATGATTGTTTTGCAGCTGCAGGTATGGATTCTTCACAACTCGATTGGTTTGTCCCTCACCAGGCTAATAAGCGCATTATTGAAGCATCTGCTAAAAAGCTGAAAATTTCACCAGATAAAGTTGTGATTACCATTAATCAACATGGTAACACGTCTGCAGCATCAGTTCCATTGGCTTTAACAACAGCTCTTTGCGATGGAAGGATAAAAAAAGGAGATCTTATCATGTTAGAAGCCATGGGAGGTGGATTTACATGGGGAGCAATTCTTGTTCGTTGGTAAATGATGGTTACTTGACCATATTTGAATAAAACGTATAAGTCATTTTGTAATTTTTAATATTTTAATAGGTGGTTATAATGACAAGTAAGACAGTAACGCGTGCAGATTTAGCGAGCGTAGTTTGTAAAAAAGTGGGCTTGTCACATACTGAATCAGCAGCTTTGGTCGAATTGGTTTTGGATGAGATTTGCAACTCACTTGTAAGAGGTGAAGCGGTTAAATTATCTTCTTTTGCAACTTTTCAGGTTCGCAGTAAGAATGAACGTATTGGACGCAATCCAAAAACAGGTGTTGAAGCACCTATTCCGCCGCGACGTGTTGTGACGTTTAAGGCTGCAAATATCCTTAAACAGAGAATTTTAGATTCGCATCGTGCTAGACAGAAAAATGATATCTCATAAATAAATGCTGTAATAATGTTTGGTATTTGTTAAGAAATGTATAAAATAAAGACCTATGCTTTTTTAAAAAAGCTGTTTTTTGACTAATCTTGTTGAGAAATTGAGACGTAATGAATCATTATCAAACCATTTGTCGTGTTTTAGATAAGGTGTTGCAAAATGGATAAAAGCTCTGATGCTTTTCGCACAATTAGCGAAGTAGCCGAATTATTGGAGCTTCCGCAGCATGTCTTAAGATTCTGGGAAACACGTTTTAGGCAGATTAAACCAATGAAACGTGGAGGAGGGAGGCGTTACTATCGTCCAGTCGATGTTGATTTGCTCAATGGTATTAAGCAGTTATTGTACGATCAGGGTTATACGATAAAAGGTGTGCAGCGCCTTTTGAAAGAAAATGGTGTTGCTTTTGTGACTGCATTTGGTAATGGCGATCTTGATGCTATGAATGTTGTCATAGAGAAAAAACATGCAGGACAAACTTTTGAAAATATGAGCAATAAACCTAAGAAATCTTCTTTTGGGCTTTTGAGTTTTATGAGAAATGAGGGAGAAACCTCTGTTGGTTCTGTGAATCTTTACAAAGATAAAACCGATAAAGCATTGTTGCAAGAAATCCTGTTTGAACTCATTGAATGTAAGCGTGTTCTTGATAGAGCACGATAACAATAATGTTTTTTATTTTATATTGTGCTTCTTTTTTTAGAAAAACATGCGTTTTAAAAGTTTTTTATAAATCAGTATTTAGCGTTTAGCGCCGCAAGGTATTTTAAGATATTTAGACGCTTTATAAATGTGGCTCGAGATTTACTATGTTAACGAGCAACTCATATACCTCGTGTGCATAGTTGATTGTTTTTTTAGGAAGAGTTTTTAATCTGGTCAAATATGAAGAGAGAAAAGAATGAACAGCGAATTTTGTCATTCTCCTTTGATTTAGTTTTATAACTCTTAAGGGAAGTTAAAGCGATATCTTATCAATGTAGATTGCGGGATGTTTTTGTAGAGCGCTATTGGGTTGTCATTTACGTCCTTGTTTAAAAGAGATCATTTCTTAAGATTCTCAAGCCCATTTCGCGACAGCCTCCCATGAATGAATACTATAATGTCAAATTCAACTATTTTTACGTTTGTGAAGGAGGAACACACATTTTATCAGCACCCAATATTGCAACAAGCCCTTGGATACTTGAAACGGTTTAAGCATTTTTAGTCTTTTCTAAATTTTTCATTCACACGTGCCTTCTCACTTGTCACGTGCAAACGAATGATTTTGATTGCTGCAGCGTAAACAAATTTAAAGTGAAAGAAATCCTATGATATTTGAGATGTTTTTTAATATCAATGACGTTATATTATCATTATAAATCAAATTATTATATCTTTTTTATGAAATCATATATTAAGAAGAGAATACATCATTATTCGATTAATCTACGTATTTATGATAATCTTATTTTTAGTTTTTTTCTTGATATTGATGCAATTATCGTAATGATCTATCCATGATCACGACGTTATCTTTCTATATCTATAATTTTTGTATTTAAATAACTTACAGCTTTTACATTCAATTTTTTACCAACTTGCCTCGTAAAGTGTGATCACGTAATTTTTTACTGATGATTGGTCATCATGTATGAAACTGAAAAACACAACACTGACAAATCTTTTGATTTTGTACAAAAATTCACGATTTACAGTAAAAAAATTGATGTCTTACCACCTTGTATGATGTTATGCATTTATTACACGCTGTAAATCTGGAGGCGTGGCTTCATTTGAAAGTTGCTTAATTGCATCTTCTACAGATAAAAGGGTTTGATTTGGGCTTCCTAAGCGACGCATATTGACGCTGTTTGTTTCAGCTTCACGTTTGCCACAGACCAAAATGACGGGAACTTTTTGTAAAGAATGTTCTCGTATTTTATAGTTAATTTTTTCATTGCGGAGATCTATCGTTGCTGAAAGCCCAGCAGCTTTAAGTCTTGCCGTTATTTTTTGGGCATATTCATTTGCTTCGGATGTAATTGTTGCGACAACAATTTGTTCAGGAGAAAGCCAAAGAGGCATATGTCCAGCAAAATTTTCGATTAATATACCAAGAAAACGTTCCATTGATCCAAAAATGGCGCGATGGATCATAACAGGCTGGCGTTTTTCTGAATCTTTATCAATATAGAATGCACCAAAACGTTCAGGAAGATTAAAGTCTATTTGTGTTGTTCCACACTGCCATTCACGACCGATAGCATCCTTTAATGTATATTCAAATTTTGGACCATAAAAGGCTCCCTCACCTGGGAGGATACTTGTTTTGATTTGTCCCGCAGATTTTGTTTCAATTGTTTTAAGGACAGACTCCATGATATTTTCTGCATGATCCCATAATGTATCAGATCCAACGCGTTTTTCTGGACGTGTTGAAAGCTTAAGACTAATTTCTTTAAAACCAAAATCCGCATACGTTGATAAAATAAGATCATTAATACTAAGACATTCATCGGCTAATTGTTCATCAGTACAAAAAATATGTGCATCGTCTTGTGTAAAACCACGCACACGCATAAGACCATGCAAAGAGCCTGAAGGCTCATAACGATGAACAAGACCAAATTCAGCAAGCCTAATAGGCAAATCACGATAAGATTTTAAACCATGTTTAAAAATTTGCACATGACCAGGACAATTCATTGGTTTAAGGGCATAAACATTCCCATGGTCTGAATCTTCTGCGGCTGGAATTGCTTTGAACATGTTTTCCTTATACCAGCCCCAATGCCCCGATATTTCCCAAAGTGATCTATCGAGAACTTGTGGTGCATTTACTTCGGCATATTGATGATCATCAAGGCGTCTACGCATATAATTGATCAAATTTTGGAACATTTTCCAGCCTTTTTGGTGCCAAAAAATCATTCCTGGTCCTTCTTCTTGAAAATGAAATAAATCCATTTCACGTCCCAAGCGGCGATGATCACGTTTTTCGGCTTCTTCTAGCATATGGAGATAGGCTTTTAAGTCATTTTCGTTTGCAAATGCTGTTCCATAAATTCTCGTGAGCATTGGATTATTGGCATCGCCACGCCAGTAAGCGCCTGCGACTTTCATTAATTTAAAAGCATTTCCAATTTGCCCTGTAGATTGCATGTGCGGTCCGCGACAAAGATCAAACCACTCCCCTTGATAATAGATTTTTAAATCTTGATTTTCTGGAATGCTCTCAATAAGTTTAACTTTATAAAATTCCTTTTTCTCAGAAAAAACTCTTCTTGCTTTTTCACGAGACCAAATTTCTTTTCTAAAAGGTCTATTGCGTTGGATAATTTCACGCATTTTCTTTTCAATGACGCTGAGATCATCTAGTGTGAAAGGTTGTTGGCGTGCAAAATCATAATAGAACCCATTCTCAATTACAGGACCTATTGTTACTTGCGTTTCAGGAAAAAGTTCTTGCACTGCTTCAGCAAGAACATGGGCGCAATCATGCCTTATGAGTTCAAGAGCACGTGCATCTTCTCGGGTAATAATCTCTATTTGACCAGACTCTGCTAATGGATCTGATAGATCTCGCATGATGCCATCAAGACTATAGGCGACGGCTTTTTTTGCGAGTGATTTAGAAATGGATTCTGCTAATTCCAAGCCTGTCATTTCGGCGGGGTAATTACGTTTTGAACCATCGGGAAAAGAAAGAAAAATAGAGCAAGACATAAAAACACCCCTTTAATCCAATTCCGCCAACGATTGCGGATGGTTTCGTGAAAACTGAGTAAAAAGCTTATAGATTAACTCTTCTATCAATACATATGAAAAAAGAAAAGGATTATTTGGTGTGTTTTTCAGAAATTTTCCAGTAACGCCAAGGTTTATAAAAACAGCAAGAATTTCCGAGTGACGGAGGTACTGGATCAAAGCCATCTGTTCCAAAGGGACCACAACGTATGATACGAAAGAGCCCCATCCATGCACCAGCCCAAAGCCCATGGCGTGCGATCGCTTCATATATATATTCTGAACAAGTTGGGGCATGGCGACACTGATTTCCTATAAGACTCGAAAGTGTTATTTGATAGAAACGTATTAAGAAAATACCCAGTAATCGTCCAGGTGTTTTTTGCCAAGCACCTGTGTAATTTCGAGTCAGTTTTTTTTGTCGAAACTGTGATTTGAGCATTTATTTTCTTCTGTTTTTTTCAATTTGTTGAATACAGTCTATCGTTGCATCAAAGGGTAGTAGTGTTGCAGCATGGCGTACTTTATAGTTTTTAAGGGGCTGTAAGCAAGAAAAATCCTCAAAGGGAGCTTGAGGAGAAGGGCCATCCTGCGTTAGCATTTGGTAGATAACTTTACGTAATACTTTAAGATCTTGTGTTGTTTGTCCGATGATATGAGATGCTAAAAGTGATGCTGAGGCTTGCCCTAACACACATGCGTGTATTTCATGAGCGAAATCTATCACGATATGATCTTCCACTTTTAAATCCACAGTGATTGTTGAGCCGCAAGGATGTGCATATTTTTTTGATGTTGCATCAGGATTATTAAGACGCCCAATTCTGCCTATATGCGCAGCATATTCAAGTATTTTATCACTATAGATATTGTCACTCATGCGCTATTGCCTGAAATTTTGAGAGACGTGATTGTTTAAACTTTTAATTCGCTTATATAAAGATTATACAAAATGAAATAGGTCTATAGCAAATGTTTTGTATAGAGTAAGGTTGGAGTTTTTGAATGCGTAATGTTGTTAAAGAAGGCGCAGAGGATTCTTTTTTATCTGAAGAAAAGCGTCCGAGTTTTGAAGAGGTGGAAGAAGCGATTCGTACATTACTCTTATGGGTAGGGGAAAATCCAAGGAGAGAAGGGCTTTTAGAGACTCCAAAACGTATAGCCAAGGCATATCGCGAGCTTTTTAATGGTTATCGTCAATCAGTTGAAGAAACCTTAGGAACAGTTTTTGAAGAGGTTTCAGGATACAATGAGTCGGTAATCGTAAAAAATATTCCTTTTTATTCGCACTGTGAACATCATATGATTCCGATTATTGGAAAAGCGCACATAGCCTATCTTCCTGATGCAAAAATTGTTGGACTTTCAAAAATTGCGCGTATTGTAGATATTTTTTCTCGTCGTTTACAAACACAAGAAGCGATGACAGCACAAGTGGCTCATGCTTTAGAAATGTACCTGAAACCTCGTGGTGTAGCCGTATTGATCGAGGCTGAGCACATGTGTATGGCTATGAGAGGAATCCAAAAACAGGGATCTACAACAATTACAAAAAAATTTCATGGTTATTATGAAAAAGATCACGCTGCACAAGCTCATTTTATGATGATGGTTCAAAGATCATCGTAAAGCCCATATTTTTAGTAATCTTTATTAAGTTATAAATCATTTGGATAAAATAAATTATAGGAAAGAGAAAATTGGCTTGTACCTTTCTTTATGATTTGTTAAAGGCTGAAAACTAAAGTGTTTTGCTTAACCACGTGCGGTCGTGGCGGAATTGGTAGACGCGCAGCGTTGAGGTCGCTGTGGGGCAACCCGTGGAAGTTCGAGTCTTCTCGACCGCACCATTGACAATTAATTTCTCTGTAATGAGAAGAAGTTATGTAGAGAGAGGTGGTCTATGCAAATTATAGAAAAATATTTCCCATTATAGAAAAATATTTCTTTGTGTGTTATTTTTAGCGTTTTCTTCATAATTGTTCATTTTTTATTCCTTTATCTGTGCATTTAAAACGTTATATTTTTTGTAGGTGGGGTGGAGTTGCAGTGAGAAGTAGAGTGATTCTAAGATATTTAACACTTCTTATTTGTATTTCTTTATTATCAGCATGTAGTGATTCGCGTGCTGTCCTTTGGCATGGGGTGCATGCAACGCCTTCTATGACTGCAGTAGAAAGAGAAGTTGAGGGAAAACCAATTTCTCCAAAAGCCATCGTTTCAGTGTATGTTGCAACAAGTCGTATGATGCAAAATAATTATGCTCTGCCTTATGGCTCAGAGCGATCAAACAAAGTACATTATAATCGCGTTGACGTAGGAATTCCTCAGCAACATGTAAAGGGAGTTGTTGAAATAAATGCTTATAAACCTACGCATGATAAGTATTTTGCAGCAGTCTCATTGCAAAAATATGATAATAAAGAACAGTTTAAACAACAATTAAATGCTGCTTTAGCAAAAAAGCCAAAAGGAAAAAGAGAAATTTTTCTTTTTATCCATGGATATAATAATAATTTTGCAGATGGTACATTTCGTACGGCACAGTTTACGCACGATTATTCTTTAAATGTTGTCGCTGTACATTATTCTTGGCCTTCTGCTGGATCAGTTCCTCTTTATATTTATGACCGTGACAGCGCTAATTTTGCCCGTGATGGATTAATAGAGCTTTTGACACTTATTAGTGAAACCAATGCTGATCAGATTTCAGTTATTGCACATTCTATGGGCAATTTTGTTATAATGGAGGCATTTAGAACTTTAGCTCTACAGGGAAAATATAAGCCTATTCATCGTATTACAAGTTTATTAATGGCTGCACCAGATATTGATATTGATGTATTTGAGCGCCAACTTAATGATATAAAAAAACTTCCACAGCCAACAGCAATTTTAGTATCTAGAGCAGATAAAGCTCTCGCTGTTTCAGGACGTCTTACGGGGGGACATCATCGTGTGGGTGATGGTTCAGACATTGAGATGTTGCGTAAAAATGGAATAGCTGTTCTTGATTTCTCTCATGTGGATGGGGGAGCACATAATGTCTTTGCCTCTTCACCAACATTAATGGCTCTTTCTCGAGAAGGTTCTTTGGCTTCAACAATTATGCAAGGTACGGAATTGTCACCTAGCCAAGCTCTTCTTGCAGATGGTAGTAGTGTGTTAGAAAAAACAACACATCTTATCCTTTATACACCTTTACGTTTTCTCTCTCCACGGATTCCAGGTCGATAGTAAAAAAAGAGGAGTGGGGACTATCGAATAATGTATTGGAGAAATATTTTTTAGCACTTTCTTTAGAATGGCTTTGTAAAATAAAAATAAATAGCGGGATGAGGTGTAAAAAACTGTTATTAGGTGGGGTTGTGATGATTACATGGAAAAGCTATACCAATACACCTACAGTTGTTGATTATTTATCTCATTCCGCAATGAAGTTATTAGAAATTCATGCTATGCTTGTGAAGGTGAGAAAAGGTGATATGGGGGAAAAACCAAATTTATTGCGTCAAATTGATTCTACAAAAAAACAATTAGATGAAATAAGCCATGCTCTTATTTTAGAATATCGCAAACGCCAAGAAAATGAGCGCTTTTTAAAACAAATTTTGCTCTCTATTTCCGATCAACTTTTTTCACTTAATAATGGTTTTAAGGAAACTGGACGTCTTTTCTTTCAAGAAGTTAGAATACTTCAGTCTCAAATGCAATGTTTATATGAGGGGAAGGAAAAGCTGCATTTTTTGAATAGTGAAGAAGCTCTTTGTTCTCCATCAAAAATTGATGAAGTCATTAAACAATTACAAAAAGCGCGAGAAAAGCTTATTGTTGAAAGCCCACATCTTTTTAAAAAAGAATGTTAAAGTGAAAAAAACATTTTCCCTTTAATCGTAAACAGTGCATTTAAATTGCAGTTATTTTTCTCTTTCTTTCGTTTTTACAATATCAGCTCATAGAGTATTCTAAGTGCTATACCAAAGAGAAAAAATATATTAACCATATCGTATGCAGAAGAATATCTGATGATTTTAAAGGAGTGAGAGGCAGAAGAGGCGAATAAATAGTAAGTAAAATAAAATACTTATGTTTAATGTAAGGGAATAGGAAAATATTGATTCTATTATGTTTTTTTTTGCTTCTATTCCTCATTTTTTTGAAGCTTTTTTATAGCTTCAAGAGCTAGTCTTTTACGATCTGCGTTCTTGGTATAAAGAGATGCCATTTGGTCTTCTGTCCAGCCAAAAATTGCCTTGAGTTGTGAGACAGTTGCACCAGAGTTAGCTGCGCGTGTTGCTGCTAATTTTCTCAATCCATGCGCTGATTTTTTGATGCCTGCTGTATTACAAGCGCTTCTAAACAAGTTTCCAAAACTTTCTTTAACGAGCTTCTTACCTTCTTTACCACAAATGAATGTTTCATCTCCAATAGGACCAGCTTCAAGCGTTTTGGCTAGTTCAGGCAAAATCGGAAGAAAAACATCTGTTTGGAATTTACTTTTCTCTGTTTTTAGGTGAATGATGTTATTTGTTACATCTTTCCAACCGATACGAACCGCATCACCACGATGCAACCCCGTATATAAAAGAACATCAATCCAAACGCGTTCATGGGTACCGACAGACCAATGTTGACAATATTTCTCAACATCTTCTTCTGTCCAAACAGCAAATCCATCTTTATTGTGAAGGGCTGGTCTTTTAACGCCTAAAGCTGGATTATTTTCTAAAAGACCTTGGTCAATCGGCCAATTAAAAAGTCCATTAAGGGCTTTCAGAAAATTTTGAGCTGCTGATGGTGTTTCTTTACGGCGTTCAACACCAGCTATAATATGTTTCTTATCAATTGCTTGGTATAGAATATTTCCTATAGTATCGCATACCTTCATAAGAATGAGTTCTCTTTGTCTTTTCGTGCCTTTAGCAAGGCTGTACCAATTGACACTATTAAAATATTGTTTAAGCAGCCATGCGAATGACCCCTCAATTAGTTTGCCGGTTTTAGGTTTTGGAGGGATTATGCCTTGCAATTCGGCAAGTGCACTTTTGTATTTATCAACAAACTCTTGTGTTCCATAGGTTCCGCGGATTCTAATGCGTTTTCCATGACCAATACTATCGGATTTAAGATAGATAAGCAGTTTATTTCTATGAGTTCACACCCTTGTTTTTTTGCTTCTCTTAAAGCGCGTGCAATGGCTGGTTGGGTTATGATAGGTGGGCGGTGTGCCATGTCAGTTCCCCTTAATTTAGGTGCAATTCACCCGTGGTGTGAATCACGAATGGGTTGAAAAATGTTAGGAAAGGGTGGAGATAGAGGTGTTATAGAGCACTTTCGGTTTAAAAAATTGCAAGTTATGTGTTAGATGTGCTTAATTTCATATTTCCAATTTGTTAGTTGTGTAATAGCCGTCGTAATTTCTCCCCTATGACACATGCACACATCAGATTCAAAACAAGTAATAGCAACACGTTTTTTATCTAAAAAAATCTGGTATAATTTTTCTATTGCATGAAGATTATCCTTAAGAGTTGTATTTTGATAATCTTCAAAAAGATGTTCATAATCTTCTCGTGTTTTCAGATTGCGTCTTTTTTCAGAGGCAATTCCAAGTTCAGGCAAGTGTATATATTCAATGCCAATGTTGCTTACAGCTTTCTCTAATTGCCTTTTTGAAAAACCATGTTTTCTACTTATTGGATTTTTACGAACATCACACAAAATTTTAACATTGTTTTCTATGAGGCAATTCAGATAATGGTCTAGTGATTTTCCTTCATAACCAATGGTAAAAAAACAAGGCTTCTCATCTTTGGTATTACACATGTTTAATTTCCTTATATGGGTGGGGGCTAGGGAATATGCGAGAACAAAGCCCCCCAAAAGTTCAGGCGGCTTTAGTTGAGATTCTTTGTATCTCTCGTTCTATTTCTGCTAAAAAGCTTTCAACCGCTTGATTAATCTCTTCAATTTTCTTTTCATCACGGTGGATGCGTTTGATTTTCATACGAAAGAGAGATGAATCGCTCGTAAAACGTGGGTCATAACTGATAAAATCACACCATTTGCGCCCCGTACAAGCCATTTGAAACTGCATTTGTGCAAGATATTCTGGTTTGATTTCGTTATCGATAATGAACCGCATATGATTAGTCGATCTAGGACATTTGATTTCGATTAACCCATCTTCATCAATCAGACCATCAGGGCTAGCCCCCGCCATTTTTATTGTGGGGTGTTGAATAAAGCCGCACCTTGTGACTTCAATATCATAAATGAATGCATATTCTCTCAAGGCATCTTCTTATGTTCAATTCCCCATCTCATATCTACAAGATATTGATTTATAAAGATAATCTATCGTTATTCATATTGAATTAGACCTTCGAATAACGTAAGATTCTCTCATTTCAAATCTCTCTATCTTGAATTAATCAAAACCACTCATTTGCACATAACAAGTGGGATGAGTGTGTGGATTAAATTTGTATAAGAAAGGAGTAAAAATGGTCCTTATGAACCGTCTTAATGCAAGATCTGTCGCAACATTGGGAGCTGGCAAATATAATGATGGTGCCGGCTTGTTACTCCATAAGCGTAAAGATGGAGGTGCTCAATGGATTTATCGTTATACCCTTCACGGGTGGCGCCGCGAAATGGACTTGGGTGCCTTGAGAGATGTCTCTTTAAAACAAGCGCGTGAATTGGCAACGGGGTGGCGTTCTATTCTTCGTGAGGGTCGTGACCCCATTAAAGAACGTGAAAAACAAAAGCGTGAAGCAATAAGCAATCTTCATTATTTAAAAGATATTGCTTTAGATGCTTTTGAAAGTCGTAAAGCTGAATTAAAAAATGATGGTAAAACTGGGGATTGGTTTTTACCATTACGCCTTCATATTCTCCCTAAATTAGGCTGTCTGCCGGTTTCTGAGATTACCAAAACAGAGATACGCAATACACTTGCCCCTATTTGGCATTCAAAAGCTGGAACAGCTAATAGAGCTCTTATTCGTTTCAATCTTTGTCTTAAACACGCGGCTGCATTAGGGTTAGATGTTGATTTACAAGCAACAGAAAAAGCACGCGCGCTCTTAGGTAAACAACGTCATAAAGTCAAAAATTTACCAGCCATGGATTGGAAAGATGTTCCTGCTTTTTATAAAACACTTTGTCAAAAAACAACAATGACACAACTGGCTTTGCGTTTGCTTATTCTGACAGGGGTTCGTACTTTTCCTTTATGTCATATTCATAAAGATCAAGTTGATGGGGATATATGGACTATCCCTGCTGAAAATATGAAAGGTCGACGTGATACGACAACAGAATTTCGCGTGCCTTTATCATCAGAGGCATTGGAAATATTAAAACAAGCGCGCCTGCTTTCTCGCAATGATTTCTTTTTTTCTGCTAGAGGTCGTGGTCCCCTTGCTGATAAGTGTATGTCAAAATATATGAAAAAAATTGGACTTGAAGCCTGCCCCCATGGTTTTCGTTCTAGTTTACGCAATTGGCTTGCTGAAACAACCGATGCCCCCTATGAAGTCGCTGAAACCATTCTAAGTCATACAGTTGGAGGGCAAGTGGAACGTGCTTATCGTCGTACAGATTATTTAGAACAGCGCCGTGTTTATATGGATAAATGGGCGGCTTATGTCACAGGTCAATCTTAAGATATGGGGTGTAATACCCCATTATCTGTGGATAACTTTAGCTCTCTTTTCTCTCATATCGTCTCAATAAGATTCATAAATTATCGCATTAGAAAATATATGATAAAATACTGTTTTCTATAAACTAAATACCTTTCAAATGATGCAAAAATATGGTTAATAAATGCTTATGATTTGTTCTCATTTTTTAATATTTGAAAGGATTTTACTATGATAGAAAATGATATTCTTTTAACAGACCGTGAAAGTGCAAAACTGCTTCATATGAGTGTCTCAACTTTCCGCCGTCATGTGACCAATGGCTCTCTTCCAAAACCTTTAAAATTTGGTTTTTTATCCCGTTGGTTACAATCGGATCTCTTGAATGTAATCGAACAAGCAAAACAGCAACGTCAAAGTGATGCGGCATAAAAAAAACCTTGTCACATAAGGATGGACAAGGCTTTTCATTTTCACACGATGATTATGGATAGCAGAGTCCGTCCTATGATGCAATCATTATAGGATCAAAAAATATGTTTTCTTTTACGAATGCGCAGGGCATTACAAATGCCTTGCATGGGATTTGGTATGGGCGTTATGGACTTGCCCGTTGCCCTGCTCATGATGATCAATTGCCTAGCTTATCTATTACCAATGGAAATGATGGGCGTCTCTTACTCACTTGTTATGCTGGCTGTTCTTTTAGAGAGATCATACAAGCGCTCACAAGAATTGGCTTACTGGGGAAACAAGCCTTTTTTGATAAAGCTTATGATCATACGCTTTCTTTCTCAAAACAGTTTTGTGCTGATTTCAAAGAAACAAAACAGAAAGCAGAAAGAGCAAAAGCGATTTGGCAACAAAGCCAACCGATCAAAAATACTTTAGCAGAAACCTATTTACGCATGCGGGGGATCAC
Organism: Bartonella sp. B1099; assembly: GCF_944801835.1. GTDB lineage: Bacteria > Pseudomonadota > Alphaproteobacteria > Rhizobiales > Rhizobiaceae > Bartonella. Next base: position 160,729 of record NZ_CALYLN010000002.1, on the reverse strand, counting down.
GTGTGAGTTGCCTGCTGATTTACGCTTTCACGACAAATGTCCGCACCCATTAGGAATGACACTGCCCGCGTTGGTGGCTCTTGTTAAGGGGGCTGGTTCCTTTGCCATTCATAGGACCTTTTTACAAGCCAATGGCTGCAAAACAGATCAGAAACCAGCAAAAGCCATGTTGGGTTCTGTCATGGGCGGTGCTGTGCATTTAAGTCAAGCCAATCCAAAACATCTGGTTATTTGTGAAGGCATTGAAACGGGGCTGGCGTTGCTGTCTGGGTTGTTATCAGAGCCCGTTAATTTATGGTCGTCTCTTTCCACCAGTGGCATGATGCGTGTGAATTTACCCCCGATAAAAGGGCGTCTGACAATTGCAATGGATGGGGATGATGCGGGTCGTAAAGCGAGTTTTACCCTAGCAAAGCGTGCTTATAGGCAAGGCTTTGAGGTCTTTATCATGCAAGCTCCAAAAGGAACCGATTTCAATGATTTTCTCTATTATTCAAGGTACGTAATATGAAACAAGATAATAAAAATATTTTAGAGAATAATGCCCCCGTCAATGATAACGATAATGCTTGTTTAAAAGCCATTCCTTATGAACAAGCCTTGCAACAAAATGGTTGGGGGGAATTAAAACCGATTGCTACGGCTCTTTTACCCGTCGAACCTTTTAATCCATTACAGCTCCTAATGCCATTCATGGACTACATTTATGACGTTTCAGAGCGTCAACAGGCTCCAATAGATTTTATTGCTGTCTCTGCTTTATGTGGTTTGGCTGCTGTCATTGGCAATGGCGTATAGAGAAAGAAATTAGGACGATTATATTCAGCAGGGATATTTCATTTAGGTATTACTTTTAAAGATGTGTGAATAAATTAATGTAAAAAGCTTTGTTATGAGTAGGCTATTGAGTTAGAAATCTATACCAATCGCTTTGGTTTGCATCTTTTCGTAGAGTTTTTGCATTGCCTTGATATTTTCTCTTCTCGCATCAATGATAGACTTTTCAATGTCCGTTAAACGTGCTTTGTCCAGATTTCCAAGCCTTGCATAATGCGATGCCATTGCTTGACGTGCTTCATCATAAGGCAATCCACCTTTACGATTTTTAGATAAACTATAAGCTTCATTTATCACCTCATATTTCTTAGGATTTTCTACAAACGCTACATGCTTCTTAATAGTATCAATTTCAGTCAATGCTGTTTTAAGACTACTAGTCATAGCCTTGCTGTTAGCATATCTTAGCAAATCATTTTCTACAAGACTACGTTCCGTATCAATAAGTAATGATAAATCACCGCTTTTCCCAATGTTACGAAGATAACTCCATAAATCATTTCGCACACCATGTAGTTTCTTGGTCATCAATGCTTCATTGAGTCTTTTTATATAACCATTTTCGCGAACAAAAATACGTTCTAACTCGTCAAATTCTTTAGAAATGATGGCCTCCTACGATAATATCTTTATCTAACCAATCGGGACCATATTCTTTATCAGCATCTTTAGTAGAAAATCCCATATCACGAATAAATTGTGCTCCATGCCGCTTTTTAAGAAACAAAAGTGTATGTGCTGGAGGTTCAGTCATTGCCAACCATTCCCATGCTGCTTTGCTATCGTTAGCACGGTCAGCCGCTTCTGATTCAGAGAGATAAATACAGTCTTGATCTAACCCGCCTGCTCGTAATTCTTCACGTTCAGCATCTGTCATATAACTTTTGGGTAATTTCTTTTGCATAGGAAATTCCTTTCTGTAATTTGTCTTGAAATATTAATCTAATGGTTAAATCTGATCAATCAAATTTCCTATGAATTTTTCAATTTGTTGTTTGAAATGAAAATAAGATATCTGCTTTTATCTTTAATCATTTTTTATTGAACATGACAAAATTTTACGTTCGTTTACGTGTTTCTTATGATAACAAGATACAGACAATCAAAAACTTGGGATTGTTAGAATATGCTAACAAAAATGGTTTTGTTCCACTCCATATTGAAAGAGAAACTATCAATAGAAGAAAAGAGTGGTGCAAATATAAAGCTTGGTACTTTAATCGAAAGAACAGAGCAGGGGAATTGTTATTGACACCTAAGTTTTCTCACATAGCGGATTTTTCTTTTAATATTTTAGAAAACTTTAAAGCTGCTAATTAGCATAGTTTATAAGATACGCTAATTTATTCAATGAATAAGCTAGGCAATTGATCATCATGGGCTGGACAACGGGCAAGTCCATAACGCCCATACCAAACCCCATGCAAGGCATTTGTGATGCCCCAAGCATTTATATAAGAAGACATTTTTGATCCTATAATGATTGCATCATAGGACGGACTCTGCTATCCATAATCATCGTGTGAAAATGAAAAGCCTTGTCCATCCTTATGTGACAAGGTTTTTTTATGCCGCATCACTTTGACGTTGCTGTTTTGCTTGTTCGATAACATTCAAAAGATCCGATTGTAACCAACGGGATAAAAAACCAAATTTTAAAGGTTTTGGTAAAGAGCCATTGGTCACATGACGGCGGAAAGTTGAGACACTCATATGAAGCAGTTTTGCACTTTCACGGTCTGTTAAAAGAATATCATTTTCTATCATAGTAAAATCCTTTCAAATATTAAAAAATGAGAACAAATCATAAGTATTTATTAACTATATTTTTTCATCATTTGAAAGGTATTTAGTTTATAGAAAACAGTATTTTATTATATAATTTCTAATGTTATAATTTATGAATCTTATTGAGAAAGAATGAGAGAAGGGAGAGATAAAGTTATCCACAGATCATGGGGTTATGCACCCCATATCTTAAGATTGACCCGCAACATATGCCGCCCATGTATCCATATAGACACGGCGCTGTTCTAAATAATCAGTACGACGATAGGCACGCTCTACTTTACCCCCAACCGTATGACTTAGAATGGTTTCAGCAACCTCATAGGGGGCATCGGTTGTTTCAGCAAGCCAATTGCGTAAACTAGAGCGAAAACCATGGGGGCAGGCTTCAAGTTTATTACGTTTCATATATTGAGCCATACATTTCTCAGAGAAGGGACCACGACCGGTTGCAGAAAAGAAAAAATCATTGCGAGAAAGCAGACGCGCTTGTTTTAATATTTCTAATGCCTCTGATGATAAGGGAACACGAAATTCTGTTGTAGCATCCCGCCTTCCTTTCATATTTTCAGCAGGGATAGTCCATATATCTCCCTCAACTTGATCTTTATGAATATGACATAAGGAATTTCTACGAACCCCTGTAAGAATAAGCAAACGCAAAGCTAAATGTGTTAGAGTTGATGCTTCGCAAAGCGTTTTATAAAAAGCCGGCACCTCTTTCCAATTCATGGCTGGTCTATTAGTGACCTTATGGCGTTGTTTTCCTAAGAGAGCTTTTGCTTTTTCTGTTGCTTGTAAATCAACATTCAAGCCTAACGCAGCCGCATGTTTGAGACAAAGATTAAGACGTATCACTGCTGTTCGAGCAGTTCCAGCTTTTGTATGCCAAATAGGGGCAAGCGTATCGCGTATCTCTGTTTGTGTAATTTCTGAAACCGGCAGACAGCCTAATTTAAGGAGAATATGAATTTTTAAAGGTATAAACCAGTTCCCATTCTTACCATCCCCTTTTAATTCAGCTTTACCACTTTCAAAAGCATCTAAAGCAATATCTTTTAAGTAATGGAGATTTCTTATTGCTTCAGCCTGTGTATGAGAAATTCTTAATGACAGTTTTTTTGATCATGTTTTTTAATGCTTGCTCTTTTTATACGAATCTTATTTTGATAAATCATGCAGTTTTCGTCAGAACAGAATAATGCATTGAAGGCTGTGGCCGCATGGTTGAGGGAAGGGCGTTCTCCTCTTTTTCGCCTTTTTGGCTATGCGGGAACGGGTAAGACGACGCTTGCGCGCTATTTTGCAGAGACAGTTGATGGTTCTGTTCAGTTTGCTGCTTTTACGGGCAAGGCGGCGCAGGTTTTGCGTTCTAAAGGTGCAAGCAATGCTTGTACGATTCATTCGCTGATTTATTGTCCGCGTGGAGAAGAGGAAGTTTCCGATGAAATTACGGGAAAAAAGTCTATTGCTCCAACATTTACATTAAATCGAAGAAGTGCGGCTGCACAAGCTAAACTCATTATTGTTGATGAGTGCTCGATGGTCGATGAACAATTGGCGCGTGATTTAATGAGTTTTCGGACGCCAATTCTTGTTCTTGGTGATCCAGGTCAATTGCCTCCTATTTCAGGTGGAGGCTTTTTTTCCAATGGGGAACCAGATTTTCTTCTCTCAGAAATTCATCGACAAGCGCGAGATAATCCGATTATACGTCTTGCTATGGATGTACGTGAAGGACGCGATATTGCTTATGGTGATTATGGAGAAGCGCGCGTTGTGACACGTAAAGAGGTTAATCAACAATTGGTTTTGGATGCGGATCAGGTCTTGGTCGGGATTAATCGTACACGCCACCTTTATAATCAGCGTTTGCGTATGTTAAAGGGATTTACAGCAAATTATCCGCAAGCGGGAGATAAGCTTGTGTGTTTGCGAAATGATCCTCCTAAAGGTTTGTTAAATGGCTCTTTATGGAAGGTGATGACTTCACAGAAAGAGACAGTTAAACCAAGTATTAATCTTCTTGTGAAACCAGAAGAAAGTGAGCGTGGGGTAACAAAGATTAAACTTTTAAAAGCAGCCTTTGAAAATCCTGATCAGGAAATTTCGTGGGCATTAAAAAAGCGATATGATGATTTTGATTATGGGTATGCTTTGACGGTTCATAAAGCGCAAGGTTCTCAATGGAACAATGTCGTTTTGTTTGATGAAAGTTTTGCCTTTCGTGATATGTATGCACGCTGGCTTTATACGGGAATTACCCGCGCAGCAGAGTGTTTAACGATTGTCCGATAGAAAAAATATGTGTATCATCTAAGTTTCAGATGGAAAATGTCTTTTTTCTATCTTGTTACACACTATAGAAAAATGGAAATGGGCATGGCGGTAAAACTTTCGGTTAATCTTAATGCTGTTGCTGTTTTGCGCAATCGACGTAATCTTCCGTGGCCAAGTATCAAGAATATTGGGCATATAGCGCTTGCTGCTGGAGCGACAGGGTTGACGGTTCATCCGCGCCCCGATGAAAGGCATATTCGTTTTGCTGATTTGCCAGATATATACGGTTTAATAAAGAACACTTTTCCTACGGCTGAGTTTAATATTGAAGGTTATCCAAGTGATCAGTTTTTGAATGTTGCTGAAAACTATGCAGACCAGATCACTCTTGTTCCTGATGATCCAGATCAATCAACCTCTGATCATGGATGGAATTTTGCTCAGAATGCAGAATTTTTAGCCCCTATTCTTCAGCATTTAAAAAAAAGAAAGATTCGTGTATCATTGTTTGCTAATCCTTCTATCGATGGTCTTGATATTGCTAAAGCAATAGGGGCTGATCGTGTAGAGTTTTACACCGGACCTTACGGTGGTGCATTTCAGAATAAAATAAAACAAGATCAAGAGCTCTATAAACTTGTTTTAGCGGCAAAAAGAGCGAAAGAGTTGCAGTTAGGTATGAATGCAGGGCATGATCTGACGATTATGAATCTTGCAGCTCTGGTCAAAAATATTCCTTGGCTTGATGAAGTTTCTATTGGCCATGGGCTTATTGCTGATGCGTTAGAGTATGGAATGCATGAGACTGTTCAGCGTTTTCTTCGGTTATTATCATAATCTTTTTCTCTCCATAAAATTGGAAAAGAGACTTTTATAAAGCTCAGTTTATCTTAAAAAATAATTTTATATCTGTTTAAATAAATAGTACTGTTAACACGTGTTATAAATATTCTATTATTTCTTCAAAGGGATAAGATATAGGGGGATAAAAAATAAGATTTTGAAAGTATTTTTCATTATAAGGAAATTTCTAGGACTTTTAATGAATGAGTACACAGAATTTTCTTGAGCTCATTTCATGGAGTTACTTATGAAATGCAGGGGTTTTGATGACTTCATCAGAAATAGATTTAAAATCAGAAAATGCTTTTTATAAATGAGATCCATGCAATACGCGTTGCTGAAACATTGTGAGCAAAAAATAGAGTGATGATATCAACTTATCGCTTTATGAAGGAAAGAGGGGGCACCATAAATCTTAGACTCTTACAAATCTTAGGCTAGGGCTTCTTGAAAAGAGCTCGAGCATAGTGAGATATTTTTAAAAAAAGTGCGTGGGTGAATAACACAAGAGTGTTCCATTTTGGACATTTTGTTTTGTGTGACAGGTGTGGCTATTAGAGAATGTAAAAAGTAAAAGTTGTAAGGTAATGAATATTCTCTGTTATTTAAAAGATATGGCTGTATATATGTTTTTAAAGGCTGTCCTAAAACAATCCTTGTTATTTTGTAATTTTTCTTGCTATCCATATTAATTTGGTTCATGCTAGAAGTTATATGTTGTATCTTAATTTTTAGGCTATAATGTTTTGTTGCGCGATAGAAGAATAAAATCTTAGCACATGTATTTTCTTTAGAAATCTTGTTTTGTGTAAGTATCGCCTTTGTAGGACAGCAGTTGAAGTTTATTTGGGGATTCATATATGTTTTGGGAATGTTTGGGGGCTACAGTTTTTCTATGCAATATGTAAACTTTAAAAGATTATTCAATTGCTGTGTTTTTATAAGCAGCGTTTTTTATCTTTATGAGTGTGTAATGCACTAAAGATAATGTTTCTTATTTAATGAAAATAATCTGAAATCCAGTTTAAATAGAGAAAGAAGGAAGTGTTTTTATGCGTGTTTATTATGATCGTGATGCGGATGTTAATCTCATTAAAGGAAAAAAAGTGGCCATTATTGGTTATGGTTCTCAAGGGCGTGCGCACGCTTTAAACTTGAAAGATTCCGGTGTCCAAAATGTGCAGATAGCTTTGCGTTCAGGGTCGGAAACAGTTAAAAAGGCTAAGGCCGATGGGTTTGAAGTGGTGAGTGTTGCTGAGGCAGCAAAATGGGCAGATCTTATCATGATGGCAACACCAGATGAATTGCAAGCTGATATTTATAAAGAGCATATTCATGGCCATTTACGTGATGGGGCGGCGATTGCTTTTGCTCATGGTTTAAGCATTCATTTTGGCTTGATTGAACCTAAAAAAAACGTTGATATTGTGATGATTGCTCCTAAAGGTCCAGGGCATACAGTTCGTCATGAATACCAACGTGGTTGTGGAGTTCCTTGCTTAATAGCGGTGGCGCAAGATGCTTCAGGGCATGCTCATAGTGTAGCATTATCTTATGCATGTGGACTTGGTGGTGGACGTGCTGGGGTGATTGAAACAACATTTAAAGAAGAGTGTGAAACGGATCTTTTTGGTGAACAAGCGGTTCTGTGTGGTGGTCTTGTTGAACTGATTCGAGCAGGGTATGAAACACTAACACAAGCAGGTTATGCACCAGAAATGGCCTATTTTGAGTGTTTACATGAAGTTAAACTGATTGTTGATCTCATGTATGAAGGGGGCATTGCAAATATGAATTATTCGATTTCTAATACAGCTGAATGGGGTGAATATATGTCTGGTCCACGTGTGATTACGGATGAAACCAGAGCAGAAATGAAGCGTATATTGAAAGATATTCAAACAGGTAAATTTACATCGAATTGGATTCAAGAATATAAGGCAGGTGCGGCTCACTTTAAAAGTATGCGGCGTTTAAATGATAATCATCCTATTGAAGAAGTTGGTAAAAAACTTCGTTCTATGATGCCTTGGATAAAATCTAACGCTTTGGTGGATAAAGAACGTAATTGAAGTCTCCCCAGAGATATTTTATCACGTTTATAATTTTATAGATAAATATCAAAAAAGGGTAACTTGAGTTACCCTTTTTTATATGTTTTCTTGCAACACAAGCTTTATTGTTTAAAGGGCTTTATTTTTTAAGTTTTCGCATAATTTTTTCTTCCAAAAAGAAAATATATAATGCCTAAAAATATAAACCATGCTGGAGTGTATTTTAAAGCTATGGCAGTATCTGCTTCTAATGACAATAAATAAATAATGAATGCAAAGAAAACGAGAAGCGCCCAACACATAATAACACCCCCTGGCATTTTATAGGGAGAGACAGCATGCTGGAGAGGACGGTTGCGACGATAGACGATATAGCTGATCAAAATGATAGACCATACAAATATAAACAACGTTGCGGCAATTGTTGTAACAATTGTAAAAGCAGCTATGAGGGTTTGAGATAACGTTACAACCGCATAACCTAGTAGGATGCATAAACATGAAAAGAATAATGCGTTGGCTGGAACGTGATTACGAGAAAGCTTTCCTAAAAATTTAGGAGCCCCTTTTTGTGTTGCTAGCCCATATACCATACGGCTGGTAGAAAAAATTCCACTATTTGCGGAAGAAGCGGCTGCTGTGAGGACAACAAAGTTCATTAAACCAGCAGCAGTTGGGATACCAATAAGGGAATACATTGTTACAAAAGGGCTTTTATCTGGACTGATTTGATCCCAAGGCGTCACAGACATAATCACAAGAAGAGAGAAAATATAAAAGAATACAATGCGGATTGGTATTGAATTGACAGCTTGCGGTAGGGCTGTTTGAGGCTCTTTTACTTCAGCTGCTGCTGTTCCTGCCAGCTCAATGCCAACAAAAGCAAAAATAACAATTTGAAACCCAGCAAAAAAACCTGTAATCCCTCGCGGGAAAAGGTTTCCTCCATTCCATATATTGCTAAAGGAAGCAATTGTACCGTTTGGAGAGATAAAACCGGTGAAGATCATATAAAATCCCACAACAATTAAAACTAAAATTGCTATGATTTTGATAAAACCAAACCAAAATTCAAGTTCCCCAAAGAGTTTTACGGCGACGAGGTTAAGGATTAAAAAGGACATAAGACCAATGATAACAGGAATCCATGGATTAAGTTCAGGCCACCAAAAGTGTGCATAACTGACAATAGCAATAATTTCAGCAGTTCCAGTAACAATCCAACACAACCAATATGTCCAGCCGATGAAGAATCCAGCACATGGCCCTAGAAGATCGGTCGAGAAGTCAATAAAAGATCGATATTGCGTATTAGAAAGCAATAATTCTCCCATAGCACGCATGACAAAGTATAGAGCACAACCAATAATCGCATAAACGAGGAGGATTGAGGGACCTGCTACACTGATTGTTTTTCCTGATCCCATAAAGAGACCTGTTCCAATCGCTCCACCAAGGGCTATAAGTTGTATGTGGCGGTTATGGAGTCCACGTTGCAATTTCTTCTTAGTTTTTTTCTAAATTTTGTTTGTTCATTTTTGGGAAGTTCCCTTTAGTTATTTTGAAATAAAAATTATCCTAAAAAGATAATACCTTCTATCGGAACACGATATAGCTGATGAGTAAAGAATTTTTTCTATGATTTTATATAAATAAAGAAAAAATTTTATTAATTAATGAAATAATTATTTTATAAAAATTATTGTCATATGAATTTTAGTATAAAATTTTAATTTTTATTATTTATACATGGTAATATTAAATATATAGTATTATTTATTTTGATAAAATAATTTTTTATAAAAATATACTTAAAATATTTTTTAAAATAAAATTATAATTTATTTAAAAATAAAAAATATTTTTATAGTTTTTTGGGGGAGGGAAGTATAATCTAAATATTTTTAGTCACCAAGGTAGGTGAAGTTTTATAGAAAATTCTTTGCAGAATAGCTCGTGTCTTATCCTATTATGCCGTACAACAACCCTTGTTGAGAGCAGTGATAAAGCATAGAAAATTTTATACATTTTAGGTATTTTAAGAATGTGTGGTCAGTATTCGGGGGAGGCTTTGCTGGAGCTTTATGTAGGGTAGAACTATATAAGTGGTCAGTAGCACTTCCTTTAACAGGTCAGATTGTTTACAAATCGGTGCTGAGAGGAATCTTCTTCTTTTGTGGTATCAGAAGAAGGTTAAGTAGAAAAAGGGTAACCTTAGTTACCCTTTTTTGAAATGTTTTGTATGATCTTATTTATTTTTTGGAGCAATTTTTTTTCTTATAAACATAAAGTACATTATGCCTAAGAAAATAAACCAAAAGATACTGTATTTTAAAGCTGTTAGGGTGTCATGTTCTAATGTCAACAAATAGAGCATAAAAGCAAAAAAAACTAATACAACCCCGCACATAATGGGACCTCCCGGCATTTTGTAGACGGATTCAGCATGTAGATGAGGGTGATTGCGACGATACACAATATAGCTAATTAAAATAACGGACCATACGAATAAAAATGCAATCGCTGAAATGCAGGTTACAATTGTAAAAGCACTTATGATGCTTGGAGATGATGAGGCAATTGTGTATCCTAGTAAAATACATAGACAGGAAAAGAACAGAGCATTGGCTGGAACACGGTATTTAGAAAGTTTGCCCAAAATTGGAGGGGCACCTTTTTGTGTTGCAAGCCCGTATATCATGCGGCTAGTCGAAAAAATACCACTATTGGCTGAAGACGCTGCTGAGGTGAGAACAACAAAATTGACCAAACCCGCAGCTATTGGAATGCCTGCAAGCCAAAACATGGAGACAAAGGGGCTTTTTTCTGGAACAATTTGGTTCCAAGGTGTAACAGACATAATTACAGCAAGAGACAGGATGTAAAAAAGGACAATACGAACCGGTATTGCATTAATTGCTTTAGGAAGAACTTTTTTAGGCTCTTTGACTTCTGCTGCCGTTGTTCCAGCAATTTCAATCCCAACAAAAGAAAAAATGGCAATTTGAAATCCGGCAAAAAAACCGGTAATCCCTCGGGGGAATATGTCTCCACCATTCCATACGTGACTGAGAGAAGCAACCGTACCATTTGGAGAGGTAAAGCCTGTAGCAATCATATAAAATCCAACAATAACTAATGCTAAAATTGCTACAACTTTGATAAGACCAAACCAGAATTCAAGTTCACCGAAAAACTTTACGGCAAGGAGGTTGAGGATTAAAAAGAAACCAATACAAGCAAAAACAACAATCCATGGATTAAGTGTTGGCCACCAGAAATGCATATAATTAATGATAGCAATAATATCTGCTGCTCCAGTCACAACCCAGCTTAACCAATAGTTCCAACCAACAAAAAAAGCGATTCCCGGTCCTAGCATATCGGTTGAAAAATCAATAAGAGATCGATATTGTGAATTAGAAAGCAATAATTCTCCCATCGCACGCATGACAAAGTATAGGGCACATCCAATAATAGCATAAACAAGTATGATAGAAGGGCCTGCTACACTAATTGTTTTTCCTGATCCCATGAAGAGTCCTGTTCCAATAGCCCCACCGAGGGCTATAAGTTGTACGTGACGATTATCGAGGCCACGTTGTAGTTTCTTTTGAGGATCATCTTTTAAATTTTGTTTACCATTCATTTTTTGGGGGTTCCCTTTGAATTATTTTGAGATTAAATGACACTAAAAAGGTATATTTCGTATCGAAGCATGATATAAATGAGGTGTAAAGGAAAAAAACATTTTTTATGATTTTGTGTGGATAAAGAAAAGAATATAGTTTTGAAAAAAAAGAATGTTTTTCTCTTAAAATAACATAACAGATATTTGAAGAGGGCGCTTTTTATTGTTTTAATAACAAATAAATGGCTCATAAAAAGGACTCGATAGAGTGCTCCTTTAAAATTATTTCTGGGAATTGTTAGACTTTCTTTATGACTTTATAATCAGTATGTTGTTATTCATAAGAGAGTGTTTTAATTTTTTCTCAAGGAGCGTTAGAGAATTGTCATCTTAGTTTAGGGAAAAGTCTTTAATGATCAAAAATTTAAGTGCTTTCTAAAATCACTTTTTTTATTTTTATGATGCTATCATAAGTAAAAAGGAGCCCCTTTTTTCACAAAGGAACAGAGGAGAGTTCAGCTTTTTTCTTTCCTGTTTCGTAGCATTATCGATGATAAGAGCCATATTGAAACTGGGGGATATAACTAAAAAATGAGACTATGAAAAAGGGGAGTATTTGATGATTCATTTGACCTTTATTTCTGAAATTAATTTTTCTTCGAGATACAGTTCTATTTCATCATATGAGGAAAGTTTTCCTACGCCCTGTGGAGTGCCTGTATAGATGATATCATTACTTTGTAACTGAATGTAGCGACTTAAGAATGATATTATTTTTCTAAAGCTAAAAATCATATCTTTCGTATTGCCAAGTTGTCTCGTTTCTCCATTCAACTTCATTTCAAAAGTTATTGGGTTGTTTATTTTTTCTTTGTTTATGAAGTCAGAGACGTATGCGGCTCCTTTAAAACCTTTAGATAAAAGCCAAGGAAGCTTTTTTTCTTTCAGTTTTGTTTGCAAATCTCTAGCGGTTAGATCAAGACCTACCGCTACAGCATCGTAACATTCTTCAGCTTTCCTTTCATCGACCATAAAAGTATCCTTTGAGATTCTGAGCACAATTTCAGTTTCGAAATGAATTTCTTTGGAAAAATCAGGAAGATCAATTTGATTTCCTAAGATGAGTGAACTATTCGGTTTGCTAAAGATAACAGGTTCATCTTGAACAACATTACCCAGTTCATGTGCATGTTTAACATAATTATATCCGACGCAGTAAATATTATTAATCATAGGAAATCTCCAAATTCTTCTTTTATATCGAAAAGATATCACTAGGGAAACAATATCTTTTCTCATATCGATCTATGAGCTTTGTAAAAAATATGCATTGTGTGGATTAATGATCAATTATTGATAATAAACAGTCAGCATTGTCTCTCCAAGTTTTTAATGAGAGAGTAGGCTATTGGGTGGGGTTTTACAGGAAGAACATCAAGGAACGCGTGGAGAACTCAGGATTTTTGCCTAGATGCTTCTCTAAGAAATCAAAATCGCTGAGGATTTTATCCTTTGCGGTATTCACAAAGATAGCTTTTTCTTACTCTTTTTGAGGAATCCTGAATTAATCATTTCTATATGTTTTGTTGGGAAGAGGGCAATGTCGTGATATCACATTAGATTATCTTGGATGTGTATTCATATCTTTTAAAATTTTGAAGTTGAGTGATTTAGCGAGAGCTTCATTAGTATATGGTTCATAGGCAATAATTTTGAATCCAAAAGGCTTTAACGTTCTAGTGTTGCTTTCCCTATTTTTTTTGAATTCGGCTAACTCAATGGTTTTATGCTTTGAACGGAACATTTTAAGATTGTTTTTTTGCTATGTTTTATTATATTTTTTGCTAAATCATCAGTGACTTTATCTATACAAGAAGGATATTAGCCAATTCAACACTGTGTTTTTTAGCTGCTTTTTCTGTTATTTTTGCATGCCAGATTAATAAGACATCAATTTTTCTTAGATTTTTTTAAACTCACTCATTTGAGTTATTCTATCGGTTATAGCAATTTTCATTGTCATTTTTCTCTATAATCGATAAGTATCAAATCTCTAAAGTCTCTTCATCAGTTCAGTGAATGCATCAATGATGGCAATCTAACACGGCAATTTGATGGTTGAAAGAAGCTTTCTGGATGTGAAGATGGCGGAGTATTTTAATAAAAAAAATGGTAAATAATAATTATGCATCAATATGTTGTATAAAATTATCATTTTTGAGATTAATGACCTAATTATGCACCATTTTTCCTTTTAGCGCTCTTTGCAAATCATCAGTGAAAACTTTTTTGTACTGAAAATTTATTGATAACTTAATTTTTGTACATTCATTCTTTCCGCTTAAAAAATATAAAATAAGGACAATACAATTAAGTTATCAATTTCTTATTCTTTTCACTTTCTCATCATGAAGAAAAATCTTTTTACTTAACCTTATGGATCAAAAGAATTAGCTTTTTTCTGGTAACACAAGTGGAGAAATAAGAATTTTAGATATGTTTCGGCGTTCCATTTCAATCACTTTAAAGCGTAAACCATCGGTTTCAAAACTTTCCCCTTCATTCGGCAAATGACCAAATTGCCAAAGCATAAAGCCTGCCAGAGTCGTATAACGATCTGCCTCATCAACAAGATTTCGTCCAAGATAACCACTTAAACGGCGGATATCAGCGTATCCCTCTACAAGAAGGCTGCCATTTTCAAGTTGTTCTGCGATCATGAGCTCTTCATCGTCATCAGGAAAATCTCCTGCAATAGCTTCAAGAATATCGGTTGGTGTTGCAATTCCTTCAAAAGAGCCATGCTCATCAACAATAATTGCAAGCTGAATCGAAGAATGGCGTAATTGTTCCATCAATCGTAAAACACTTGTGTTTTCATGAACAACAAGCGGTTCTCGCATTGCTTTTTTCCAATTAATCTTTTTACCCTCAGCCAGATTCAAAAGAAGATCTTTTGTTAACGCAACGCCAACAAATTCATCCACTTTTTCACGCGCAAGAATTAAGCGGCTATGTTTAACCTTTTGTAATTCTTCACGCATTTCATTTTCATCAGCATTTAAATCTAACCACTCAATCTCATTGCGCGGCGACATGATAGAGCGAACAGGACGATCTGCTAAATCGAGAACACCACGAATCATCTCTTTTTCTTCTGGTCTAAATAACTCAGAAGCTGCGGCTTGTTCCGCAATGACATCTACAGTTTCAGCAAGATGACTATCTTTACTTCCTCCTCCTAAGAGCCTTAAAACAGCATCAGCTGTTCTACTGCGTAGATCATTCGTTGTAATCATCTTTTCACGGTTACGACGTCCAATTTGATTAAAAGCTTCGATGAGAACAGAAAAACCAATAGCAGCATACAAATACCCTTTGGGAATATGAAAACCGAATCCTTCAACAATGAGCGTAAAACCAATCATCATCAAAAATCCAAGACAAAGGATTACAATAGTGGGATGACGATTAATAAAACGCATAAGAGAGCCCGAGCCACACATCATGACTCCCATAGCAGTAATAACTGCGATATACATAACGGCTGCTTGTTCTTTTGCAATCATACCTGTTGCGGTAATAATACTATCGAGTGAAAAAACAGCATCCAGCACCACGACTTGAACAATTACTTGCCAAAAAACAGCATAAGCAACGCCTGTTTTTCTTTCATGTGATACTCCTTCTAACCTTTCATGTAATTCTAACGTTCCTTTTGCCAGCAAAAAGGCTCCTCCACCAATTAAAATAAAGCTATGCCAACTAAAGACAAAAGATGAAAGTGAAAGAATGACCATATCGAGTCTCATAACCCATCCAATAACTGTAAGAAGGAAAAGCCGCATGATTAATGCTAAAGTAAGACCTATCAAGCGTGCTCGGTCACGCAAATGTAGTGGCAATTTTTCAGCTAAAATTGCAATAAAGATAAGGTTATCTATTCCTAAAACAATTTCGAGGAAAACCAACGTGACCAAACCAAACCACGCATGGGGATCAGTGATCCATTCCATCATTTCTCACCTTTTAAAAGCTTAAAAGCGCGCGATTGACAAAAAAATCATGGGCTTTTATTCGCATATTGGATCATGAATTTTGAATGTAAAAAACTTACATTCAAAGGGAAAAACAGAAAAATATTTCCTAAACGCATATGATTATTGATAAAACAAAGCGACGCCCCATTCCGCTGATAACGACAAGAAGGTTCCTCTAAATTTTGCTCGGGCATTATGCTCGATAATCCTCCAATTATAGGTTCTGTATAACAATCAGAATATTTATGTATAGAGCTTCTTATAATGGGTTTATTTTTATATAAGATCAAGTGGTCAATAGCATATTTTAAGCCCTGCAGACAATGAGGCTATATAAAAAACAACAAAATATCTAGACATCCACCCTTAGGAGCGTTATAGAAACGCTCATTCTCATTTTTTAGCTCATCTTTTGGGAAGCTTATGGGTGATTAGCTCAGTCGGTAGAGCAGCTGACTCTTAATCAGCGGGTCGTGGGTTCGATCCCCTCATCACCCACCATTTATTTTATATTATAAATAATTTGTTGATTGCTTGAAATTTTTTAAGATATAAGAGGTTCAATGAAATTGGGGAGGAGGAACAATCCGATACCACCATACTGTTTGCCAGCTTCCAATGGTATTCCAACAGCTCTTGGTACTTGAGACTCTTTATAAGCAAGAAAGGCGTTTTTAGTCTTTTTGTACAGTTTTATGCCATAAGGCTCTTCCCGTTTATAACATGCAAGCGAAGGGTTTTGATTGATTCAATGTGGAAGAGATTTGAAATGAGAAAATTTTACAGTATTCAAGGGTTTCATTCAAGTTGAATAAAGATAAATTATATTTATAAATCAATATGTTATATGTTGTAGAAACGATTGTTTTTTACACGGATAACTATTTTCAAGTTTATGGGCATTTTTTTTTGAAGGAAAATAGATAAATATTTCTCCGTTTTTTTAGAATCAGCTTCTTATAAAGGGGGCATTTCAAGTTCGAAGGCAAAAAGATAAATAAAAAATAATGATTGTATTAATTTACAGATGCAACTGAACTCCGGCAATGATTATATCATTGATAGGCACACACACAAGAAGCCATTGATAGTCTTTTATTTATTTAGGGGGTGTTTTAGGGGCTCTTTTCCAATATTGTTGCGCTTCAAAGATGGCGACCACGAATAATGAAATGATGAGTGGTATGATCAAATAAAGTATTCTAAAAACAATAAGTGCTGCGATAACATCGGTTGGGTTTATATGGGGCATACCTGTTATGAAGAGCGCTTCAAGAACGCCTACGCCTCCTGCTGGCGCATTGGAGAGAAGTGTTATCGTAAAAGATGCTAAGAAAACGCCAAGAACAGAAATAAAATGAATATCTGCATTGTAGGGGAGAACAGCATATATAATTCCTGCTGCTCCTAAAAGCTCTAGAGGGCTAATGAGGAGCTGTTGAATAACAATTTTTAGCCGTGGATAGGAAAGCTGAATTTTCTTGCCCAAGCGTAAGGGTTTCAATTGAAGCCAACTCCCAAACGTATAAAGTGCTATGCAACTGAGTAAAATGCCCCCAACTGTCGTTCCAAGCCATTCAGGAAGCCCTTCATGAATGAGGGTGATAATTTCGGGTTGCAGAACCAAAACGATCCCTAACAGTAAGATTGTGCCGATGACAAAAGTAAAAGAACAAAAACCTACTAATATGGCGATTTCTGTTCCATTTAATCCTTTCATTTTATAGGCACGATAACGCACGACGGCACCAGAAAAAACGGAAGCACCGATATTGTGTGAAAGAGCGTAAGTTGTAAATGAACAGATAGCGATGAAAATCCAAGAAATTTTATGGCCTAGATGTTGCAAGGCAATACGATCGTAGCCAGCAAGAGCAGCATAAGCAAGCAGGGAACATAAACAGGCTAATAACCAGTGCTGTGCATTTAAATCGCTCAAGCGTTCCAATACGTCTGTGAACGAAATGGCAGAGAGCTTTATATAAAGAATCCGAATAGATATCAGCATTGCTAAGATACCAATTAAGGGCCATATAAATTGCTTTATTTTCACGCTTCTTTATCCATTTTTAGTTTTCTATAAATTTTCATGATTATGCATATTTTTTTACAGACCTTTGTTCTGTTATATGCCCTATAATGCCATTGGCAATTTCTTCATCATCCGTTACTACAACATCAGCCCCTAAATCAATGAGATAAGCTGTTTCTGTGTCGGATAATGCATGTGTGATTATCTGGATATCCTTCTGCATATCACGTATATTCACGATACATTCTCCGACTTCAATGGTACTTCGCATTGTAATAACAACTTTATGTGCATTATTTATATTGGCTGCGTTCATTATTTCTTGTTGAATGATATTACCACAAATAACCTCAAAGCCATCGGCAATTGCTTTATCAGCGAGGCGTTTTGATTCTTCCACAATCACTATGGGTTGATCTCTATTTACTAAAGATAATGCAATACATTGACCAATACGACCATAGCCAATAATGACGATATGGTTGTTTTTTATGGTCATTTGTAAAAAATCTTGGTCAGGATCTTGTGGATCAATATCAATAATTGTTTGGGTATTTTGTGAAGAGACAGAAATTTTTTCTAGACGTTTTTTTATTTTGTTACAGGCAATGAAAACAAGAGGATTGAGCAAAATAGAAAAAATTGCTCCTCCAAGAATTAAATCATGAGCGTCATTGTTTAAAAGTCCTAAGCTTAGACTTAAACCAGCAAGGATAAAGGAAAATTCTCCGATTTGAGCAAGGCTTGCAGCAATCGTCAAAGCCGTTGCATTCGAATAGCGAAAAGCTTTAACAATGAAAAAGGCAACAGCAGATTTTCCAATCACAATAATGAATAAGGTTGCTAAAAGAGGAAAAAAATGAGTCAAGAGTTTTCCTGGATCAAATAACATGCCTACAGAAACAAAAAAGAGAACAGAAAAGGCATCGCGTAGTGGTAAGGATTCTTCAGCAGCGCGGTGACTCAATTCTGATTCGCTCATGACCATACCGGCAAAAAAAGCACCAAGAGAAAGAGAAACACCAAATAAATGAGCGGCTCCGAAAGCTACGCCTAGGGCAATGGCAAAGACGCTGAGACGGAATAATTCACGTGATCCCGATTGTGCGCTCATTTTTAAAAGCCATGGGATGACGCGTCGCCCAATGACGAGCATTAATGCGATAAATAGAATGACTTTCAGGATGGTGAGACCAAAAACACCCCAAATACTTAAATCCAACCATTGAACGAGAGGGTCTAATGCTTCTTTGTTTGTATTGTTGAGGGTGCTTGCCAAGGATGGGATGAGGACAAGTATAAGGACCATTGCTAAATCCTCAATAATCAACCATCCAACGGCAATACGGCCTTTTTCTGTTTCAATAAGATGACGCTCTTGCAAAGCACGTAACAGGATAACAGTACTTGCTATGGATAAAGCAAGACCGAAGATCAAACTTCCGCTAAGACCCCATCCCATAATCAGACCAAGACATAAGCCTAAAAAAGCAGAAAATGCCATCTGGGCAATAGCAGCGGGGACAGCAATCGCTTTGACAGATAAAAGGTCTTTTAAGGAAAAGTGGAGCCCAACACCAAACATGAGCAAAATAATACCAATTTCAGCAAGTTGATTGATAATAACGGAATCTATTTTAAATCCACCTGTATTGGGGCCCACAATAACACCAGCTAACAAATAGCCCACAAGGGGTGAAATCCGCAAACGGCTAGCAATCATTCCCAAAAGAAATGCTAAACATAAACCGGCAACAATGGTTGTGATAAGTGGTGTGTCGTGGAGCATGGATTATTTACTATTCTTGATCAAAAAGCGAATGAACGAAAATGCCTCTTATTTCTTCGAGAAGAGAGAAATGATGTATCATATGTATCAAAGAACATTTTCATTTCGCTTTCATATTTACACGATTATTTCGTTCACGCCACCAATTTCCTAGTAGGAGTAAAATAGGAGCAGCAATAAAGATAGAAGATGATGTTGCAACAATAATCCCAAAGACTATGGGCAATGCAAAATTATGAACGGCACTTCCACCCCATATCGCCATAGGAAGCATAGCAAGAATTGTTGTGGCGGATGTAAAAAAACAACGAACAAGAACCTGATTAATGGACAGATCAATCAGTTCGCGCAATGGCATTTTTTTATAAAGACGCATATTTTCGCGCATCCTATCATAGACGACAACCTTATCATTTATAGAATATCCAACAATTGTTAAGAGTGCAGCGATGGCTGTTAAATTAAAATCAAATTGAAATAAAGCAAAAAAGCCGATCATTTTTGTGGTGTCTAGAATGAGTGTGACAATGGCTCCAATAGCAAAAAACCACTCGAAGCGTAACCATATATAGAGAGTCATGGCAATAGCGGCAAGAATAACAGCCGTAAATGCAGCTGTGGCAAGTTCGCCTGAAATTTTGGGGCCAACAACTTCTATTTGATCAAATGTGGTATCAGGATAGATATTTTGTACAGCTATTTTGACCTTATCAATGGCGATGGTTTGTTGTGCTTCGCTCCCACTTTGTTTCTGCATGCGAATGAGTACGGTGTTTTCGTTATCGATATTTTGCAGGCTAATTTCCCCAATATTAAGGGTAGAAAGCTTGGAGCGCAGGGTTGCTAGGTCTGCTGGTACTTTCGTGGTAATACTCATTTGGCTGCCACCAATAAAATCAATTCCAAAATTCAAGCCAGGCTTAAAAAAGAGAAAAACTGAAGCTATTGATAAAATAATTGAGACACCAATCCCAATGAATCGCGCTTTCATAAAGTGGAAAGTTGTATTTTGGGGGAGAATGTTGAAAGCAGAGTGAATATGCAATTTTTTAATTTTCCATTTACGAACAATCCAAATCATGATGATGCGTACAATGGTAATATTTGTGAACATGGAGATGATAATCCCAAGCAACATGGTTACGGCAAAACCACGAACGGGACCGGTACCAAACCAAAAGAGTAAAACAGTCGCTATAATTGCCGTAACATTTGCATCAACAATGGTTGCAAAAGCCTGTTTAAAACCACGATCTAGAGCTGCAAAAGCACTTACACCTTTTCGACTTTCTTCACGGATACGTTCATTGATGAGAATATTTGCATCAACGGCAATACCGATGCCTAAGATAATACCAGCAATACCAGGCAGGGTCAGCGTCGCACCGAGAAGACTAAGGGCTGCAAATGTTAAAATCGTGTGGAGCGCTAGGGCTATATTGGCAATGAGCCCCCAAATTCGGTAGAGAAGAAAAATAAAAATTGCAACAAGTATAAAACCGATTATGCCGGTGTAAAGTCCCATTTGGATCGCATCAGCACCAAGATTTGGACCTACCGTTCTCTCTTCAATGACTGTGAGTGGAGCAGGGAGAGAACCAGCGCGGAGCAGAGCAGCCAGAGTTGAGGCTTCTTTGGGGGCAAAGTTTCCTGTAATTTGACCTTGCCCATTGGGAATGACACTATTGATGGTAGGAGCGGTTAAAACCTTATGATCCAGAACAATGGCAAAAGGACGATTAATATTTTGTCGTGTTATATCGGCAAATATTTTTGCACCAGCAGAATCTAATGTAAATGAAATAATAGAACGTCCTGGCATTTGCGGGTCAAAACCAGCGCGGGCGTCTTTAAGGACATTTCCATCTAAGGCAATTTGATCATAAATTGCATAGCGTTGTGTTTCATCAGTATATCCAGGAAGAATAGAAACACCTATAGGGGGATTATTGGGGTCCACATTAGAGGGAACAAGATGAAAACTCATCTTAGCGGTTGTGCCTAAAAGATCTCGTAGTTGTTTTGGATCTTGTAAGCCAGGTAATTGGACCATAATACGGTCATTTCCAACCTTTTGGATCGCTGGTTCTGAAACACCAACTTGATCGATACGGCGACGGATGATTTCTAAGCTTTGTTCAATGGCGTTACTTACACGATCTTTTATTCCCGCTTCCGTTAATGTGACACGAAGCATTTCATTTTGAGCACTGATGGTGATGTTATGTTCTGTCGTCCCAAAACTACTGTGTATGGGTGTTATTAATGTTTTTAAGGCTGAGAGAGCTTTTTCAGTTTGTGATGCATCAGAAATAACGGCAATGACGCTATCTTCGACGATACGAACACTTGAGGTACGGATTTGCTTTTCACGCAATGTATTGCGCACGTTGCTTAAAACGATGTGTAATTGATCGCGTTTTAACGTTTTGCTATCAACCTCAAGCAGGAGAGAAGAGCCTCCTTGAAGATCAAGACCAAGCGCTACACGGGTATCGGGTAAGAATTTCGAATTTTTAACTTGTTCGTGTGAAAATAAATTGGGTAAGGCAATATAAATGCTGCTTAAAAGGATAAAGCAATAAAGAGTAGTTAACCAACCAGGTGTACGCATGATATATTCCGCTAATAGGCAATCTAACAGTGATTCAAAGTTAAAAGCACAAGTAAAATAAGATGATTGTTTTATAATTCAAGGAAGAAAATTAGGTGTATTCATTGGGAGGAGCCCGTTTATTTGAGAAATATTGTGCTTTGACGTTATGAAGTTGTTTATAACTAGCTGGAATTTTTATTAAAAAGAGTTCCAATGTGAGGATTTTTTGAAAGGTCCTCATAAAAATAGATTCTACATGGAATGTTACAATTTTTTTGGTTTCAGTTGTTAGAACATTCAACTGATCACACTTATTGTGTGTGTTTTGTAAATCAAATCTATTCGTTTTAATAATATTCCTAATGATATTATCGGCGTGTGATTGTTTGATTGAAGAGGCACGCGTTCCTAAGTTACTCATCAAAAATACACCCAAACTGGATAGAAAAATCCAGCTCATCAAAGGGAGCAAATTTTCTTTTTTGCAATAGAGGTACAAAAAAAGCATGCAAGAGTACCTTCTTTAATCTTATTAAGTTCAGCCTTACGATTATCCTTTTTATCAGTATTATAGGATAAGGGAAAGCTTTTATAAGATTATTCTACAAAAGTTGAAAATATCTGCTTTATACTCTATTTAAAGGAGGGGGTTAAAATCCTTTTTGTGTATCTAAGGTAGATATGTATTCATTTTGTAGAAAAAATACCCATATATTTTTCCTTCTTTTGGGGATTGTCGTTGTTTTTAATTCTGGCGCATGGGGAAATGAGGGGGCGCGCAATACAATTGTCGAACAGACAATAGCTTCTTATTCAGTTGATGAAATTATTCAACAACAACAGTTAATTATTGAGAACCTTGAAGAAAGTACTGAAACTTTAAAAAGAGATTTTGACAGAAAATTAGAAGATGAACGTGCTTTGGAAGAATTGCGCTTACGTGCACAAGATATCAGTGAACGTGCGCTCGAGGCAGCATTTGTTTTGCGTTCTCCTCTTAATGAAATTAATGCTCTTCTTGATCAATTAACCGAGCTTCATCATGACGTAAAAAAACTGAAAAGCTCAGTGAAGGAATACACTTACTTGATAGAGCAAAAAGCTAAAATCAATCGTACTATGCTTCGGTTTGAAGCAATTTTTTTGGCGACAAATAGAATAGCTGAACTTTCTATTTTTCAATCTCGTGAGCTTTTTAAACGCACACTGACCGATAGGCTTGAATTTTCGATCCCGATGATTAAGCATCTTATCCAGAAAACAAAAGAAGCTTCATCAGATTTTCTTTTTCTGTTGAGTTCTTGGTGGAGTTTTATCTTTTATTTCAAACTGTTACAACTTTTTCTTTGCTTTTTGATTCCACTTTTTATCACTTTGGGACTTTCATATTTTTCTCGTAAGATTCTTGTCCATGTGTATTGCCATTTTACCAAGTCTAATGAGGAGATATCCTATTTACAACGCTTATTGATCTCCTTTATTTCAGTTCTCCTCCCTTCGCTTATCTGTGTTCTTTGCGTTTATCTTGTGTTGTTTTTGTTTCGTAATTTTAATTTAGATCCAGGTAAGCTTACAACTGTTTTTAATACGATCGGTTGTCAAATTATTTTAGTCTTTTTAATCAATCGCTTAGCAGTTGTTCTTTTATCATCGAATATGCCCCATATACGTCTTTTCAATGTTGCACCATCGTCTGCTTATCAATTAGTAATTTTATTCACTTCTTTAGGGGGCGTTTTGGCATTTGATGCTGTTTTTGATAGTATTTATCAAATTATTTCAGCACCTCTATCTTTGACAATTGCTAAAAGTTTTATTGCTGTTTTTCTTGTCGCGATATTGCTGTTTATAATAGCATTTGTGCCTTTGCGGTTTAGTCGTGGGCGTTTTCAAGGAGAAAAAAGAAAACCATATTTTTGGCCATTTTATATACGCATTCCTTTTATTGCCTTGGGATTATTGCTCTTTGTGTTAAATTTTTTAGGTTATGTTGGTCTCGCGCGTTTTATTATGCAGCAAATTATGATTGGTGGAGCATTTTTAGTTCTCATGTATTTAGGCATAAAAAGCGCTCAAATAATTGGAACTAAAGGACAATTTATGAAGACAACTGTTGGTCATTTTTTGATGCAGAGGTTTCATTTAGAAGAAAAAATAATGAATCAATTGGGAATTATTTTAAGCGTTTTTCTCAATTTATTTGTTGTTGTATTTTGTGCAATGCCAATCGCTGCACAGTTTGGATTTTCCTATTCTGATTTGAAAGCAGTTTTGTGGCAATCGGTGAGCGGTTTTCAGATCGGAAATATGACTCTCTCTTTGATTTCTCTTGTCACAGGAATTATTTCTTTTGGTGTTTGTTGGTTTCTTATTCGTCGATTTATTGATTGGTTAGATCATGTAGTGTTGGACCATGGAGAATTCGATTCTGGTGTCCGTAACTCTATCAAAACAGTGATAAGTTATGGAGGCGTTGTTCTGTCTGCTTTGACAGGATTATCAATGGCAGGTTTGGATCTTAGAAATTTTGCTCTTATTGCTGGAGGACTTTCACTTGGTATAGGTTTTGGTTTACAGAATATTGTTCAAAACTTTGTCTCTGGACTTATTATTTTAGTTGGAAGACCATTTAAAATAGGGGATTATATAGAATCCGGATCAGTAGGGGGGGTCGTTAAGCGTATTAGTGTACGAGCAACAGAACTTGAGACCATTCAGCGTAAAACGATTATTATTCCCAATTCAAGCCTTATTAATAATAACGTTAGTAATTGGACACGGCGCGATAAAGTAGGAAGAATTGATATTCCAGTGACTGTGTCATCTAAGGTTGCTCCAGAACATGTTGTTGAAATTTTATTAGAGATTGCTTCTTCGACAGAAGGTGTTTTAAAAAATCCTCTCCCACAGGTGAGTTTTACAGCATTTGATAATAAGAGCTTTTCCTTTAATTTGGCTATTTATATACCTAATATTACCGCACCTTCTCATGTAACTAATACTCTTCGATTTGTCTTATATAAGCGCTTTGCTGAGGAAGGAATCTTAGAATGCTAAAATATATTTACGCTTTGATGACAAGTATTCTGTTGAATAATTTTGCCATAACGTCTTTTGCTGCAACAGTAAAAAATACGGATTTAAAGATGCAGTCTCTCATTATTGTCGAAGGAAGTATACCTTCAAAGTTTTCTTTAAATACACATCAAATCATAACAATTTGTATGAAGGGATGCTTTATTACTTTTCCTAATAAAGACCGTTTTGTAATAAAGGCAGACGACATTATAGAAATTAGTAGGGGAAGAGCAATTTTTAAATAAAATGATTGAAAACTTTTGTTTGGAAACAATTTTTAGAAGGAAATAAACTTGCACGTGTTCCATGTTACCTTTTGAAAATGATAGGAAAAAAAGGGATGAGTTTCGTGTAAGATATTTTTTTACTCTATATAGAGAGAATCTATATTATATATTTTTGATATAAAATATTGAGTTATATTTATAATAATTTTAATAAATATTTGTTTTATAAAAATAATTACATCATTTTTAGCAATTTTAAGAATTTATCTCATTAAAAGAGACATGAAATATTCTTTTTTGTATTTTTTATTGAGATAATTTTAATACAAAATGTTTTATATTTTCTCATTTTAAAATATACAATAGATACTTTTATTAAATATTTATTATTTTAAGTATTTAAGTTCTAATATTTTTGAATTTATTAAAATTTATTTGCTAAACTTCAATTTTGATGTAATGATGTATTTATATAGTGATTATTTTAAATGTAACTATAAAGGAGTAAATGCGATTTTTGGTATAATATTTTATAAAACTTTGTTTTTCTAAATGTGATTTTTGATTATATTTAAATTTAGCAATGGGGTATAATTTTATGAATACGAAATTTCTAACAGCATCTATTTTTTCTTTTATTTCACCTTCTATCGTACAGGCTGCCGATGTGGTGGCGCCGGAAGAGCCAGTACATGTTGTTTCAGAGGTTGTTGCTTCTTCACCTTTTTCTTGGGCTGGTTTTTATTTTGGAGGTCAAATTGGTGGCTTTTCAAGTAAAGTTTCTGGAACAACGCGTGATGTTGATATTCCTCTCTATCCTGATGAGGAGAGTAAAACTAAGCCATGGGTGCCCCTTGAGAAACAGTATAAGCCTGAACTTTCTGGATTTGTAGGTGGTTTATATGCGGGTGTTAATTTTGATCTTGGTAATAATTTGATTGTTGGGCTTGATACGGATATCCTTTTAACGGAAAAAAAGGATACAAAAACGAAATTTCAAGCTGAGAAATCTGGTTCTGCTGGATCGAGCACTGATACTGAAGATACAGAAGATGGAAATGGGAAAAAGGTCAACTTTATCAGTAAACACGGAGGCTCTTCTCAATCTGATCCAGAGAATAAAGAAGAGAAAAATAGTTTAACTTTTAATCATACATTAAAACAAAAATGGACAGGTGCCACACGGATACGTGTTGGGTTTTCTGCTGGTCGGGTGATGCCTTATATTGCTGGTGGTGTCGCTTATGGACAGTTTGAAGATATTTTATCAACAGTCATTACAGGAGATGATCCCTTTAATAAGACAGTGGATACTACAAAAACGATGATTGGTTATACGCTCGGTGGTGGTGTTGATTTTGCAATGACAGATAATCTTGTTGTACGTGCGGAATATCGTTACTCAGATTTTGGTAAAAAGAAATTTAAAGACGAGATTGAAGTTAAGTATAAGACGAATGATTTTCGTGCAGGAATAGCTTACAAATTCTAGTTTTTGTGGAAATAAAGAAGCTCAAGTTTAAGAGGTCCTATTTTTGATAGGACCTTTATCTTTCGAAATTTTATGCATTATCAATACTATCTCATGATAAAGAAAGAGATTGTTGATTTTGAGTGATGATGAGGAGGTAAGGAATGCTTACTCAGATTCTTAATTATTAAGAATTAATTTTCTTAAACTCATAGGGTATGGTGATTTAGTGCCAAAAATGTGCCTCAAAAAAGCAGCAATGATTCGTATTTTAGTACTATCTCAATACCATCTGATAGCGTGATGATAGGGTTTTAAAAGGTGGTTTAATTTTTTTGCCTTCTAATAACCCATTCAAAAATCAAGCGCTAATAAGAGTATAATGAGTACAATCCATTTCGTATAACGAGACATCACCTTTACACTTTTGTAGGTCATGATGATTTCTTGAAGGATTTCTTTTTCCGCTTCTGTAAGCTCTATATCGTCTCTTGTTTTTCTTCTAGCCATGTTTCCATCCACACAAACGTTCACCTAGGGTGTTATGTTTTAAGATATCTCTTGCTAAGCTTGAACTGATGACGTTAACATCTCTTTTGTTTAAATAAATGGGTAACCAACCAACACAAGAGACATACTTATTTGTTGCGCAACCAACGAGAGAGAGCAGCGCGCACATCAGCATCAGTTTTTTTGTTAACTTCATTTTCTATCTCCAGACGTGTTTTTGCTGCCTTTAAAGTTTTTTCTATTTGCTTTTGCTGTTCTGCTTTTTTGCCAAGGGTAAAAGCTTTGGCTAAAGCCATAAAAAAAGCGGCAAAAGCCGCACCTGTTAACAGCAGATTTTTTTTCATCCATAAGATCATAGTCGGTGCTCCTGAAAGCGTTTGGCAACAAAGAAAAGACCAACACCTGCAGCTAGAACCATGATGGTGGCAAGTGCCCATTGCACTGGACCATTGCCTGCTAACAAGCCGCCAAGACCTGAAAAAGAACCAATGACTGGTGCCAATGCTTCTGCTTTAAAGAGCGTTGTTGAATCCTTTGTTTCTACCGTTTGGTAGTTAGAGGAAACATAAGCGCCTTTCGCCCATAATCCTGCTTCTGCGACACGCCGGTGTACGAGACCTTGCAAGCGTTTACCACCCGCTTTGGTCCATTTTTGTAATTCAGCCGGGACTGCTTCATATTCACCGTTATTAAGCTTTTTTAGCAGTGTAGAATTGCAAAAAGCTGTTGTTCCTACATTATAGCAAAAGGAAACCAATGCCGCGAATTGTTCATCCGTTAATGAAACTGTAACAGTGCGTTCAACGGCATTTTCAAATTGACTTAAATCTTTACAAAGAAGATCTTCGGCTTGTTTTTCAGTAATTGTCATGCCCTTGTGAACAAAAGGTTTTCCGGCACTGTTTGTATGTCCATAACCGATTGTCCACACACCGATGGCGTCTTTATAAGCATTGAGGCGCAAGCCTTCCCATTGTTTTATGAGTGCAAACCCTTCTTGTGATATTTTCACACTTCAAACCGCCAGTGGAATAGAAAAAGTCATTCCTTGCGCAAAAATTACCACAAAAGGCATGGGGCTGCTGTCTCAAGAGCTTAAAAGACAAAGCATGCATTAAGAGGAGGTTATCATGATAAAAAAGAAATACGAACTTACTGATGAGACAACCGAAGTTGGCTTTAAGACACTTTATAGAATTAAAGCATTACGAGACTTTGGAGATGTGAAAAAAGGTGATCTTGGTGGCTTTATAGAAAAAGAAGATAACTTAAGTCATGAAGGCAATTGCTGGATTGGTGATAATGCCAAGGTTTATGGTCATGCACAGATTTTTGGTGATGCCAAGGTTTTTGACGATTCTCATGTTTGTGATCATGCCAAAGTTTATGAATATGCCAAAGTTTTCGATAATGCTGTGGTTAATGGCAATACTGAAGTTTATGGCTCTGCTAGCGTGGGGAGCAATGCCGAAGTTTTTGGCAAAGCCAAGGTTTATGACAATGCGCAGGTTTTCGGTAAAGCAAAGATTTCTGGTAATATGAAGATTTACGGCAAAGCTAGTATTTATGGGAGTGCATGGTTTTTTGGCAACAACTGTATTTATGGGAATGCCTTGGTTTCTGATGATGCACAAGTAACCGAAAATACAGAAGAATCCGGTAACGACACTGCTTTAAGGTAGGAAAATAATCATGGAAAAGAAATATAAACTCACTAATGAAACAATCAAAGTTTATTTGCGTCAAATTTTTAATTTTTTAATTGACAATATACTATCAGTATATATATCCTCAAATCAGGTGCTTGAAAAACACTTAAAATGCATAGCGGATGAATTGCCGAAACAGTTTATTTTCCGCACATTAAAGGCTTTGACTCATTCTATGTTACACGCATATAATGACCTTGTCGGGTGTGGTTACGCTATACAATACCCTTATGGGAAAAGCGTAACGACGGACTATGCACCGTGTTTTTCAGCGCCCGGCATTCTTATGGAGTGTCAATGAAAAACATCTAATTGCATAGGAGTTCATTATGAACACTCTCATTAAAATATCAGAACAAATTATTGATCGGGAAACTGTTCAAACAGTTAATGCACGTAATTTGCATGCATTTTTGGAAAGCAAACAAGATTTTTCTACTTGGATGAAAAAACGTATTGCTGCTTATTCTTTTCTTGAAGGACAGGATTTTATTCGCTTCCACAAAAAAATGGAAGCGAACAATGCCGTAGCAGTAGAATATCACCTCACATTAGATATGGCGAAAGAACTCTCAATGGTTGAACGTAATGAAAAAGGACGACAAGCACGCCGTTACTTTATTGAATGTGAGAAAAAGTTAAAAAGCCAATCTACTGATTATGAAGATACACGTTTTGATTTACCAAGTTATTGGGAGGGTATGAACGCTGGTGAAAAAGCTTTGTATCTTTTAGGTCCTATCCATGTTCGTCTTGTTGATGCTTTTAGAGTAGATGAAGAGAACAGAAAATATAAAGCGTTAATTAAAGAAGCAAAACAGGTCTTAGCAAGATCTGTCGTTAAAGCGGCTTAAGTAAAAATTGATTCACCTCCTCGTTTTACAGGCGGGGAGGGGACCAATATCACATAGCTTTTAAAGGCAGGCTTCTAACCAAACCAAACAACTTTTAACACATGCGTGATTCACGCCACGGGTGAGTTGCGCTTTAATGGAGGAAATCAAGATGAGAGAACTAAGTACCACACAAACGGAATTAGTGGAAAAAACAAACGCTTGTGAAACCAACTCTACAGCTATGGAGCTTATTTTAGAAAGAGCTTTACAAAGTGATGTCGATCTGGAGCGTCTCAAGAGCCTTCTTGAATTGCGAGAAAAGGAGATAGAACGACAAGAGCGCCAGGACTTTGTCCGTGATCTTTCTGCTATGCAAATGGAATATAAAAACATCGAACAAAATGCCCTTAATACACATACTAAAAGTATCTATACAACACTTGATAAATATATTGATGCAATCAAGGAAACTCTTGCAAAACACCACTTTGCCTTGTTTTCTCAGATCAAAGCACAGAACTCAAACGGTATAACCGTAGAAATGACTTTAACACATAAATCAGGGAATAAAATATCAACAGAAGGAACATTTCCCTTTGACACTACAGGGAGCAAAAACAGCATACAAGCGGTTGGCTCTACAATTACCTATGCACGAAGATACCTGCTAGGCATGCTTCTTAATGTAGCAAGAAAAGAAGACGATACAGATGGAGCCACAATTCTTGCTGGTATCTCTTCTGAACAGATGAATGAAATCAAAGAATTAATGGAACAGACACAAGCAAAGGAAAGCGATATTATTTCTTTCATAGGAGTAAAAACCCTAACACAGATGTCTTATAAACAAGCACAAACCGTTTTGTTTGCTTTGAAAAAAAAGAAACGCTCTCAAATGAATAAAGCACAACAAGAGCAACAAAAGGCGGTGTGAAATGGAACAAAGAACAGCAGAATGGTTTCAAGCCCGTTTAGGTAAAGTCACCGCTTCAAACGTTTATAACGTACTCAGTAAAACAGCCAAGGGAATACCTACAAGCAAATATGAAGACTACAAAATAAAACTTATGACAGAGCGATTAACAGAGGAAATAAGCCAATCTTATATAACACCCGCTATGCAATGGGGCATTGAACATGAAGAAGATGCCTTGAGAGAATATGCCTTTATTTATGATACAGAGGTCACAGGGTGCGGTTTCATTCAACATCCCACAATCCCAATGGCTGGTGCAAGTCCTGATGGATTTGTTGGTGAAGACGGTTTAGTAGAGGTTAAATGCCCGCAACCACCAAACCATCTACGCTTCTTTATCGATAGTAATATCAAGCCTGAATATCACGCACAAATGCAATTTCAAATGGCTTGTACGGGGCGCAAATGGTGTGATTTTGTTAGCTATAATCCAAACTTTGTAGGTAAATCTACTAATTTGAGAATGAAGATCAAATGCATCAATCGTGATGAAGAACAAATTAAATAAATCAATCAAGCAGTTGAAAATTTTTTAGCAGAAATAGAGCAAGAGATGCAAAAGATTTTGACAAAAGCCGCTTGATGTTATGGGGGTGCTCTCTCCTCCCAGCACTCCCACCCATTTATGTAACATAAAAAAAAGGTCATGAGATGATATTTGATGATCGTGATAGATATGTAACAACCCGTGAATGTGCAGAGCTTTTTAGTGTATCAACAACAACGATTCGCAATTGGGTGCTTCAAGGGTTATTTCCAGAGCTATATAAGCTAGGGAGAGCAGTAAGGTGGAGAAAAAAAAGAGATTCTAGCCTTCACTCCAAAGAAAAATACGGAGCAAATAACAACAAATTAGATAAAATTGTATAAACCGTAAAGGGTGGTCTGAAAGGTGGTCTTAAAAAAGAGAATCAAATGAAAAAATATATATATTTCAATATGTTAAACACAAAATATGGTGCCCCCAGAGAGACTCGAACTCCCGACCCCCTGATTACAAATCAGGTGCTCTACCAACTGAGCTATAAGGGCGTGACCATGTAGGAGTTAGCACAAACTCATAAAAAGGAAAACAAAAAATTACCAATTTTTGTACATATTAAAAGAAAATTATATAACAAATAAAAAATAATCAGTTTATTTCTTTTTTTACAATGTTTACAGCAACGTTGAAATTATCCTTGCTTATAGAATCTGATGATAAGCTAATATTTTTTTGAATTAAAGGTCTGAAGAAGTTGATTGCTGAGAAAGATACTTCTCTAGCCAGTGAATGTTATAATTACCGTCTGCAACATCTTGATTGTTAATGAGATCACGAAAGAGAGGAAGTGTCGTTTTTATCCCATCGACGACAAACTCATCTAAAGCACGCCGTAAACGCATCATACATTCTAAACGGGTACGCCCATGAACAATCAGTTTTCCAATCATGCTATCATAATAAGGAGGAATCCGATAACCTGAATAAGCACCTGAATCAACACGAATTCCTAGACCGCCAGGGGTATGAAAGTGTGTAATGGTTCCCGGCGATGGGGTAAAGGTAAGAGGATCCTCTGCATTAATACGGCATTCAATGGCGTGACCGAAGAAACAAACATCATCTTGTGTCACTGAAAGTTTGCAGCCTGATGCAATATGAATTTGTTCATGGACTAAATCTATACCTGTAATTGCTTCAGTTACAGGATGTTCGACTTGTAAACGCGTATTCATTTCAATGAAATAGAACTCACCATTTTCATAAAGAAATTCGACAGTACCAGCTCCACGGTATCCAAGTTGAGCACAAGCATTTGCAACAATACTACCAATCTTTTTTCTTTCAGTTTCATTAAGTGCAGGTGACGTTGCTTCTTCCCATACTTTTTGATGCCGTCGTTGAAGTGAACAATCACGTTCTCCTAAATGAATAGCATTTCCTGCACCATCACCTATGATTTGAATTTCAATATGACGGGGTTTTTCTAAATATTTTTCTATATAAACAGCATCATCACCAAAAGCTGCTTTCGCTTCTGAACGCGTTGTTTTAAGCGCTATCGAAAACTCTTGTTCAGAATGAACGACTTTCATACCACGCCCACCACCACCGGCAGAGGCTTTGATAATAACGGGATAACCAATTTCACGAGCAGTGCGTAAAGCACCTGATTCTTCTGTGACAGCTCCATCTGAACCAGGAACGACGGGAATACCAAGTTTTTTGGCAGTTTTTTTGGCTTCAATTTTATCGCCCATGATTCGAATATGAGCAGCCGTTGGGCCGATGAATGTAATATCATGGGCTTCTAAAACATCTGCAAATTTTGCATTTTCAGAAAGAAAGCCATAACCTGGATGAACTGCGTCAGCTCCTGTAATTTCACAAGCAGCTATAATTTGCTGAATACTCAAATAAGAATCGCGAGCGGGAGGAGGGCCAATACAGACACTTTCGTCAGCAAGACGAACATGCATTGCATCTGCATCAGCAGTAGAGTGAACAGCTACGGTTTTTATACCAAGTTCTTTACATGCACGTAAAACGCGAAGAGCAATTTCTCCCCGATTAGCAATGAGGATTTTTCGAATCATAGTTGCCTCTCGCTTTATTCAACAATAATAAGTGGTTCACCAAACTCAACAGGTTGGCCATCTTTGACAAGAACAGTGGTTACTTTGCCTGAGCGTGGTGACGAAATCTGATTCATTGTTTTCATGGCTTCAATGATCAGTAACGTCTCTCCTTCAGAAACATCTTGCCCTACTTCTACAAATGGCTGAGCACCCGGTGAAGGGGCAAGATAAGCTGTCCCAACCATTGGGGAGGTTATTGTATTTTTTGATTTATCTTCTTGGGGAGATTGTATGGGAGATTCGGATGTTGGGACTGGAGAAGATGCTATAGAAAAACTAGGAGTAGCAACAGGTGAATAAATTGCTTGTTCAGAAGAAGTAGAGGTATTTTGACGTGAAACAAAAATACGAAGTTCTCCTTGCTCAACTTCAATATTCGTTAAATTCGTGTCATTCAAAATTTCAGCAAGATCGCGAATAATTTTCGTATCAATTGCGGTATATTTTGCCGAATCTATTTTTTTCGTTGCCATTTTATTTCTAACTCCTTGATCAATAAAGATCGCCATTATCTCATTCTATGACTGAACATCTCTAGATTAGGGATGGTATCTTTTGAGGCTTTAAAGATTTTTATTTCCTTTAAGTCATTATACTTTGCAATTTTAACCCCGCATCTGCTTTACGCAAAATTGCATTTATAAGCCTGTTGTCAAAAAAGAGAAAGCATAAAATCACTTCATTTACAGTATTCTTCCTAAAATAGATTAGGTATAAAACAGTTATTCATTGTGTATTGTCTATCGCTTGTTTTAGAATATCTCGGCTGGCTGCACCGATGAGTATTTTATTACCGATAATGTAAGAAGGTGTTCCCGTAATATGAAGCTGAGTGGCAATTTGAATATTTTCTCTAAAGGCGTTTTGTAGATTAGGATCTTTTATTGCATTACGGAGTTTTTTTTCATCTGCTCCTAATGAAACAGCTATTTTTATAGCTTTAGCTTTATTTACACGCCCCTGATGCATTAAAAGCGCTTTGTGAAACTGTGGATATTTTTCTGGAAATTTTTTTCGAAATGCATAGGCAATGGTATGGACCGCTATAGAATCAGGTCCTAAAATTGGCAAATCCTTGATAATGACTCGTAGATCTGGGGACTTTCTTATCAAGTCTTCTATATCTGAATAGGAACTTTTACAATGTTGACAATTGTAATCAAAAAAATCAACAAGCACTTTTTTGCCATTTGGATTGCCCAAAATAGCGTCATGAGGAGAGTGAAAAATCTCCTTTTCTAATAAATGGATGATAGAGGCTTGTCTTTCACTTTCATATTCATTCTGTTTTTCTAACTTGTCTTGAAGGATAAGCTGCATTTCAATCATAATTTCTGGATGAGTAAGAAGATACTCTCTCACAATTTGTTGAATATGATGAGGATCAATATGGGGTGTAACTTTTTCTTTAAGCTTAGATAAAAAATTAGAATCTTCCAGAAGTTGTATTTTAAGATTTTCTGAGTTTAAATGATTTGCTGTTTTGGGGTGTGATGTTGCATTTGATAAAGAAGGGAAAAAAAATAAAATACTCAACATAACAGAAGCTAAAACTTTTGAAACAAGTGTTACTTTTGAGTTGTGAACTTGATGAGTCATCTGTATCCCTTCATATTTTCTATCGTGTTATTTAAGTGAACTATATGAAAAGCGTTATCTCTGTGCAATAAAGCATTAGCTATAGCGTTATTCACGAATGAGCAAAAAACATCAATTTTTCTCTAAAAAACTTTATATGATGCACATTTGCAAAGATTATGTTCTTCAAAAGATAAAAAAACTCTCTTTAATTTGTCAAATGTTGTTTTGATAAAAGGGTATCAAAAAATTTTTTATAGGTATTTATTGTGGAAAAAAGCAGGTTGAGCATACAATGAAGTGCACTTGTATTGATTTTTTACTGTTACTTTATTGAGACGTGTGAAACAAAATAGAATAATGAAAAGTGAAATTATGAAAACCACAACGCATTATGAGCTGTTTATCATTGGGGGAGGGATAAACGGGTGTGGATTGGCAAGAGATGCAGCTGGCCGCGGTTTTAAAGTAGGATTAGCTGAAATGAATGATCTTGCATCGGGAACATCGAGTGCATCAACAAAGCTTATTCATGGGGGGCTTCGTTATCTTGAACACTATGAGTTCAAACTTGTTCGTGAAGCGTTAAAAGAACGGGAGATCATTTTACGTATGGCTCCACATATTGTGCGTCCTTTGCGTTTTCTTCTTCCTTATCATAAAAAATTGCGCCCTGCTTGGATGTTACGTTTTGGACTTTTTATTTATGATTATTTAGGGAAATGGAATCAAAAATTGTGGCGCAGTAAAACGATTAATTTTTCAAAAAAGTTTCGCTCTACACTGAAGAAAGAATATCAGAGAGGTTTTGAATATTCTGATGCCAGAGTCGATGATGCCCGTTTAGTCATTGCCAATGCGCGTGATGCAGAAAAGTGCGGAGCAGATATAAAAGTACGGACAGAAGTTCTCTCTTTAAAAAAAGAAGGTAAAAAATGGCGTATTGTTTTACAAGATAAGTTAAGTGGTAAAGAATACAGTGTCACAGCCTCTTATGTCGCGAATATGACAGGACCGTGGATTGATCATGTTTTGACAAGCGTATTAGATTGTAAAGAACATCCACCAGTACGGCTTGTTAGAGGCTCTCATATTTTGGTTCCGAAGCTTTATACGCATGATCGTGCTTATATTTTTCAAAATGGTGATGGGCGTATTATATTTGCTATTCCGTATCAAGAAGATTTTACCTTGCTTGGAACTACGGATTGTAATTATCAGGGAAATCCAGCCAATGTTCATATTACTGATGCAGAGATCGATTATATTTGCGCAGCAGCCAGTGAATATTTCATACAATCAGTGTCGTCTAAAGCGATTGTTTGGTCTTACTCTGGAGTTCGCCCACTCTATGATGATGGATCTTCAAAAGCACAAGAAATTACGCGCGATTATGTTTTAAAAGAAATGGGAACAGGAAGTACACCAAAGATTCTTAATCTTTATGGTGGAAAAATTACAACTTATCGTAAATTAGCTGAAGATGCGATGAAATTCGTTGAAAAAGCGCTTGGTAAAAAGGGAACACCATGGACGGCTAATGCAGTCCTTCCTGGAGGTGATTTTCTTTATAACCAATTAGATATAATCGAAAATAGAATTGCTCTTCTGACGCCAGATTTAGATGCTTTTACACACCGCAGACTTGCGCGCTCCTATGGTACGGAAGCATTGGTGATATTTGCAGATGGTAAGGCGGATAGAGGGAAAGATTTTGGACATGGGCTTTATGAAGTAGAAGTAAAATGGTTGATGGAAAAGGAATGGGCGAAAACATGTGAAGATGTGTTATGGCGCCGTTCAAAACTCGGCCTTTTCTTTAATGAACAAGAGGTTGAGACTCTTTCTTCCTATATGCAAAGCCAAAAAGAAATTGAAAAACGTTTATAGTCATTTAGCTTTATAGGTTTTTCTGCAATGTTGTAAAATATTTTTCTTCAGGAGATCTTGATACGAGCCATCCATGTTGAAAAGACAATGATTGTCTGTATTCTCAATTTAGTTTTTTTGCAACAACCATAAAATGGCAAAATTGGATGGAATATTTAGAATGGAGTTTGTCTATCCTATGAGGAAAAATTTAATAAATATCACCAAGAAAAACGCATTGTGAAAAAATAATTTATAATCGGATTTGTATGGAAAAAAAATTTTTTGTTTTTTATTGGAGAAAAAAATAAAAGTACTTTCTATCATCTTTGTTTTACAATGAATTGAAAAAGGCTAAAGAAAATTAAGTCTATCATGGAAAATTGTAGAATGTTTTAGTTTATTATTTTAAACTCCATTATAAAATCCGTAAGGATGAAAAGTTAATGGCATAAAAAACTTGCAAATAAGTTTTTTACATTACAGATGAAAGTTTTTTTTTCACGTTTATGTATTTTAGCGTTACTCTATGAAAATTGTGGTTTGGTATGCTTGATTATCGTTTTATATCAATTGAATAAAGGGACTGTTAGTATGCTCATAATGGTCTTAGAGAATAAAGCTTTCTGTAAATTAAAAGGTGAGTATTTTTCTTTGTATAAAGAGAGAGCTACGGGGATATAAGAGCAGTGCCCTCATGATATTTTACAATCTTCCATCGCCTGTAAAATTTGCAGTAGCACCAATGTTGGACTGGACAGATCGACATTGCAGATTTTTTTATCGTCTTTTAACAAAAAAAGCACTCCTTTATACGGAAATGGTGGTAGCAGATGCTGTCATTCATGGTGTTCGCGAACAATTGTTGGCTTTTAGTCATAAAGAGTGTCCAGTGGCATTACAATTAGGGGGAGAAGATCCGAAAAAATTAGCAGAGGCTGCACGGATTGCTGAAGATTTTGGTTATAATGAGATAAACCTCAATGTTGGTTGTCCATCAAATCGTGTTCAAGCAGGTGTATTTGGAGCTTGTTTGATGTTAGATCCTGATATTGTGGCAAATGCTGTGGAAGCGATGAAAAAAGCAGTGACGATACCTGTAACGGTCAAATGTCGTCTTGGGGTCGACGAGCAGGATGAAGAATTCGCTTTAGATCTTTTAGCGGAGAAAGTTTGGAATGCAGGATGTG
Source organism: Bartonella sp. B1099 (assembly GCF_944801835.1). Classification (GTDB taxonomy): domain Bacteria; phylum Pseudomonadota; class Alphaproteobacteria; order Rhizobiales; family Rhizobiaceae; genus Bartonella. The sequence goes on along the minus strand of NZ_CALYLN010000002.1, from coordinate 122,773 downwards.
ATGCCCTTTGGGTTCATGCGCGTAAAGCCTGGCTAAAAGGATTAAGCCCAAAAGAAAATCGCAATATTCCGCCCCTTAATTATGAAAGAGTTTATAAATTAAAACGTAAATATCCTCATAAATTCATTGGGATAAATGGTGGAATTAAATCAATTGATGAGATAAAAGAGCACTTGATTTGCTGTGATGCTACCATGGTTGGTCGCCAAGTTTATCATGATCCAACTTTATTAAAACATATTGATTTTGAACTCTATGGTGAGTTGCAGAATAATTTGAGTGAAAGTGATCTTATTGAAATCATGTGTGATTATGCGGCTCGACATATTGCATCGGGAGGGCGTCTTTCTCACGTGACGCGTCATATGATTGGTTTATTTCATGGGCGGGGAGGGGCACGTCGATGGCGGCAAATATTATCCAATGAGGCGACAAAACCAAATGCAGATATATGTATTTTGAAAGAAGCTTTTTCCGCTATCATGGAATAACAGCAAGACAATTAATATATGTTAAAAGTTAGATCATTGATGCAATTTGCATTTTTCCACGATAATTTTTTTTACTTCAATTTTATAAGTTTTGAAAGCTTATAACTTTTATTATGAAAAGAATGTTAGAATTTATATATTAAACGGTATGTCGATGACGTCTATTAGATAGGAAAATAGGTTAAGGGTATTCTGTAAAGTTCATCATAAGATATTGATAATATTTTTAATCTTGCATGTTTGTTATTGGGGTGAAAAATAGAATATAAAAATCATCGCGTTTACAATATTTAATATTTTTAAAACACTGTTTAAAAAAGCAATAAATTATTCATATCCTATCTATATGAGGTGATTTTCATTAAACATTGTAAATTTAAAAAGGTATCCTCATGACTGCTCGTCCATTTGATGATTTTCGTGCTTTGCTTACAAATTTACCTGTTGCTGATGAATTTTCTATAATTTTGGCTAAAAAACGGCAAAAAAACTTGACAAAAGCGCGAGGATCATTAGGGAAACTGGCAGATATTGCTATTTGGTATGCGGGGTGGAGGGCTGCAGAAAAACCCATCGTAACGCGGCCTTTGGTTGCTATTTTTTCTGGAAACCATGGTATCGTAGAAGAGAATGTTACGCCATTTCCACAATCTATGACACAAAAGATGGTTCAAAATTTTGCATCTGGTGGTGCTGCTATCAACCAAATTTGTATAGCTTATGATCTTGGATTAAAAATATTTGATTTAGCGCTGGAATATCCAACAATGAATATTACGAAAGATGCTGCAATGGACGAGCGGAGTGCGGCTGCTACAATGGCATTTGGCATGGAATCCATTGCTGGTGGGACAGATCTTTTGTGTATCGGTGAAATGGGGATTGGAAACACAACAATAGCTTCAGCTTTATGCTTTGCATTATTTGGAGGAGAAGTTGAAGAGTGGACAGGAAACAGTATGGAATCGGAAGGTAATTTTTATCAGCGTAAAATAGCAGCGATTAAGACAGCCGTCGCTTTGCATAAGGAGCATTTTAATGATCCTTTTGAGATAATGCGTCGCTTAGGAGGACGTGAAATTGCTGCTATGGTTGGTGCTATTTTAGCAGCAAGAATGGAGAAAATACCCGTTATTTTAGATGGTTTTGTGGCAACAGCAGCTGCTGCTATCCTTTATAAAATGCATCCAAGAGCTCTTGAACATACCCTTGTTGGACATGTTTCTTCTGAGAAAGCTCATCGTACACTTTTAAAAAAAATTGGCAAAGAGCCACTTTTGGATTTGGGAATGTGCCTTGGTGAAGGAGCAGGAGCTGCTATAGCTGCTGGTATCGTCAAAGCTGCTGTTTTAACACATGCGCAAATGGCGGTTTTGGAACAAGAAAGTTTGAATACCTAAAAAAGAATGATGAGAAGGATGTAAAAAACTTTTAAGTTTGTTCATTCGCTTTTTCGTGTAATTTAATATAATTAAGTGGAAGTTCTGTTGTATATTTAATCTGTTCCATTGCAAAAGAAGATGAAACATCACGGATATCAATTTTAGAAATTAATTTTTTATAAAAAAGATCATACGCTTCAATATCGGGAACGACAACACGTAATAAATAGTCAATATCCCCACTCATTCGATAAAATTCAATGACTTCACGGAATTCTTGCACAATTTTTGAAAAACGCTTAAACCATTCATGACTATGGGTATTTGTACGAATAGAAACGAAAACGGTAACGTGCGCATTGACTTTTTCTGGAGAAAGAACGGCAACGCGACGCTGAATAACACCATCTTCTTCAAGTTTTTGAATTCTACGCCAGCAAGGAGTAGTCGAAAGTCCTACTTTTTTAGCAATATCAGCGACAGAAAGTGTCGCATTTTCCTGCAAAAGATGTAAAATTTTTCGGTCAAGACGATCCATATTTTTTCTCAATATTTTAATTTATAAAAATTTACGCACTAAACGACGCAGATATACAATAAGCTCATCGTTAAACCATGGATTTTTCTGTAACCAAGAAGTATTTCGCCATGATGGATGAGGTAAAGGCATGACATTATAGCCTCGAGGCTGAGAGATGGAAAGGATATTTCTCCAATCACGAACGGTTGCTGAAACAGTTTTATGTTTTAATTCTGTAATATGCCACTTTTGCGCATAACTGCCAATAGCAAGAACAAGCTTTATTTGAGGCATCGCTTGAAATATCTTTTCATGCCATATTTCTCTACATTCACGTCTTGGTGGCAAATCAGCTTTATTTTTGTCATAACCTGGAAAACAAAATCCCATAGGAATAATTGCAAAGAGAGATCTATTATAAAATTCTTCTTCTGTGACATTAAGCCAATCACGTAATCTTTCTCCAGAGCGATCATTAAAAGGGATAGATGTTTCATGAACACGCAATCCTGGTGCTTGTCCTGCGATTGCAATCGAAGCCGTATGAGATAAATAAACAACGGGATTTGGTTCATGAGGAAGAGGAGGGAAATAATGTGGCTGTTGGATACAAACCCGACAGGAATAGATTTCTTTTTCAAGTTTGATAATTGGGCTACATTGTTTCATTGGTCGATAAAATTTAAAAATACTTTTTTATTCTGTGCGAGGATGTGCTTTGCGCCATTCTTTGGGTCGTTGAAAATTTGATGCCCATATTCCTCTTTTTTTTCTTCTGGCTTCTTGCTCTTCTTTGGGGTAATCATAATAGCTTACAGCCCAACCATTCTGTACAAGCGTTGCGTTAATATTATGAACTTGTTGCGTTTGACATGTTGCAAGGATACGGTGGTATTTATCTGTTTTATGCCAGTAACATGTGACAGTTTGATTTTCGACCAATTGTTCTAAATATCTTTTTGCCTCAAACCCACAAGGGTATCGTGCATTTTTCTTTCCACAAAATTGGTGAAGTTCAGGAGCATCAATGCCGACCAGTCGAATCTTAATGGAAGAAATCATGATGGAATCACCATCCATAATGAGTGCCTTTCCTTCAATGGAATTTTTAGAAGAAAATCTTTCTTTTTGAGTCAACGGTTGAGTCGGCTTAAAATAAGTTGCTATTATGACAAGAATGCTAGCAGCGATAAAAATACTAAAACCAATAATTTTCTTTAAGATTCTTAGGTTAAAATGGGAAAAAAAATTTTTCATGAAATAAAGAAACTGTCACTATCATTATAACGCATTCTATTGAGCATTGCTTATAATGCTTTCAAAAAATTTTATTCACATAACGAAAAAACATTCCGTTTTAATGATAAAATTTTTGTTAGATATTACAAAAATCAAATACGCGCGCAGTATAATATGTAAGAAACTTAAACAATAAATCAACTTAGCTGAATCTGTATAGACCATAACAAATTTAAAGTTATACAGTTTTTAAAATAAAATTAAAAAAACAAAAAACACTCCTCAGAAAATAACTTTGAAGAGCAATAATCTCACATTTCTTTTGAAGTATAAAACCTACCAATAAGGATTGGCTGATTTATTTAATTTTTGTTTCTTTAAATTCAACGTGCTTTTTTACAACTGGATCATATTTACGTTTACTCATTTTATCTGTCATGGTACGGCTGTTTTTCTTTGTTACATAGAAAAAACCAGTATCTGCAGTTGATAAAAGCTTGATCTTAATGGTTGCTGCTTTAGCCATAATGTAAAAACCCTATTTATACTGAAAAAAAATATTATCGCTGTCAGAACGTATTTCCGACATCATCAAATTTCCCGGCAACAGTACGGATGTTCTCAAAAAAGTCAAGAGCTGATTAATTTTCTCATAAGTTGGACAAATACCAAAATGACATATAAACCAAAAAAAACAGCCATGGCTATTGAAAAACCAAAGAGATCAAAGAGATCCATGGATTTTCCGATAAAGGTTGGTCCTATAAGCATACCAATTCCATAGCAAAAAATAAAAGCAGAATTAGCAGCAGCAAGTTCTTCTCCCGTAAGACGTGCTCCTAGATGTGCAAGACCAATTGTATAAAGGCTCGCTGATACACCACCTAGAATAAATAGATCAAGCATCAGAATCCATAGATATTGAATAATCCATGGTACTATAAAAGTTCCCACAAAACCTAAGATAGCACAACCTATTAGCGGATAACGCCTATCTTTGGTGTAGTCGCTTAACATGCTGATAGGAATTAAGAGAAAAATATTCCCGAGTGCAAGGGTTGCCATAAAGTGTGCTGCTTCATTCTCATGATAACCAATGGATAAACTAAAGGGGATTATAAGCGTTAATGTGCCCATTTGAATGGCCCCGTAAACAAGGGCCGCCATCATCCCGCTTGGAATGTGAAAAAGATAACGGAAAAATGGCGTATATTGATTTTTTTGAAATTTTGGACTTAATTTCCAAGCTGCAAGAATTGGTATAGTAGCAAGTATAATAAGGCTATAGCCAACCGCAAAAGGAATAAATCCCTGTGTTCCCACTTTTGCTAGCAGTGTCAGACCTATCACAAACCCTAATCCTAAGACAATAGCATAAATAGAAAGAATCAAACCGCGTTTTTTGGGGGGAGCATAACTGTTGATCCAAAACTCTGATAGGATAAACATAACTGTCATCGTGAAATGTAATATAAACTTTAAAATAAACCAAACCCATATGAATTCAAAAAAATAGAATCCTAAAAAACTTAAAGATCCTATCGCCATCATAAGCAATATTGTTTGAGCGATGCCTAAACATAAGGCAATTCGAGACGTAAAAATAGCTGCAATAATTGTGGCGATTCCACCAACTGTCCCACTATAGCCGATCGTACTGTTGGAAAGTCCTTTCTCTGCCATAAGAAGAGAGACAAGTTGTGTTCCCATTGCCAGTGCTGTTCCAACAGTGCCAATAGTTGCAATAGCGGCAATAATTGCACGCAAAGAATTGTTTTGAAAGTCAAAAAATTTTTTCATGAGAATAGCTTAAGGTACTTTTGTTTATCCAAACAACAAAAAGGTGAGCTGAAATGAAAGAAAGATCAAACCAATTTTTGCAGATTCTCTCACTTCATTGAGTATAAAAACTCTGCAATACTTTTAATATAAATTAAAACATATGCTCTTATATGCTAAAAAGCATATTGTATAGATAAAATAATATATATATACTCAATATTATAGACATTTTTGTTTAGATCATTATGATCTTATTTATTATTAAATATTGAAGAAAAATTAAAATATTAATTATTTTTTAATAAGCCTTTTTAGCATTTAAAATAAAAAAGACGATAATAAAAATTTAAGGAATATTATTTTATGTTTAATTAATATTTTCTTTTTCCATAAAAACGGCGCTTTTGTTTTTTTAATTTGTTTTTATGGTAGGATGTCGATGAAAATTTTATTGGACGAGGCTCTGTTAAAAGCTCAAAGCTTAAAGCACCAGCAAAGGGTTGTACTGTTATAAGTTTTACTTCTACAATATCACTGAGCTGATAGCCTTTATGGCTATGTTGCCCTATAAGAACATGTTGCGCTTCATCAAAATGATAATAATCATTTTTAAGTGTAGAAATATGGACAAAACCATCTGTATTGAGTTTATCAAGGGAGATAAAAAGGCCTGCTTTTGTAACTCCAGAAATGCGTCCTGTAAAAACATGTCCAATTTTATTCGTTAAATAGTGCGCAACAAGCCGATCGTTCGTTTCTCTTTCAGCGATCATTGCACGGCGCTCGTATAAAGAAATTTGCGTAGCAATTTCTGCAAGGTTTTGTTCTTGTGTATTCGTTAATTGATCATTTCCTAGTTTGAGAGCTTTAATGAGTGCTCGATGAATAATGAGATCAGCATAACGGCGAATTGGTGATGTAAAATGTGTATAGTTCTGCAAATTCAAACCAAAATGGCCACTATTTTTAGGATTGTATTCTGCTTGTGATTGTGAACGCAATATAACTTGATTGACGAGTTCTTGTTGTTCCGTATAAGCGACCTTTTCTAAAATTCTATTAAGGCGTGCTGATGTTAATTCAGCACTTTTTGAGAGGGATATTCCTAAACTCTGAAGAAAATTTCGCAATATTTCTTGTTTGGCAAGAGAGGGTTTGTCATGAATACGATAGATGAGGGACTGATGATGTTTTTTTAATGTTTCAGAAGCTGCAATATTGGCTTGTATCATAAACTCTTCAATCAAACGATGCGCTTCTAAATGTTCTTCACTCACAACATCTTGGATGCATCCATTTTGATCAAGAATAATCTTTTTTTCTGCTATTTCTAATTCTAGGGGCTGTCGACGATCTCGCGCGATTTTAAGGCATGTATAAGCTTCCCATAAGGGTTGCAAGATATTCTCAAGCAGGGAAGCATTTTTTTTATGGATATGTCCTTTTCTTGCCAATTGTACTTCTTGATAGGAGAGTTTGACTCTTACACGTATCATAATGCGATGAAAACTATGTTTTTGTTTATTACCGTTTGCATCAAAAATCATACGAACGGCTAAAGCTGGTCTTTCTTTTCCTTCTCGCAGAGAACATAAATCATGAGAAAGGCGTTCAGGCAGCATTGGTACAACAGTATCAGGAAAATAAACAGAATTTCCACGTTTTAATGCTTCTTTATCTAAAGCACTTCCTGTTTTGATATAGTAAGAAACATCTGCAATGGCCACAATAATAATCCAACCACCATTATTTGTTGGGTCCTTATCCTTGCTTGCATAGACTGCATCATCATGGTCTTTTGCATCTGGTGGATCAATCGTAATAAATGGTAATTGTCGCCAATCTTCGCGATTATCCATATTGGCTGTTTTGATGTGTTTAACTTCCTCAAGAACGCTTTCAGGAAAAATATAAGGAATCCCCTTTGAGAGAAGAGCAATCATTGAAAGTGTTTTCTCACTCTTAATATGCCCTAAAACATTTTTTATTTGCGCACTTTTCAGTCCATAACCTGTATTTTTTTTTATTTCAACTTCAACGAGATCACCCGTTTTAACCTTTATTTCTGGAGACATTTCAACGATGAGCTCATTGGTTTTGCGGTCTATAGGATCAAGGCGCCATTGATTATTTTCCAATTTTCGGATAACACCCAATGTGCTCTTTAGGGATATATCAATTTTACGAATAATTCGCCCCGTATAAGAGGGGACGTGAGAATTTTTATTTCGAAAAATTTTTACAAGAACATGATCTCCAACGCCAATGTTCCCTCCCTTTATATGACGGAAAGAGTGTATTTCAATATTGGGTTTTGGCGTATCTCCCCATTCAAGAGGGTGTGCAATAAAACCACCATCTTTATCACGACCGCTAATTTTTACCAAAGCAACAGGGGATAATTTTCCTTTGTTTATTGCTTTTTTGTGCTGTTTAGATATAAGATTTTGATCCTTTAATGCACGTAATATATCTCTAAGCCAGATACGAGAATCACCTTTTAAATTAAAAGCTTTGGCTATTTCTCGTTTACTTGATCGATCAGGGTTTTCATTAATAAAGGAAAGAATTTCTTGCCTATTGGGTAATTTTCCTCCCCTGACTGAGGAGAGGAATTTTACGTTTTTTTCACCTTTAGCCAAATTTTATGTCTCTTTTGTTTTTGCTTTTGTTTTGGAAGAAGCCTTTTTTGACGTTGTCTTTTTACTCAATGCTTTAGCTGATATAAGTTCTAATGCCTCTGAAAGGGTTATACTAATGGGATCTTTATCTTTTGGCAATGTTGCATTAACTTTCCCCCAATTGACATAAGGACCATAACGTCCATTGCGTACAGTGACGGTTCCTCCTTCGGGGTGCTCCCCTAATGTTGCCAATGCTGCAGATGTTGTTCTGCTTTGCTTGGTTTTATTTTCTTGTTGTTCTGCCAATACTGTAACAGCACGATTGATACCAATATCAAAAACTTCATCCGCATGAAGAAGGCGCGCAGATTTTCCATTATGACTAAGGTAGGGACCATAGCGTCCAATTGTTGCCGTGATCATTTTGCCAGTTTCAGGATGAATGCCAATTTCACGGGGAAGAGAGAGTAAAGCCAAGGCTTTTTCAAGGGTTATATTTTCTGCTCGCCATTCTTTTGGTAGCCCTGCACGTTTGGCTTCTTTGCTTTCACCTCGTTGAATATAGGGACCAAAACGGCCATTGCGAAGAGAAATATCTTTTCCTGTTTCAGGATCAATACCAAGCATAAGGGGTTCGTCATTGTGCACAGCTTTATTTTCTTCTTCTGTCTCTGTCCCAAGTTGGCGTGTGTATTTACATTCAGGATAATTGGAACAGCCAACAAAAGCACCATACCGACCGAGTTTTAAGGATAATTGACCATCTTTACAGAGAGGACAGGAACGTACATCACTTCCGTCTTCACGTTCAGGAAAGGCGAGAGGTGCTAATGTTACATTTAAAACATCAAGGACATTGGCGATACGCAGTTCTTGGATATTGCTAATAGATGCATTAAATCCGTCCCAAAAATCACGCAACACGTCTTTCCAAGAAAGTTTGCCATCAGAGATAAGATCCAGCTTTTCTTCAAGATCTGCTGTGAAACCATATTCTACATAGCGATTAAAGAAATTTTCAAGAAAGGCTGTAACAATACGCCCTTTAGCATCAGGAATCAGCTTCCGCTTATCAATGACAATATATCCACGATCACACAATGTTGCTAATGTAGAGGCATACGTTGAAGGACGACCAATCCCTAACTCTTCAAGCTTTTTAATTAATGAGGCTTCAGAATAACGGGAAGGGGGCTCTGTGGTGTGTTGTACAGATTCAACTTTTTCTTTTGTAAGTGCTTCACCCGTGTTTATTTGTGGTAAACGTGTTGTTTCATTTTCTTCATTATTTTCTTCGTCTCGTTGATCCGTATAGACGGAAATAAATCCGTCAAAACGAACAACAGATCCAGTTGCACGAAGATTTGCACGGTTGTCTCCCTGCTGGGCTTCAATTTCAACGGTTGTACGTTCAATTTCAGCAGAACGCATTTGGCTGGCAATGGCGCGCTTCCATATCAGCTCATAGAGCTTTGCCTGATCACTGTCGAGAAAGTGATGGACTTGGTTGGGGGACCGTTGAAAATCTGTTGGACGGATAGCCTCGTGTGCTTCCTGTGCATTTTTCGCCTTTGTTGAATAAAAACGCGGTTTTTCAGGAACATAGTCCTTTCCAAAAGATTCATGAATTACTTTTCTTGCTGTATCAATGGCTTCTGGGGCCATTTGCACACCATCGGTACGCATATAAGTAATAAGTCCCGCCATTTCACCGTTAATTTCAATCCCTTCATAAAGCTTTTGGGCAATTTGCATCGTGCGAGAAGCTGAAAAGCCTAATTTTGAAGAAGCCGCTTGTTGGAGTGTAGAGGTTGTAAAGGGAGGAAAAGGATTTCTTTTTGTAGGTTTTGCTTCAACACTGAGTGTGTGATATTGGGACTTCTCCAACATAAGGCGAATTTGATCTGCTTGTTCTTGAGATTGAATATCGAGTTTGCCAATCTTCTTTTGATTAAACATCGTCAATCTTGCTTGGAAATGATCATTTCTGATGGTTTTTAACTGTGTTGTAATGGTCCAATAATCTTCTTTGATAAAATGCTCTATTTCTGATTCACGGTCACAAATAATCCGTAAAGCAACCGACTGAACGCGCCCAGCAGAGCGTGCACCAGGGAGTTTACGCCATAAAACAGGTGAAAGCGTAAAACCAACAAGATAGTCGAGAGCGCGACGTGCAAGATAAGCATCGACCAGTGATGTATCGATATCACGTGGATTGTTCATAGCATCAAGCACAGACTTTTTTGTGATGGCATTGAAGACAACTCTTTTAATAGGTTTATCTTTTAAAACTTTTTTTTGATGAAGAACATCCAGAATATGCCATGAAATAGCTTCCCCTTCACGATCAGGGTCTGTTGCTAAGATAAGGCTATCAGCTTCTTTAACGGCTTTTGCTATTTCATTTAAACGTTTAGCAGCCGCAGAATCTATATCCCATTTCATTGAAAAATCTTGATCCGGTAAAACGGAGCCATCTTTTGCAGGCAAATCACGAACATGTCCAAATGATGCGACAACTTTGTATTGAGACCCAAGATATTTATTAATTGTTTTTGCTTTTGCTGGAGATTCAACGATAACGATATTCATAATTTTACCCGAATATTGAAATAAAAAACTTTTTTATAAACGCCTTTCACGCGAATAGCTAATGGCAATTGTTTAAGAACACATAAAAAAAATATTAGCCATATAAAAAACATGAATATTGTACAACTTGTGATTGTTATTATTAAAGTGCACCCTATATAGAATTACACGATTTATTTTCCACTGTTATTACAAAAACATACGGCGAAATACTAAGATAACGTCTATTGAGAGGTAGGAGGGGAAATGCTCAAGGATAGAGGATTATGTTTATAAATCATTTGAAAGTTATCCAATATATTACAGACATGTCAAAGCAAATGAATCAGATGGCGCGTCAGGCGCATAGTCCGCTTTTAGCATTGCTTTTGGATATGGTTGCCAAAGAAGGGCAAAGCATTATTAATAGTGCTGAGGCTCTTGGGGAAGATCAAGATTCGACAATGACACACAACCACCAGAGTGTCGAATAAGCTTTCCAGCAAGCTCGAGTTCTACCAATAAGAGATAAAGAGTTGGGAGCGGAACACCTGCGTGGATACTGAGTGTATCTATGTCGATTGGCGTTGTTGAAAGAGCACAGAGAACTGCTGCACGTGCTGCATCATCATCTGTTAAAGAGGAGTGAGAGTTTTTTTCCTCTGCTGAATTAAAATTCTCCTTTTCAAGTTGTAAAGAGGATGGTTCCTCAAAAAAATTGAGTTGGGAATTGGGACGCGGTGAAATTAATGGCGTAAGTGTTTCGATGATGTCAGAAGGATGTGTGGTAAGGAGAGCTCCATCCTTGATGAGGTTGTTTGTACCAACAGATCTTGGATCAAGTGGAGAACCGGGAATGGCAAAAATCAGCCGTCCCATTTCAACTGCTTGACGTGCGGTAATTAAGGACCCTGAACGCAGGGCTGCCTCTACAACCAAGAGACCAAGTGATAGAGCTGCAATAATACGGTTTCTTCTTGGAAAATCAATAGCACGCGGTTGCCAAGAGATGGGCATTTCACTGATGATAGCTCCACCGTTGGCGATAATATCTTCATGCAACTTTTTATTTTCAGGAGGATAGATATGATCAATTCCCCCAGCCATGACTGCAACAGTTCCTGTTTTTAAACTTGCTTGATGTGCAATGCTATCAATTCCACGAGCGAGCCCAGAAATTATTACAAAATCTGCTTCTCCGAGACAATGCGCAAATTGAGCTGTAAGCTTTTTTCCCGCAGCTGAAGCATTTCGAGAGCCTATAATGCCAATCGAAGTTTTTTGAAAAATTGAAACATTACCTTTGATGGCAATAAGTGGCGGAGGGGCTTCTGTAACTTTCAGAAAAGCTGGATAATCTGGTTCTCCCATACCGATAAACCGAATACCTAATCTTTCAGCTTCTTGTATTTCTTTTTCTGCATCTTCTAAGCTTGCTATTTTAATAGATGCAGAACCACCCCCTTTTCTAATAAGTTCTGGCAATGCTGCTAGAGCATTTTCTGCTGTTTTATAATGATCAATGAGATTGCGAAAACTAACAGCTCCAATATTTTCACTGCGCAATAACCGTAACCAACTTAGACGTTGACGATCAGTAAGCAGAATTCCTTTATTTATCTCTGTTTTGCGTACCAACCTTACTTTCTTCCCCACTTAATAATCTACTGATATTTGCAGAATGTTTTATAAACACAAATAGGCTCATCGCGATCAGCATACAACAGAAATAAAAATCGGAAAAATAAAAAACAAATATCGGCGTGATTGTAACTGCAATAAGCGCAGATAATGAAGAATAACGCATGAGGAGAAAAATTGCACTCCATACAATAATAAAAATAATTGCTGCAGGCCAATACACTCCTAAGCAAACCCCTAAATAGGTCGCAACACCTTTGCCACCTTTAAATTTAAGCCATACGGGGAAAAGATGTCCTAAGAAAGCACAGAAACCCGCTAGAGAAACAAGGATACTATTGTCGAGTGGATCATTAAAAAATTTTATAACGAAAACAACGACAGCTCCTTTCAACATATCACAAAGAAGTGTTAGAGCAGCAACTTTTTTATTTCCTGTTCGTAAAACATTTGTTGCTCCAATATTGCCGGAACCGATTGTTCTTATATCGCCAAGCTTGGCCAATCTCGTAAACAGAAGACCAAATGGGATCGCGCCAATGAGATACGATACGAGGAAAATAAACCATGGAGTGGACTGAAAAAGTATTTCTGCTTCATTCATAAAGCATCTCATTAAGTTTGTTGATCAAGTTTAAAAACGGATTTCCCTTTTACAAAGGTTTGGAGTACACGTCCTTGAAAACGTGCATTTTCAAAAGGGGTATTTTTTGAACGTGAATAGAACCTCTCTGACGAAACAACCCATGGTTCTTCAAGATCAACCACAATAAGGTCTGCATAAGCACCTTTTTTGAGTGTTCCTGCATTGAGTCCAAAGAGCTTTGCAGGCATCGTTGACAAAAGTTCAGTTATCCGTAGAAGAGATAGGCTCTCATCATGATAAAGACGCAAAGTTGCACTCAATAAGGTCTCCATACCAACAGCACCAGCTGCTGCATCATTGAATGGTAAATGTTTTGTATCCATACTCTGAGGGTCATGGGAAGAGACAATGACATCTATCGTCCCATCTCTTATTGCTTCAATCAGTGCTATCCGGTCTTCTTCTATACGCAATGGGGGCATGAGGCGGAAAGAAGTTTGATATTGGCCAATATCATTTTCGTTGAAAGATAAATGATTAATCGATACACCGGCTGAAATTTTTTCATTGCGTTGCTTGCTTAAGCGAAGGGCATCAGCAGAGAGCGCTGTCGATATCTGAGCGGCATGATAGCGTGTTTGCGTTAATGCTGCTAAGCGCAAATCCCTTTCAAGTGGGATCACTTCTGCTTCGCGGGGGATGCCAGAAAGACCAAGCCAACTGGCGAGCAGTCCTTCATTCATCACGCCTTTTCCTGTAAGATCTTTATCTTGCGTTTCGTGGATTAATGGGACATCAAAATCGCGTGCATAAGTCATTGCACGTCGCATAACAGATGAATTTTGGAGTGTTTTTTTCCCTTCACTAAAAGCAACGGCTCCTGCATCCTTGAGCAAACCAAATTCAGTTATTTCTTGTCCGTTGAAATTTTGTGTGATTGCCGCAACGGGATAAATATTGACCGATGACATTTCCTGGGCTGTGCGCTTAATGAATTGAACGAGGGCAACATTATCAATAACTGGGAGCGTGTCTGGCATCATAAGAAAGGAAGTAATACCACCTGCTACAGCTGCTTGACTTGCAGATGCAATTGTTTCACGATTTTCATTTCCTGGTTCTCCAACAAAAACACGCGCATCAACAAGTCCAGGAAGAATTGCTTTGTTTTGTGCATTAATAACTTCTGCTTCTGCAGGGATTCCTTGATTCAAAGCTTCTTTTCCAGCGGCTGTAATCCGTCCATTTTCAACAATAACTGTACCAATTTCATCGATTGCGCGTGAAGGATCAATAATACGAGCCTGTTGAAAAACAATTGGTTTTATCATTTTTTTTCTCCATTGATCTTCAAGCGTGAATCTAATAAAGCTTCCATGACCGCCATACGTACTGCAATTCCCATTTCTACTTGTGTGTGAATCATACTTTGTGGTCCATCGGCGATATCCGATGCAATCTCCACACCACGGTTTATGGGACCAGGATGCAAAATAATGCAATCGTTTTTCGCATAAGCTAAATTTTCTTTATGTAAACCAAAATAATGAAAATATTCACGCGTGGAGGGAATAAAAGAGCCCGTCATCCGTTCATGCTGTAAGCGTAACATCATGATAATATCAGCATCTTTAAGGCCTTCTTTCATGCTATTAAAAACCTCAACACTCATATGATTAATTTCGGTGGGTAAGAGTGTTGAAGGAGCAACAGCACGAACACGAGCACCCAAAGCATTAAGGCTAAGGATATTAGAACGTGCAACACGTGAGTGCAAGATATCTCCGCAAATGGCAATCGTTAATCCTTCAATACGACCTTTTGCCCTTTTAATGGTGAGAGCATCTAATAAAGCTTGGGTTGGATGTTCATGAGCACCATCACCGGCATTAATGACACAACAATCAACTTTTTGCGCTAATAAAGCTGCTGCTCCCGCACTGCTATGGCGAAAAACCAATATATCTGGCTTCATCGCATTAAGCGTTGCAGCTGTATCAAGTAACGTTTCCCCTTTTTTTACAGATGAGTTGCCGATCGCGAAACTCATCACGTCTGCTCCCAACCTTTTGCCGGCTAATTCAAAAGAAGATTGTGTTCGCGTAGAGGCTTCAAAAAAGAGATTAACTTGAGTTCGTCCGTACAAAATAGATTTTGTTTTATCAATTTTGTTAGAGAGAATAATGTTTGCTTCTGCTCGATCAAGCAATGTATTAAGGTCTTGTACACTCAGATCTTTAATAGCCAAAAGATGTTCGTGAGGGAAAAGTGGAAAAAAATTATCTTGAATCATAGCATTCTTCTTTATCTCTCTTTAAAACAGATTAAACAAGCATTTGTTTGAATATGATAAATGTTTCTTAACTCTAAAAAGACAAATAGTCTATGATATGAATGATTTGAATATAGGAATAGACCTATGAGTGCTGTCTCTGCGCAAAATGCTCGTCGAAAAAATACATTTCTTAGTGATACGCTTATGTTTCGTATAGCCTCTACGTTACCTAAGTTTTTACTAGCAAGCTTTGAAGAAATAGGAGATTTTGCTGCGAGTCAAGAAGCATGGAAGCTTTCTTGCACAGCGAATCATTATAAGCCTTTATTGTGTTATAACGATGAATGGGGACAGCCGGTAGAAAAATTAGAAATACATTCTTCCTATCAAGACCTTCAACAATATTCTAGACAAGCGGGGTTGGTGACCTCGCTTTGGGAAAACACTTCTTCAGAAAATGGGGTACGTTATCAAGCACGTGCAATTCGTTTGGCTTTATCTGCTGGTTTAGAAACAGGGCATTTGAATGAGATTATTATAACGAGTGCAGCGATTGCCGTCTTAATTAGTGATAATGAGCTCTTCAAAAAATGGCAAAATGTTCTTTTGTCACGCCAATATGATTCTTCATCAAAGCCTATTCATCATAAAAAATCCGCTTCTTTGACGTGTGCCTTTGATGATATTGAACAATACGCTTTCAATTTTCCAAGTGTTAAGAAAATTTCTTTCGATGAAAATATGGAACGCGATCTGTATCGCTTAAATGTCGTAAAAACTAATGTAATTAATCCTACAGCTGATGGGTATCTTGTTAGTGCAGATTTAAATGGTCATTTAAGTTGCTTTTTTGTTCCACGTATACAGGAAAATGGTGCATTAAATGGTCTGATATCGATTCGTCATTTAATTCAGCGTTCTGGAGAACTTTTAACACCAGAGGGAGTTGTTGATTTTCAAGGCAGTTATGGCTGGCTTTTGGGAAATGCTGGAGAAGGTCTTAAAGTTATTAAAGATATCGAGACGATGATGCGTTTTGATCAATCTGTCATATCGGCAGGTGTTTTGCGCGCTGCCCTTCAATTTGGTATAGATTTCTTCCGAAAAAAAATGCCAAATCAGCCTTTACCACCACTGACAGAACGTATTTTTGCAGATATTGCATTAGATATTGCAGCTTCACAAGCATTGGTTTTGCGTTTAGCGCGAGCCTTTGATAATGCAGCAAATGACCGTTCTGAAGCCGCTTTCGCGCGCATTATGACACCTATTATTGCTTATCATGTCAGTCAATTGGTTGTGCCTATTATTGGCGAAATTATTGCACAACTTGGTATTGAAAGCTTTATAGAGAATAATCCATTATCACAAATGTTGCATAATGGGCCTGCACGAATTGTGAGAAATAGTTCTGCTAATCAATTGGTCAAGGATGCCATTCTTATTGCTGAAAAAGCACCGGGATTGTTTCAGAAACTATTAGAAAAAATCGCTCTTGATATTGGACCAGCAGGACCACGCGCTATTGAAATTATTAAGTCTGCCGGTGATATGGCAGCAGCAAATGAAGGAGCAGGAAGGTTTTTTGTTGAACAAGTAGCCTATGCCGCCGCCGCCGCCTCATTACGTTCTACGGACATAGAACATGTTGCAAATGCCTATATGGAAAGCCGCCTTGGGGGACAATGGAGATCTTCCTACGGGATGCTCATTGCGCGCTATAATGCAGGGCATTTGCTTAATGTTCTCTATCCTTCCATATGATGAAAGTTTTGAATTCTATTGAGTGCACCTTGCAATATAAAAGCAGCAGCTGCTGAATCAATTCTGCTTGCTCTTTTAGTGCGCGATACATTCATTTCTAAAAGAGAGCGCTCTGCGGCAATGGTTGATAAGCGTTCATCCCAAAAAACAAATGGAATTTCTGTATGCGCTTTCATATTACTTACAAAAGCTTTCGTTGCTTGAACACGAGAGCCACTGCTTCCATTCATGTTAAGAGGTAAGCCAATGATAACAACGCCTACATTTTCATGATCAAAAATTTTAATCAGTGCGTGAGCATCTTCTGTAAATTTTTTTCGCTGGAGCACAGGACGCGGATTTGAAACAATTAGCCCCATATCAGAAATCGCAATTCCAATGGTTTTTGTCCCTAAATCTAAGCCTGCTATTGTTTGTCCAGGCAAAAGATGTGTCATAACTTCATTGATATTAATAACAGTCATAAGAATTATAATACGTTTTTTAATGTTCCAGATCTATAATTATATTCTTTATTCATGTTATCTAATATTCTTGCGCTTGCAAGCGCAGCCTTGTATAGCCAGAATAAAGATTAATGCATAAAACAAAAAAAACAGAAAGGCGTAAAGAGTATGTCTGTTGATCAAGAAACCGTCAAGCGGGTTGCTCGTTTAGCGCGGATTGCCATCCATGATAATGAGATAAAACCTATGACAAAAAAATTCAATGCTGTTCTCGGTTTTGTAGAGCAGTTAAATGAAGTTGATGTCAGTGAAGTTGAGCCATTAACATCTGTGATACCTATGACTCTACGAATGCGTGAAGATCGTGTTACAGATGGCAATAAAGCAGCAGATATTGTCGCCAATGCCCCTGTTACAGAAGAAAATTTCTTTCTTGTCTCAAAAATTGTTGAGTAACTTTTTATATTTTTGAAATTTGAGAACCAATATGACTGATTTAACAAACCTCACAATTGCACAAGCTCGTGATGCTCTCATAAAGAAAAAGCTCAAAGCAACGGAATTAACGGAAGCTTATTTAAAAGCAATTGAACTGGCTAATCCAACTTTGAATGCTTATGTAACAATAACAGCAGAACAAGCAAGAAAAATGGCTGCTGAATCAGAGGGCCGCTTGGCGAGAGGAGAGGGGGGGACTTTGGAAGGAATCCCCTTAGGAATTAAAGATCTTTTTGCAACCCGTGGTGTTCATACTCAAGCCTGTTCAAATATCCTTGATGGTTTTAAACCGCACTATGAATCAACCGTTACGGCTAATTTATGGCAAGATGGTGCCGTGATGTTAGGAAAACTTAATATGGATGAGTTTGCTATGGGCTCCTCTAATGAAACATCATATTATGGTCCCGTTATTAATCCATGGAGGAAAAAAGGCTCGAATGAAAAACTCGTCCCTGGTGGTTCTTCGGGGGGATCGTCTGCCGCTGTTGCCGCACAAATTTGTGCGGGTGCAACAGCAACAGATACAGGTGGCTCAATACGTCAACCAGCAGCTTTTACTGGAACTGTAGGAATAAAGCCGACTTATGGACGTTGTTCACGATGGGGCGTTGTCGCGTTTGCTTCATCCCTCGATCAAGCTGGACCTATTGCTAGAGATGTTCGTGACTGTGCTATCTTACTCAGATCAATGGCCTCTTTTGATGAAAAAGATTCTACTTCCATGAATTTACCAGTTCCTGATTATGAAAGTTATCTTGGTCAATCAATTAAAGGAATGAAAATTGGTATTCCAAAAGAATATTATCTGGATGGAATGTCTTCTGAGATTATTGAACTTTGGCAAAAGGGGATAAATTGGTTAAAAGATGCGGGAGCTGAAATACACGATATTTCTTTACCCCATACAAAATATGCTCTACCTTCTTATTATATTATAGCTCCTGCAGAAGCCTCTTCTAATTTAGCGCGTTATGATGGTGTCCGTTTTGGTTTGCGTGTGCCTGGAAAAGATATTATTGAAATGTATGAAAATACGCGTTCTGTTGGTTTTGGTGATGAAGTTAAGCGGCGTATTTTGGTTGGGACTTATGTTCTTTCATCTGGTTATTATGATGCCTGTTATCTAAAAGCTCAAAAAGTAAGGACACTCGTAAAACATGATTTTGATCAATGTTTTGATTCAGGCATTGATGCTATTCTTACCCCAGCAACTCCAACACCTGCCTTTGGTATTGCTGATGAAAAAATAAAAAATGATGCTGTTGCAATGTATCTTAATGATATTTTTACGGTACCGGTTAATATGGCTGGTTTACCAGGAATGTCTGTTCCTGCTGGTTTGTCATCAAATGGTTTACCCCTAGGATTGCAACTGATTGGTAAACCCTTTGCTGAAGAAGTCATTTTTAAAATAGCACATATTATTGAACAAGCCGCAGGAATATTTTGTGCAGAAAAATGGTGGATATAATCACCAAACCGAAAAGCATTTCTCATCACTGATGAGAAATGCTTTCTTAAAGGGAGAAGAGATAGCTCTATTGCCTTTCGCTTTATCCACCAAGATAGGCTTCTTTAACGCGCGGATCAGAAAGCATAGCTTTGCCTTCACCGTGAAATAAAATATGTCCTACTTCTAAAATATAAGCATAATCTGCGATAGAAAGTGCAGCAAATGCATTTTGTTCAATAAGAAGAACAGTTTTTCCCATATCATTAATTTTGCGGATAATCGAAAAAATCTCCCGAACAAGAAGGGGGGCTAACCCCAACGAGGGTTCATCTAATATAACCATATCAGGATTACTCATAAGTGCGCGTCCTACAGCAACCATTTGTTGTTCCCCACCTGACATTGTTCCTCCCAACTGTTTTGATCTTTCACGTAGGCGTGGGAAAAGATCAAATATCCATTCAATATCACGAGAAATTCCCTGTTTATCATGACGGATATAAGCACCCAGATGGAGATTTTCTAAAACAGTGAGATGGGGCATAATACGTCGGCCCTCAGGGCTTAGAGCAATCCCTAATCGCAAAATCTCTTCTGGTGATTTTTTAATAATTGATTCGCCATTATAGGTAATTTCTCCATAAACAGAGCGATTAAGTCCTGTAATAGAGCGTACAATACTGCTTTTCCCGGCACCATTGGCCCCAATTAAAGTAACAATACTCCCTTTTTTTATGGACATAGAAAGATTTTGAACAGCTTTAATGGCGCCATAATGAACGTGAAGATTTTTTATTTTAAGAATATCCATAAACATCTCCGCCAAGATAAGCTTCAATAACTTTAGGGTTATTACGAATTTCATCTGGTGTGCCATTAGCAATGCAACAGCCATATTCCATAACCAAAATATGTCGGCAAAGCCCCATAACCACTTTCATATCGTGCTCAATAAGAAGAATTGTAAGATCAAAGTCTTTTTGCACTTTTGCGATGAATTTTCTAAGATCGTCACTTTCTTGGGGATTCATGCCAGCGACAGGTTCATCAAGAAGAAGCAATTTAGGCTTCGTGGCTAATGCGCGTGCAATTTCTAAACGCCGTTGTACACCATAAGGTAAAGCTGTTGCTAATTGATTGGCAAGGTGATCAAGTTGTAGCCGTTCAAGAAGCTCCATGGAACTTTTATACACTTCTCTTTTTTCACTCATTGCTTTTGAAAAAAAGAGGGCTGAAGAAAACCAAGGATATTTTTGACGGACATGAGCGCCTACCATAACGTTCTGTAAAACTGTTAACCCTGAGAAAAGACGAATGTTTTGAAATGTTCGGGCAATATGACGTCTACAAACAATATAAGGAGGTTCTCCAGAAATTTTTTGTTCATCAAAAAGAATAGTACCACTTGTAGGGGCATAAAATCCAGAAATCATATTAAAAACTGTTGTTTTTCCAGCACCATTAGGACCAATTAATCCTGTTATGCTTCCTCGTTTAATGGCCATATTAACATTATTGACAGCAATTAATCCGCCAAAACGCATTACAATATCATTGAGAGAAAGAAGAGTGTCGTTCATAGCTTTCCCTCAGACTTAGAAAACTTTTTGCGTGCCAAAAAGTTATAAATTCCATTCCATGAGAATTCACGTTGTCCCATCAACCCTTTTCTCCAAAATAAAATAATTACCAGCAATAAAAGAGAGAAAACAACCATGCGAAGTCCTGGTGTTTCTGGAATATGTATAAAACCTAAGTCAAATGGACTTTCAATAATACGAAGCCATTCAAGCATGACTGTAATGATAATGCTGCCAATAATGCTTCCTGTAATTGAACCAAGACCACCAGCGACAACAATCATTAAAATATTAAAAGTGAGCAAAAAATTAAACATTTTCGGATCAATGGTTGAAATAAGAGCAGCCATTAATGCGCCACCTATCCCTGCAAAAAACGCTCCAACAGTAAAAGAAAAACTACGGTAGAAAAAAGCATTAATTCCCATCGTTTTCGCAGCAATTTCATCATCACGAATAGCCCGTAATACGTTACCCGTATTACTTCGCAGTAAGAGGACAATAAAGAGAACTGTAAATGCTAACCAACCATAGTTCCACCATAACGTTGCATTTTGAGGTATTCCTTTGATTCCTAAAGAACCATTTGTGAGCGATGTTGCATTGGTAATGATAATGCGGATAATTTCTGCAAACCCCAATGTTGCAATCCCAAGATAATCGCCACCAAGACGTAATATTGGCAAAGCAATCAATAAACCGATAATTGCTGCACACAAACCACTGACAACAACAGCAACAAAAAAAGGGAGTTGTAGATGGGACAAAGGTTCAGCGATAGGCTCAAGAATCCACATCATCTCTTTTTGTTCAGGAGAAAGAAGTAAAATTGCGCAGACATAAGAACCAATAGCCATAAAGCCGGCATGTCCAAGGGAAAACATACCTGTAAAGCCGTAAATCAAATTAAGTGAAATTGCCAAGATTGCATTAATAGCAATCAGATTGATAATACGGAGTGTATAGTCATTAAAATGGTTATCTGCATAGAATAAAAAACCTATAAGAATGAAAATACTGATACACGATAAAAAAATTGTCGCTGACTTTGTCATTAGATTTTCTCCTGACTTTTTTTACCCATTAATCCCGTGGGCAATACCAATAAAATCAGAATCAATAAAATGAAAGCGAAGGCATCACGATATCCAGATAGCGCGGGGAAAAATGCGATAATCATAATTTCAATAAACCCTAATAACAATCCCCCCAACATTGCTCCTGGTATCGAACCAATACCTCCGATAACGGCGGCAATGAAGGCTTTAAGACCAGGAAGAACGCCCATATAAGGCTGAATTTGAGGATAACGTAAAGACCACATAATACCTGCTATAGCAGCAAGTGCTGAGCCTATCCCAAATGTAAATGCAATGACTTTATTGACAGAAACCCCCATCAAACGCGTTGTTTCGATATCATGAGAGATTGCACGCATAGCAAGACCAGGTTTTGTTTTATGGATAATCCATAACAATAAGACAATAAGAACCAATGATACGATAGGAACAATCAGAGACATGGGAGCAATTCTAATGATACCTTCTGCTTCTGATCCTAGGTGCCATAAAAATGGTGTTACCAGAAAATCTGGTTGTTTTACACCTTTGGGAACACCACTAAAGAGTACAGTAGCAATATTTTCAATAAAAAAAGAAACACCGATTGCACCGATAAGTGCCGAAATACGCGGTGCATGGCGTAAAGGTCTATAGGCAAATTGATCAACAATAATCCCCACTGCACTTGTAATAAAAATGGAAAAACAAAGAGCTAAAACCCAGATCGGTGTAAAATTTTGTGGAGAAATTTTAAAATAATAAATAAATCCTAATGTAAGAATCAAAAAAACAGCCATCCAATAAGTTGGAGGGCGCCTTTTAAATCCTATAAATACTGAATAATAAATAAGAGCAGCGAGGAATAGAAGAAGAAATGCTGCCCAAGCCGGCATAAAGCTAATTGTGGAAAAGAAAACAAAATAAGCTCCCAGCATAAAAATATCACCGTGAGCAAAGTTAATCAGTCTCAATATACCATAAACCATGGTGTAACCAATAGCGATAAGCCCATAAAGAGACCCCAATGCCAGCGCATTAAAAAAATACTGGATGAACATTTCAGTGCTCATCTCTCATCCTTCCACATTTGTTAATTTACTAGGATAATAAGAAAATCTTTAAGCTTTTTTGGTTGAGAATATTTTTCTCAACCAATTTTTGCATTTCAATTTTAATACGTACAACTCTTAAATTAAAAAGCAGGTTTAACTTCTTCTAAATAAACACGTTTTCCATCCTGTATTTTAATGATACCAATCGGAATCGTAGGGTTATGATTTTCATCCATCGACATATTACCAAAGGGTGTTTCAAAATCTTTTAACTTGCTTAATGCAATGGTAATTTTCTCACGATCAGCGCTGCCAGCATTTTCAATAGCCTTCATGAACATCATATAACTTGTGTATCCCAAAACTGAATTGATATTTGGCTCTTTGTCAGGATAAACTTTTTTCCATTCTTCTGTAAATTTTTGCGCAGCAGCTGACATATTTGGCATATCCTCACTATAGGGAAGTGTCGTATGTAAAAAACCTTCTGCAGCACTTCCTGCAATCGTAATAGTTTCTGGATTATCCATGGCATCTCCACCCATAATTTGAAACTTCGCCCCTAATTCACGCGCCTGTTTCATGATGATGGCTCCTTCAGAAAAGTAAGATGGAATGAATAAAATATCAGGTTTTTTCGCGATAATTTGTGTGAGAACAGCTGAAAAATCCTGATCTCCAGAATTATAATTTAAATTTGAGATAACTTCACCACCTAATTTTTTGAAAGCACGTGTAAAATAACTTGCAAGCCCAATGGCATAATCGCTTGAAATATCTTTGAGGATAGCGGCTTTTTTTGCCTGTAAAACTTGGCTTACATAAGTTGCGATTCCTACTCCTTGATAGGAATCAATAAAACAAGCGCGAAAGTAATATTTTTTACCTTGTGTAACAAGGGGATTCGTTGAAGAAGTTGCAATGGCCGGAGTCTTTGCTTTTTCAGCTATTTCACCACCTGCTAGCGAGAGTGAAGAACCATAGCTACCAATGATTCCACTTACCTTTTCACTTGCTGTTAAACGCATAACAGCATTAGCCGCTTCCACTTTATCGGACTTATTATCAATAATAACAAGTTCCACTTTACGTCCCAAAATTTCTGGAACTTGTTTATGGGCTAATTCGATACCTCGAATTTCAAGCTGACCTCCAAAGGCATTTTGACCACTTAACGGAAGATAAATACCAATTTTGATAGGTTCATTCGCATAAACATTCGCTGTAAGTGCCATAAAAGCTGTGATTGTCGTAAGGATTTTCTTCAATTGCATTGCGCATTTTCCTTAATTGAATTGTCGTTTTTGCACCTTATATTGAACTTCTTCATCATGCAAGTTACACATTAATGAAAATATCATTATGTAAAAAAACTTTTATATGACCTTTTTTGTAGAGCCCTCTTTGTAGGATATGTAAAGTGCACAATCAAATAGTTTTATAAATATTTTTTATAAATTTCATGTTGATATTAATATGTAAGAGATACGACAATATGGGGAAATCTTATCTTGGGGCTTGCGTGTTAATACAATAGCAATGTTTACTTAAACCTAGAGAATCAATATCGTACAATTTATAAGCTACAGGATCACGTTATTATGACGAGTAAGGATGCATTCAAAGATTGTTCCCTATCTGAGGATAGTATAGGTGCTTGTGGGGAAATTATCGAAATCAGTGGTGTCATTAAGTGGTTTGATGGTAGTAAGGGCTATGGATTTATTGTACCTGATTTACCTCATTTTCCCGACATATTATTGCATGTTACAGTCATGCGAAGGGATGGTTTCCAAACAGCTTTAGAGGGCGCTAAAGTTATTTGTGCTGTGGAAAAGACGGAACGAGGATTAAAGTGCGTTCAGGTGAAATCTATCGATTGTTCTTCAGCGGTTCATCCATCAGAAGTTCCTGCCCGTACTCATGTTGTGGTTACTCCAGAAAGTGGACTAGAACGTGCAATTGTTAAATGGTTTAATCGTGACAAAGGTTTCGGTTTTCTTAGCCGTGGGCAAGGGACAGAAGATATTTTTATCCATATGGAAACGTTGCGCCGTTTTGGTTTAGCGGAGCTTCGTTCAGGACAAGTTGTTCTTGTCCGGTTTGGTAAAGGGGAAAAAGGTTTGATGACAGCAGAAATTTATCCAGATATAGGATTTCCTTTTGCTACACATTAAATCGCTACTCATTGAACTTTCGAGTAAAATCTTTTAAAGGATGCTTATTGCGTAAACAGCTATAGAAGTATCTCTGTTATAGCTCTCGTGAATTTATAAACTAAATGAGAAAATGCGCGTATCTATAAAAATAAGGAAAAAAAAAGAGAACAGCTCTCTTGTTTTTTGGCTTTTGAACTCTGATATTTCTATTTCAGAAACAAAATTTAAGTTTTTTTTGTGGTGGGGACAAAAATGTTAAAACTTTTTAAAAGAGGATATATTGTTTTATTGGCGGTGTTTTTTATGTTAGAGACGCGCGTTGTTGTCGCGAAGGAGCCCATGGAGATTCCTGTTCATCCGATTCCTTTAGAAATACACACAAACCAGGGCACGATTTCTTATAAGGTAGAGATTGCTTTTACTCCCTCTCAAGCAGCAGCTGGTTTAATGTATCGGACTGATTTTCCACGCGATCGTGCAATGCTTTTTAAACAGCAAAAAAGTTATCAATCGGGAGATGAACAGAAGCTTTTTATGTGGATGGCTAATACACCTTTGCCCTTAGATATGATTTTTTTAAACTCTGAAGGCATTATTGTATCGATTATTGAAAACACTTCTCCATTTTCAAAAAAGACCATTTCATCAGGCGTTCCTGCAGCTTTTGCACTTGAGATTAACGCTGGTGAAGTTTCTGAAAAACAGATACAAAAAGGGCAACGTATTATTCATCCTGTCATTTGTGGAAAGTGCAATAAAAAATGACAGCTGAGGACGTTCGTTTTTTTGAATATGATGGTTTGCGATTTGCTTATCGTGAAGAAGGGAAAGGCGCACCTATTTTGTTGATCCATGGTTTTGGATCTTCTGCTCGGGTGAACTGGTATGCAACGGGTTGGTTTCGTATTCTCACTGAAGCAGGGTATCGTGTTATTGCTCTTGATAACCGAGGGCATGGAGATTCAGTTAAAAGTTATGATCCTAGCTTTTATACACCTCAAGCTATGGCTGGCGATGCGGTCAAACTCTTACAGCATTTAGAATTATCTAAAGCCCATGTTATGGGATATTCTATGGGAGCTCGTATTAGTGCTTTTATGGCTCTTTTACATCCAACATATGTGAACAGCGTTATTTTTGGTGGTTTAGGTATTGGTATGGTAACGGGAGCAGGAAATTGGGAGCCTGTTGCTGAGGCTCTTTTAGCGGAAGATCCCTCTACCATTACCAATACGCGTGGTTTAATGTTCCGTAAATTTGCTGATCAAACGAAAAGTGATAGGCGTGCTCTGGCTGCTTGTATTATCACATCAAAACAAGAGTTAACGGCATCTGAAATTCATAAAATTAAACAACCTGCACTTGTTGCCGTTGGCTCATTAGATGAGATTGGCGGTGCTGCAGAGCCATTAGCAGCTTTGTTGCCTTGTGGTGAAGCTTTACCAATTCCTGGTCGAGATCATATGCTTGCTGTAGGTGATAAAGTTTATAAAAAAGGTGTTATCGATTTTCTCTCTCGTTATCCTATAAAATAAAAATTTTTGATAGATCTTAGCATTTACAAAAATACCTAATATTTTCGCGTATAAACTGAAAAGATTATTTAAAAACTTTTTACTCTGACATAAGTTTTTATAAAAAATAGGCAGACAAATAAACTCTTATTCACTTATTTTGTATATTTCTTAAACTAAGTAATTCTTTTAAGGTTAGATAACTATATTTAAAATTCGTTGAAAAGAATTATTTTTGAGTGATATAATAATATTTTTTTGCTAAAAATGCAGTTTTAAATAAAAAATTATTATTATTTTAATTTTTTATAGAAGTAATAAAATTATAAATCGTTGATTAATTTTTCCTCTAAACACACCTCATAAATGCAGATGCTAAAATTGGAGATAAAGTAAAATTATTTTAAATATACACAGTTTTCTGCCATTTTTTTATCTATACGGGTATATTTAATAATGATAGACTCCTTTTATAGAAGTTCTTTATGAAGATATAAAGAAAGAGCTGTAAATATATGTAATATTAAGTCAATATTCAGATTAAGCTTTTTTACTGGCTTTACAGAATCATATAAGTGTCTTATTCGCGCGACACACAATTATTTTAATCGTTTCAAAAAACAGGAGAGCATAGTGAATGCTGATGAAATAAAAAAACTTAATAATTATTTAAAAAATACATTCCAAAACTCAGCATTGCAAGTCAGAGCACGCCCTAAAAAGGATGATTCTTGTGAGGTTTATATGGGGGATGAGTTTCTAGGTGTTATCTATCGAGATGAAGATGAAGATGAGCTATCCTATAATTTCTCAATGGCTATATTGGATATTGATTTAGAGAATTGATTGGCTATTCATCCTTGAATGAAGTCTTTTTTCCCATAAGGTTTATATGAGTTTTAATGCTTTAAAACTTGTATGATTATGGCGTGCAATAATAAGGTGATCATGGATTGTAATCCCTAATGCATTTGCTGCGTCTTTTAATCTGTATGTCATTGTTATATCTGCATCGGAGGGGGTGGAATCACCAGAAGGGTGATTGTGGACTAAGATAAGTCCTGCTGCGGATAATTCTAAAGCTCGAGAAATAACTTCACGAGGATAAACAGGGGTATGATCAATCGTTCCAGTTTGTTGCACCTCATCGGCAAGTAAGCCGTTTTTCTTATCGAGAAATAAAATACGAAATTGTTCACGTGTTTCGTGAGCCATAACCGCTTTACAATACGCTAATACTTTATCCCATGATGAAAAAATATCACGTTTAAACAATTGCGCACGAGCAAGACGTCCTGCAACATCTGAAATAATTTTTAAATCAATTGCCGTTGCGGGACCACATCCTTGAACTTCTTGAAGTCGATGAATATCAGCTCCTAACACATCTGCGAGTGAACCAAAATGTGCTATCAAATTTTTAGCTATAGGTTTTGTGTTTGCGCGAGGTATTGTGCGAAAAAGCAATAATTCAAGATATTCATAATCTTCAAGTGCATTTCCTTTTGACTTTAAATAGCGCTTTCGAAGACGCTCACGATGTCCTTGATAATGTTTATCAAGCTGTGTGTTTTTCTTAGGGTCTTTACTTTTTCTTTCTGATACTGGGGTGGATGGAGAACTTGATGTTAATGCAAAGTGATTACTTTGAATATCTTCCTTTTGATTTAATTTTTTAGCCATAACATCTCTACAGTGGATTAGGTCTGAGAATTTGGAATATAAAAGATATTTTTAGGCGATTGTGTAAATATTTCATACCCTTCATTTGTAACACCAATTGTATGCTCATATTGTGCTGTCAGAGAGCGGTCACGAGTAACAGCAGTCCATCCATCAGATAAAATCTTAACTTGTGGTTTACCAAGGTTAATCATAGGTTCAATCGTAAACATCATCCCTTGTTTTAATTCGACTCCTTCTCCAGGATTTCCATAATGGAGAATATTGGGGGCATCATGAAAAAGCTGACCAATACCATGTCCGCAAAAATCTCTCACAATTGAGCACCGTTCAGATTCTGCATACTGTTGAATGGCAGCACCAATATCACCTGTCGTTGCTCCAGGTTTAACGACAGCGATTCCTCTCATAAGACTTTCATAGGTTATTTGTAAAAGGCGTTCTGCAGCACGTCTGATTTTTCCAACAGGATACATACGACTTGAATCACCATGCCAACCATCAAGAATAAAAGTCACATCAACATTCACAATATCACCTTCTTGCAAGGGTCTTTTATTGGGAATACCATGACAGACAACGTGATTGATAGATGTACAGCATGAATGGCTGTATCCATGATAATTTAAATCAGCAGGAAGAGCTCCTTTTTGGGCACCAAAAGTAAATACAAAATCATCAATTTCTTGTGTAGTGACGCCAGGTTTAATAATATCCATAAGAGCATCAAGGCATTCTGCCGCAATACGACCAACTTCACGCATTTTAGCGAAAGCATAGTCATCGAAAATGCGAATTTTCCCGTTAAATTTTAAAGGGATTTTATTATATTCAATATACTCAATCATTGTTTTTTCTGTTTTCTATTTTTACTCTCTGAATCGGAAAAATACCTTCTACACTTACGTGACACTTTACAGCATAACATTCTACTCCTGATTTTAATGCTAAATCAAACTTACGTCCATAGAGTGGATCAAGATCGTGACAGATTGTAAAAGCTGCACAATCTTCCCGTTGAATAACATACAGCATAGCAGCTCGTTTTCCTTGTTGTACGATTTGTATGAGTTCTTCAAGGTGACGGGCTCCCCGTTTTGTTGCGCTATCAGGAAATTCTGCTAATCCTTTTTGACGAATAAAATGAACATTTTTGACTTCTAGGTAACAATCAGGAAGATTGTCATTCCGTAGAAGAAAGTCAATGCGTGATTGTATCCCATAGCGTTGTTCTTTTAAAATCGTTTTATACCCACTTAATTCTGGTAGTAATCCGTTTTGAATTGCTTCTAACGCAAGTTTATTCGGTAAAGTGGTATTAATACCAACTAAAGTATTATCGGATTCAACAATTTCTAATTGATAGGCATATTTTCTCTTGGTATTTTTATGATATGAAAGCCAAACTTTGGCGTTGGAAGCTGTCAATCCAAGCATTGATCCTGTATTTGGTACCGACACAGTGAAAATATGTTGGTCATCCTGTTTAACATCTGCAAGGAAACGTTTATAACGACGGATAAGCTTTGCAGGAAAAAGTTTGGGAATAAAGTACATATTTCTTTTTTAGGATTTATGATTTCATAATTCAACTGAGATTATGATTTGTAGGAGTTATTCCCTATTTAAAAAGATAAAATGGATGTAAAAAACGCTACGATATCTTATATAAATTGTTATAAACTTCATCGTTCACTTTAATGGCTTTTTAAATTTTTATGAGAAAATCTACACGCGTTGAGTGAAAAAATAACATTGTCTATAATTTATTATTAAACAGTATTAGCGTACTGTGAAGAAGGTTCCATTAAAAAATAGTGGAGAGGGAGATTATTTAAGTGAAACTAGGTAAGGTTGATGGCTGGAACGAATAAGAATCGTGAAAATTTAACAAATGGACCCATTATTATTTTAGTTGAACCGCAGCTTCCGGAAAATATTGGTATGGTCGCAAGGGCAATGGCAAATTTTGGGCTTTCTCAACTTCGGCTTGTCAAACCTCGGGAAATATTTCCAAATGAAAAAGCTAGAGCTGCTGCAAGTAAAGCTGATCATGTCATTAACAACACCGTGATTTTTGACACATTACGTGATTCAATTGCAGATTTACATTATGTTTTTGCTACAACAGCCCGTGAAAGATGTGGATTTAAAACTGTAAAAAGTGCTGTCGAAGCAGCAAATGTACTTCGTCAGCGTGAGAATATCGGACATAAAACAGGTATTGTCTTTGGAAGAGAGAGATGGGGACTAGAAAATGATGAAATCAGCCTTGTTGATGAAATCATTACTTTTCCAGTTAATCCTGCTTTTGCATCACTTAATATTGCACAAGCGGTTCTTTTGATGTCTTATGAATGGATGAAAACAGGTCTAGAAAATGTAAGCGATACGGCATTTCGTGCAGCAGAGATGGAGCCTGCAAATAAAGCAGTGCTTCATGGTTTTTTATCTCAATTGGAAGAGGCTTTGGATATCCGTGGGTATTTTAGACCCCGAGAACGAAAAGAGGTTATGCTTACAAATTTACGCTCTGTTTTTACGCGTGCTAACTTTAGTGAATCTGAGGTTCGCTTATTGCGAGGCGTTATATCTTCGTTGGATCATTTTTCTCCTCAATATCCACGGGGGAGTAGAGCCCCTAAAGAGCGTGATCGTCAAAAAATTAAAAACAAATGTGAAAACTGATGGATGAACGGCCTATTCTTTTTTTTGATAGTGGTGTTGGTGGTTTAACAGTGTTGAGGGAAGCGCGCGTTTTTATCCCTGAAATACAATTTATTTATGTGGCTGATGATGCTGGATTTCCTTATGGTAATTGGGAAGAAAATGTTTTAAAAGAACGCATTTTAAAGTTTTTTACAAATCTTTTAACACGCTATAATCCCGCCTTATGTGTGATTGCTTGCAACACTGTTTCTACATTGATGATGGCAGATCTACGACAGAATTTTCCTCATGTCCTTTTTGTGGGAACGGTTCCTGCTATTAAATCAGCTGCTGAACAAACGAAATCTGGTTTTATTTCCGTATTAGCGACTCCTGGAACAGTTAAACGTGCCTATACAAATGAATTAATTAACTCTTTTGCTGGACAGTGTCATGTTCAGCTTGTAGGAAGTGAAAAGCTTGCTGGATTTGCTGAAGATTATTTACGAGGAAAATCTATTGATTTAGAAGAGTTAAGAAAAGAAATCCTGCCATGTTTTGTAGAAAAAAATGGCAAATATACTGATGTTATTGTTTTAGCCTGCACTCATTATCCTTTTTTGATTAAATTCTTTCGTGAACAAGCTTTATGGTCTGTTGAATGGATTGATCCAGCAAAAGCGATCGCCAAACATATCAGATCATTATTACCTTTGTCGGAAAAAATACATCAGCACCCCATAAAAAAATATCAAGATTTTGCGTTGCTGACATCGAAAAATATCACTTCTTCAACGGAGCAGTTGTTAAAAGGATTTGGCTTAAAACTTATGAAAGGTGTTGACTTTGAGATACGGGATCAATAAAAATACTCCAGCTTTTTCTTTCAAGAAAATGGCTATCATTGACGTGTCCCGTGGATAACTTCGCATCATTGGTATGTTAAGCTATTCTGTCAGTCTTTTGTATTTAAAGGCAGAGGAGGGCGCGTTTCCTTGGGATCTTCAGATCTCGTGTTTTATTTTAAAGGAAATGCGATGAGTAAACGCGAAACAACAAAATATAAAATTGATCGACGTATGGGAGAAAATATTTGGGGTCGTCCAAAATCTCCTGTCAATCGTCGTGATTATGGTCCAGGTCAGCATGGGCAGCGCCGTAAAGGAAAACTTTCTGACTATGGGGTGCAATTGCGCGCTAAACAGAAGTTGAAAGGATTTTATGGTGATATTTCAGAAAAGCAATTTCATAAAACTTATGTAGAAGCTGCTCGTCGGCGAGGTGATACAGGTGAAAATCTTATCGGCCTTTTAGAATCTCGTTTGGATGCTGTTGTCTATCGTGCAAAATTTGTGCCTACGATTTTTGCTTCTCGCCAATTTATTAATCATGGTCATGTGAATGTAAATGGGCGACGTACAAATATTCAATCGTATCGTTGTAAGCCAGGTGATGTTATTGAGGTCCGGGAAAAATCAAAACAACTTGTTTTAGTTTTAGAATCAGTACAATTAGCAGAACGTGATGTCCCCGATTATATTGAAGCAGATCATAAACAGATGAAAGCGACCTTTACACGTATTCCTGCTTTTGCAGATGTTCCCTATGCTGTGCAAATGGAACCTAATTTGGTCGTTGAATTTTATTCTCGATAATTTTTTATGAGAAAAGTTGTTTCTCTTCTATTATTATAATTTCAAACTATTGTGTTGTTTTTATAATCTTTTGAGTTAACAAATATTTTGCGAATGGTTCTATATTAAGTTTATTACACTATTTTAGTGTTATAAACTTATATAGTTCCATTTCTTTTTTTCGTATCTGTTTTTATAAATTCAAAAAACTTGAAATGTAAGCTTGCTTTATATTTGTTTCTGTCTTTGCAAAATGAGCTATTACTTGTGCAGGATATGGTCTTATGAATGATGTTTCCGTTGAATATCAGGCAATAGAAGAAAATGAAGAGAAAGATGATCTTTTGGCAAGCAAAGCAGATGATTGCCATCCAATATTTCGGCGTGCTCCTTCAAGTGTGGAATTTAATAAATTGCGCAAACGACTTTTGCGTCATATGCGGCAAGCTTTGGATGATTTTTCTATGCTCTCTACTGGAAAAAAATGGCTTGTTGCTTTATCGGGGGGAAAAGACTCTTATGGTTTATTAACACTTCTTTTAGATTTAAAGTGGCGTGGTCTTTTACCCGTTGAAATTCTTGCTTGTAATCTTGATCAAGGACAACCAGGTTTCCCTAAACATATTCTTCCAGATTTTTTGAGTTCTTATAAAATTCCCTATCGTATTGAATATCAAGATACTTATTCCATTGTTACAGATAAATTGGCAGAAACACAGACATATTGTTCACTTTGTTCTCGATTGCGACGTGGTAATCTCTATCGCATTGCACGTGAGGAGGGTTGTTCGGCATTAATTTTAGGGCATCATCGTGATGATGTTTTGGAAACGTTTTTTATGAATTTGTTTCACGGTGGCCGATTAGCCGCTATGCCTGGAAAACTTAAAAATGATGAAGGCGATCTTTTTGTGCTACGTCCTCTTGTCTATGCCGCTGAGGAAGATATGGAAAAATTTGCTCAAGCAATGCAATTTCCGATTATTCCTTGTAATCTTTGCGGTAGTCAAGATGGTTTACAACGTAATGCAATGAAAGAAATGCTGAAAAATATCGAAAGAGAAATGCCAGGACGCAAAGATACAATGATTCGTGCTTTAACGAATGTGCGCCCAAGTCATTTACTTGATAAGAAATTCTTTGATTTTAAAACGTGTGAATAAAAATGAAGCATTTTTAAAAATAAGTTTGAAGATTTTAAAATAAAATACTTATTTATAATGTTAATTTATTGCTTTACAATTTTACAATCGTAAGAGTTTTATGTCAAATTTCTTATTGTATCCATAAAAAACATCCTCCTGCATATCACAAGCGGAACTCTTGGACGTATAAAACACAATTTAAAGAGCTTCTTTTAAAATTGGTTTGCTCTTTTTTAAAGTGAACATGAAAGAGCCTTGTGGATTTTATCTTATCCTGTTGTGCAATAAAACATTGTCATTTAGAGTGGTAAACGAAGAGAATATAAAATTCTTGATAAAAATAAGTTGTTTTTAGAATGTACAGCGATCATTCAGGACAGGAGTTGCCTATAAATTCTCATGAAGTGAATCACATAAGTAACCAAACCCTATTGTGAGCAGTTGCTTTTTTATAAACTAACACCGATGGAGAACTTTATCATTGGGATGGGAAAAAGCTCAATTTTTTAAACGGCTATACCATAAAGGTCATAGGCATCTGATTGTTCGATTTTAACGGTGACAAACTCACCGACACGCAAGGGGCGCCGTGATGATATATGGACAACACCATCTATTTCTGGAGCATCGTATTGACTACGTCCTTTGGCGACTTTTCCTTGACTTTCATCGATAAGAACTTGGAGTCTTTTTCCAATTTTTTTCTTTAAAAGATGTGTAGAAATTTGTTGTTGTTTTGCCATAAAACGATGCCAGCGGTTTTCTTTTATGTCTTCAGGAATATTTTCTAATCCCAAATCATTTGCAACGGCTCCTTTTACTTCTTCATATTTAAAGCATCCAGCGCGTTCAATTTTTGCTTCTTCTAGCCATTCTAGAAGTATATTAAAATCCTCATTTGTTTCGCCTGGAAATCCAACAATAAATGTTGACCGTAAAGCGAGATCTGGACATATTTTCCGCCACTTTTCAATTCTACGATTTGTTTTCTCCATAAGAGCAGGACGCTTCATATGACGCAAAACAGTTGGTGATGCATGCTGAAAAGGAATATCCAGATAAGGGAGAATTTTTTTCGCCGCCATAAGTTCGATAACTTCATCCACATGGGGATAAGGATAAACGTAATGCATACGTACCCAAATGCCCATATCACCTAGTTCGCGACAAAGATCAAAGAATTTTGTTTTGATTGTGCGATCTTTCCAAGAATTTTCGAGATATTTAAGATCAATACCATAAGCACTCGTATCTTGTGAAATAACTAAAAGTTCTTTTACACCCGCTTTTACCAATTTTTCAGCTTCGCGAAGAACATCACTGATCGGGCGAGAAGTAAGATCACCACGCAGGGTAGGGATGATACAAAAACTACACCGGTTAGAGCATCCTTCAGAAATCTTTAAGTAGGCGTAATGGCGAGGTGTTAAACGAATACCTTGGGGAGGAACTAAATCAAGAAAAGGATCATGAACAGGGGGAATTGCTGTATGAACAGCTTGTATAACACTTTCATAAGCTTGTGGTCCTGTAATGGCCAATACATTAGGGTATTTTTGGCGAATAACATCAGGATCAGAACCAAGACACCCTGTTACAATAACTTTTCCATTTTTTTTAAGAGCTTCATCAATATTGGCTAATGATTCTTTTCTGGCAGAGTCAAGAAAACCACAGGTATTCACAATAACGACATCAGCTCCTTGATGTTGGCGTGAAATTTCATACCCTTCAGAGCGGAGACTTGTAATAATTCGTTCAGAATCTACGAGTGCTTTTGGGCATCCGAGAGAGATAAAACTAATACGAGGTGCTACCATGATAATCCTATAATTACTATGGAACGATTGCGTTCCGCTTTTATTGACTTAAAAAGTAAGAAATGTTCTTTAATTTTTATAGATAACAATCTGTTACAAATTTATTTGATTTTTCTCTACAATATTTTGTGTACGCTTACAATTTTATCTTTTTGCGCTATCAAATGCTGTTTTGAGGGCGATGATATAAGACAGACTCCTTCAAAGCATTCAAGTTCTTTTAGGATAGGTGGTGAATATTTTAAAGCTTACTTGTCAAGCCTTGTGTAAGTGAAAAACATAAGAGAAAAGAGGGGTAGTGAAACGCGTCCGGTAAGGATTTGGATTTATTTATAAACCCAATTGGGGGCATCTTTTAGCTATAGGAAGAAAGCCAGCAGTTTTTTTACTGCATTTTATTAGTGTATGTATAGCCTATTATAATAGGATTGTTTTTTAATATTTGCGAATAAGTCCGGTAAGTTTTCCTTGTATTTCTACACGCTCGGATTTGTATATACGCACTTCGTAGTGAGGATTAGCAGCTTCTAATGCGACAGAGCTTCCTGTGCGTCGATAACGTTTTAATGTTGCCTCTTTTTTATCAATAAATGCGACAATAATTTCACCTGTTATTGCTGTATTTTGTCGTTTCACAATTATCGTATCTTTATCAAGGATACCAGCCTCAATCATAGAATTATCTTTAACTTCTAATGCATAGTGCTCACCTGTATTAACCATATCGTGTGGGAGAGAAAGTGTGCTTGTTTGTTGCAGTATAGCAGAGGCGGGCACACTCGCAGAAATACGTCCCATAATGGGGATTGTGATATTTTTTTTTTCGTCTTCCTCAAAATTCTCAAGATTAGCCAAGTTTTTTGATATTTCTCTTTTATTTTTTTCTATCATACTGGGAGAAATCTTACGGGCTAGAGAAAGGTTAAATGTTATTTTCTCAGGCAGCCGAATCACCTCTATTGCACGAGCACGATTGGGTAAACGACGTATAAAACCTCGTTGTTCTAAAGCTATAATGAGCTTATGAATGCCAGACTTTGAAGAAAGTTCTAAAGCATTTTTCATTTCTTCAAAAGAAGGAGGAACACCTGTTTCTTTTATATGATTGTGAATAAACAAGAGGAGCTCATATTGTTTACATGTCAGCATTCAATGTTCCAATCAAAAGAATAAAAAAATAGTACAGTAAAAATACGTGTATATATAATAATTCTACAATTTTTTTTTGCTAAATCAAAATTATTTGCTTTATTTTTGATCTTATAAGTGAAGTTAATTAGGCAATATGTTTATTTATAGACATATTTAATATATGATAAGTATGAAATTTTACTTTCATAAATTTATCATAATATTGTTTATATATTATAAAACTACACTAATATTAAATGATATATAAAAAATATTTTATAGTTCTGACTGAATAATTTAACACTCAATTTTATGGTCAGTATTATCCTTCTATTTTCTTATATATCTACGTTTTTATTATTTTCTCATATAATAAAATTAAATAAAAAATACATTCTTTCAATAGTGTTACGGATCACTTTATGTATATTTAGAATCATTTTGCACATTGTTTCTATTTTTTTATTGTTTAGTCAAATTATCTACAGCGACAATAATGAGCATCATTTATAGCCATGCCTGATATTTTCAATGAGACTAAGTTTTTTTGTTTTACGTTTGCTTTATTCTATAGAATAATTGGCTTTCGTTATAGAATCATTGCACGTCAATAAAAAGTTACGTCCTCAAAATGCCATTGTTGCTTATTGTCATATTTATTTTAAAAAGAGATCTCTTAATGTGCTTGCTTCCCTCAAGTATGGTCTTGCAAATAACATAAAATCTATTAGGCAATGCTCTCTTCACATCTCAATAGTTTACAGCCCCCGCCATACTTATTTTGCCCAATCCTCATGTTGCGATAATTTTGGGTTATTAAAAAAATACAAGAGGCATTTTCATTTTTTAATCGTTTTATTCTTCCCTTTATGTTGAGCAAGAAAATGATTTTTATGAGTTCAATATAAAAGGAACAAAAAAATTAGAAATAAGAAAACCTTACAGTATTCAGATCTCTCATTCGAGTAAGAAAAAATAAATTATTATAAATCAATATGTTATTTTATAAATCTCTATTCATACTTAACTAAAACATAAGGTATAAAAAATAATATAATAATATAGAATAGGAAGTATTTTTTCTGTTCTCCCCATGATGCTTAACAACCCATGTGTGGAGGAGGAGAGGGTATTTCTTATAATTTTAGCATTTCGAATCTATGAGATATTTTTATCATTAGATTATTTCTTTATCGAGATTTCAAAAAGAAGATCAAAAAAAAACTCTATCTACAATGACGAAGAAAGGAGAGAAAACGGAAAATTATTGATAACTGGAAAAAATAATAATATTTTTTCCAAAAGGTGTTGACCAAATGAAAACTCAACCGTATGTTCCCTTTTCACTTTCTGCAAACTAGATAGCTTGTGTGAGAGCGCGTAGCTCAGCTGGTAGAGCAACTGACTTTTAATCAGTAGGTCCAGGGTTCGAATCCCTGCGCGCTCACCAAATTTATATGATATGGATAAGTTATACAGAAGCTTGAGAATCTTCGTTACTTTGATTCTTTTTAGTTTTTTTGATTGATTCTACAATCAATCGTTTTCTACCATTATTTTTATGTAGATTGCTCTTTTCTCCACTCTCAAAGTGCTTTATATTTACGACACAATCACACCCGCGGTAATAGCACGATGGCTGCTCGTTTTCGTAATTCATGGCCTGTGTTTTAATGCCCGCCGCATTACATGAAACAAGTTGGTAAAATCATCATACTTATTCACAGCTTATCTTATAAGATGATTTTCTATAACATATTGATTTATCTATTTTTTTATCTTCTAACGCTTTTATATAGTGCATTTATTTCTTATGACAATCACAAAATGGTTAACAATGTGTTAATCTTTTGATAAAAGAAGCGAATTCAAGGATGGTATATGCGCGAGGGATATCATTAAAAAACGTGAATACTCCTCTCGCGTACAAAAAGCGTGACGTGGTTTTTACAGTAGTACTTAACAAAAATAAGTGGACTGAATAGATGCCTTCAAATAGTAAAAAGAAATTTACTTCTATTATCAAACAGACATTTCAATTATTTTCTATGATTGTTATTTCTCAATCATTGGTGTCTTGTTGCGCAAGCGAAACCGCACATTTTTCAATAAAAGATTCCTATCATAATAAACCAATTGACGTAAATACTTCTGTTCTACCGAAACAAATATCCAATAATAAAAATCAATCAGAAGCAAAAAAACGTGGGCGGGCGATTGTTGGTAAACCTTACCAGATAAAAGGAAAGTGGTATTATCCTGAAAATGATCCAACGTATACACGTGTTGGCGAAGCATCATGGTATGGTTCAGATTTTCATGGGCGTTTAACGGCAAACGGTGAAATTTATGACATGAATCTTCTGACTGCTGCTCATCCTACAATGCCTTTACCTAGCTATGCTCGGGTTACTAATTTGAAAAATGGATCTTCACTCATTGTTAGAGTGAATGATCGCGGACCTTTTATGAAAGACCGTATCATTGATTTATCAAAGCAAGCTGCAACAATACTTGGTTATGTAGATAGGGGCGTTGCAGATGTTAAAGTAGAATATATTGCTGAAGCACCCATTGGCTATTATGATGGTGCATATTTAATGGCCTCTTATACTCCTGGAAATACGACCTCATACTCATTAGCGTCAGAAAACATTTCGAAAAAAAGAGAAACTGTTTTGTTCAAGGAGCGCAACACAGAGAACAAAGAAGGATTAGCTAAAGCAGATCCTGTTTCACAGGAACAACGCAATAAAAATGTTGCAGTGAAATTACCAGAAATTGGTCCTATCATGGTTGATAAGCCGGTGCCATTCGATCAAGTTGCTTCTATAATAAGCTCAACAAAAAAACAAAGGTCAATTGGCTACAACTGTTTTAAGAAAGAATGCGTTGAATTTTAATCTATATCATTTTCAAATAAAAAGTATTAAAAAAGGAGGAGAGTGTTATTATTAATAATTTAATGCCTCTCTCCAATCCATTGTCAGTCTTTTTTTGGTTTTATGACAGTGTTTGCTCATAAAACACGAGCTCCTTCTGCTGTGACAGCTTTTGTCAAATGAAGGTAAGCGGATTGTGTGAGTCTGTTAGTGTAATCTCTAAAAACAACTGTAAAATTTAATGGGGGAAAAATATAAAACTTAAAAAGAAAAAAAATATTTCTTTTTGATTTGGCTTTGCTTTCTTCGAAAGCATCCAAGGTAATAATATCTTATGAAGGGATTACGTGTTGCCTCATGCTTTTTTCTCGATTTCTTAATGGAGTAACACCCTTCACGTAAACTAGATACCTCAAACGAAATATACTTTTTGCATTGTCAATTCACACACTTTCATTTTAAGGAGGCATATCTAGCTTTCAAACCTATTTTATGACAACGTTTGTGAAAAGTAAAAATGATCATTTATCATTAATAAATCAATACTCTACCAATGAAAAAGATAAAAAGTCTTTTTGTCTTTCATGTTTTAAAATTAACTCTCGCGTGGAAGATAAAAAGTATATCATTTTACTTTTGCTCATGTTGAATGAGAATAAAATCTTTTCTTGAGTTGTCAATAATCTCTCAATTTACAGAAATAAAAGAGTTTTTTCCTATATAATGATTCTCTATATTGATCTTTGGGATGGGAGGAGCGGCTGTGTATACAATATTAAGGATCTTGTTGATCTTATGGGAAGTATTGGCATTTAATACGTGGGGGAGAGCACAGAATTTTCAAACTTCTGCCTCACAAGTGTTGTTACTTGATGATGATACAGAAACGATACTTTATGAAAAACAAAGTGATATTCCTTTTTTTCCTGCTTCATTAGCAAAATTAATGACGGCGGAAGTCGTCTTTCATCAATTAAAGGAGGGATTGTTAAGAAGTACCCAGGAATTCAAGGTCAGTGAAAATGCTTGGCGCAAGGGTGGGGCACCTTCCGGTACAACCACTATGTTTGCAAAAATAAAGACAGAAATCAGTGTTTCTGATCTTTTACGTGGTTTAATTATTATGAATGGAAATGATGCTGCTATTATTCTTGCTGAAGGAATATCAGGAGATGAGGCTCATTTTGCAAAGCTGATGAATCAGCGCGCAAAAATAATTGGATTATCTGAAAGCCATTTTGTTAATGCAACAGGGCTTCCCGAAGAGGGACAATTTGTAACAGTGCGCGATATGATTGTATTAGCGCGTTATATTGCTCAGGAATATCCAGATTATTATGCACTTTATCGTGAGCCTCATTTTACGTGGAATAATATTTTTCAGCGGAATAAAAACCCTCTTATTTCTAAAGAAATAGGTATAGAAGGATTTGGTTTTGGCTACAGTAAAAAAGAAGGATTTTCAATGGTTGCCACCATTTATAAAAATCATCGACGTCTTTTTTTAGCAATTAATGGTTTGCAAGATGGTAAAAAACATACAAAGGAAATAGAACGTATTCTTCAATGGGGAATGACAGCTTTTGATCTCAAAACGATTTTTACAAAGGAAAAAACGGTTGGTCGTGCTTCTGTTTATGGTGGGAAGAAAAATTTTGTTCCACTTATTGTTAAAAAACCGATAAGTTTTATGCTTTCAAATGAAAAAAAAATCAATGTTAAAGCAAAAATTAAATATCATGGTCCATTAAAAGCACCCATCGTTTTAGGGCAATCAGTTGGGGTTATTCAAATTTTAGAAGGTAAAAAGGTTCTTTTGGAAAAACCAGTTTTTGCCGGCGAGAATGTTCAGGAAGGAGGTTTCTTTACAAAAGTAAAAGATGCATTCTATGAAACAACAATTGGATGGTTACGGAAATATTTATAGTTACGCGCTAATAAGGTTAAGGTTCATACGTGTCAGGTTATTTTATCACATTCGAAGGAGGGGACGGGGTAGGAAAAACGGTGCAGATTTCTTTACTTGCTGAATATCTCTCTCTCCAAGGTTATGATGTTGTTACAACACGAGAACCAGGAGGAACACCAGGAGCAGAAGCAATCCGGCATATTTTGTTGTCAGGGCAGGCACAACAATATGGACCGTTGATTGAAGCTGTTTTGTTTACAGCGGCACGCACCGACCACGTTGCAGAGATTATCGCGCCTTCTTTGCAAAAAGGTAAAATCGTTTTATGTGATCGCTTTATTGATTCTACACGCGTTTATCAAGGACTGAATGAAACCGTCAATTCTTTTCTTCTTTCTGTTTTAGAGTGTGTTGCGCTCAATGGTATCATGCCTCATTTAACATTTTTATTAGATATGCCAGCAGAGTTTAGTATAAAGCGTGCCAATTTGCGAAGAAAACAAACAGAAGAAATCGATTATTTTGAAAAAGATCAGTTGGAAATTCAAGAACAAAGGCGTCAAGCTTTTCTTCAATTGGCCAAACAAGAGCCACAGAGGTTTCGCGTCATTGATGCGACTGGCTCAGTGGAAGTCATTGCACATCAAATAAAAAATATTTGTCATCAGGTATTGTTGGATCAGTTTTCATGAGTGACGTCATAAATATCTTACGCCAATATGATGGTATTGAGACAATTTTATCTCCGTCCCAGAATAATGTTATCTTTGGTCATGAGGATGTTCGTGACTTTTTAACACAAATGCTTAAAGAAGAGCGTTTGCACCATGCGTTATTATTTGAAGGAGAATATGGAATTGGAAAGGCGACATTAGCCTTTCATCTTGCTTGGAATATTTTAAGTTCTCAAAAAGGAAATTTCTTAGAACCCGATCCTCATTCTATTCCATGGCGCCAAATTACACAGGGGAGTCATCCTGGTCTTTTGTATGTTTCACGTCGATTTGATGTCAAAACACAAAAGTTTAAAACAGGAATACTCATTGATGATATCCGTGATATTATACACTTTTTAAGTCAAACATCGCAAGATAATGGATGGCGTATTGTTATTATTGATTCTGCAGATGATATGAATAGAAATGCCGCCAATGCACTTCTTAAAATACTTGAAGAACCTCCTGCAAAGACACTCTTTATTATTATCGCACATTCTTTAGGAAAATTGCTTCCAACCATTCATTCACGGTGTCAAAAAATTTCTTTTCGCCCGTTGAGACATGATGAAATGCAAAAAGTCATTACACATATTTTCACCAATCAGGATTTACCTGATGAAAAAACGATTGAAATGATTATTAAAAACTCTAAAGGAAGTCCTCGAAAAGCAGCTTTACTTATTCGCCATGACGGTCTTGAAATTATTAAAACAATTGATGCCCTTTTAAAACAACCTGTTTGTAACGCAACGATTGTACACACACTTGCTCAAACATTTTCATCTGTTTCTTCCCCATTTCAATTTCAACAATTTTGTGATGAAATTCTTGATAAGATTCAACAAAAAGCTATCACGCTTGTTGAAAAAGGAAATTTATTTCTCTCAAAAAAATATGCGCAAAAATGGCAAGAGATTCATCAAGAAATAGAGGAAATACAACTATTTAATCTCGATAAGAAGCAGTTTGTTATTAACTTACTTTTTAGAGTTCATAAGCTCATTCATGAGGATTAGTTTTTCCGTGACAATGTGATGAACAGGCGTTATGCCATTATATCTTTTATTTATAGCGTTTTACAACGAGTATGACATGCGTGACACATATTACATAACAACTCCCATTTTTTATCCCAATGGTAATCCGCATATTGGGCATGCTTATAGTGCCATTGCAAGCGATGTTTTAGCCCGCTTTCAACGATTAAACGGAAAAAATGTATTTTTTCTTTCGGGTACAGATGAGCATGGTCTAAAGATGCAACAAACCGCAGCAACATTAGGCATAACACCTCAGCAACTTGCAGATCGTAATAGTGCTGTGTTTCAAAAAATGCTTGCGGTATTAAATTGCTCTAATGATGATTTCATCCGTACGACAGAAGAGCGCCATTCTCAAGCGTGTCAAGAAATATGGAAAAAGATGGAAAAAAATGGCGATATTTATCTCGGCCGTTATAAGGGGTGGTATTCGGTTCGCCAAGAGGCCTATTATGAAGAAAAAGATACGGAAGTTGGACCAGATAATATTCGTCGCGAGAAGGAATTAGGCTCTCCTGTTGAATGGAATGAAGAAGAAAGTTATTTTTTTAAACTTTCTCGTTATGAAAAGGCGCTTCTTGAATATTATGAAAAATATCCTGATTTTATTGCTCCCATTGAGCGGCGTAATGAAATTATAAGTTTTATCAAATCGGGTTTAAAAGATATTTCTATTTCACGCACAAGTTTTAATTGGGGAGTCGCTGTTCCTGATAATCCCAAACACGTGATGTATGTTTGGGTTGACGCGCTTACAAATTATCTATCAGCAATTGATTTTTTTAATAAAAATTCAAAAAAGCGTGCTTTTTGGCCTGCAAATACGCATATTATTGGTAAGGATATTATTCGTTTTCATGCCGTCTATTGGCCAGCATTTTTAATGTCTGCTGGAGTTGAATTGCCCCAAAATATTTTTGCACATGGTTTTTTACTTAATCGTGGTGCAAAAATGTCAAAATCTGTTGGAAATGTCGTTGATCCTTTTGAAATGGTTGATCATTATGGTCTTGATCAGGTTCGTTATTTTCTTCTTCGTGAAGTCCCCTTTGGACAAGATGGTAGTTATAATCATGAAAGCCTTGTGAACCGTATTAATGCCGATCTTGCTAATGATCTTGGTAATTTAGCACAGCGCTCTTTATCTATGATTGCCAAAAATTGTGATGCAAAGGTTCCTAGACCCGTTGCATTTTTAGTTCAAGATAAACAGCTTTTAGAACAATCTCTTCAAGTGCTTGAAACTGTACACCAAGCAATGTCTTCTCATAGTATGCATTTAGCCCTTTCAGCTATTTTTTCAATTGTAGCAGATGCCAATCGCTATTTTGCCAACGAACAACC
The DNA here is from genome assembly GCF_944801835.1 of Bartonella sp. B1099. Lineage (GTDB taxonomy): Bacteria > Pseudomonadota > Alphaproteobacteria > Rhizobiales > Rhizobiaceae > Bartonella. The sequence continues at coordinate 78,173 of NZ_CALYLN010000002.1, read as the reverse complement.
TTGGAGTTTACGGAAAAATGATCAAGAGCGATTTTCTACAGTTCTTTATATAACTGTCGAAGTCTTACGACGAATAGGAATTATGCTTTTGCCTTTCATTCCCCAATCAGCAACAAAACTTCTTGATAGCCTTGCGGTTGCTGAAAATGATCGGTTGTTGTATCATATAAGCCATGCAAAAATTCAAGAAGGAATTGATCTTCCTCCACCAGAACCGATTTTTCCTCGTTATGTCTTGAAGAAAGAAGATTTTCATCATGCTCATTGATACACATTGTCATCTTGATTTTGAAGATTTTTCACAAGATTTGGATAATGTTATCCAACGGGCTTTCGATGTTGACGTTAGACGTATGATCACAATTTCAACCCATGTTCGTAAGTTAGATAAGCTGTTAGCTATTGCACAAAGCTATGAGCAAGTCTTTTGTTCCGTTGGAACACACCCTAATCATGCGCATGAAGAACAAAATGTTACAGCGGAAAAACTTATACACCTCTCAAGACACCCTAAAATTGTTGCGTTTGGGGAAGGGGGGCTTGATTACCATTATGATTATTCTACACCAGAAGAGCAAAAGAAAGTATTCCAAGAACATATCATTGCTTCTCGAGAAACACAGATTCCTCTTGTTATACATTCACGCGATGCAGATATCGATATGGAGAAAATCTTACGCGAACAAATAAAGGAAGGGGCTTTTCCCTTTATTCTTCATTGTTATTCATCTGGAATGCAGCTTGCTCGTGCTGGCATTGAACTTGGTGGTTATATTTCTTTTTCAGGTATTCTTACTTTTAAAAACGCATTTGAAATCCGTGAAATAGCAAAAATTGTACCCCATGAGCAGTTGCTGGTGGAAACAGATGCACCATTTTTAGCCCCCACTCCTCATCGGGGAAAAACCAATGAACCATCTTTTGTATGCTATACAGCAGCCGTTTTGGCTGAAACAATTGGCTTAAGCATCGAAGAAACAGCTCAATTAACAACGCGGAATGCTTTTCGTTTATTTAGCAAAATGAAATAAGGCAAAAGCTATGTGCGATCAGTATCGATTTACAATATTAGGCTGTGGTCCCTCTCCAGGTGTTCCACGACCTAATGGCGATTGGGGTATATGTGATCCCAATAACCCTAAAAATAAACGCTACAGAAGTTCTTTATTAGTTGAACGCATTAAACCATCAGGAAAAAAAACAACTGTCGTTATTGATACAGGTCCAGATTTTCGCTCACAAATGATTGATGCGCGTGTAAGGCATCTTGATGCTGCTCTTTACACGCACTCTCATGCAGATCATATCCACGGTATTGATGATTTACGCAGCTATGCACTTGCACAAAAATGTTTAATCGATATCTATGCAGACAGGTTTACACTAGAACATCTCAAAAATGCTTTTGGATATTGTTTTCAAACACCAAAAGATTCTTCTTATTCACCTATCTTAAAAGAGCATCTTATCGATGAAGATAGCCAATTTATTATTCAAGGGCAGGGGGGAGCAATAAGTGTCAATACGCATTTACAATATCACGGAAATATTCATTCCTTAGGTTTTCGTATTGGGAATGTTGCCTATTGTACAGATGTTAGTGAATTTCCTAAAAAAACATTATCCAAATTAACGGATTTAGATGTTCTTATTATTGAAGCCCTTCAATTTAAACCTCATCCGAGTCATTTTTCTGTTGATCAAGCATTACAATGGATAGAATATCTAAAGCCCAAACAAGCCATACTTACACATATGGACAGATCGCTAGATTACAACGAGGTTATCAATTACGTTCCAGCTTATGTAAAACCGGCACATCAAGGTCTTATTTTGGAAACAAAGGCATAACCCCACTTAACGCAATATTCCACGTAAATAAAAACACTTCCTAATAAATTATCCTTTATTTTGTTTTATTTTTGTCGTAATGAGTGCTTTTTATGTCAAAAATGAGGTTTTTTTATGCATAAGAGTTTTAAGCGGGGAATATGTATTGTGATTTTAGCGGTTTCCTTGACAGCATGTGGGGGGCGTTTAGAAAAAAATATTTCAACGACAACATTACATGATGGAACAATGAGTTGTGCCGATATTCAACGGGAGTTTTTTGCTAATAAACGTCAGATTAATGATACAATTGCAGAGCGTTCTAAAGCAAGAAATAAAAATGTAGCTTTAGCAGCAGCAGGTGTTATATTTGTGCCTGCTTTGTTTTTTATGGATGTAAAATCAAGCGAAAGTAATGAAATTGCAGCTTTAAATAATCGTAATGCTGTTTTGAGTGATCTTGCACGTATAAAACGTTGTAAAATAGCACAATAATTTTTCTTATTTATTATAAGATTTTTATTATAATTATTTTAATATTTAAGATAAGATAACTTAAAGGCTTATTTTTTATAGTTTATTTAAATTAAAAAGATAAAATACTTTATTATATTATATTTGCCTAATTATTGCCATAATTTTGCTTTAAAAGAGAAACATGCGACGTAAATATGATGCATTTATCAAAAATGAGGCGTCGCTTGTTTCTATTGGGAGCGGACTTTTTTTTGTATCGTTTTATCGCATAATATATATTATGGAACTTTTATGGAAAGGGATTAATTATGACGGTGGCACTTTGGGGAACAATAGCATCATTATTATGGATATTTTGTGCAAAAGCAGAAAGTCCTTTGCAATTGTGGTGGGTACCTTTTATTTAAAGAATAACTTATTAAAAAGATTAACAAAAATTAAAAACTTCGGGCCAGTCATTCTGGCCCAATTTTTTTAATTACGATAATTTTTTATTTTTTACTCTTTTAAAGAAAATCATCATAATTTGTAGGATCATAAAGACTAAAAATAATATTCCATGAAATAATGGTACAAATGGCTGATCAACAAAATTGGAATAATAAAGTATTATTGTTTCAATCAATGCTGCAAGACACCATAAAATAATGCCCCATAAAGAGTACATCCAAAGTCCAATCAAGGCAATAGGATAGAGAATAGCCAATATTGCTGATGCAAATTGCCACTGCCAAGGCATAAGGTCAAAACGCCATAAAATACCCGGAAAAACACCAACAAGGCGTACCCAATAAAAAATACTCAAGCTCAAGCAAATAAGCGCCAAAAACCGTAAATAACAATTATAAATTAAGTTGATTTTTGAAGTCCGTTTGTGAGAACTATTTTTCACAATAATAACTCTTGTTTAACAGGTTGGAAATAAGAATCTACCATTTCATCAGTTACATTTGAAAGTTTATCAGGCTGCCATTGAGGTGTTTTGTCCTTATCAATTAACATAGCCCGTATTCCTTCATAAAAATCGTGTGAATTAATCATATGATGTGCAATACGGTTTTCAGTTTTCATACAATCTTCCAAAGTTTGAGCTGTATTTTGTCTCATTTGTTTCCAGATAACTTTCAAACTTATCGGAGAACGTGACTGCAAAATATCATAACATTTTTTAGCAAATAAAATACTTTCATTACTTTTTTTATGAAGCAATTCAAGACATTCTTCTAATGTCTGGGCACTAAAACAAGTGTTAATGATACAACGTATTTCATGACTCGTTTCATAGTCTTTTGTAATTGCATGCTTATTTAAAGCTAAAGTAGGATCTCCCTGCTCAATAACTGCTTTCCTAATCACATCGAATTTAACTTCAGGAACGGCATGTGTTGCTAATCCTAAACTTAAACAATCTCCCCATTTTATATGTGCACCAGTCAATGCAAGATAAATACCAAAATAACTGGGAAGAGATGGTAAGAAAAAACCTGCACCAACATCTGGAAAAAATCCAATCGCAGCTTCTGGCATAGCAAAAACTGTATTTTCTGTAACAATTCGATGAGAACCATACAGAGAAATTCCTACTCCTCCTCCCATCCAAATACCGTTTAAGAAAGAAATATAAGGCTTTGAAAAGCGTTTAATATAAGCATTTAAACTATATTCCTCTCTAAAATATTGATAAGCAGAGGCGCTTTTCCCCATGTGATAGATTTCTACAACATCTCCACCAGCACAAAAAGCACGTCCCTCCCCTTCAATTAAGACACATGAAATATCATTATCCGTTTCCCATGTCTTGAGAGCTTTTTTTAAAGCGGAAACCATTCGCCCATTAAGAGCGTTTAATGCCAAAGGGCGTGAGAGTTTTATAATACCAGCACACCCTTCTTTCGTAAAAGAAATATCATTATCCGCTCCAAAATCAATTTGCATCTCACACCCTTCTTAAAACAATTACTCTATTGTTTTTTTATATTTTTCTCCCCAAGTTGGGGAAATATTTGCATGATCGCGCCAATACAATATATATAAATTCCTGTTATTGAAATTCCTATTTTAACCCAATAGGGAGCTTCTAATTGATAAAAGAAGGCCGCAACACCAAAGAAACACCATAAGAGAAAAATTGGAAAATTAATTCTCCGTAAACGAATGACTCTTACAGGATGGATGAAATAAATTGGCAAGAAAGATATAATGGCCGATAAAATAATGATGATAAAGGTAATCCACTCCTCTGGTCTTACGACAAAAAGTGTAAAAACCATCATATTCCAAACAACAGGAAATCCTTTAAAAAAGTTTTCTTTGGTTTTCATACCTGTATCAGCATAATAAATAGCCGATGAAATAACAATGATTGCACTCAATGAAAACGATAACCCTACCCCCATAAAACCACTTTGATAGAGGGCAAAAGCAGGAATTAAGACATAAGTTACATAATCAATGATATTATCTAACAACTCTCCAGACCATGTTGGAAGGACGTATTTAACATCAAGTTTGCGTGCAATGGGTCCATCTATACCATCAACGAGAAGTGCAAGCCCAAGCCAACAGAACATAGCTGTCCATTCTTTTTGAGAAGCCGATATAAGAGAAAGAAATGCTAAAAATGATCCCGAAGCTGTTAGTAAATGAACAGAAAAAGCTTTTGCTTGTGGCATTGTTACTTTTTTATGGCGTAATAATTTAGCATTTGTTTTAATTTGTTTTGTTAGTTTACGTTTCAAGGTTTTCTTATCCTCGTTTTTACAGTCTTCATCCACTACCAATACGCCATTTTTACCCATGATATAACTCAGCATAAAAAAAATCATAAAAAGGTTACTTTTTTATATCGCATTATTTATTACATAATATAATAGAAGAGCTTCATACAATAAAAAGAGAGCAATCATTTGGAAATTTAAAATATTTGCTCTATTGAGGAAAGGCTCAACTCGTTGTGATACTTGAAAAGAAAGAACATAAAGCTATTACTGTTATTGGTGCAGGCCCTGTTGGAATGTTAGCTGCATTGAGGCTTGCGCATAAGGGGGGAGCTGTTTTTCTTGTTGGCCCCCCCCCTGCTCTTACAGATGAGTTACGGACAACAGCTCTTATGATGCCTGCAATACGCACACTCCAAAAACTTAATATTTGGAATAATCTTCAAAAAAAGGCTGCAGCTTTATCGTACATGAGAATTATCGATATAACTTCTAGGATTGTACGTGCGCCTACGGTGCATTTTTCTTCTGCTGAAATTGGTGAAAAAGCTTTTGGCTATAATATACCCAATGTAAAATTGAACTCTGCTTTAGTCGATGCTGTTACACAGATGCCTAATATTAAAAGATTTGTTTCTGAAGCTAAATCTTTTCATCACACAAAAAGCTATGTATCTATCACTCTTGCTGATGATCGAGTCATTCAAGCACCCCTTGTTATTGCGGCTGATGGACGCCACTCTCTTACACGTGCGGCAGCAGGAATAACTGTCAAACAGTGGGACTATCCACAAAAAGCACTTGTTCTTAACTTTTCCCATGAATTTTCTCATCAAAATACATCAACTGAATTTCATACAGAACATGGTCCATTTACACAGGTTCCGCTCCCTGGGCGAAGATCCAGTCTTGTATGGGTTGTTCACCCTTCTCGTGCTGAGGAATTATTGAATATAGAATCAAAAGAAATTGCAAAAATAATCGAAAATCAAATGCAATCAATGCTTGGAAGGCTAACCTTAGAAACATCAATTCAAGCATGGCCGCTTTCAGGACTTCTCGCTCACTATTTTGCTGCGAATCGAACGATCTTAGTGGGTGAAGCTGCTCATGTTTTTCCCCCTATTGGAGCACAGGGATTAAATTTAGGATTCCGTGATGTTCAAACTTTGATTGATATTTTACCCAATCAAATATCCGATTTTAACTCTGAAATGATTGTTACAAAATATAACCAATATCGCAAACCAGATATATTAATCCGCAGTGGAGCTGTTCATACCCTCAACTCTGCTTTACTTTCTCATATGTTACCTGTTCATATCATGCGCAGTCTTGGGCTTAGTCTATTACATCATTGCTCGCCATTACGTAATTTATTTATGCGCGAAGGAATGTATCCCGGTTATGGTTTCAAGGAAATGATGTCAATATTTCCAACAAAATCACCGAAACAACTCTATTGAGAAATAAGAGTAATAACGGAAAATAAATGCATTTTGTAAGTACATTTATTTAGTAAAAATACAATATTCTAGCATACAATAAAAAAGGATTATTTCATAATTTAAGAGATAAATATAATTCAAATCCATTTTACCAGTTTTATAAAAATTCATACTAGAATGTTCATTCTATTGATTTACGTGCTTGTTTTAAAGTAACATCTCGCACTTAAACTCGTTTCTCGTAATAGCGCCTGCATTAATAATATAAACGGAAAACTATTAAACACAATCATTTTTACGCTTATGACAGTTGCAAACCTGTGCACATCAGAGCTGTTTATCATCCTCTAATGTTTTAGAACTCTCTTATATTTGAGATCATTTCTAAGCGATATTTTATTCCTTTATAGCTTTTTATTCATACACCAGATTCTTTGAGTTTGTATCACAATATATGTATAATTAATATTTCTACATCTCATATTATCTAAAAAATTTACTCTATATATTTGGTGTATTGATATGAAATAATTTAAAATATAATATATATTTATTATAATTCTGTATGGAATATCAAATTTATAGATAAAAAATAGTTTTATTTAATCAATAAAATTTCATTTTTTTGTTAAGTATAATTTAAAAATAAAATCATCTTGGGAACCTGTTAGCAATACAACGGTTAATGAAGTGTTGTTTCAACAGAGAGTGACAAGATGAACCTAAATAACATTTTGAAATTAAGTGTTTTTTTTATGATGATTGTATGTGTTTCATTGATCGTCACGACTTCAATCAGTGAAGTTTTTCAACTTCCTTATTGTCAAACCTTTACCTATAGCTCCAGTCAAAATGTCACTAAAACAGGTCAGAATTCATTTACTGCTTCACAAATTAAAAATTGTCTTATGCAAAACGGTTTTGAGAACATTAAACGATTGCGTTTAGATGACAAAGGCATTTGGCGTGCTTTAGTAAAATTTAAAAAGTCCCATTTTTTCGTGTCCGTTGACTATTCAGGAACAGTTAGCATTCAAAATGAAAGAAAAAAATATGATTGAGTTTAAAACTTCTATTCATCGTTGTAAGAAAAATTTTTTCAAAAAGTGCTATCATTCTATTAAAGAATTTGCTTTCATTGGCGGTTTAAATGGTAGCATATCAGGAGCAATCGCAGCAACTCTTGCTACTTATGGTTACATTGCCCTTCCAGGATTTGGTCCACTTATTGCAATGGGTATAGGAGTAGCACTTTCTGCCGGAACAATAATAGGAGCGCTGATAGGATCCGGAATGGGCGTGAATGTTGGTATATGCTGTATTTTATGGGAAATTTATATCAATCATAGTCGTCCTTTCTCTTATAAATTTCGCAATGAATAGAAAGCTATTGTCATTTTTTCTATGAACAGAACATTAAAACATTAACCAAATTATATGCTCTGTTTTTTGCTGAAATGATCATCATATTATTAGATAACTTATTAAAATTGCTTGATTAATTTCTTAATATATCTCAAAAAAATATATTTTTTAAAGCATCCCTTGAAGAAATGTAAGCGAGATATAATTATCCACCTATAACAGCTATATTTTTATAGCTCAAAAAATAAAAGTTATGTTTAAAAATACACTTTAATTTATTTATTCTTTATAAGAATTAATATTTCTATGTAGTTTATTTTTTTAAAGTTAAATTTAGGATATTTTTGTTTTTAATAATATGTATTACTAATAAAATATTTAAATTAAGACTATTTTGATAGATTAGATTTATTTAAAGTAAGTATAAATGTATTTTATGAAAAAATATTTACTCTCATTATTTGTTTTTATGGCGTTTTTAATGCATAAAAACTCTGCTTTAGCACTATCAACAACAGTAAATATTTATAAACTAGAAGATAATAATTCCAAAAAGCTTATTGGTAGCATTAAAATCGAAGAAAACACATACGGTTTGGTTTTTATCCCTAATTTATCGACTTTACCAGAAGGAATGCATGGTTTTCATGTCCATACAAATCCTTCATGTGATACAAAAGATGGCATAATTGGTGGAAGTGCAGGTGGACATTATGATCCTGAACATACCGGAAAACATTTAGGAGCTTATAATATCGATGGTCATCTTGGTGATTTACCAGCACTTTATGTTGATAAGCAAGGGAATGCCATGATGAGTGTTCTTGCTCCACGATTGAAAAAAATCTCTGAAATTACAGGACACTCATTAATCATTCATTTAGGGGCTGATAATCAATCAGATAAACCATTACCCCTTGGTGGAGGTGGTGCACGCATGGCATGCGGTATTATTGAATAAATAAAAGAGAGAATTGTAGTAAACTGTGACAGTATACACTCCCTTTATTATAACATGTGATAGAAATTTATTTTTAAATCCATTTTAATAAGTTAAGTAACCTATGGGAATATTATAAATCGATATTTTTTTGGATATTTAATGTGGATAACAAAAAACTTAATATAATCAAAACGAACAGCAATTAAATCTAAAAAACAGCTGTATGTTTTCTCTGTAAGAAGACTTCAATATGAGGAAGCAATATTTTCAATGCATGATATAAACAAAGCAACAAGGCTTTATTTTACTCTCTACAACAGAAAATTTGTAATAAATTATAATCATTAAATCTAGTATCTAATGAAATCACGCCCGACGTACAAAAATAGAATGTTCCAAACAGAACTTGATGTATGCGAAAAAGTTTTAATTGATTCAACATCAATATAAGATGGTTTGAAACAATTGAATGTTGCAATATTTTAATCTCTCATTTAAGTTTCAAAAGGATAATTATCATTTATAAATCAATATAACCCGTAAAAAAATAATTAGAGTCATTTTCTGTTGCTCTGAACAAAAGAGTTTTTTTTAATAGAGTTTTTTAATACTCCTCATAGATACATATGATCCCAATCGGATGGACGCATCTCGCCAGTTTGATAAAATTGACGAATGAGTTTAATATAATGAAGAAAGTCTTTATTTTCATCCACTAGTCTATTAGCGGTATCCCAATCAATATCACTCCGTTCTTTAGCTGGAATTATGATCTCACTCTCGGAAGCATTTTCCTTGTCGAGCCTTATAAATCCAATCCCATGCAAACTTGAAAGCATCCGAAGCTCTTTTAATGTATCAACACCTTCAACTTCACTAGCAACTAAATAACTGAAATTAGCCCACGAAGAATTACTCACTGTTTGAAAAAATGCTTTTCGTAAATTTGAACGATTGATGAGAATTTTGACTTCAAAAGACCAGAGCTTTGTCTTTTTATCAAAATATTGCAAAACGCACTCTTTGATTTCACGGTTCCACTCTTTACTTAAATCTTGTATCCCAACGAGATCTGGATAAAGCCATTTATTCCCACCGGCACTATGTTTATTACAAGAACGTTTCTCATTAATACGCTTACTGTAAACTGCAAGTTCTGACCATAAAAATTTAGATAATAATGGATAAAGATCATACTCTTTAATAGAGGCATTTTCTATTCTACTCTCTGTATTGTCTTCTACTGCATCAATTTCAGCTCTATCTGATTGTTCTGTAAAATAATACTGCCGTGGTCGTCCTTCAGTGGTTTTAATTTCTGGATAACGCTTTTGTAATTGAGGTCTCTGAGATCCTATTTCTGCGACAATTTGCTGGATAAGAGCTGTATCATTTTTAAGAGGAGTAACTGTTGCCGTTGAACGCTTTTGTTTTTGGTGGCATTTTTCTGGATAATTTTCAAATATCCATTGAGCAATTTCTCGCGCAGTAAATTTTTTTGTTGGGTTTTTCTTTAAAAAATTAAAAACAGTGTTTGTTAAATTCAAAGTCATATGTAGAATCGTTCCCTTTTATCCTCTAGATATCCCACTCTATTCAGATTTTTCAAAAGAAAAAACCATAAACTGTTTAAGTTTTTTTCATATAAAAAAAGTAAGATTGTTTTTTATCAAAAATATCCTGAGATGATATTTGATGCAAAGCATGATAAGACTTTTCAAGATCTTCTAATAAGATGCGAGGTTCCAGTTTGGGGTGTTTCCCTTTTCCAATCCAGTTAAGTTCTAATTTTGGTTTATTATAATGCATGTGATCGTTTTTAAATCCAACTGTTTGCGAAAAACGATGTACTCATGAACAGTATTGTTAATACCATCCGACAGCAATTTGCGCTTCTTCTGACATACACTCAGGTGTCCACGGTGGATCAAAAGTCATTGTGACTTCAACATGCGAAACCCCTTCAACGGCACTGACAGCATTTTCTACCCATCCTGGCATTTCACCGGCAACAGGACAGCCTGGCGCTGTAAGAGTCATTTCAATTTTTACTGAACGATCATCTTCAATATCAATACGATAAATCAGTCCTAGCTCATAAATATCAGCAGGAATCTCTGGATCATAAACTGTTTTAAGAGCAGCAATAATATCATTCGTCATACGATCAATTTCGTCTGCGGGAATTGCTGATATGTAAGATTTTTCATTTTCGCTTACAATTTTAGCAGATTCTGTAGAATGACGCTCTTCTATTAACTCACCCATTAAAAAATGTCCTTGTTTCTTTTAATGCTTCGACTAATTGATCTATATCCTCTTGAGTATTATACATGGCTAACGATGCACGACAAATAGATGTTAAACCAAAATGCTGTAATAAAGGCTGCGCACAATGAGTTCCCGCACGGATTGCAACTCCTTTTCTATCAATAAACATAGCAATATCATGAGCGTGAATCCCTTCAATTACAAATGATATAATAGCGCCTTTATTAGGAGAGCTACCATAAATACGCAATGATTCAACGGTTTTAAGCTTTTCATGCGCATAAGCTGAAAGGGACATTTCATGGGCATGAATTGTACGGAGACCTTTCTCTTGTATATAGTCAATAGCCGCAGCTAATCCAATAGCTTCAACGATAGGAGGTGTACCTGCTTCAAAACGATAAGGAGGAGCATTATAAAGAACCTTATCGGTTGTTACCTCCTCGATCATTTCACCTCCTCCTTGAAAAGGACGCATTTCCTCTAACCGATGTTCCTTACCATAAAGAACACCAACACCTGTGGGACCATAAAGCTTATGTCCTGTAAAGACATACCAATCACAATCGAGATCTTGTACATCAACGGTTAAATGTATTGCTCCTTGAGAACCATCAACAAGAACAGGAATAGAATTTTGATGTGCTTGCTTAATCATCTCTTTAACAGGAGGTACAGTCCCTAATATATTAGACATATGTGTTATAGCGACAAGCCGCGTTTTTTCACTTAAAGCCTTTTGGAAATCTTCAATATGCAGAACCCCATTTTCATCAACAGGCACAAAAATAAGTTTAATCCCTTTTTGTTCACGCAGAAAATGCCAAGGGATGATATTTGCATGATGTTCCATGATCGTTAGAACAATCTCATCACCTTCCTTGAGTTTGGGCATCGCCCAACCATAAGCAACCGTATTAATCGCTTCCGTTGCATTTTTCGTAAAAACGATTTCTTCAGTTTTTTGAGCATTTAAAAAAAGACGAACAGTTTTACGAGAATTTTCATAGGATTGTGTTGCTGCATTGGCTAAAAAATACATTCCCCTATGCACATTAGCATAACGATAGTGATAATAATTATTCATTGCATTGAGTACTGATTGTGGTTTTTGAGCAGAAGCACCACTATCAAGATAGGCTAATCGCTTTCCATAAAATTGATGATGCAAAAGAGGAAAATCACGTCGAATTTCATCGACATTATAATTGAATGTTTGTACGTCATTTTCCATTTTTTCTCTCTTAAACATTTTTTTCAAGCCATTGACCAATGATATTCTCCAAAACAGTCTGGATATTCTCTTGCTGGATGTCATCAATAAGCTCGGCAATAAATCCTTTAATCAAAAGAGCACGAGCCATTTTAAAAGGAATACCGCGCGCCATGAGATAGAAAAGATAATCATGATTAATATTAGCAACTGTCGCGCCATGACCGCAGGCAACATCATCGGCAAAAATTTCCAGTTCAGGCTTTGCATTAAATTCTGCATCATCTGAAAGGATAAGGCTATTGCAAGCCATGCGTGCATCTGTTTTTTGCGCTTTTTGAGCAACACGTATGATGCCTTGAAAAACACCCACAGCCTTATCTGTAACAACATTGCGTATAATTTCAGTTGATGTTGAATTTTCTTCCACGTGACGAACAGTCATTGTAAGATCACTATGGGTTTGTCCTGATAGTAAATTTATAACACGTAATTGAAAATCAGATTTTTCTCCCTGTAACTCAATATCGACTTCCTGACGATTGAGTTGACTCCCTATATTAATGACATAAAGTGATAATTTTGCTCCTTGAGCAAGAACGGCACGCAATCGACCAAACTGCGTAGAATTACAACCACGATTGCGAATAAGAATCCATGTAACTTCACTATGAGCGGCAATATTTAATGAAAATATTGAACTGACAAAGGTTTCTTGATCATTGCCAACCTGATGTTCAATAAACATAACTTGACTATTTTTATCAACTTTTATGTCTGAAAAAGTATGAGATTGCCCTCCCATTTGTATATTTTGTAATTCAATGGGCCTATTTAACTTTGTATTTTCAGGAATGTGAAAAAGCCAACCCTCTGTAACGAAAGCTGTATTTAATTGCCCAATAAAATCCTCATCAGAAATGTTTTGATCTATCGGTACAGAATTGTCTTCTAATGCATCTGAAAGGCGTTTTACTGTAATCTTGTCGACCTTTGACTGCGCCGCTATTTTTCCATTGTTCATGGAAAAAACAGCGCTTTCTGAAAGTAATGCATCAACCGATTGATTGTCTTGGTCTTTTGAAAAATCGCTCACAGACTTCAGTAACGTGCGCAGATTGGTATAATGCCAATTTTCGATTTTACGAGAAGGAAGACGTGTTGTTTGAAACTGATCAATAGCTTTCTTGCGGATTGCTTTCACAGCTTTATCACCCGGTAGGTCATTGATATACTGATTAAATTTACTAAGTAAATCCTCTTCAACCGCTAATAAGTTTTGCTGTATCTTCATAATACCCTCAAACCGCCTCCTTGATAAGGTCAGCATACCCATTTTGCTCTAAATAAAGCGCTAAGGATTTGTCTCCGCTTTTAATAATTCGTCCTTTATAGAGAACATGTACCGTATCAGGAATAATATAATTAAGTAGCCGTTGATAATGGGTAATCACCAAAAATGAACGTTTTGAATCCCGAAGTTTATTAACACCATCTGCAACAATTTTTAATGCATCAATATCTAAACCAGAATCCGTTTCATCTAAAATGCAAAGTTTAGGTTCAAGAAGTGCCATTTGTAAAATTTCAGCGCGTTTTTTTTCTCCCCCTGAAAAACCTACATTTAATGGACGTTTTAGCATATCCATATCGATTTCAAGTTTCGCTGAAACCTCTTTAACATATTTTATAAATTCAGGAATTTTAAGCTCTTCATCACCACGTGCTTTGCGTTGAGAATTCATTGCGACTTTTAAAAATTCCATCGTCGCCACCCCTGGTATTTCCATTGGATATTGAAATGCAAGAAAAATACCATATGCAGCACGTTCTGCTGGATCCATTTCTAAAATTGATTGGCCATTATAGAGAATATCGCCTTCTATTACTTCATAATCATCACGACCAGCTAGCAAATAAGACAAAGTTGATTTTCCGGCACCATTTTGTCCCATGATCGCGGCAACCTCTCCATCTTGAACCGTCAAGTTTAAACCACGAATAACTTCTGTATCAGTCCCGGCAATGCAGGCGCGTAAATTTTTTATCTCTAACATCATTAAATCCTGTTTTGGCTGTTTTTTTCAGATACCAATGCGTAGTATTTTGCCTTAACATCCATCTCTTTCGTAATCACCATAAAGGTCATTTTTTACATTATTTTCTACTGTTACAGCCTTTTTGCATCAAGTCTTCGATTTCTCTCATTAAATAAAATTATCCAACACTTCCCTCAAGGCTAATACCAATAAGCTTTTGTGCCTCAACAGCAAACTCCATGGGAAGTTTTTGAATAACTTCTTTTACAAAACCATTGACAATTAATGCTATTGCCTCTTCTTCGGAAATTCCTCTCTGCATAACATAAAAAAGTTGGTCATCAGAAATTTTTGATGTGGTGGCTTCATGTTCAAATTGAGCTGTTGCGTTTTTTGCTTCAATATAAGGCACTGTATGTGCCCCACAATCATTCCCGATTAACAAACTATCACATTGTGTAAAGTTACGTGCATTTTGTGCTTTTCGATGGGCTGTGACTTGTCCTCGATAAGTGTTATTTGAAAAACCAGCAGAAATGCCTTTGGAAATAATACGACTGGAGGTATTTTTTCCTAAATGAATCATTTTTGTACCGGAATCAATTTGTTGGTAACCGTTTGCAACAGCAATAGAATAAAATTCTCCACGCGCATTATTACCACGGAGTAAACAGGATGGATATTTCCAAGTAATCGCAGAACCAGTCTCAACTTGTGTCCATGAAATTTTAGAGTTATGTCCTCTACAATCTCCACGCTTCGTCACAAAATTATAAATACCGCCCTTTCCCTCTTTATCGCCAGGGTACCAGTTTTGTACTGTAGAATATTTAATCTCTGCATTTTCAAGTGCAATAAGCTCAACGACAGCAGCATGAAGTTGGTTTTCATCACGTTGGGGAGCTGTACACCCTTCAAGATAAGAAACATAGGAATCTTCAGCAGCAATAATCAATGTTCGCTCAAATTGCCCTGTATTGCGTTCATTAATTCTAAAATAAGTTGAAAGCTCCATAGGACAACGAATCCCTTTGGGAATATAAACAAATGAACCATCAGTAAAAACAGCTGCATTTAAGGCTGCATAATAATTGTCCCCTACTGGTACAACTGTTCCCAAATATTCTTTAATAAGCTCAGGATGTTCAATAATTGCCTCTGAAATAGAGCAAAAAATTACACCAGCACGGGCCAACTCTTTTTTAAATGTTGTCACAACCGAAACAGAATCAAAAACCGCATCAACAGCCACCTGCCCCGATACAGACACACTGTCATCAAAAGTAGAAGGATCAGACTGTTTTCTTACCCCTGCTAAAATCTCTTGTTCCTTAAGAGGAATACCAAGTTTTTCGTATGTTGCTAATAACTCAGGATCCACTTCGTCCAAAGATTTTGGTCCCGTATGATCTTTAGGAGCAGCATAATAATAAAGCTCCTGAAAATCAATTTTAGGATACTCAAGACGCGCCCAATGAGGCTCTTGCATTGTCAGCCAACGACGGTAAGCTTGTAAGCGCCATGTTAACATCCATTCAGGCTCATTTTTTTTAGCAGAAATAAATTTAATAATATCTTCATTTAAACCTTTCGGCGCTTTATCCGTTTTAATTTTCGTTTCAAAGCCATATTTATATTGGTCAACATCTATTTCACGGACTTGGCGTATCGTTTCTTGTACTGCCGGCATAAATCTTCTCCATTTTTTGGCATCAAAAACCGGTAACTAAAAGTCTTGTTTTTACAAAATTAAAATTAAGCAAGTTATTTCTTAAGGCTATAGCCAAAGTGCTAAAATTTCAATCAAAGTTATTTTATTTTTTAAAATAATTCTAATTTTTATAATTTTCTCATGATAAAATTTCATCCTTTTTTCTGCTTATCATTTGAGAAAAAAACAATAGAAAATCATCAATATCTTCAAAGGTTGTATCACGACCCAGCGAAATGCGAATGGCACCATTTGGAACATGATACCCCATTGCTTCCAATACTTTGCTTTGTTTTACTTTTCCCGAAGAACAAGCAGAACCAGCTGATACAGAAAATCCTTCTAAGTCAAAAGCAATTTGCATGGTTTCAGCTTTTATATTTTTCACTGTAAAGTAAGTTGTATTTGGCAAACGTTGAACTCTTTTTCCAAAAATTTCAATATTTTGACTTATTTTTTGGAGTCCATCTTCTAATTTATTACGTAAATATAGTAACTGTTTTATTTCTTCCTGTGTGAGACAATCAGCCATTGCTGCTCCAAAAGCAGCAATAAGGGGCAATGCTTCTGTTCCTCCACGTAAGCCTTTTTCTTGTCCCCCTCCGATAATAAGAGGATATGGCATAAGGAGATTGCCACATGAAACAAAAGCCCCAACTCCTTTAGGACCACCAACTTTATGGGCAGATAGTATAAAAAAATCTCCTCCTAGCTGATTAATATCAACAAAATTTTTATCGATATATTGTGATAAATCAACAATAAGAGTACCGCCTAAATCACGAACAATAGCCACTATTTCTTTTAACGGTTGAATAACGCCCGTTTCACTATTTGCAGCTTGAATAGCAACAAGAGGTAAACCTTTTGTCTTATCGTGAGCCCTTAAGAGTGATGTTAATTTATCTTGTTGAATAAGCCCATCTTGATCAACAGCAATGACACTTATCATTTCTCTAGAAAAACGTCCTCCCTCTGCAACAGAAGGATGTTCAGTCGCTCCGAGATAAAGATGAGAAAATTGAACCTTTGCATTCCCCATCGTATAAAAGGGTGTTAACAAAGTCATTGCTGCTTCACTCGCACCAGAGGTAAAGACAACATTATCCGGATCTGTTTTAAGATTTTCAGCGATTTGTCGACGCGCCTTTTGCAGTAAAGTTTTAGCAGCACGCCCTTCCTTATGAACAGATGATGGATTACCAAATATCTCTAAAGATTCCAGTAATGCCATCCGCGCCTTTTTTTTGAGCGGTGTTGTTGCGTTATGATCAAAATATCGGCGTTTTATAACCATTTTACATCGCAATCATGAATCTTATGAATTGATGAAAAAAATAGCGCAATTTTCTTGAAAAGTGCACTTAAAAAAGAATATCTAATGATTATTTAAGAGATTCTATGGTAAAAGTCGACCAAGGTCAATGAGAGCCTTTATAGCATTTAAGGAGCATTTATTTTATGCCAGAAATTATTTTTAACGGTCCTGCGGGTCGGCTCGAAGGGCGTTATCAACCTTCCCAACAAAAAAATGCGCCCATTGCGATCATTTTGCATCCTCATCCTCAATTTGGTGGAACGATGAATCATAAAATTGTTTATGATCTCTTTTATATGTTCCAACAACGTGGCTTTACAACTCTCCGTTTTAACTTTCGTGGTATTGGTCGCAGTCAGGGGGAGTTTGATTATGGAATAGGAGAACTTTCAGATGCTGCAGCAGCTCTCGATTGGGTGCAAACACAACATCCGGACTCTAAAAATTGCTGGGTGGCAGGATATTCATTTGGAGCATGGATTGGTATGCAGCTTTTAATGCGTCGACCGGAAATTGAGGGATTTATCTCTGTTGCCCCTCAGCCTAATGTTTATGACTTTTCATTTCTTGCACCTTGTCCCTCCTCTGGGCTTATCATTCATGGTGGTATTGATAAAGTCGCCCCCCCAAAAGACGTTCAAATGCTTGTCGATAAATTAAAAACACAAAAAGGTATCATCATCACACAAGAAATACTGGAAGGGGCTAATCACTTTTTTAGTGGATGCCATGAAGAACTTATTGAACGATGTGCCCACTATTTGGATAATCATATTACCGATGAATTTCTCGCTCCCCCTCCTGAAATACTTTCACTCACTTAGGAAAACACAACAGATTTATAAAAAAGTCAGCAAAAGCCATCTCTGATCATAACAAAGTGATTTTTTTAGACTGTATTTGCGATTTTTCTAAATTTTATTTCAGGATAGAAATAAGGATAAAAGAGTGTCTTTTTTATTTACTGGTTTCCGTTAAATTCCCTTTTTAAGCGTAAAAAGGGAATAATATTATTATCTTCATTACCAATATGTCTGCTTCTCTTGTGATATATGTCATTTATGGTAGATAAAGCATGAATGATCCATTATATAATCATCTATTATATAAAATGATTGCCCTCTTAAAATTAGGAAATTAACTCTGTGTCTGCCTTTAAATCTGATTTTTTACACATTATGAGCGAACGTGGTTTTATCCACCAAATTTCGGATGAAAAAGGCTTAGATGATCTTTTTTCAAAAGAAACTGTCAGTGCTTATACTGGATTTGATCCAACAGCTTCAAGCTTACATGCTGGAAGTCTTCTTCAGATTATGATGCTTTATTGGCTACAAAAAACGGGCCATCGCCCCATTGCTTTGATGGGCGGAGGGACAGGATTGATCGGTGATCCTTCCTTTAAAGATGAAGCACGACGGCTGCTAACACAAGATGATATTGCAGCCAATATTGATGGTATTAAAAAGGTATTTGCTAACTATTTGACGTTTGGTGATCGAGAAAGCGATGCTTGTATTGTGAATAATGCTGCATGGTTGTGCAATTTAAACTACTTAGAATTTTTGCGTGATGTAGGAAAACATTTTTCTGTCAACCGTATGTTATCATTTGATTCTGTTAAACTCAGACTTGAGCGTGAACACTCTTTATCCTTCTTAGAGTTTAATTATATGATTCTGCAAGCTTATGATTTTGTTGAACTTTATAAACGTTACGGACTGCGTATGCAAATGGGAGGGTCTGATCAATGGGGCAACATTATTAACGGAATCGAATTAGGGCATCGTTTAGGAACACCACAATTATATGCATTGACATCACCATTGCTGACAACCTCTTCTGGTGCCAAAATGGGTAAATCATTGAATGGAGCTATATGGCTTAATGCCGATATGCTTTCACCTTATCAATTTTGGCAATATTGGCGCAATACAGAAGACGCTGATGTAACACGATTTTTAAAGCTCTATACCACATTACCCATGGATGAGATTCTTAAACTTTCTCTCTTACAAGGGACTGAAATTAACGAAGCAAAAAAAATTCTTGCAACAGAAATTACCGCAATGTTGCATGGGCGGACTCTTGCCGATGCAGCCGCAGAAACTGCCCGCAAAACATTTGAAGAAAAAACACTTGGAGAAAATCTTCCAACAGTTGAAATGAACGCAATAGAATTAAAAACGGGTGCTGGATTACTCTCTCTTTTAGTAAAAGCAGGACTTGCAAAATCAAACAGTGAGGCGCGCCGTCATATTCAAGGTGGAGGGATACGTGTTAATGATCAAATCATAAAGGATGAAACACACCTTATTATTGAAAAAGATGTCACGACAGAAGGAATCATTAAACTTTCTTTTGGTAAGAAAAAACATGTATTGATCAAACCTTTATAATCTATTGATGTCTCATTCATTCTATAGATTTTTCTCCCATGAGAGTGATGTTTCTTACGCCTTCTTTAATCATTTTTTATTGAGCTTTTATGAAAGAATAATTTTTATATGATAGCGAAAAATCTTTGAAAATTTTATTCTAGAGAGTTGAAACTTTATTCCTTCTCTGTATGCTACATCATTGATCTTTTCACTCAAAAAGAAAGATAAAACATGACAAAATCAATGAAAGGGATTCTTGCTCCTGATTTTAACTTGCCACGCGATGGAGGAGAGATAGTCTGTCTTTCTGACTTTAGAGGTAAACCTGTTGTTTTATATTTTTATCCCAAAGATGATACGAGTGGATGTACAAGCGAAGCTCTTGATTTCACGAAATTAAAGACGAAATTTGATGAAATCAGTGTTGCTGTTATTGGCATTTCTCCAGATAATGTAAAAAAACACGATAAATTTAAAGAAAAACATGGACTTGATGTCATTTTGGTTTCCGATGAAGAAAAAACAACCCTTGAAGCTTATGGTGTTTGGGTAGAAAAAAGCATGTACGGACGCAAATATATGGGTGTCGAACGAAGCACTTTTTTAATTGATGAAAATGGAAAAATTGCAGAAGAATGGCGCAAAGTGAGCGTATCAGGACATGCTGAAAATGTTTTAGCTGCTGCAACGCTTTTACACCGTCATGATGGTGTATAAAATGTATACTTTTAGAAGCAACAGAATCCCTCCCCAATAGATTTTATTTTTCCAACGGATTTAGTTTTTACAATATGTTTATTTATAAGAATAACTGGATTATTTATTTTTTTAATTAATCTTCCTGATATTGTAAATTTTCTTCTTTCAGATTTTTCTTATCTTAAATGAATCAAAAAAATTCACTTGTTCCTGTCATAAGCAGGATTGACTTGTGAGAAAAGACTTTGAAAAAAAGGACAATAATATGTATCTTTCACCTATCAAGGGCTATCGATACACCACAACATTCATAAAACGAGCAATTTAAGAAAATAAATCTGCACAGTTTGAAGGTGGAATATATCATTAACGAATATCCTCAACTTCTTTGTCTTTTCCATAAATACGCTGAGAAAGTGCGGACTCTATAAATGCATCTAAGTTTCCATTAAGGACGGATTGTGGATCAGTATTTTCAATCCCTGTACGTAAGTCTTTTACAAGTTGATAAGGTTGAAGAACATAAGATCTAATTTGATGTCCCCATCCGATTTCTGTTTTAGAAGATTCAACAGCATTGCTTTCTTCTTCTCTTTTTTTGAGCTCCTCTTCATAAAGACGGGCACGGAGCATTGACCAAGCGGTGGCGCGATTTTTATGCTGAGAGCGCTCCGTTTGGCATTGAACAACAATACCTGTTTTTATATGTGTAATGCGAACAGCAGAATCTGTCGTATTAACATGTTGTCCTCCTGCTCCCGATGCACGATAGGTATCAATACGCACATCTGCTTCTGAAACATCAACTTCAATATCATCATCAATAACAGGATAAACCCAAATGCTTGCAAAAGAGGTATGGCGCTTTGCATTTGAATCAAATGGAGAAATTCGTACCAAGCGATGAACACCTGATTCTGTTTTTAACAATCCATAAGCATTATGCCCTTTTACAAGAATCGTCGCTGACTTTATTCCTGCTTCTTCTCCATCATGAATTTCTAAAACTTCAACCTTCATTTCATGCTGTTCAGCCCAGCGCATATACATACGCAACAACATAGAAGCCCAATCTTGGCTTTCTGTTCCCCCTGCTCCAGCATGAACTTCTAAATAGGTATCATTAGGATCAGCCTCTCCTGAAAGAAGCACATCAATTTGCTTTTTATCGATCTCACTTTTAAGATTACGTATTGAATTTTCCGCATCGGCGATAATTTCAACATCACTTTCTTCTTCGCCCATTGCAATGAGTTCAATACATTCTTCAAGTGTTTTTGTAAATAATAAAAGACCATTGATTGAATCATCAAGACGTTGGCGCTCACGCATCATATCCTGTGCTTGTTGTGCATCATCCCAAAGTGTAGGATCTTCTGCTTTTTGATTAAGATATTCGAGACGCTTTAGTGATTGATCCCAGTCAAAGATGCCCCCTTAGCAACTGAATTGCTTGTCGGATTTCATCAACTAATGTTTCTATTTCTGCTCGCATAATTTAACACCGTATTTTTTTACACTCTTTCTGGTTATGTCCTTAGTTTTTATACAAATTTAATAGCTTTTATCAAAAAACGGAACGAATCCATCATTCTATTTACAGGACTAACACTATTAAAAAACAGATAAAAACCAAGACTTATGGCAAAAGAGATTTTGTTGGTTAATACAGTCCCCCTGTCCCACTTTCAAGCGCTTTATTAACTTGTGGAGACGTGGTTATTGCTGGAACACCTTCTTGAAAAGAATTTGTCCCCCCAATAACTTGATATATATCAGCAGGACCAGTCCCTGGTTTAAATGCTTCTATAATGACATCTTGATCTCCTCTTTCCGCAAGCATTCCTGTTTTCCGATTAATTGGCATTAAAATCATACCCTTTGGCATCTTAAAGGGAACATCGGGCTTTCCTTTAAGAGCATCTTCCATAAATTCACCAAAAATAGGGGCAGCCAAGGAACTTCCCGTCCCGTTGTATCCCAACGATGCTGGTTGATCGTAACCAACAAAGACACCAACGACGAGGTCAGGGGTAAATCCCATAAACCAGACATCTTTAGAATCATTGGTGGTTCCTGTTTTAGCGGCAATATGTCTATTGAGATAACGTAAACGCGCTGCAGTACCACGCTGAACAACCCCTTCCATCATCGATGTAATCTGATAAGCCGTCATAGGGTCAAGAACTTGATCTCTTTCATCAATCAATGTGGGTTCTCTTTGATTATTCCATGAATACGTATTACAATTTTCGCAAATACGATCATCATGACGATAAATTGTCTTCCCATAACGATCTTGAATTCGGTCTATCAGAGAAGGTTTAATAGAGCGTCCCCCATTGGCAATAACAGAATAAGCTGTAACCATCCGTAACACTGTTGTCTCGGCAGCCCCTAGGGCCATGGGGAGATACGGTTGTAATTTATCGACCACGCCAAAACGCTCTGCATATTCAGCGACAAGAGGCATGCCCATATCATTGGCAAGCCGTACTGTCATAAGATTGCGAGAATGCTCAATACCATAACGCAGCGTTGAAGGCCCAGCAAAGGTACCACCATAATTTTTAGGTTGCCAAACTTCACCATTATATTGGCGAACTTCGATAGGACCATCTAAAATAACCGATGCTGGTGTATACCCGTTATCAAGTGCTGCTGAGTACACAATGGGCTTAAAAGCAGAACCAGCCTGACGATAAGCTTGTGTTGCACGATTAAATTCAGATGCAGCAAAAGAAAAACCTCCCACCATTGCAAGAACGCGCCCTGTATGCGGTTCCATAGCAACAATCGCCCCTTCAACCTTAGGGATTTGTTGTAAACGATAAGTGTTGTTTGTATTGGGTAGTTTTTCAACAAAAATGACATCTCCAACTTGAAGAACATGAGACAAGCTCTGAAAAGTTCTTCGATAACCATTTTCTTTCACAACATGAAGTGCCCATTTTGAATCAGCTTCAGATAAAACAGCAATTTCTCGTTTTTTTGAGAGCATACCAGAAGTTTCGCGCTGCGGTTGTAAACCAATCTCTACTTTATTGGAGTTTGCAGAAAGAACAACCGCTAAACGCCATTCAGGAACATCACTTAATCCTGTAATATTTGCAAGTTCATCCCCCCAATCATCATCTTTCTTATCAATATGCGCATAAGCTCCACGCCATCCGTGTGCATGATCAAATTTAATTAATCCATTATGCAAAGCCTGCCGAGCAATAAACTGTAAATGTGGGTCAAGCGTTGTACGGATCGAAAGTCCACCTTCGTAAAGTGTTTTAGCCCCATAGCGATGCATTAAACGGCGACGCACTTCTTCAGTAAAATAATCAGCCGCAAAAACATAGTTATCACTTCCGCGTATTGTCGCTCCTAAAGGTTTAGCTTTTGCTTTTTCTCCTTGTTCACGGGTTACATACCCATTTGCAACCATCCGGTCTATAACCCAATTGCGCCGATCAATAGCACGCTGTGTATTCTTAAATGGATCATAATTTGCTGGACCTTTTGGAAGAGCCGCCAAATAAGCACATTGCTCTAAAGTCAGATCATTGACGGATTTATTAAAATAGGTCAAAGAGGCAGCAGCTATACCATAAGTACCACGCCCCAAATAAATTTCATTGAGATAAAGTTCGAGAATATGATCTTTTGAGTAAGTTTTCTCAATACGCATTGCTAAAATAGCTTCCTTAAATTTACGCTCTAATGTTGTTTCTGAACTTAAAAGAAAGTTTTTAGCGACTTGTTGCGTTATGGTTGATGCGCCTTCTGGACGTCTTCCAGAACCAATATTACGAATATTATTGATCAAAGCGCGAGAAAGTCCTTCGGGATCTAAACCAAAATGATGATAAAAGTTTTTGTCTTCAGCCGAAATAAAAGCATCTTTAACAAGCTTTGGGATTGATTGAATCGGTAAATAGAGGCGATGTTTTGTTGCAAACTCTGCCATAAGACGGCCATCAGCAGCATGGACACGGGTCATTACCGGTGGCTCATAAAGTGAAAGAACTTCATAATCAGGAAGTGCATTTGCTTGACCACTGGTCATAACACCCCATGTTATTGCGCCACAAAGTCCAGTAGCAACAAAAAAACGAAGAAGATATTTAAAAAAAATCATCATAAAAACGGCTATCGCTTTCTTAAGAATTGATCAAAGAAAAAATATGTTTTTTCAATCACACCACGTGGATATCACCACAAGATTGAGAAAAAGAAAATTTGTTTTCTATCTTTATATTTATATTAAGGTAAACTAAAATCCCATATTAATTACTCTATTTTCTTACAAATTTAAAGAGGCTGTACCATTTTCTGTCTATATTCAGCGAATTGACGAATAGAATGAGCAATTGAGAGAGCCATTTTTTTTCTCCAATGAGGATCGTTTAATAACTTCTCATCCTCTTTATTGGATAGATACCCGATCTCTATCAAGACAGAGGGGATATCTGAAGCTCTTAAAACTTGAAAATTAGCATAGCGATGAGGATTATTGATCAAGTTGATGTGACTCTTTGATAAACTCGAAATAACACTATTTGCAAAATTAACCGAAAATGTATGTGTTTCACGTCGTGTAAGATCCATCAAGATATCTGTAACTTCAAGCGTTTCATCTGCAGGCAAACCATCAAGCAAATCAACTTTATTTTCACTTTCAGCTAAAGATTTAGCAATGGCATCAGAGGCTTTATCTGATATGGTATACACTGTGGCTCCGCGAAGGGAATGGACATCTATTGTATCTGCGTGAATAGATATAAAAAGATCAGCATCAAATTCTTGCGCTTTTTTAACTCTTTCGCTTAATCTTAAAAAAATATTAGAATCACGCGTTAAAGCAACGCTAATATGCAGGTCTTTTTGTAATTCATCGCGTAATGCACGTGCAAAATCTAAAGTTACATCTTTTTCTAAAATTCCAGTGACCCCTCGCGCACCACCATCAATACCACCATGGCCAGGATCAAGAACAACACGAAAATTTTGCGCCAAAATCAACGGTGGTTTTGTATCAAAATTGGTCTTTTGCTGGCTCTTCAATATTTTATCAAATTTTTCTTGTGTACTTTTATGCATATCAACCAGCAACTGCCATAACCCATTGTCTAATTTTTTTATGATCGTTTTTTCAACAACAAAAGCTGTTTTGCTTGTCAAAATAATGCGTGAAGTCTGTATGTCAGAGAAAGCATAACGCACATCTGAGAGCATAACGGATAATGCATTCTCTTTCTTTAAAGGCATATTTTGCATTGAAAAATCAATTGTAGGTAAATTGATAACCAAACGTGTAGGCCTATCCAAAATCTGTAAACGAACATTTGGTTTTGAATTGAAAAGCGCAATTATACGCGTATGAGCACTATCACCAATGGTTCTAAAATTAATAAGTCTAAAAGGATCTGCGGCTTGAACACTGGTTTGACATAGCAAAAAAAATAATAAAAAGCATATGAATTGCGCAATAACATCCCAATAGGCTGTTTTCAGCTTTTGGATAAAAAAAATTCTTATCATAAGCCCTCTGATCATAAGCAAAGTATTCTACAACGACATTTGTAATAATTTATCTTGGTTATATAAAAACAATACACTAAATTTATTGTCTATTTTTCAATAAACGCTAAACTCCTCCATTATAAACACCCAAAAACGAAATTAAGGTCATAAAAATATTATCATGATACATGATTTACATTGTTACTTGCCAAACGTATGATATCAACATAAAAGAATATTGGTGCTTCCTAGCTGATAATCGATCTAATTATCTGTAACTCATAGTAAGTTATCTTTAAAGGGGTTGTTGCATATTATGCGTTGAGACTTTGTTATGGATGAAAAATTTCTATGTTATAAAATTAGGATTGCATTATTTAAGATTCGTTGGTTCGGGTATCCGAACTGTTTTAAAGATTATTTTACCAGAGACTTTTAAGAAATATGAGTTATAAAAAACAGATGGAGATAATGATGAGAAATGGTGTAAATGCAGTCATGCATCTACACGGGATGTTCCGTCCTGTTTTTCTGGTACTTCCCTTTTATGGCAGACAGCTCTTTACATCTACGAATAATTACACCGTTCGTTTGAATAAAATTGTGCATGTCGCCTTCAGGATATTAACTTATGTCAAACAAAATGCTTATAGATGCCTCTCATCCGGAGGAAACACGTGTTGTTGTTGTTCACGGCAACAAAATTGAAGAACTTGATTTTGAATCAGAACATAAAAAACAGCTCAAGGGGAATATTTATCTTGCACGTATTACGCGTGTAGAACCATCTCTCCAAGCAGCTTTTGTTGAATATGGTGGAAACCGACATGGTTTTTTAACATTTTCTGAAATTCATCCTGACTATTATCAAATTCCTATTGCTGATCGCCTTGCTCTTCTTGAAGAAGAGGAAGAAGCAGCTGTAGGGGAAAATCCAGCAGATGTTTTTACGGAAGAAACAACAAAAAATAAAAAACGCTCTAGAAGAACAAAAAAAAATGCGAAAAACAATGCTATAGCAGCCGATGTTGAAAATGATAATACCTCCGAAGCTGTAACTATTGATCATACAGAAGAGATATTAAATGCCGATGTCTCTTACGATGAAATCGAAATGGTCGGTGCTGAAGACATCCGTGAAGAACTCCCAACATATCAAAGAAAACAAGGGCGCCAGTATAAAATTCAAGAAGTGATTAAACGACGTCAAATTTTGTTGGTGCAAGTTATCAAGGAAGAACGTGGGAATAAAGGCGCCGCCCTGACAACATATCTCTCTCTAGCAGGTCGTTATTCTGTTCTCATGCCCAACACAGCACGCGGTGGGGGTATTTCACGAAAAATTACGAATGTGCAAGACCGTAAGCGTCTTAAAGAAATCGTAAAAGAATTAGCCGTTCCAAAAGGTATGGGCGTTATCTTGCGAACTGCTGGTGCCAATAGAACAAAAGCTGAAATTAAACGCGATTATGAATATCTTATGCGGTTATGGGATACGATTCGCACTTTGACACTCAAGTCAACGGCACCATGTCTTGTTCATGAAGAAAGTAATCTCATAAAGCGTTCTATACGAGATCTTTACAATAAGAATATTAGTGAAATTCTTGTCTCTGGAGACCAAGGATATCGTGAAGCGAAAGACTTTATGCGTATGCTTATGCCAAGTCATGCAAAAGTTGTGCAACCTTATCGCGATCCTACACCTATTTTTGCAAGAAATAATATTGAAATTCAGCTTGATAAAATGTTGCAACCACAGGTTTCTTTAAAATCTGGGGGGTATCTTGTTATTAATCAAACAGAAGCACTTGTTGCTATTGACGTCAATTCTGGACGTTCTACGAGAGAATTCTCTGTTGAAAAGACAGCTTTACAAACAAATCTTGAAGCTGCAGAAGAAGTAGCGCGTCAATTACGCTTACGTGACCTTGCTGGTTTAATCGTGATTGATTTTATTGACATGCTTGAAGAACGTAATGTGCGACTGGTTGAAAAAAAATTAAAAGACTGTTTGAAAAATGATCGTGCTCGTATTCAAGTTGGCCATATCTCACATTTCGGCCTTTTAGAAATGAGCCGTCAACGTATTCGCATATCAGTTTTAGAAAGTACAACACAACCCTGCCCCCATTGTGCAGGAACAGGAAGTATACGTTCTGAATCATCAATTGCTTTACATGTCATGCGCTCCATTGAAGAATATCTTCTTCATAATTCGCAATATAATATCATTGTGCGCACACCCGTAGCAACAGCGCTTTATGTGTTAAATCATAAACGCAATATTCTTGTTAATTTAGAAACACGCTTTAAACTTAATATTAGTATTGAAGCAGATGATAGTATTGGAACACAACATCTTGTTATTTCTAAAGGTACAATAGCAGAAAGCATTTCTCAATCTTCATGGGAAGATGACAATAAGCAAGAAATTAAAGATTCTATTTTCATAAAAAGTGAATCTATTGAAAATTCTTCTTCCATTGAAACAAATCAAAAACGTCGACGCAAAAATCGCCACGATGAAATTACTGATCCGTCTCTTTCCACCGTTCATAAAAAAGAAGAGACATTGAGTGATGATTCTTATCGTCGAGGGCGCCGTCGAGGACGTCGTGGTGGTCGACGAAATCAAGATAATAGTTTTCATCAACTTCGCATTCCTTACGCAGAACCAGTAGGAGATTTTGCTAAGAAGGCTTTAGCAGAAATTAAAGCCGCGCACCGCAAACGTCGTGGTCCATCCGCTAAATCTTCTAAACTTGAAGAAATAAAAAATGATACACAAGCTCTCGATGTAGAACAGCAAGATGAAGCAACAAAAGTTGATATAAGTGTAAAACCTAAAAAACGTAAAACACGTTCTTCAAAGGCGGTAGAAAATAATCTCTCTCTAGAGAGTGATCAAAATATCGCAGAACAAAAATCTCTTGAAGAAAAGCCTAAAAGCAGTTCGGTACGTAAAATTAGAACAAAAAAAGCAGCAAAATCTGTTCATGAGGGTGAGGATACCCCCCCTGAAAACACTAAGAAATCAACACGTAGAACACGTAAAAATTCATCCTCTAAAGAAACAACAGAAATAGAAAAAACATTAGAAAAAGAAACTGATATGAAGGTGGAGAGAATTGTTGAAACTTCTCCTTCCACAATTGAAGAAACAATCAACCAACCTGTTGTTATTTCATCAACATCTCATGATTCTCCTAAAACTGCGCGTATTGGTTGGTGGAAACGTAGAACTCTTTCAAAAAATTAACAATAAAAAGAAACCGCCACAATTTTTTGTGGCGGTCTCAATAAACAATCATAGAAAAAGTTTGGACCAATTCTATGGCCTATGTGTATTATTTTTGTTTTGCTTTCTCTTGCTCAGCCCGCATACGCTCTTCAATTTCTTTTTGATTTGATTGAATAGCTTGCTGCAGCTTTATTTGCTCTTGTTGGAAATCTTTTTCTTCCATACCAGGACCGGTATACGCCGCTGTAAATCCATTAAGAGAAAATTCAATAGGATTAGCTGAACCACGGAAATTAACAGTGGTTACGACCATTTTTGTACCACTTTTCATCGCTGCAATAAGCTTATCGTCTAAGACATCATTGGCAATACAACTTGGTCCATTACAAATAATATAAGGAATTTTTTTAGAAAAGCCATCACCTATTTGAATGTGAACACCTTCTGGCAAAAAACGACCTGTAGGCACTTGAATACCTATACGTTTTTCATTTTGCTTCCCTTTTATTTCAACAAGATTAAAAGCCGTTAAAGGTTGTCCCGTATTTGATAATACAGTATTCATTGTATTACAAATATCAACATCATGCTGCTTACTGCAAACTTTGTACCAACCTTGCGATAAAGTCTGTGCATTTGCAGAAATACCAGCTAAAAGAAAAAGGGCAACTGCTCCAACTAATACTGAAACAGCAGAATAAAAATTTTTATGCGACATGATTAAGCTAATCCTTTCAACGCGCTTTTAAGTAATTTTAAAAAAATATTAAGTACAGTTCCATTTAAATTTTATTAAATTATAATGAAATAAAACTTAATTTTATTATTTTTACTTCAATAAAAAAAAAAAAGTCAAATTTAGAGAAAAAACTACGACGATCTATGTAAACTTTTATATACCCATATAGCTTTCCCCTCTTTATCACACGGGTATTTGATGCAATTTATCCATAAAACACCTCTGTGCAATTATGCTAAGATTACACAAACGAATCAATATTGCAATATCAATTAAAATAAACTCCTATGCACTTCTAAAAATCTTGCGAATTTAAACTTTTTACCTTTCACGTTAGCCTATAAGGCTTTAGAAACAAATATTGCAATGCATAAAGCTCAAAAATATTGGATAAAATTTATATTTTCTAGATATCCCTAGTATAAAAGTATAAATGAAAAAGATAAAATTAACCTATAAGAACATTTGGTAAACTAAATCCATTCCTAGCCTGCAGTTTTTGAAGAATTGTAAGGAATTTTTTCTGTAGGCACTTTTCTATCCCTATTTATGAAACAATAGCGGTATGCTTCTGTCATAAAACCGCTTTCATAATAAAAACTGTGTATTTTATATCTTTTGGCTAAAAATTGAGTTTTAAAATACGCTACTAAGGAATTATTTTTTCTTACTTTAACGACACATTTTTTAGATATACAATCTATAACTGTCTAAAATATTATTATCAATAAACTTCCTTTAAAATAAAATGACATATTAATTTATAAGAATAATTTAATTTTCATAATGAAAATTAAATATTGCCTCACGCTTTCTCACCACAAAATGAACCAAATAAATTGTTGACGTTTCAGTTCTTCGAAATTTAAAGGGAGTTTCAATTTTTCTGAGCTCCTTAATCCCACTATAAATACAATAACAACAGCAACGTTCAATACACATTTAGATATTATCGACTTCATTGCATCAGTTCCAGACTTAAACAAAGCTTTTAATTTTTCGTGAGTTACCCGCTTTACATTTCCTAAACAACTCTATACTGATATATTAAATGTCATTATATTGCATCACTGTATGGGAATCAACTTTTAGCTTTGTAATGTGCGTAAAGAAATTAGCTTTTATAAAATTATCTTAATAAAAAATTATAAATTCTTATAAAACTTTCCTTATCTTTCGCAAAATCAAAGAATAAATTATAAATGAATTAAACATATCGTTCTGTCCTCTTATACAAATAACCTAAAGCTATCAAACATCTCTCTTATCGTATTAAGAAAACAAGATTTATTATACAATAATGAACAGTTATTAAAATGATTAAATTGTATATTATGTGATAAAAATAATAATATATTTATGATAAAATATTTTTTATTATTTAGTTTATTAACTTTATTTTTTATTTTATTCAATTGAAGAAATTTTTCATAAAATTTCTAAAATATACTGTTATAAAAAAATAAGTATACTTCTATTTTGGACAAAATTACTATAAGAACAAGAAAATACTCTCTAATTGAACCACTTCTCAACATGGGAACGCATACGATTTATAATATTCTTTCTCTTTTCTGGAAGCATTATATTATATATTTCTCTCGTGCTTCTACATAATAAGGCCGCGCTTTTTACATTCGAAGGGTGACGTATCATCATATCCTTTATACCATTAATTATATGTTCTTCAAAACCTGAGGCACTAGCCTCCATTATTTCTTCAAAGTGTTTGATTAATTCAGGATCAATTGAATTAATTGCGTCTTTTGCCCAACTAAAATCTTCTTGCTTCCAACCAAAATCTTTCCGGATAAAGCGCCTACATCACTATACAACATACTCTCTTGAATTTTACAAGAAAGAATAATAATGGGATAATACTCTATCATTTCGTTAATATCTCTATCGTTAAGAATCTCCATATCTGCTGCATCACTACTTACTCCTAATTCATAGGCACTTCGAGATTTTGGATATTTTTTTACTTTACTTATTTTCTCTTTATATTCTCCTACTCTATACTCTCTTGCTCTATGCGCTCTATGTGCCAATTCTGTCTTCTTCTTCGCTAACTCATTTAGTTTTGAATTAAGCTTATAACGCTCTTCATTAAGATCGCTTTGTTCTTGTATAAGCCTATCGTGCTCTATATTATGAGAACGTATTTGCGAAAGCGTTAAATCAGCGAATATCTTTTCGATAAACTTTATCCTCTTTTCAATAACTTGTAGTCTTTCTTTAATACGCTTGTATTTCTCATCAAGCGTTAAACTAGAAAGCGATAACTCGGTTCAGCTAAACTCAGCATGAGCATCTTTTACGCCATATATGCAAGGCAGTAACAAAAAAACTACCGTTAAAAACTTTTGTAATGAAGAAAGCATGTTATTTTAACCTAAATTTTTCTTTTTAGAGCACTTGTAGAAAATACTTATATGCAAATGCTATTATTGCGGTTACACTGTCTAAGCTAATTTCTTCATTATATCAATACGTGTTATTAGAGTGGACCCAATAAGTATATAAAAGGCTTTTATTATAAACTTAAATTTAATTCTTATAAAAAATCAATAAGCGGTTATTTTTATAGAGTAATTTTATAAAAATAAGGAATAGTTCTGAAAAGTAGAGAAACTGCTTTAAACAGAATGTTGTTCTGCCATTTCTACAAGCTCAGTCATAATCGTTGCTGCTCCAATAAGTCTTTCATCAACGCTAGCCCAATCCCGAATAAGAGCAATACTTTGATCTGGACGAATTTTTGCCATTGAACCTTGTTTTCCCACCCACTGAACAAGAGCAACACTATTGGCGAAATAATTATTGCGAAATTGTATAACAATCCCCTTTGGTCCAGCATCTAATTTTTCTACATGAGCTTTTCGACATAAAGTTTTGATATGAAAAACTTTAAGGATGTGTTGAACTTCAAGGGGTAAAGGACCAAAACGATCGATTAATTCGGCTGCAAATTCATCAATCTGTTCTAAATTCTCGAGTTCTGTCAAGCGTCGGTAAAGCCCCATACGTAATGATAAGTCAGGCACAAAACTTTCTGGTATCATCACGGTTGTAGCGAGTGAGATTTGAGGTGACCATTGCTTATCCTCACTTAGCTCTCCATCTTTTAATTCAGCAACTGCTTCTTCAAGCATTTTTTGATAGAGTTCAAATCCAACCTCTTTGATATGTCCTGATTGTTCTTCACCTAAAAAATTGCCTGAACCACGAATATCCATATCGTGACTTGCCAACTGAAATCCAGCCCCTAATGTATCTAGAGATTGTAACACTTTAAGACGACGATCAGCTGCAGATGTTAAAACTTTACCAGACGGAAAGGTAAAAAGTGCATAAGCACGTTGTTTTGAGCGTCCTACCCTCCCTCGTAATTGATAGAGCGCAGAAAGACCAAACATTTCAGCACGATGCACAATTAATGTATTAGCTGTTGGAATATCAAGACCGGATTCAATAATGGTTGTCGATAGTAAAACATCATATTGTCCATCGTAAAATGCATTCATAATATCATCAAGTTGTCCAGCTGGCATTTGTCCATGTGCCACAACGAATTTGAGTTCCGGTACATGGGTTTTGAGATATTCTTCTACAAAGGAAAGATCAGAAATACGAGGACAAACATAGAAACTTTGTCCACCACGATAGTATTCTCGAAGTAA
Source organism: Bartonella sp. B1099 (assembly GCF_944801835.1). Taxonomy (GTDB): domain Bacteria; phylum Pseudomonadota; class Alphaproteobacteria; order Rhizobiales; family Rhizobiaceae; genus Bartonella. Next base: position 44,581 of record NZ_CALYLN010000002.1, on the reverse strand, counting down.
TGTTTCGCGTATAACAAGTGCATCAAATGGAGTAATAAAAGTACGAACTGCTATTCTATCAATGGGTGGAGTGGTAATTAATGAAAGTTCACGTACTCCCGATAATGCCAATCCTAAAGTTCGTGGAATGGGGGTTGCTGAAAGTGTAAGAACATGAATATCACTTTTAAGCTCTTTTAAACGTTCTTTGTGTTTTACCCCAAAATGTTGCTCTTCATCAATGATAAGAAGACCTAACCGTAAAAAATCGACTGCACCACTTAATAATGCATGGGTTCCAATGGCAATATCAATCGTACCATCTGAAATCCCTTTTTTGACTTGTGTGAGTTCTTTCCCTCTCACAAGCCTTGATACATGACCAATTTTAACAGGTAATCCTTGAAAACGCGAAATAAACGTCTTGTAATGTTGACGTGAAAGCAAAGTTGTCGGTACAACGACAGCCACCTGATATCCATTTAATGCTGCAACAAAAGCACTTCGAATAGCTACTTCTGTTTTTCCAAAGCCAACATCACCGCATATCAAGCGATCCATCGGCTTTCCTGAGGCTAGATCGTCTAAAACGGCATCAATGGCATTCATTTGATCTTCTGTCTCTTCATAGGGAAAACCAGCAACAAACTCATCAAATGGTCCAACTGGTGGAAGTAAAGCAGGCGCAGCACGGGTCGCACGCTCCGCAGCTATACGAATTAATTGCCCTGCCATTTCCAATAAATGTTTTTTAAGCCGAGCTTTACGTGCTTGCCAAGCAACACCCCCTAATTTATCTAAAGTAACCTCTGTTCCTTCTGAACCATAACGTGAGAGAAGCTCAATATTTTCAACAGGTAAAAAGAGTAAATCACCTCCAGCATATTTAATTTCAAGGCAATCTCGTAAAATTCCAGTTGTAGTGATGGTTTTTAGACCAACAAATTGGCCAATACCATGATCAATATGCACAACAAGATCACCAGAATTTAAAGCAGAAACTTCAGAAATAAAATTTGTATGATTCTTACGCCGCTTTGGTGATCTGATAAAGCGATCACCTAAGATATCTTGCTCTGCTATAATAGCTAAATCTTCAGCCTCAAAACCATGTTCTATCATGATAACAGCTGCTAATATGCGATCTCGTGGTGTTGCTTTGACTGTTTGCAAGGATTTTACAACTTCTATTTTTTTCAATCCATGCTCATCAAGAACTTGTACCAAACGATTGAGAGACCCTTCACTCCAACACGCTAAAAGTACTTTTTTGCCAGCAGCGCGTAAAGATGCGATGTGATCAATAACACTTGAAAAAACATTCTTTTCTTGCGCATTACGCTCTTTTACAAAATCATATCCCTGTTTAACTTGTGCGTGAATAACTGTTTGTTCCAAACTTTGTGGAATATTAAAAGGCGAAAAATCAATACGCTGTGAAGATTGTTGCACACATTCCAAAACACGCTCTGGCGTTAAATAGAGAAGACTAGGTTCTATTGGATGATAAGAAGTAGAACCTTCGTTATCATTTTCGCGCTCTTTGCGCGCATTGTAATAGTCTTTAATAAGGCGATAGCGCTCAATAAAAACTTCTTCTATGAGATGTTCAAAAACAAGCGGTAAGTTGCCACAATGGTCAAAAAAAGTATCAAGGCTTTCATAAAAAAATGGGAGCCAATGTTCCACACCAGCAAAACGCCGACCTTGAGCAATTGCTTCATAAAGCATGTTATTTTTTTGTGATACACCAAATGTACGGGTATAATTGCTTTTAAAGCGGCTGATGCATTCATCTGTCAAAACAACCTCGCTCATTGCCTGTAATAAAAGTTCAGTTTTTTGGCGTATTGTTCTTTGACTTTCTGGATCAAATACACGGATGCTTTCTAGGGTATCTCCAAAAAAATCAAGACGTAAAGGCTGGGTATCCATAGGAGAAAAGATATCTAGTATTCCTCCTCTTACAGCAAATTCACCAACATCACGGACAACCGTAACGCGTTCAAAACCATTGGTTTCTAGAAATTGAATGAAATGCCCCATGTTATGGCGCTGGCCAACATGTGCATGAATAAGCTGAGCTTCTATCATTTCACGAGGAGGCAACTTTTGCATAATTGCATTTGCTGTTGTTAATATAATTGCAGGATGTGGATTTTGACGTAAATTGGCCAGGCGTGCCAATGCTGATAATCGACGTGCCATAATAGCAATTCCTGGTGACACGCGATCATAAGGCAAGCAATCCCAAGCAGGAAATTGAAGGACGAGCAAATTGGGCTCAATAAAATTTAAAACTTGTTGTAAGTGCGCAATTTTTGTTCCGTCTCGGACAACATAGATAAGTGGTTTACCTTGTGCAATTTCTGATCTTAATTTAGCAAGGGCAAAGGCTTCAAATCCATCCGTAACGCCATCAAAAATCATATGAACAGGACTATTGGGGGGAATGATAATTTTTTTAAATATAGACATTTAAATCAATAAGTTAAGTAAGTACAATAATTGGTAATATCACGAAAAAGTGGACTATCAATTTCAAAGGGTGGTGAAATTTCTCCAGTCATCCATGTGAGTAAGTCGCGATCATCAAAAGACATAATATACTCAAGTTCAGAGAGCGTTTTATCATTCATCCCTGTGATATGAGCATCAACATAACGTCCAAAAATGAGATCCATTTCACGAATACCGCGATGCCATGCACGAAAAATCAACCGACGACGACGCGCATCTAATTGATTTTTGTCAACGACAAAAACTGTCATAAAAAATCTCCTTGAATAAAGTAATATAAACCATTCAATTAGTCTTATAAAATTTATACCTTGCCTTTAAGGAAGTTCAATAATCTTCTGATCTTTAAGTGTAATCCGACGATGCATTTGCTTTGCCAAAGCGTAATTATGTGTTGCAATAAGAGCAGAAAGACCAGATTGACGAACAAGGACAGATAAAGCTTGAAAGACATAAGCTGACGTTACAGGATCAAGATTTCCGGTAGGTTCATCCGCCAAAAGAACCGAAGGGCCATTTGCTACAGCACGTGCAATAGCAACACGTTGTTGCTCTCCTCCCGATAACTCTGAGGGACGATGGTTTGCCCGATGAGAAATACGCAAATACGTCAATAATTTACGCGCACGATCTTCTGCGATGGACTTATTTAATCCAGCTATCATTTGCGGTATCATAATATTTTCTAAAGCCGTAAACTCTGGAAGTAAATGATGAAATTGATAGACAAAACCAATATCATTTCGTCTGATAGCTGTTCGCTCACGATCAGAGCGCTTTGCACAAGAAACACCTCGTAACAACACATCACCAGCTGTTGGTTTTTCTAATAACCCCGCAATATGAAGAAGTGTTGACTTTCCAGCACCAGATGGTGCGACAAGTGCAACAAGCTCTCCACGATTAAGAATAAAATTCGCTTTATCTAAAACAATGAGCGGCTTATGACTTTCAAAAAAGCGTCTTTCAATCTCTACAAGCTCTAAAATCGCTGTCATTATTCATACCTCAAGGCTTGTACAGGATCTAGCTTAGCAGCGCGCCATGCCGGAATGAGAGCAGCAAGAAATGACAAGAATAAAGCCATAAGAGCAACCAAAACAGTTTGTTTCCACTCAATTTGTGCAGGCAGTTTTGTTAAAAAATAAAGTTGGGGATTAAAAACATCGACATTAAATAACCAAGAAATAAAATCTTGGATATGATTAATATTCGCGGTCGCGATAACACCTAAAATTAAGCCTAATATCGTTCCAATAAAACCAATCATCATTCCTGTGATAATAAATATACGCAAAATTGCACTCTGTTGAGCACCCATTGTGCGTAAAATTGCGATATCATGACTTTTATCTTTTACAAGCATAATAAGGCCTGAAATAATATTTAAAGCAGCAACAAGAACAATCAGAGAAAGAATGAAAAACATAACATTCCGTTCAATCTGTAAAGCTGAAAAAAAAGCCTGATTACGTGTACGCCAATCAATTAAATAGACCTGTTGATCAACTGCTTTTTCTACAACAGGTTTTATTTGATCAACAGCATCAGGATCGTTTAGAAATAATTCTAAAGACTGAACCTTATCGCCTAAATTAAAAAACATTTGTGCTTCATGGAGAGGCATAAAAACAAATATTGAATCATATTCAGACATACCAACTTCAAAAATAGCAATGACTTTATAAGCTTTTACACGTGGTGTAACACCAAAAGGTGTCTCATCACCATCAGGGGTAATAATACGAAGATTCCTCCCAACTGTAAGCCCTAACTTTTCTGCTAAACCACTTCCAATTGCAACACCTTCTTCTTGATCAAACTGAGAAATCGAACCTAATTTAATGTTTTGAGAAACTGTTTTAAGTTTTTCTAGATCTTGTTTGCGCATACCACGAACTAACGCACCAGAGCCACCTTGAGCTTCACCTTGAACAAGCGCTTGACCTTCAATAACAGGCAAAGCAAACTTCACACCATTTGTAGCTTCTAAAGAAGAAATAAGAGTCTTATAATCAGAAAAACCAGAATCAACTGTTTGAACAATAAGATGCCCATTCATACCAAGAATACGATTGAGAAGTTCTGTACGAAAGCCATTCATCACTGCCATAACAACAACCAGAGCGAAGACTCCCAACATAATCCCAATAAGAGAAATAATTGAAATAACAGATGCGACGACATGCTTTTTGTTGGGAATCATATAACGAAAAGCGATCATCCACTCATAAGATGAAAACCATTTATTTTTCAGCCTCTTCATAACATTTCCTATTAAATTACAGAAAGTTGGCTGAGCACATTTTCAACTGTTAGAGATTTTTTTACACCTGTTTTTCGATCTTTAATTTCAACTTCATTTTGTGCAATGCTGTTTGGACCAACAATGATTTGCGTTGGCAAACCAATCAAATCCATTGTTGCAAATTTTGATCCAGGACGTTCATTTCTATCATCTAATAATGGATCAAAACCAGCATCCTTTAATCCCTGATAGAGAAACTTACATGCTTTTGTACATTTTTCATCATCGGGTTTCATATTGATAATCCCAAAATCAAACGGCGCCATCGACTTTGGCCAAATAATCCCCTTTTCATCGTGAGAAGCCTCAATAGCGGCCGCAACAAGACGTGAAGGTCCAATCCCATAAGATCCCATCGAGACCACATGCTCTTTTCCATCTTGTCCCATAACTTTTGCTCCCATTGGAGCAGAATATTTCGTCCCAAAGTGGAAAATATGCCCGACTTCAATACCACGCGCTGAAAGACGATTTTCCTCAGAAATTTTAGCCCACTCTTCTTCATTATGCATTTCTTCTGTCGCGGCATAAAAAGATGTCCACTGTCTAACAGTATCATCTAAAACAGCTTTATCACTAAAATCGATTGAACTGTGGGGAACGCTCAGTTCAAGAAATTGTCTATCACAGAAGATAGCGCTCTCTCCTGTTTCTGCCAAAATGATAAATTCATGACTAAGTTCACCCCCTATTGGACCTGTATCTGCACGCATGGGAATTGCTTTTAAGCCAAGGCGAGAAAAAGTGCGTAAATAAGCCACAAACATACGATTATAAGATGTTTTAGAGCCTTCATAATCAAGATCAAAAGAATAAGCATCTTTCATTAAGAATTCTCGTGCCCGCATCACACCAAAACGTGGGCGAATTTCATCACGAAATTTCCATTGAATATGGTACAAATTAAGCGGAAGATCTTTATAAGAACGAACATAGGAGCGAAAAATATCTGTCACCATCTCTTCATTGGTCGGGCCATAAAGTAAATCACGCTTTTGACGATCTTTAATGCGGAGCATTTCCAAACCGTAATCATCATAACGACCACTTTCTCGCCAAAGATCAGCAGATTGAATTGTAGGCATCAATATTTCTATTGCACCAGCTCGTTCTTGCTCTTCACGAATAATTTTACAAACTTTATCAAGCACTTTTTTTCCCAAAGGAAGCCAAGAATAAATCCCGGATGTTTGTTGTCGAATCATCCCAGCACGCAACATGAAGCGATGAGAAACAATTTCCGCTTCTTTAGGATTCTCTTTTAAAAGTGGAAGGAAATATTGAGAAAGACGCATTGAAATAATTAACTCCTACTCAGATCTATCATATTGGAACAATTTAATATACCCTCTATTCATCTATAGCCGCATTCTGAATACTTGCAAATATAACGATCTTATTGTTTAAAAATTTGTTGTGCTTTATTCTCTATTTTTCTTATTGAGCAATAAAATAAGAATGCTCTTCTTTTTTTAATAACGTAATATGGAAATGCTTTATTTTGACTGATGTAAAAAAACTGTACAGAGAGGTTTTTTTTGCCAAATTTCATAAACAGCCGCTCTCACTGCACGTCGTGTTGCCTCTCGAATAACTTCATTATTTTTCCGCTTCATACGTGGAATATTATAAACTGTATTTTCCACAACCTCTAAAAGAATATCTTTTAATTTTTCCCCCTCTCCATTACTCTCAGGGAGTCCCAATATGCTTAGACCGATATCATCCAATAACTCATGCTTGCTATTCATATGGAGGGAAACCGCAACATGACCAGCATAACTTAATTTTCTACGCTCACGAATCCCTAGCTCATACTCATCTCCAAGAAGACAGCCATCTTTATAAATACGACCAACAGGCACGTGATCAATAACTTCTACAGGCGTTGGTGCAAGACGTAGCATATTACCATTTCTAATATCCCTAACAATTTTAATCCCTGCTTGACGCGCTAAAGCAGCTTGAGCAGTAAGATGTATTGCCTCACCATGCACAGGCACAAGTATCTGTGGTTTTATCCAATCATACATCTGTAAAAGTTCTGAACGACGGGGATGACCTGAAACATGAACAAGGGCATCTTCATTTGTAATAACTTTAATACCCAAATCGATGAAGCGATTTTGTATCTCAAGAATCGCTTTTTCGTTTCCTGGAATACTTCGCGATGAATAAATAACAGTATCTCCAGTAGAAAGCGCAATATTCCTCATCCCCTCACGTGAAAGTTTAGCCAAAGCTGCACATGGCTCACCTTGGCTCCCTGTGACAATTAAAACAAGTTCTTTTCGTGGGATGTAACCATAATCATCTTCCGTTACAAATGGCGCTAACCCATCCATATAACCAAGCTCTTGTGCAACCATAATACTTCGCTTAAGGGAACGCCCAATGACAAGAACCTTACGCCCAACAGCTTGAGCAGCAAGAGCAATAGAACGTATCCGACCAATATTAGAAGCAAAAGTTGCTATTGCAACACGCCCTTCAGCCTTCGAAATAATCTCAGAAAGACTGGTTTGGACCTGCTGCTCTGATGGAGATATACCATCTCGACATGCGTTTGTGGAATCACAAAGCAATGCTAAAACACCTTTATCGCCTAACGCTCGAAATCTTTTTTCATCCGTTACAGCTCCAAGCGAAGGGGTATGATCAATTTTCCAATCACCCGTATGGATTACAGTTCCCAAAGACGTTGTAATGGCTAAAGATACAGATTCTGGTATCGAATGATTAACAGCAATAGCCTCTATGGTAAAGGAACCAACCTGAAAACAATCCCCTGCTTGAAAAATATTGAATGACATTTTTTGAGATTCAAAATCTGATTGCCTTTTACTTTCCAATAACCCTGCCGTGAAAGCTGTACAATAAACTGGAACTTGTAATTTTGGCCATAAATCAAGAACAGCCCCATAATGATCTTCATGTGCATGTGTTAAAACAAGACCACGTATATTATGTTTTTCACTTTCTAAAAAACGAATATCAGGGAGAACAAGATCAACTCCTGGTAATTCAGAACCAGCAAAACTCACGCCCATATCAACAAGCAACCATTCACGAAGATTTTGGGAGCCAAATCCATAAGCAGCCAAATTCATTCCTATTTCACCTACACCTCCCAGAGGTAAAAAAACAAATTCATTTTTATTGGTTGCAACCATTAACATCTCCCAAATCATTAAGATAATCTGATGGTAAAATAATTTCGTTAATAACCGCCTGCATGAACAGAAGCAGCCGAACCAAAATGAACATCTCCCGCTGTTATAATGGCTGTCTGACCATTTTTTTGTTTTATGATGCAGTTAAAATCACGATCAAGTCCCTCAAAAATCCCCTCAACGATTTTTTCATCATTCATTACTTTGACATAGTTTCCGAGGTAAGCAGAATATAAAAGCCATTTATTTCGGATTATTTCACACCCTTTTGGTTGTTTCCAAAGAAGGTAATTTCTAGAAAAAGATTCTGTCAAAACTGTAAATAACTGTTCTGCTTCAATATGCAAACCGATATTCTTTAAGCTTGAAGTGGGATAGAGTGCATCTTCATAATTATATTTCACATTTATTCCAATACCAATAACCAATGCATTTTGTTGTGATGGCAATTTTAAAATTTCGAGCAAAACTCCTGAGCTTTTAGCACCTCTAAGCAAAATATCGTTTGGCCATTTTAAGCTTACAATATTGCCTGTTTGCTTTTCATCTTTTATAAATTGTTTTATTGCCTCTGCCACACTGACTCCAGCAACAAAACCAAGTTGAGCCGCCGTTTGATGAACGATATCATCCATTAACAATAGACTAGAATAAAGGTTCCCTTTTGGACTATTCCATGCCCTCCCTCTTCTTGCCCTTCCTTGTAATTGCTCTTGCGCAACAATCCAAAGATAACCTTGATGACCAGTTTGCGCTTTTCGTTGCGCAATGAGATTGGTTGAATCAACACTTTCGTACGATTCAACAGTGTATCCTTGTTTCTTTGCAAAATCTGATAAAATATAAACCATATTCATTAAAATAATGCAGCGGCCGCTTTTTCTGCCAATTCAGCAAACCAAATCCCAAAAAAGGTGTAAAATAAGATAAATAATGCGGAAAGACCAAGACAAAACTGAAGCTCTTTTGATAAAATAACAAAATGCGCTTTTGCATCATCAAACCACATAATTTTAATAACCCGTAAATAGTAAAAAGCGCCAACAACGGAGGCTATCATACCAACAATAGCAAGAGGTGTCAGACCAGCATGAACAGCAGCAGAAAATGTATACCACTTCCCAAAAAAACCAGCCATAGGGGGTATACTGGCTAGCGAGAAAAGCTGTATTGTCATGACAATCGCCATAAACGGATTTGTCTTTGCTAACCCTGAAAGATCATAAATATTTTCAACATTGCCACTCTGAGATCGCATTCCAAGAATAAAAGCAAAAGAGCCAAGAGTAACACCAAGATAAATGGTCATATAAAGGATAACGCTTTTTACCCCAAGCATATCTCCAGCTGATAAACCAACAAGTGCATAGCCCATATGACTAATCGATGAATAAGCCATTAAACGCTTAATATTATTTTGCCCAATTGCAGCAAACGCACCAAGTATCATTGATGCAAGTGCCATAAAAACCAAAATTTGTTGCCATGCAGGCATCACACTATCAACACGCCCTAGGGGAATAAAGGCTATCACAATAATACGGATGATTAAAGCCATTGCAGCAACTTTAGGCGCCCCAGCAAAAAATGCTGTAATCGGTGTTGGGGCACCTTCGTAAACATCAGGTGTCCACATATGAAATGGAACAGCAGAAATTTTGAAAGCCAAACCAGCTAAAATAAATACAATTCCAAAAATAACCCCCAATTGTAAATTTTCACCTTTTAAAGCAAGAGCAATTTCGTGAAAACCAATTTGACCGGTAAAACCATAAAGCAAAGAAATACCATAAAGCAGCAATCCTGAAGATAATGCTCCTAAAACAAAATATTTTATACCGGCTTCAGAAGATTTTACATTATTACGATTAATCGCCGCTAAAACATATAAAGCTAAGGATTGTAGTTCTAATCCCATATAAAGCGACAGCATATTCCCCGCTGAAATCATAAACATCATGCCAAGGGTTGCAAAAAGAACAAGCACTGGAAATTCAAATATATTGAACTTTTGCGCATTAGCAAAACCAACAGACATAATAAGAGCAAAAAGTGCACCAATAAGCGTTAAAATTTTCATATAACGACCAAAAGAGTCAATAATAAGCGCATTGGTTTGAAATGCGCCACTTTTCGGAAAAACGATGAGAATAATAATGGTTGCCACCAGAAGAGCCATGGCTAAACCTGTTACTGTTAAAGAAGCACGTGCATTGGAATAAACACCAACCAAAAGCAACACTATTCCCCCTAATGCAATTAAAATCTCTGGAAGAATTAATACGAATTGTGTTATTATTTCACTTTGCATGAGAATTCTTCCCTTATCTAGTGTAATTTATTGATGAGGGCTTCTACGGAAAACGCCGTCGCTTTAAGAAGTGGCGTTGGATAGATACCAAAGAATATTGTAAGAATAACCATCGGATAAAGAATAAATTTTTCCCTTAAAGAGAGATCTATCAGTACTTTTAAATTCTCTTTATCCAAGGAACCAAAAACCACGCGCCGATAAAGATAAAGGGCATAGGCTGCTGATAAGATAACACCTGTTGTCGCTAAAATAACAACCAATTTATTCACTTGAAAAACACCTATTAAGGTTAAAAACTCACCCAAAAATCCTGAAGTTCCAGGAAGTCCTACATTTGCCATGGTAAAGATTAAAAAAACAACAGCATATTTGGGCATATTATTTACCAAACCACCAAACGCTGAGATTTCACGTGTATGCAGACGATCATAGATTACCCCAACACAAAGAAATAAAGCTGCGGAAACAATTCCGTGTGACAGCATCTGATAAATAGCCCCTTGTATTCCCTGCTCATTCGTAGCAAAAATACCCATCGTTACGTATCCCATATGCGCTATTGAGGAATATGCAATAAGTTTTTTGATGTCACTTTGAACAAGTGCAACCAATGAGGTATAAATAATTGCAATAAGCGATAATGTGAAAACAAAAGGTGCAAAATCTGCTGAAGCGATAGGAAACATAGGTAAGGAAAAACGAAGGAAACCATACCCACCTAATTTGAGTAAGACACCGGCTAAAATAACAGAACCTGCTGTCGGTGCTTCCACATGAGCATCAGGGAGCCACGTATGAACTGGCCACATCGGCATTTTAACAGCAAAAGAAGCAAAAAATGCGAGCCATAACCATATTTGCATATGGGCAGGAAACTGATAATTGAGTAAAGTTGGTATATCAAGTGTTCCTGCCTGCCAATACATAGCCATAAGAGCAACCAGCATAAGCACTGAACCAAGTAAAGTGTATAAGAAAAACTTGATACTTGCATAAACACGACGCGCACCACCCCACACCCCTATAATGATAAACATTGGAATGAGGCTACCTTCAAAAAAAACATAAAATAATATTGCATCAAGAGCACAAAAGACCCCAATAATCGCAACTTCAAGAAGAAGAAAAGCAATCATATAAGCTTTTAATCTCTCTTTAACATTCTCCCAGCTTGCTAAAATACAGAAAGGTAAAAGAAAAGCCGAAAGAACAACAAAAAGAATAGAAATACCATCAACCCCCATATGATAGCTAATGCCATTCCCTAGCCAACTGAATTTTTCAACCATTTGAAAATTGGGGTTGCTAGAATCAAATCCTATCCAAATAATTAAAGAAATAACAAAAACAAATATCGTCGTAAAAAATGCGACATTGCGTATATTATGGCGTGCAGCTTCACTATCATCTTTGATAAACAAAATAAGCAGCACACCCACAAGTGGCAAAAATGTAACCGTAGAAAGAATAGGCCAATCGGTCATTAGTTTACGCCCCCGATCATCATCCATGTAATCAGCAATGCAACACCTATAAGCATCGCAAATGCATAGTGGTAAAGATAGCCTGTTTGCATCCGAACAACTCTATTTGTGATATCAACAACACGCGCTGCGATACCATTAGGACCTAGACCATCAATAATTTTACCATCTCCCACTTTCCAAAGAAAAGAACCAATCTTAAAGGTAGGACGAACAAACAAAAAGTTATATAATTGATCAAAATACCATTTTTGGTAAAGAAAATTATACACTCCTGGCATAAGACGAGCCATTTTCTTGGGAAGAGATGGAAAAGAAATATAGAACAGATAAGAGAACACAAACCCAAGAATCATCGCTATAAATGGTGACCATTTTACCCAATTAAAAACGTGGTGGGCATCATGAAGAATATGATTGTGGCTGCTTGTAAACAATGCTCCCTTCCAAAAAGCATCATAAAAGTCACCAAAAAAGTAAGGTTGGAAAACGACACCTGCAAATATTGCCCCAAGAGATAAAATAAACAGTGGCATTAACATAACTGGAGGTGATTCATGAACATGATGCATAACATCAGCTGTTGCCCGTGGCTTCCCATGGAATGTCATAAAGATAAGGCGCCATGAATAAAAGCTTGTTAAAAAAGCCGCAAAAACAAGGAGATAAAAAGCATATCCTGAAGCAATATTATGAGATACAAAAGCAGATTCTATAATCGCATCCTTTGAAAAAAAACCAGCCGTCCCAAAAATTGTTCCTGGGATTCCAACACCGGTTAATGCAATGGTTCCAACCATCATCATCCAATAAGTGACCTTTATATGCTTGCGTAAGCCACCCATTTTGCGCATATCTTGTTCATCAGATACAGCATGAATGACAGAACCTGCACCAAGAAATAATAAGGCTTTAAAAAAAGCATGCGTAAAAAGATGAAAGACAGCAGCACCATAAGCTCCAACACCTAATGCCACAAACATATACCCGAGTTGAGAACATGTAGAATAAGCAATAACACGCTTAATATCATTCTGCACCAATCCCACAGTTGCTGCAAAAAACGCTGTTGTTGCGCCAACAATAATAATCACAGTCAAAGCAATCGAAGAAAGTTCAAAAATTGGCGACATACGCGCAATCATAAAAACACCCGCCGTTACCATTGTGGCAGCATGAATAAGTGCTGATACAGGCGTAGGTCCCTCCATTGCATCAGGAAGCCAAGTGTGTAAAAGAAATTGTGCTGATTTTCCCATCGCACCAATAAATAATAAAAGACATGTAATGGTAAGTGCAGCCTGTCCATCAAGCTGCCAACCTAGAAATGTCAAATCTTGTATAAAGCTATTGTCTGCAGCTTTTGCAAAAATAGAGGCAAAATCAACTGATTGGAACAAAACGAAAATACTAAATATTCCTAAGAGAAAACCAAAGTCTCCGACACGATTGACCACAAAAGCTTTCATTGCAGCCTTATTAGCAGAATCGCGCTGAAACCAAAAACCAATCAAAAGATAAGAAGCAAGTCCCACACCTTCCCAGCCCAAAAACATCTGAATCAAATTATTGGATGTCACCAACATAAGCATCATAAATGTAAACAAAGAAAGATAAGAAAAAAAACGGGACCTTGAAGGGTCATGGTGCATATAACCAATTGAATAAATATGCACTAATGCCGAAACACTGTTCACCACAACAAGCATAACAGCTGTTAATGTATCAATATGAAAAGCCCAATTAAAGCTTAAATCACCAATGGTGAGCCAATGTAATACTAATACATCAATCGCTGAATTATGACCAAGTGCAAGATTGAAAAATGCTATCCACGACAATATGGCAACAATCACCATAAAGCTACATGTTATCAATTCGCTTGCACGATCTCCTATCGTTTTTCCACCTAGTGCAGCAATTAAAAAACCCAAAAGCGGAAGAAAGACAATCGTATAATACATCACGGGTTAGCCTTTCATTACATTAACATCTTCAACCGCAATGGAACCACGATTACGGAAAAAAACGACAAGAATTGCTAAACCAATGGCAGCTTCAGCAGCTGCAACGGTTAAGACAAATAAAGCAAATATCTGACCAACGAGATCATGAAGAAATGCCGAAAATGCAACAAAATTGATATTAACGGAGAGTAATATAAGCTCAATAGACATCAAAATAATAATCACATTTTTTCTATTGAGAAAAATTCCAGCAATACCAATTGTAAACATCAAAGCAGAAACAGTGAGATAATGCGCAATATCGATATACATATCCATAGCCCCCCTTAAATACCTTTACCTGATTCAACTTGCTTGATTTCAATAGCACTTTCTACCGTTCTAGAAACTTGCTCTGCAATGGATTGTCGTTTGACTCCCGATTTATGACGAAGTGTTAAAACAATAGCACCAATCATTGCAACTAATAAAATTATTCCAGCAATTTGAAAATAGAAAACATAATCCGTATAGAGAATATCCCCTAATGCTTGTGTATTTGTTCGCTGCCCTAAGTCTGGCATTGGTTGCGTAACATGCGTTCTCAAGATTGGAGAAAAATGGCTACTCACAAAAACAACAATCAATTCTACAGCGATAATAATGCCAATAAGAGCTCCTATAGGCGCATATCGAAGAGCGCCACTCTTTAACTCAGCAAAATCAACATCCAGCATCATAACGACAAATAAAAATAAAACAGCGACAGCTCCAACATAAACAACAAGCAGGATAAGCCCCAAAAACTCTGCTCCTGCAAGCAAAAATAAAGCCGCTGCATTAAAAAATGCAAGGATTAAAAATAAAACAGAATGCACAGGATTGCGTGCTGTAATAACAATTACTGCACTTGTTAGCATAATAAAAGCAAACAAATAGAAAAATGCCGCCGCTAGATCTGTTAGCACAGGCTTCTCCTTAATTATTCAAACAATTGGTACAAACTTCATACCAGATTACAATTTATCGGAAAATTATCCGACACCTCATTGAGCGATACACTTAACGATAAGGTGCATCCATCAATATATTGCGAGCAATTTCTCGCTCCCAACGATCACCATTCATTAAAAGCTTTTCTTTATCATAATAGAGTTCTTCACGCGTTTCTGTTGCAAATTCAAAATTTGGCCCCTCAACAATAGCCTCTACCGGACAAGCTTCTTGACAAAAACCACAGTAAATACACTTAACCATATCAATATCATAACGAACGGTTCTCCGCGTACCATCATTACGTCGCGGTCCTGCCTCAATTGTTATCGCTTGTGCAGGGCAAATTGCTTCACATAATTTACAAGCAATACACCGTTCTTCACCATTCGGATAGCGACGCAATGCATGTTCACCACGAAAACGTTGAGAAACAAAACCTTTTTCATAAGGATAATTAATCGTAGGCTTTGGCGAAAAAAATTGACGCATGGCTAGGAAAAAAGCACTCACAAACTCCAATAAAAGGAGTGACTTTGCCGCCTGAATAAAACCTGACATTGTAAAATCTCCTCTTAAACGAAATTCGTAAACTTTAAAAAAGCCGCAGTTATCACAACCATTGCCAGTGAGAGAGGAAGAAAAACCTTCCAACCAAGCCGCATGAGTTGATCATAGCGATAACGTGGAACAAACGCTTTGACCATAGCAAACCAAAAAAATACAAAACAAACTTTTAAAACAAACCAAATAACACTAGGAACCCAATTAAGCCACCAAACATCCAAAGGAGGCAGCCACCCCCCTAAAAATAAAATGGTTGTCAAAGCGCACATTAAAACAATAGCAACATATTCACCAAGAAAGAAGAGCATGTAAGGCGTTGAAGAATATTCTACCATATGACCAGCAACAAGCTCAGACTCCGCTTCCACCAAATCAAATGGAGGACGGTTTGTTTCTGCAAGCGCAGAAATAAAAAATATAATAAACATTGGAAAAAGAATAAGCCAATTCCAATCGAGAAAACTGTTAAAAGGAAGACCTAGAGTTGTACCAAGGCCATTTGTTTGTTTAAGAACAATTGTTGTAAGATCCAAGGAACCACTTACTAAAATAACAGTCACAAGCACAAAACCAATAGAAACTTCATAAGAAACCATTTGTGCTGCTGAACGAAGAGCTCCTAAAAAAGGATATTTTGAATTTGATGCCCATCCCCCCATAATAACACCATAAACTTCAAGAGATGAAATGGCTAAGATATAAAGCAATCCAACATTAATCTTCGCAACTTCCCAGCCCTCACTGACAGGGATAACAGCCCAAGTTGATAAAGCAAGTGTCGCTGAAACAAAAGGAGCTAAAAGAAAAACCCCCTTATTTGCACCTGCTGGGATAATAGGTTCTTTTACAACAAATTTAATTAAATCTGCAAAAGACTGTAGCAATCCCCACGGACCAACAACATTAGGACCACGCCGCAATTGTACTGCAGCCCAAATCTTTCTATCTGCATAGAGAAGATAAGCAACTAAAACCAACAGAACAACCAAAAGAAGAAGTGTTTTTCCAACAATAATAAGTAATGGCAACAGCCAAGTCATAAAGAAATCATACATCATTATTCCTTTTCCTTTGCCCTTACTTTACAGCTTGCATAGCGCGGCTGTTTGCAAGAGATGAACATTCAGCCATAACGGCAGAAGCACGTGCTATCGGATTTGTCAAATAAAAGTCCTTAACCATAGAAGTAAATGCTTGACTTTCTAGGGAAACCATTTTTGAACCAAGTGCCTTAAGATCACTTATATCAGAAGGCATTATATCATCAATGGCACAAAGATGTGGATAATCATTAAACAAGCATTGTCTTAATTGAGAAAGAGAATCAAAGGGGAGCCTTTGTCCTAAAACATCCGATAAGGCACGCAAAATAGCCCAATCTTCTTTTGCTTCACCTGGAGCAAAACCAGCCCGATTTGTCATTTGAACACGCCCTTCTGTATTCACATAAAGCCCTGATTTTTCCGTGTAGGCCGATGCAGGTAAAATAACATCAGCAGCATGTGCACCATTATCACCATGGCTACCAATATAAATTTTAAAAGCTTTTATATTGGCCAATTCCACTTCATCAGCACCAAGCAAAAATAAAACTTCACAGGTTTTAAGAATATTTGCAACCCCAAGCTGAGACGTAAAACCTATGTCTAATCCTCCAACGATCGACGCTGCATTATGGAGAACCCCAAACCCATTCCATTCTTCACTCAGAGCTCCAATATTATCCGCTAATTTAGCAAGACTTTTTAAAACAGATAACCCTTCATTGCCGCAAATCGCCCCCTCTCCAATAAGAATAAGAGGCCTCTTTGCTTCTTTTAAAACATTAAAAAAAGCATCCTCTCCCCGAATAAGTGTCTTTAATGCGTCACTCCCAGATCCAAGATAAGAATAAGGATACCGTAAATCGACTTCCTCTCCAATGAGTGCGATAGGAAAATTTCCCATCCGTTGGCGTTTTAAAATACGCGCATTTAAAACAGCAGCTTCATAGCGTGGATTAGATCCCACAATGAGCAGGGCATCAGCCTGTTCAACTCCTGCAATTGTAGGATTAAAAATATAACTCGAACGTCCAAATTCTGGCGATAAAGAAACTCCTTTTTGACGACAATCAAAGAGCTTTGAACCCAATGAGATCAGTAATGCTTTAAGGGCATACATTTCTTCAACAGAAGCAAGATCTCCAGCAATGGCTCCAATTTTTTCTGGTAAAACTTTAGAGAACACCATTTTAATTTTTGCAAAAGCTTCTGTCCAACTGACAGGTTGAAGCTTTCCGTCTTTACGTACATAGGGTCTATCAAGCCGCTGAGTCCGTAATCCATCCCAAATAAAACGGGTCTTATCAGAGATCCATTCCTCATTTACATCTTCATTCGTACGCGGCATAATTCGCATAACTTCACGGCCGCGGCTATCAATACGGATCGCACTGCCGAGCGCATCCATCACGTCAATCGATTCTGTTTTAATCAATTCCCACGGACGCGCATGAAAGGCATAAGGTTTTGAAGTTAAAGCCCCCACTGGACAAAGATCAATAACATTTCCCTGTAATTCAGATGTCATCGCTTTTTCAAGATATGTTGTAATTTCAGCATCTTCACCACGACCGATTAAACCAAGCTCAGAAATACCTGCTACTTCCGTTGTAAAACGAACACACCGTGTGCAATGAATACATCGTGTCATAACCGTTTTGACAAGAGGTCCAATATATTTATCCTCTACAGCACGTTTATTTTCTGTATAACGAGAACAATCTCGCCCATAAAGCATTGCTTGATCTTGAAGGTCACATTCCCCTCCCTGATCACAAACAGGACAATCTAAAGGATGATTGATGAGAAGAAACTCCATCACACCTTCACGCGCTTTTTTTACCATCTCGGTATTGGTAAAAATTTCTGGTGCTTCACCATTAGGACCCAATCGTAAATCGCGAACTCCCATAGCACAAGAAGCCTGAGGCTTTGGAGGCCCTCCCTTGACCTCAACCAAGCACATACGACAATTTCCAGCAATTGATAAAGTTTCATGAAAACAAAAACGCGGGACTTCAGCACCAGCCGCCTCCGCTGCCTGAAGCAACGTGTAGTAATCAGGGACTTTAATCTCTTTACCATCAACTTTGATATTTATCATCACCCATCCAACCTGCGGACAATCCACTTAAAATTTGCATTCGGTTGCTCTTAAAAAAATCTTCTATCCCACTGCTTTCAAAGCAATATTCTTTCTTTGAACAACATTTCGCGTGTATTCATCAATTCTACGCTCGATTTCCGGACGAAAATTACGGATTAACCCTTGTACAGGCCATGCCGCCGCATCACCAAGTGCGCAAATCGTATGCCCTTCAACCTGTTTAGAAACCTCAAATAACAGATCAATTTCACGCTTTTGCGCTCTTCCCTCAACCATACGTCCTAAAAGGCGCATCATCCATCCCGTCCCTTCACGACATGGTGTACATTGACCACAACTTTCATGCTTAAAAAAAGCTGCTATACGCCAAATCGCCTTGATGATATCCGTCGATTTATCCATAACAATCATCCCCCCTGTTCCAAAAGAAGATCCGACATCGCGCATACCATCAAAATCCATGATCGCATCAACCATATCCTCACCACGAACTACCGGACAAGAAGCGCCTCCTGGAATAACAGCTAAAAGATTATCCCATCCGCCACGAATACCTCCCGTATGTTTTTCAATCAATTCACGGAAAGAAATACCGAGAGCTTCTTCAAAGGTACAAGGAGCATTCACATGCCCAGAAACCATAAACAACTTCGTTCCAACATTATTTGCACGACCAATTGACGAAAACCACGAAGCCCCACGACGTAAAATCGTTGGAACAACCGCTATAGATTCGACATTGTTGACTGTTGTTGGACAGCCATAAATTCCCATATTTGCAGGAAATGGCGGTTTGAGACGAGGTTGTCCTTTTTTCCCCTCAAGACTTTCAAGAAGCGCTGTCTCTTCACCACAAATATAAGCACCTGCCCCATGATGAATAATAATATCACAAGCATGACCATATTTTGTTTTTTTGCCAAGCAATCCTGCTTCATAACATTCATCCACAGCCGCTTGAAGCGCTTCACGCTCACGAATATATTCACCACGAATATAAATAAAAGCAACATTTGCTCCCATTGCAAAAGTAGCAATTGCACATCCTTCAATCAAAGTATGGGGATCATGGCGTAAAATATCGCGGTCTTTACATGTTCCAGGCTCTGATTCATCAGCATTAACAACCAAATAATGAGGACGACCATCATTCTGCTTTGGCATAAAAGACCACTTCATTCCGGTAGGAAATCCCGCCCCACCGCGACCACGTAAACCTGACGCCTTCACCTCATCAATAATCCAATCACGACCTTTATCAATAATCTCTTTCAAGCCATTCCAATGCCCACGCAACATCGCAGCCTTTAATGATTTGTCTTTTAAACCATAAATATTGGTGAAGATACGATCTTTATCAGCAAGCATACCCCACCTTTTTTTCTATTAGCCGTAGCATTTTTAGCTTTTCCTCAAATGCATTTTTTAAAAACTTCTTAAAACTCTCTACTTTCAATTAAACGTCGTTATAATATGGATAAAATAATGAAATATCTTTTCAAAAAAATATCTCACTCAGCCCCCATTCCTTTATGATCCTTTTTCTTTGAAAATTTGAGAGATTTCCTTTTTTCTTCATCCTCAAGAAGAGAGGTTAAACCACTAATCGGTTCCGATGATTGACGACTGTTTTGTGGCCCCACCGTTATTTCAGAACCTTTTCCTGCTTCAAATGCATCAATAATCTCTTCAAGACGCTCTGCTGTAAGATCTTCATAAGTATCTTTAAAAATCATGACCATAGGAGCATTCACACAAGCGCCAAGACACTCCACCTCCTCCCATGATAAGGTTCCATCCTGATTGGTCGTAAAAGGTTCATGATGAATTTTTTTCTGACAAACTTTAATTAATTCATCAGAACCACGTAACATACAAGGAGTCGTACCACACACTTGAATATGCGCTTTTGTCCCTACAGGCTTAAGCTGGAACTGAGTATAAAAAGTGGCAACCTCTAGGACTCGGATATACGCCATAGAAAGAATTTGAGCGATATGCTCAATTGCAGCACGCGTCACCCAACCATCTTGCTCTTGTGCACGCATTAATAACGGGATAACAGCCGATTGTTCACGCCCTACAGGATATTTTTCTATGGTATTTTTCACCCATATCTGATTTTCCTTTGTAAAAGAAAACTCTGCGGGCTGATAGACATCATCTGCAAGACGGCGTACGGACATTAGCGATCAACCTCCCCAAAAACAATATCAATCGAACCCAAAATAGCTGTAGCATCCGCCAACATATGGCCTCGGGTTAAAAAATCCATAGCTTGGAGATGAGCAAACCCTGGAGCACGTAACTTAACACGATAAGGTTTATTGGTTCCATCAGAAACAAGATAAACACCAAATTCACCCTTTGGCGCTTCCACTGCAACATATACTTCTCCAGGAGGCGTATGAAAACCCTCCGTATAGAGTTTAAAATGATGAATCAGCGCTTCCATTGAGCTTTTCATTTCGCTTCGCTTTGGTGGTACAATTTTGCGATCCAAACTCGAAACGGGTTCATTCTTTTCAGTCCCCAATAATCGTTCTACGCATTGACGCATAATTTTTGCTGATTGGCGCATTTCTTCCATACGAATAAGATAGCGATCATAACAATCACTATTTTTACCTATAGGAATATCAAATTCCATTTCATCGTAACATTCATAAGGTTGACTTTTACGCAAATCCCATGGCACACCAGCTCCACGGATCATAACCCCAGAAAAACCACGTGCCCAAGCTTCGTCAATACTGACAACACCAATATCCACATTACGCTGCTTAAAAATCCGATTTGGTGTCACAAGCGCATCAAGTTTCCCAAGAGAAACAAGAAATGGCTCAATAAAATTACCAATATCTTCAACTAAAGATTCCGGTAAGTCTTGATGTACACCACCAGGACGAAAATAATTTGCATGAAGACGAGCGCCACAGGCACGCTCATAAAAAATCATCAATCTTTCACGTTGCTCAAACCCCCAAAGCGGTGGGGTCAAAGCACCAACATCCATAGCCTGTGTTGTTACATTAAGCAAATGATTAAGAATACGTCCAATTTCAGAAAACAAAACACGTATTAATTGCCCTCTTTTAGGAACCTTAATATCTAATAACTTTTCAATTGCAAGAACAAAAGCATGTTCCTGATTCATAGGAGCAACGTAATCTAAACGATCTAGATAAGGCCCTGCTTGAAGATAAGTCTTTGTTTCCATTAACTTTTCGGTACCGCGATGCAATAGTCCAATATGTGGATCTACACGCTCAACAACTTCACCGTCTAACTCCAGAACCATGCGCAAAACGCCATGCGCTGCAGGATGTTGCGGACCAAAATTGATATTAAAGTTTCGAACATTGACCTCAGCCACAACCAACCCCTTGCTTTTTAAAAAACTTCATATCAAATATTAAAAAAATCTATCGTATTAAAAACATTTAATTATTTAAGAAACACATTACTCTAATATAACGCCTTATCAAAACCAATATTATTTTTTTCCATCTGCTTTTCCATCACAGGGTAAAATATATTCTGTTCCTTCCCAAGGAGAAAGAAAATCAAAATTACGCATTTCTTGGCGCAAAACAACGGGCTCATAAATAACCCTTTTTGCTTCATTATCATAACGACATTCAACAAATCCTGTCACAGGAAAGTCTTTGCGTAAAGGATAGCCTTCAAACCCATAATCTGTTAAAATCCGTCTCAAATCTGGATGACCTGAAAATAAAATCCCGTACATGTCATAGGCTTCTCGTTCATACCACTCTGCACCAGGATAAACCGCACAAGCTGAAGCAACAGGCGTATTTTCATCCGTACGAACTTTAACACGTAAACGTAAATTCTCACGAGGAGACAATAATTGGTAAGAGACATCAAAGCGCTTATCGCGAGAAGGATAATCCACACCACTAATGTCTGTAAGATTAATAAATTGACAACGAGAATCATCACGAACAAACATTAAAACATCGGTAATTGCATCAAGACGTGCCACAATGGTTAATTCACCAAAAGCAAGAACGGTCTCTTCAAGTTTATTGCCTAACTTGTTTTCCAAATAAACCGCAAGTTCAACCAATGCTTCATCCATCATGACACGAAAACTTTCTATCGCTCTATGGATCCGGTACGACGGATTTTTTTCTGTAACAACAATATGCCGTATAATAATGCCTCTGCTGTAGGCGGACACCCTGGAACATATATATCAACAGGCACGATACGATCACATCCACGCACCACCGAATAGGAATAATGATAATACCCTCCACCGTTTGCACATGACCCCATAGAAATCACATAACGTGGCTCCGGCATCTGATCGTACACTTTTCTTAAAGCAGGTGCCATCTTATTTGTTAGAGTACCTGCCACCACCATCACATCGGACTGACGGGGTGAAGCCCGTGGTGCATATCCAAAACGCTCATTATCATAATGAGGCATTGAGCATTGCATCATTTCAATAGCACAACAAGCCAAACCAAAACTCATCCACATTAAAGAACCGGTACGTGCCCAAGTAATCAAAGCATCTGCTGAGGTAACTAAAAAACCCTTGTCTGATAATTCCGCATTAATATCACGAAAAAACTTATCATCTGATCCTATCAGTTCACCGGTATTGGGATCAATGATTCCTTTTGGTTTTGGAGCTGTAATCGTTGAATTATTAGATCTTAATTCCATTCAAGAGCTCCTTTTTTCCATTCATATATAAATCCAATAGTCAAAATCGCTAAAAACACAATCATCGACCAAAAGCCAAACATACCTATCGATTCGAATGAAACAGCCCAAGGAAAAAGAAAAGCAACCTCAAGATCAAAAATAATAAACAAAATTGAAACCAAATAGAAACGAATATCAAACTTCATACGTGCATCACTAAATGAATTAAATCCACATTCATAAGCCGATAACTTTTCAGGATCGGGAGAACGATATGCTACAATGTAAGGTGTAATCAACAAAACCCCAGCAATAACCGCTGAGACAATAATAAAAATCAAGACTGGCAAATAAGAGCTCAATAAATAAGCCATAACCCTCTTCCATCGTAATGAAATGTCTGAATTTAACACAATGACCGATATTGCGAGATCAAACAGACAAATTTAATAATCGCTCTATTCATTCTACTCATAATGCTTGAAAAGTATCAGAGCGATACTTTTCTTATCGGCATAGGTAACGCAGAGCAACGAAAGACGCAAGCCCTATTCTTATAAACCATGTAAAAAGGAAGAAAAATATATCCCCCAAAAATCAGACACTTCACTACCTAATTCACAGCACATGAATATCTTAAAAAGAAATCCCATAAGGAAACATAAAATGGCGCGAGTGACGGGGCTCGAACCCGCGACCTCCGGCGTGACAGGCCAGCACTCTAACCAACTGAGCTACACCCGCGCATTTTCTGCACCAATTTATTCTTGGTACAAGCGGTCGTGTAAGGGGTTCGTTCGCTTATGTCAAGAAGGATTATGCATTTTTTAAAAAAATTATCAAATAGCATCTTTATTCTTGCGTTTAGAAAATTTTTTCCTTAAAGAGGAGCCATTCAGTTGCTGATCATTGCATTGGGCGATTAGCTCAGCTGGTAGAGCGCCTCGTTTACACCGAGGATGTCGGGAGTTCGAGTCTCTCATCGCCCACCATACACTTTTACTTCTCCTATAATTTATTGATTTTATGTGTATTTTAATGGGTTAGGGACGCTTCAATAAAAGTAAGGGAATAGGATTTTCCGACATGCCTCTTAATTATTGCGAATCAGAACTTCTTTTCGAGGTGATTTTTTTGCGATTTTAAAGAAAAGATTTTGTAAATCTCTAACTCTTAGTTATCCATTTTTTAAAGTGTGAGAAGTGATTATCTAGCGCATCTATGAAACGGGATAAATCGATGACAAACATAAAGACAATGAAGGCTAACCACTTCATAATGCGTGACATCATCTTTAAGCCTTGATACGTCTCTATCATCTCATGAAGAAGCTGTTGTTCTGTCTCCGTGAGATCTTGTTCCGGTTTACGCTTTCTACTCATTTGACCAACCACATAAGCGTGCTCCCTATTTTGCGCCCCCAAATCACAAGCGCTGTTCCTTAAAACGTTTGGCAACAATCACCAGTCCTGTACACGCCGCTAAAACCATAATCCCTGCTAACGCCCACTGAATTGGTCCATTACCAACAAAAAAGCCTCCAAATCCTGAACAAGACCCTATAATCGGGGCTAGCGCCTCTATCTTGAAAAGACCTGTTCTCTCCTTCGTTTCTACCCTGTGATAGTTCGAAGCAATGTAAGACCCTTTCGCCCACAAACCGGCTTCGGCTGCTCGACGGTTGGATAATCCCACAAAAGGCTTACCCCCTATCTTATTCCATTTCTGTAATTCACTAGGAACAGCTTCATAATCCCCTTGATTAAGCTTCTTCAACAACGTTGACTTGCTAAAGGCTTTCGTTCCTACGTTATAACAAAACGATACCAATGCCGCGAATTGGCAATCCGTTAATGAAACGGTCACCGATTCCTCTACCGTCTTCTCAAATTGCTTTAAGTCTTCACAAAGAATTTCTTCTGCTTGCTCTTGTGTGATACGCATGCCTTTTTTAACAAGCGGTTGACCGGCATTGCTGGTGTGACCATACCCTATCGTCCAGATACATGCTACATCTCTATAAGCCTCTAAACGTAACCCTTCCCACTGTTTGATAAGCTCTAATCCTTCCTTTGATATCTTTCTCATCTGACCCTCCATAAAAAAAGCCCCACATCTGTGAGGCTGGATTAAAATCTTCTTTTATGATCTTCTATTGGCTATGCTCTTTGATCAACTGCTCGACTTCTTCAACACGAAAGCCAAGTTGAAAAAGCGGTGCATATTCGCTTTCCTGTAATTCATACTGACAACGCTTTTTGACAAAATCTCCATTGAGATCAGACGGCATTTCGGTTATGAGAGCAACCTTATGCGTGTCATCTTCTACCCCCTCTTCTCCTTCACTGAGCTCTTTGATAAAGACCCAATAAAAACGCGTTGATAAAAGCTGCT
Source organism: Bartonella sp. B1099 (assembly GCF_944801835.1). Classification (GTDB taxonomy): domain Bacteria; phylum Pseudomonadota; class Alphaproteobacteria; order Rhizobiales; family Rhizobiaceae; genus Bartonella. The sequence continues at coordinate 19,067 of NZ_CALYLN010000002.1, read as the reverse complement.
CTAGCCTTTTTACCGTTTCTTCCCTATCAAATTCGAGCATATTTAGATAATCTTGCTTCGTATTTAAGTGTTCTGGATAAGAAAACATTTTAACCTCTCAAATAAATCTACGTGAGCGGCTGCATCCACGCGCCGAAACTTGTTCATTTGCAGCATTGATAGATATATATCCTCGACCAAATCGGTGGCTATCCCCTTCAATATTCCAAGTCCCTCCAGCTACCATTGCCTTAAGATCTACATTATCTGCTGTTGAGAAAAAAATAGATCCTGACAAAAACTGCCACATATAGCCGCAACCATCCTCACATCCTATATGAGAAATCATACGACGATTTGCCGTATCCCTATGTCCTCCGGAATATTTTGGAGAAGGTGCCTTTTTACCTTGAATACTTGTCTTATCATTACTCCCATGCATAGCAGAAGCAAATTCTTCATCACTTAATAATGACTTATTTACAAGCATCATATCTGTTGTATGCTGCATATAACTACGGTTAGTTGTTACATTTGCACGATAAACCGATTTCGTATTTACACCGTCGCCTGACTGAAGATAAATATCAACCCAAAGATCTGTAGAGAAGTCGTAAACCATTCCTTCTGGTGAACTATAAGGGCGGTGATTGAGACACCAAACAGAGTGGGGTAATATATCCCCTGCACGATAACCCGATAAGAGATGACCAGAAATCGTACCAACATCCGCACAAAGCGTGTGAAACCCTCCTATCTTGCGCGAATTATTGACGGTGTAATTCCTTGGATACGTAGAGTTTTCCGATACAACAAATTTATGAGACTGTCCTCCATCAGAAACCAAATAAACATAATAATCCTTGCCCGCAGAAAGAGAAGAAATATCTATTCTCGTGTCTACCGTATAACTTACAACCAAAATATCATTGCCTACTCCCAAGGTTAGGGTCGTTCCTTTTTTTACCGTTAATTGCGCTTTGCCTGTAGCAACAAGAAACGGGGTAGAATTTGACAAAATCGTTAAATTAGACTGTTTCAGTAAAGTATTTATCTTTTCTGCTAGTGCTTTTGCTGCTGTTGCTGTTGTTTGAGCTGCCGTTGCTGTTGCTAAAGAACTTTTGAGACCTCCAAGCTCTTGCTTCGTTGTATCGGCGGTTTTCTTTGCTTGATCTGCAACTCCTTTGGCTTCTTCCGCTGTCCTTTTCGCTCTATCGGCTGTTTCCTTAGCTTTAGTGGCTTCGCCCTTGGCTTGATAAGCTTTTGAATCTGCTGCTTCCGCTTTTTTCTTGGCTTCGTCTGAATACATCCGCGCTAAACTTACGGGGGCTTTAAAATTCTCAACCACTTGATTGATATCGATAACCCTACTTACCGCAGACGAGGCTGTTTTCTCTGCCTTTTCTGCTATTGACCGCGCCTGTCCTGCTTCATGTTTTGCATAACTTGCTGTATCTTTTATAGCCTTTACCGCATCATTCGCTCCATCCGCCTTTGACCATGCTGTATTGGCTGTTTTCTTAGCTTCTTCAGCCGCTCTCTCCGCAGATTGGGCTATGGACTTCGCACTCTCCGCTAATTCCTTGGCTTTCCCTACTTCACCTTTAGCTTCATACGCGCGGTTATCGGCTTTCTCCGCTATTTTCTTGGCTTCTTCACCTGCCATTTCCGCTAAGCTTGCTGTAGTCCTAGCATTATCTGCCACTTCCTTCGCATTATAAGCTGTACTACTAGCGTTATAAGCTATATTTTTTGCGGATTCTGCCTCACTACGGGCTTGTCGCGCATCATGTTCAGCGTAGCCTGCTTTTTCCTTGGCTTCCTTAGCTATTTTTTGTGCCTCTCGCGCTTCTGTTTCTAAAGAATCTGCTTTTTTACCCGCTGTTTCTGCCGCTTTCTGTGCTTGTTCGGCTGTATATTTTGCACTATTAGCTATTTCCTTAGCTTTGTCTACTTCACCCTTGGCTTGATAGGATTGTGAATCTGCTGTTTCGGCTTTTTTCTTGGCTTCATCTGCGTACGTACGCGCTAAACTTGCTATAGTCTTAGCGTCATCGGCTACTTCCTTCGCTTTGTGAGCTGTACTCCACCCTTCATGAGCTGTGTTGCCTGAATTTTCCGCTATCTTCTTGGCTTCGTCTGCATATGTCCGTGCTAAACTTGCTATGGTCTTAGCCTCATCTGCTGCTGCCTTCGCTTTATTGGCATTACTCCAGCCTTCATGAGCTGTACTTTTTGCCTTTTCTACCTCACTGCGCGCTTGTTCCGCCTCATGGTTGGCATAGCCTGCTGTCTGTTTGGCTTCTTTCGCTATCTTTTCAGCTTCACCCGCTACTGTCTCTACCTGTGATGCCTTCTTTTGTGCACCATCGGCTACCTTTTTTGCCTCTTCGGCGGTCGACTTCGCACTATTGGCTACTTGTTTTAGACTATCCAAAGCTCCTTTCGTTTCTTCTGCTACCTTCTCTGCTGCTTCCGCTTTACTCTTCGCTGCTTCCGCTATGTCCTTAACGGCTTCTGAACTTACCTGCCCTGCCGCCTCTCCTGAACGCGCTGCCGCTTCTGCTGCTGCTTTGGCTTCTTTGGCTATTCGCGTGGCTTCGGTTGCACTCTGCTGGGCTTGCTCTGATTTCGCCGACGCACTATCCGCAGAACTTTTCGCTTCCAAGGCTATCGTTGTGGCATTGCTTGCTTCTTCTTTTGCTTCCTCTGATAGGCTCTTCGCAGATATTGCTGTCTGTGAAGCTTCATTCGCAACTGCCTCTACGCTTTCGGCTTTAGCCTTTGCTGTTTCTGCTGCCTCTTGTGAGCTTGATGCCAACCGTTGTGCCTCTTCCGCTTTAGCCTTTGCTTCACCAGACTTCGTTAAGACTTCTGAAGTTTGCTGGCTTATCTCATCACCTTTCTGCTTAGCTGTAGTGGCTGTCGATAATGCCGTGTCTGCAACGCTTTTAACATCTCCAAGCGTTTGTTTAGTTTCCTCAGCAATCCCCTTGGCATCATGAGCTGTGCTAGATGCCGTATCCGCCATTGTTTTCGCTGCATTTGCTTCTCTTAATGCTTCATCGGCGGTTTTTTGCGCTTCTGTAGATGATGTCGTTGCTTTTTCTGCTAAACCTTTAACTTCTTCAGAAATCCCCTTGACATCATTGACTGATGTAAGCGCTGTAGAAGCTTTCTCCTTCGCATCACTCGATTCTCTAAGCGCACTTGTAGAGGCATTTTTAGCTTCTGTTGCGAGCTGTTTGGCTTCTTCACAAACACTCTTACTTTCTTGTGCAACTCTCTCTGCTGCCTCAGCTTTCTTCTGAACGGCTTCTGCTAAACTTTTGGATGCTTCACTCCCTTCACGAACCGCTTGTCTATCGGCTTGTAAGGCTTGCTCTGCAACTGTCTTAGCCTCAGAAGCTATTTGAGATGCCGTTGTTGCTGCCTGTTGTGCCTGCTCGGCTTTCGTGTTTGCACTATCTGCCGCGCTTTTAGCGTCTAAAGCTGTGGTCTTTGCAACACCGGCTTCTCGTTTTGCTTCTTCTGATAGACTCTTTGCTGCTGTCGCTGTTTGTGCTGCATCATCACTCGTTTGTTTTGCTGCATTAGCAATAGTCTCTAAACTTTCTGCTTTATTCTTGGCTTCTTTTGCATTCCTCAACACTTCATTAGAACGCGTTTGGATTTGCTCTGCTGTTTTTGTCAGTTCTGTAACAGAAGCTGTCGCCCGTTCCGATAAACCTTTTGCCGCTTCTGCAATATCCTTGGCATCATCGGCTGTCTGTTTGGCTCCATCTGCCTTAAGACTGGCTTGGGTCGCTACCGTCTTGACTTCATGACACGTTGCTACCGCGGTTGCGGCTACTTGGGACGTCTCTGTCGCTGTTTGGGAAGCTTCTCGCGCTGTTTGCTCTGCACGTTCAGAAATCGTTTTTGATGCATCGGCTAACCTCTTAGCTTCTGTCGAGACATTAACGGCATTCTCACTTACCTGCTTAACCTCTGCAAAACTTTCCAATGCCGTAGCCAGTGAACCTTTCGTACCACTGATTTCCCCTGAAGCTCTATCAACCGCTGCTTTGGTCTCTTCTGCTATGTGCTTTGCAGCATCAGAGGCATTTTGGGCTTCTTCGGCTAAGCCCTTGGCGCTATCCGCTGTCTCTTTTGCTTCATTGGCGATTGCTGTTGCTGCTGTAATCGCTTCCTTCGCTTCACTGGAGGTTGTAAGCGCTACATTAACCGTTTGAACCGTTTTTGTTACCTCTGTGAGCGCTTGATCTGAGCCCCTCTTAGCTTCTTCTGCAACCTGTTGCGCACCATTTGCACGCGCCATCGCTTTTTCTGCCTCTTGCCTTGCATTCACAACCTGTTCTAACGGTGCAAAAGTCTCATACGAATACAAAGAGGCTGTCCCTAAAATCTTCGGAACAACAACGCTACTTTGCGAGGTGCCTTCTCTGATTTCCTCTTCAGTTGCCACCGGTATCAAATATTCATGACTATGATCGGGGATCTTCATCTGCTTTCCTCCTTACTCCCTCTAAAGAGCTTCATCCAAAGAACACTCTTTCAAATCCTCAAGATCTGCGCTTAAGCTCTCTAAGCGTTTCTCCATCTCTTTCTGCGAACCATCAAACTCTGTTTTCAAAGCTGTTGTCACTAAATCAACAATCCCTTGAAGCGGCGTATGCAAAAAGCCTCCCCCTGAATACAAAACGACCCGTACTTGGGACGGGTCGCTAAGCTCTGATATCGCAAACGGTTTTAAGGTCATTTCAACTCCTCATGTTTTAATCCCATAAATTACACTCACATTAACGGGGCGCGTTTCAGCGCCACCAACCCTCTCTGACATAAGATGATGATCATGATGCGCCCTATCATGAATGCCCTCTTTGAGAGGCGTCGAATAATATAAAAAGTTCGCAAAGGGGCTTCGAATAAACCAAGGCAAGCGCGGCGGCTTATCTTTATCGGTAAACCAAAAGGGAACCTCTACTTGTGAACTTCCTGCGATTTGATCAAATTCTTGATTACACATTTCCAAGGCATCACCACTCAACCCTAAACACTCCTCTTCATCCAGTGATCTCTTTCGCCTTGGCAAAGAAGCTTCAGAAGAAGAAACATCTCGTTTCTTGCGTGAAGAACGGTCAACCGAAGAAGCCGGTCCTATTAAATGTTCATGCGCTTTTAAAGAACACGCTTGCTGGCTGGCAAAAACGCCAAGGGTCTAGACCACGTTCATAATCTGTGCCCCGTAAAAACATCCCCCGAAAATCGGGAACATTAAATGTCGAAACGCCATCTCCCGCGCCCCATGTCGTTCCTATCGCGTCAAACAACGCTCTATAACTGCTTCGCAAATAAGCACGCCCATCACAGACTAACCAGCCTTCCGGCAAGCGTTCCATTGCAAAAGGACCAATAAAACCAGACGGTAGGCGTTTTAAAGAAGACGCTTTTCCCCTTGTTGGATTGAGAATTTGCCAACCGCTTATCTCTTCATCATACATAACAGTATAAAGACAGCCCTCTTGGATCTCGCCTCCCGATAAGGCTAATAAACCGCTTTCTGTCGCCTTATAAACGGGCTTAGCAGCCAAATTATCCAAAGCAATCGTGGTCGCCCCAACGTTTTTACCTTTCGCTTTAAAACAAACCGTGATACCATTCTTATACGCTAAAAATTTCGATTGACTTTGAAGACGTATCGCACTCGTCTTTTGTTTTTGATCAACTGTAATAATACCCTCAATACCCCCCCCCGTATCGGATAAATACTCACTGACTCTTTGCATCATAAAACGCGCGCTGTTATTGACCGTGTTAGGGTGCTGTCCCTCTGACCAATTAATCAAGCTATCTGCCCCACCATTCTCAGAGGCGCTCAAAGACCAATCATAAATCGTTGACATCTTGACCTCACGTCTTAATCCCAAACACAACACTCATATTAATCGGGCGTGTTTCACTGACACCTGAACGAGCCCAAACAACATCACGCATGTGAAGATGGGAATGGGGAAAGGCAAGCACATGATGCAACCGTATATCCTCTGCACGCACACCCAAACGCTCGGCAAGCTTTTCCCTTTGCTGCTCATTCAGCACATACCCCCAGATAATCATCATATTTCCATACCAACTCTCTTCCTCATTGGCATCATTCAAAATCGTAACCGATTGACCTCCATGTTCATGCTTTCTCATAGTGTCATGCTGTAATGTGCCAAGATAACGAAAACGGTCTATCTCGCGATCATCATCAACACCCCGCAAAAACACGCCACGCAAATCGGGAACATTAAACTTCGTCCAACTATCACTGCCACCCCATCTTGTTCTTATCGCTTCATAAAGTGCTGGATAATCACTGCGCAAATAAGCAGCCCCATTACAGACTAACCAGCCTTCTGGCAAAACTTGCATTCCAAAAATCCCTATCGTACCGGTAGGATAAACTGAAATCATTGGTTCTTGTAATAAAGGCAAGGGGGTAGGATTCAAAACATGCCAACCATTATCCCTATAAACCAAACGATAAATGCACCCCTTTTGAAACTCGCCTCCTGTCAAAGCACGCATGCCTAATTCCGTCGCCTTATAAAGAGGCTTGGCGGGTAAAGCATTTAAAGCAATTGTTGTTGCCCCAACATTCTTGCCCTTCGCTTTAAAACAAACCGTGATACCATTCTTATACGCTAAAAACTGACAGTGGCTTTCAAGTCTTATCAACGTCGTTTGTTGTTCCGCATCAACCGTAAAGGTATTTGCAATCATACCACTCGTATCGGATAAATATTCCTTTACGCGTTGCATCATCACACGCGCACTATTATTCACGCTGCTAGGACGCTGTCCTTCTGACCAATCAATCAAATCATCACAATAGGCATTCTCAGAAGCTCTCAAAGACCAATCATAGATCGTCGACATCGTAAAACCTCATGTCTTAATCGCATACAGAACAGAAACATTCACTGGACGCGTCTCTCCTTCACCAGAGTTTCTCAAGTCAACCTCTTGATCTTCATCAAGAGCATAGGGGCTTGCAATATAGCTCCCTAAATTCTCACGCTCTATTCCCATAAAGTTTGCAAGAGCCCCCCCTCCAAACAATCCTAGACGGTACCCCAAAACAGCCGTCGTATTCCCATCCCAAAAATCTTCATTGCTCGTAAAATGGGGAAAGGAAAGACTTTGCCCCTGATGTTCGTGTGACTCCATTAAATCTGTTTGCACACTTGCAAAAGAACGCCCTTCATCAATATGACGACCGCTATCAACACCTCGTAAAAACATCCCCCGAAAATCCGGAACATTAAACGTCGTAACACTATTCCCTTCTCCCCAAACCGTCCCTATCGCAGAAAACAGATCACTATAATCACTACGCGAATATGCTCTCCCATCGCAGAGTAACCAACCTGTTGGAAGATCACGCATCGCAAACGTTCCGATAAAACCAGTAGGATAAAGACTGAGTTCTTCTTCTAAAGGGATAGAGGTGGGATTAACAAGGTGCCAATGATCTCCATTATAGACTAATGTATAAATGCATCCCTGTTGAATTTCGCCGCCCGATAAAGGACCAATCCCTAAGGCGGTCGCTTTATAAACCGGCTTGCCCTCTAAAGCATTCAGAAAAACCGTGGTTGCTCCAATATTTCTGCCTGTCGCCATAAAGCGTAAAACGATACCATTCTTGTACACTAAAAATGCCGATTGGCTTTCAAGACGTATTGTACTTATTCGTTGTCCATAATTATTCGTCACAATCCCTTCAAGTGTTCCACCCACATCTAACAAGTATTCCTTGACACGCTGCATCATCACACGGGCGCTTTTATTTACGCTACTAGGGTGCTGCCCCTCTGACCAATCAATTAAATCATCTGCGCGCGTGTTATCCGCCGCTCTTAGCGACCAATCATAAATCGTTGACATATCCTAGAACCCTAAACTCCGTAAAATGCCCGCATGAATTGCGTCATCAAAGGATTATCATCTTCACGCTCTTCTTCTTCCAAAGGCTCTTCCTGTGACGCTAGTAATGCCCGTAAAACCTCCAGCAAGTTCTCTCTATCGCCCATACCACCCCGTGCGATAGGGCTTGCTCTATAAGGCTGCCCCCCATACATCTGAAATACACGATTAACAAAATCACTTGCGCGCATTGCGTTATTGCCTGCATTCAAACCAACCGCATTGCTCCCAACCAATTGCGCTGCATTGGCATGGGGATTTTGCAAAAGCCGCGCTGCTCCCCCTGCTCCTTGTTGATGTGCTAAATACAGTTCCGCATCTGTAGGCGCCCTTCCCAACAGACGGCTTAAATGATTGCGATTATCAAGCGTAAACCGCCCCATGGCATCGGCTGCTTGCATAGGGTCAAAACGGTCTTGCAAACCATATTGTTTCGCGGTGCTGTCTATAAACTGATATAACCCACCCGCAGAAGACCGTGGATTCCTTGCATTGGGATTGCCCCCACTTTCAACTTGCGCAACACGGTATAAATAACTTTCCGGCAAGCCATATCGCGCCGCTGCTTGACGGATCGCTTGATCAACTGAAGGGCTGTAACGGGTCATCAATTAATCTTCTCCCTATTCAAATGCACTCAGTACATTCAATTCTTCTGTTAAGGCTTTTCCTCCACCTCCAAACAGAGCAGCAAAATATTTTTTTACCCATTCTTTCGTAACATATCCTTTATGATGGGCTTTCACCATATCTTGAAGTAGCTCTACAATTTTCTCATTTCGAATTTCTGAACCACCCGTTAACAGCTTGACAACATCCTTTTCAATTCGTTGACGCTCTCTAAACGCCGCTTCCTTGAAAGGAATCCAAGAAGCTTTTACCGCTGCTTTCCCTGCTTGAAAGGCTGCATCACGTTGACTTGTTGGAACACTAACATTATGCCTAAAAGAGATATCTTTATTTGCTATACTATTTGGTATTCTGTTGTAAAAATCAGCATAATTGGCTTCTTTACCAACAACACTCTTAACAGCAGAAGCTTTATCGGCGCCATAAATCTTTGCAAACCTATCATACAGATCATCCGTATCAAAAATCTCCTTTGCCTTGGAGACTTTATCTCCTGTTTGCCCCATGCCCTCTAAAAGTTGTCCCCTTGAGCCCTTTTTTAAGTACTCTTGTTGTGCTTCTGGTAGTTCATCAAAAATTTTACTGAATTCATCTTTATTAATCGACTTACTAAGGATTTTTGAACCTTCATCCATGGCATCTACACGTGAACTGTATTGATGATACAATGCCCGCGCATTCTTATATTTAGGCGATATATCATCCATAATCTCTAATAGCTTTTTCTTGATGCCAACTAAGGTATGAACTTTACTATTATCTCCCGTCTTTTCGGCTGCATCTTTCATAAGATCAAGTTTAACCTTCGTTTCATGGAGAACACCCATGTTGGGTTTTTCTTGAAGAAGATTAAACTTTTGAGAAGAAAATGGACCAACTTCTATGCCTTTACTCGTAAATTCCTGTAACCCTTCTTTATAAGCTTGTTTGAAATAGGGACGCTTCATCAATTCATTAAGCGCGCCATAATATTTTTCTCCGATCGGCGTCTTCTTGGCTATATCATAGAGAGATTCTGTAGCTGCCTCTCTACTCGCAATAAGATCATCTTTTAAACCTGTAATATTTTGACGAGGAACAAAGTGTTCATCAGCGGCTTGGTGAATACGTTCCCCTCCTCCCAACGCTCTCGCCTCTGCTCTTTTGGTCAAATCAAGATAAGCCCCTTGATTTTTTTGCGCTATATCAAAAACAAGATCTTGTAAAAAAGGACTATGATCAGCAACATAATCGGTATTAACGGCTTTACTGCCAAAAGATTTTCCAAGAGCTTCAGAGGACTCATTGCCTAAATGTTTACTGATTGCTCTTAATGTTGCTTTTTCAACGCCTTCCTTATGAGAAGGAGAAAAAAGTCTCCCTATTCCACCAACCGTAGAACCAGCTAAATGACCTAAAGCACTTCCTGCCAATGTCCCTCCTGCTCCTAAACCTGCTCCAGCTATTGTACTTGTAAGTGTATTCCCCAATCCTTCACCTTCTCCTGCTCCGTGTAATGCACCAGATGCTGCACCTACTTTAAGTAAATGAGGCAACGTTGTTTTGTTCGTGATACCTAAAAACGGGCTTGCAAATTGGCTTGGACGTGACTGACCTGCATTTAAGAGCAATTGACCTAATTTTGATCCTGCAAGACTATTGGTAAGTCTAGGGGCTGCAAAGCGGGCTCCTGCGGCTAACGCTCCTCCCCCTAACGTTGCAAGAGAAGGAATTGCCGCCCCTAAAGCACCTCCAAAAAGCGACGTCCAATAATGCTGATCATTCATCCTACGATAATAATCACGCAGTTTATTGGCTGCTTTCTCATACTTCTCTACGGATTTTTTATCTCCAGACCAATATCTCCCCAACCCCCTAATAAAAGCAGGTATAGCATAATCATCCTCATGGTCTCGCCCTGCCGCTGTAATCCCTGAAATTTCATCATCTAAATTAAAACTAAGACCGTGTTTTAAAGAATTCCAAAACGCTTCTCCTTGCGTGATTTCGGGGTGTTCTGCTTCTTCTTCATAGGAATGATTGTTATAATCTGAAATAGAACCCAAATTGATGAAATTCGGACCAAGCTCTGATGGATATTGTCGATTAGCTGCATATTCTGAAACAGAACCAAGGTTGATAAAATTTGGACCAAGTTCTGATATTTTTTTACCTTGCTTGTTCGTAGAACCTAATGCATGACCAACTACAAGAGAATTCTTATTATTAATCATTGAGCCCTCTTGTAAACTTGACCATTGTAAATAAATTCAACCCCTACGGGCATTTTTTGAGCTTGTTCTACACTACTTAGAGTCGGAAAGTTTTCACTGCCTCCTTGTGACCTTGGTAAATCTACAAAATATTGATCAGAGATTTCTTTTGGCGTATCTAGAGCCTGACCTGTTAATGCATTGTATAGTTGAAGATCATTATGCTGATTGAAAAAATTAAAGGCTGTTTGAATTATTTTAAAAGTTCTCTCCAATTCCTCTTTAGTCCGCCCAACATCTAAAGAACCAAACATTGATGATAGAGCTTTACTTTCAAAATCTGATATAGGACCTGTCCCTACAGCTCCGCTAGCACTCATCGATTTTAGGTTCTCAAATACCGTCTTTAAAACACTTCCTCTAATTCCCTCCAATAATTTTTTTAATCTGTATCCTTCACTTCCTCCAGCATTTTGTGAAAGCCACCGCACAAACGCGTTAGATTTACCTTCTTTAAGGAGTTCAAAAGCAGCTTTCAGATCATTTAATCCAGCACGCAACTGCATCTTGGTAGCAAACATATTGTTTTTCTTTCTACTCTCCCATTCTTTCTGTGCTTGTAACTTCTGATTATATTCAAGTTCCTGCATAGACCCCTTAACCGGTCTATATTCAAGTTCACCTGTCTCTGGATTGGTATACGATTGAAAGCCTTCTGGGGTCTTACCACCTGTTAGCAGTGCACTAAGCATTTGAGGGTTACGTGCCATGACAGCAGCTTCTTCTTCACTGTAGCCTTTGGATTTTAGATACTCGACGGTTTGGTTAACCTGCCCTCTTTGTTTATCGCCTTCATTAAGATGCTTCACACCACTTGCAAGCGCATCCCATCCAGAACCACCGGAGGGTGCTGCCGACATGCCTGCAAAAAGATCTTGAAGCTTTTTATAAGCATCTGATTGAAAAAACTTATAAGTATTGGATTGTAAAAACTTTTCTAAATCTGTTGGTTCAGAAGGCGGTGTTTGTGATGTAGGTGGCAATGGTTGTGTTTGGGGAACATCAACTTTAGGTGTAAGTTCTTGTAAGGATTCCTCCAGTGGATTTGGCATAGGTGGATGATTGCCTACACCAAGAGGCATTTCCGTTTTAAGAGCCGTAGAGGGCATAAATGGTCCATATGGCTGCTGCATATTTTGTAAATAGGGGTTGGAGGGGGCTTGAACCTCCTCTGGTGCCATCAAAGGGGCGAGAGTCATCCCCGCAGCAGTAGATATAACACTCTTTGGATTTGCTTTCATGAATTGTCCCAATCTTTGCGCCCCTGTAACCGCTTTTGGAGCCAATCTGGGATAAAGATATCGCATAATATGCGGTGCAAATCTCGCTCCTGCCACTAAAGCCATTGGGATTATCGGTGCAACCATCACACTCTCCTACAAAGCTATTGTTTAATTATTCTTCAGTTATTGTTTCTTACGAAGAAGTTCGATGACTTCTTTCGACATTCCTGCTGCTACTGCCGCTCCTGCTGGACCACCCATCATATAACCAAAAGCCATTGGTGCTGCCTGAAGCGCTAGAGAACCTACAGTTCCTACATTCCTCCAAGGATTATTGCCTTGCACCAGAGAATTCGTACTGTTATTCGTCGTCGTACCGTAATTTCTTGCAAAACCATGACCGGCATTCATCAACATGTTCAGTCTGTTCCAACCGCTATTGTCCTGCTCCAGCCAACGTTCGCGATTGGCATCAACAAGCCGTTGATTATAATTATCAAGCACGCCTCCTCCCTGTATGGCATTAGAATAGGCATTACCATAACCTTGTAAGAAGTTATTCGAAGCTCCCAACTGGTTTTGATTGGCTTGATCAATCATTGCATTGGCTTGCATCATGTTCTGTACATCTTGATTATACTGGTTTGCTGTAGCACTTGTAGACAAAGCACTAAGTTCATTTGCCAATACATCTGTATGTGCACCAGATCCATAACGACCTGCACCTGCAAAAGAACTGTTAATCGTATCTCTTACACGGTCTAAACTATTTTGAAGAGCGGCATTAAAAGAGGAATTCTGTCCAACCATACCGCCAGAAGCCATTCTTCCAAGATTATTTGCTGCCGACGTTGGATTGTAGATCGTATTCATCAAAGAACGGTTTTGATAATGATGAGGTATACTTCCAAGTCCACCAATGGCATAGCGCGTCTGATCACTTAACGGCGCAACACGCGGACCACCATAAACATTACCACCCATCCCTGTGTTATACATTTGAGACAACATATTGATTTATAATGATAATCTAGCGTTATTCATATTGAATTAATGACCCGAATAACGTAAGATTCTCTCATTTCAAATCTGTTTATGTTGCATCAATCAAAATCACTCATTTGCACGTCACAAGCGGGGCTGGTGTGTGGGTAAAATTTGTATAAGAAAGGAGTAAAAATGGTCCTTATGAACCGTCTTAATGCAAGATCTGTCGCAACATTGGGGGCTGGCAAATATAATGATGGTGCCGGCTTGCTTCTTCATAAGCGTAAAGATGGGGGTGCTCAATGGCTTTATCGTTATACTATTCACGGGCGCCGTCGTGAAATGGGCTTGGGTGCTTTAAGAGATGTTTCTTTAAAACAAGCCCGTGAATTGGCAACGGGGTGGCGTTCTGTTCTTCGTGAAGGTCGTGACCCCATTAAAGAACGCAACAAACAAAAGCGTGAAGCAATAAGCAATCTCCATTATTTAAAAGATATTGCTGTAGATGCTTTTGAAAGTCGTAAAGCTGAATTAAAAGGGGATGGAAGAGATGGAAGTTGGTTTTTACCATTACGCCTTCATATTCTGCCCAAATTAGGCTGTCTGCCCGTTTCTGAGATTACACAAACAGAGATACGCAACACACTCGCCCCTATTTGGCATTCAAAAGCTGGAACTGCTCGAACAGCATTGATACGTCTTAATCTTTGTCTCAAACATGCGGCTGCATTAGGATTGGATGTTGATTTACAAGCAACAGAAAAAGCACGCGCGCTCTTAGGTAAACAACGTCATAAAACGCAAAATTTACCAGCAATGGATTGGAGAGATGTGCCGGCTTTTTATAAAACACTTTGCGAAGCATCAACCCTAACACAACTGGCTTTACGTTTGCTTATTTTGACAGGCGTTCGTACTAATTCCTTGCGTCATATTCGTGAAGATCAAATTGAAGACGATATATGGATTATCCCTGCTGAAAATATGAAAGGAAGGCGGGATGCTACAACAGAATTTCGCGTTCCTTTATCATCAGAGGCATTAGAAATCTTAAAACAAGCACGATTGCTTTCTCGCAACGATTTCTTCTTTTCTGCAACCGGTCGCGGTCCCCTTGGTGAAAATTGCATGTCACAATATATGCAACAGATTGGAATTGAAGCACGTCCCCATGGTTTTCGTTCTAGTTTACGCGATTGGCTTGCTGAAACAACCGATGCCCCCTATGAGGTTGCTGAAACCATTCTAGCTCATACGGTTGGGGGTAAAGTAGAGCGTGCCTATCGTCGTACTGATTATTTAGAACAGCGCCGTGTCTATATGGATAAATGGACGGCTTATGTCACAGGTCAATCTTAAGATATGGGGTGTAATACCCCATTATCTGTGGATAACTTTCTCTCTCTTTTCTCTCATTCTTTCTCAATTAAACTCATAAATTATCACATGAGAAAATATATGATAAAATACTGTTTTCTATAAACTAAATACCTTTCATATGATGCAAAAATATGGTTAATAAATGCTTATGATTTGTTCTCATTTTTTAATATTTGAAAGGATTTTACTATGACAGAAAACGATATTCTTTTAACAGACCGTGAAAGTGCAAAATTGCTTCATATGAGTGTCTCAACTTTCCGCCGTCATGTGACCAATGGCTCTCTTCCAAAACCTTTAAAATTTGGTTTTTTATCGCGTTGGTTACAATCGGATCTTACCAATGTTATCGAACAAGCAAAACAGCAACGTCAAAGTGATGCGGCATAAAAAAAACCTTGTCACATAAGGATGGACAAGGCTTTTCATTTTCACACGAAGTTAATGAAGTGCAGAGTCCGTCCTATGATGCAATCATTATAGGATCAAAAATATGTTTTCTTTTACGAATGTGCAGGGCATTACACGTGCCTTGCATGGGGTTTGGTATGGGTGTTATGGACTTGCCCGTTGCCCTGCTCACGATGATCAATTGCCTAGTTTATCCATTACCAATGGAAATGATGGGCGTCTCTTGCTCACTTGTTATGCTGGTTGCTCTTTTAGAGAGATCATACAAGCGCTTAGAAGAATTGGCTTGCTTGGAAAACAAGCCTTTTTTGATAAAGCTTATGATCATACGCTTTCTTTCTCAAAACAGTTTTGTACTGATTTCAAAAGAGCAAAACAAAAAGCAGAAAGAGCAAAAAAGATTTGGCAACAAAGTCAACCGATCAAAAATACTTTAGCAGAAACCTATTTACGCATGCGGGGGCTCACATGTGAATTGCCTGCTGATTTACGTTTTCACGACAAATGTCCACACCCATTAGGAATGAAACTGCCCGCGTTGGTGGCGCTTGTTAAGGGGGCTGGTTCTTTTGCCATTCATAGGACCTTTTTAAAAGCCAATGGCTGCAAAACAGATCAAAAACCAGCAGATGATGCGGGTCGTAAAGCAGATTTTACTTTAGCAAAGCGTGCTTATAGCCAAGGCTTTGAGGTCTTTATCATGCAAGCTCCAAAAGGAACCGATTTCAACGATTTTCTCTATCATTCAAGGTACGTAATATGAAACAAGATAATAAAAATATTTTAGAGAAGAATACCCCCGTCAATGATAACGATAATGCCTCTTTAAATGATAATGCTTGTTTAAAAGCCATTCCTTATGAACAAGCCTTGCAACAAAATGGTTGGGGAGAATTAAAACCAATTGAGAGTGCTCTCTTACCCGTCGAACCTTTTAATCCATTACAGCTCCCAATGCCATTCATGGACTATATTTATGACGTTTCAGAGCGTCAACAAGCCCCTCTCGATTTTATGGCTGTCTCTGCTCTCTGTGGTTTGGCTGCTGTGATTGGAAATGGCGTGCGAGTTGCTCCAAAACAACATGATGATTGGACAATTGTTCCTAATCTTTGGGGGGCTCTTATTGGTCAATCGTCAACATATAAAACACCAGCCATGAAAGCCGCTTTAGCTCCTATCACGCGCCTTCAAAAGGAATGGTATAAAGAGTGGTTAAAGCAGAAAGAAAGGCAAGAAATTGAAGAGAGATTAGAAAGTTTAGACAAAAGAGAAAAAGAAAGACAAGCCAATAAAGCGCTAAAAAAAGGTGAGTGTGAAACAGCCCGTGCTCTGTTGTTTGAAACGCTCTCTAAAGACAGTGCTCATGATGATGATGTCTCGCGTTTTATTGTCAATGATGTGACCGTCGAAAAGCTTGGGGAATTGTTAAAAGAAAACCCCCGTGGTCTCTTAATGGTCCGTGATGAATTGTCTGGTTTTTTAGCCAATTTGGAGAGAAAGGAATATCAAACAGACCGTTCTTTCTATTTAACAGCTTTTAATGGAGATGATCAATTTACCTATGACCGTATCGAGCGTGGAACCATTTTTATTCCCCATGTAACTTTATCAATGATTGGAGGCATTCAACCTTCACGAATTATTCCCATCATTCAAGCCATGCACCGTGGAATAAACGATGACGGCTTATTGCAACGGTTTCAAATGCTGGTGTGGCCCGATGAGACAAAAGAGTGGCAATTGGTTGATAGACCTCCCAATCAAGAGGGTTGGCAAAAGTATGAAGGTGTTTTTCGTTCTTTTCGTGATAAACGACTAGGTTCTCCAGAACATCCGCTGATCATGCGTTTTATGCCAAAAGCACAAGAGAAATTTTATGAATGGTTAGAAAATCTTCATAGAGAGGCAAAAAGTGGTCGTTTCTCTGAAAGCTTACAATCGCATGTTTTAAAAATGCCAAAGACCATAGCAAGCCTTGCGTTGATTTTTGAACTTCTTGACAGCGGGCGTTTTGAAATTGGTCTCTATGCTATCACAACAGCGTTGCGTTGGGAAAAATATCTGATAAGTCACGCAAAACGTCTTTATGCGGCGGGGGATACATTAACAGCAGAGCGTGCAAAATTGATTGTCGAACGCTGTGATTGTTTACCCGATGTTTTTACGGCAAGGGATATCTATAGACGATGTTGGAGTTCTTTAAAAAATAAAGAAGCTGTCACGCAAGCTTTAGAGCTTTTATGTCGTTCTAATCACCTGCGAAAAAAGTTTATAACACATCAGACAAGTGGACACCCTAGCGCCTATTATGAATGGCATCCTTTGGTCAAAAACAACAGCATAAAACAATAACACCTCTTTTGAAGTTTTTAAAACAATCACACAAAACTCTTTTTATAGCATTCTCATTAAGTAATTTTTTTCCAAAAAAAATGATCTGAATGACTTTGTAAAAAGAGTTTTGTCAGTGCTGTCAGTCTTGTCAGTTCTTTTTAGCCCCCCCTTTCTATATATTTTTTAATCAAAAATAAAAGTTATTATATTTCAATAGATTAATGACTTTAAAACACAACTCATATCAATGGTGCAATCTTTAAAAATAACCAATGATGTAAATTGATTAAAACCTGTCAGTTATCTGTCAGTAAATTGAACTGACACAAATACCCTTTTCAATGATTTATAAAACTTATCAAAATAATCATTATGATATTTTAAGCGCCCATAGTGAATTTGTCTTGAGTAACACATCAAATGAATAGCAAATTTCACTATTTTGCTGATCTGATCTTTCTCATAGGCTGTTGATAAGTATCCTTTTAAAAACTCTTTTGAAAAAATTATCGGCTTTTTAGCAGTTTTTTCCCATTTTTATCGATATTTGTTTTAAACGCATTTAATTGAATTCGTTTTGATTCTTTTGATGGTTATTGATCATCTTATAAGACAAGGGATTTTTATTGTAATATGCTGCAATCTGTTAAGTCTGATAATAAACACGTCACGCTACGTTCTCTCTTAGAATTCTACCGTGAAAAGGCTAAATCACCCCGTGAATTGGGAACTCTGTTTGAAAATCTTGTGAAGGATTATCTGTCTGAAGACCCCTTGCAAAAGCAAGAATACGAAAAGGTTCAAACTTATTTGGAATGGGCTCAAGAGCATGATGAAGATGGGCGTGATATTGGCATTGATCTGGTCGCTACAATCCGTGATGACGGCGGCTATGCGGCTATTCAATGTAAATGCTATGATGCTTCTCACATCATTAAAAAAGAAGATATTGATAGTTTTATCGCTGCCTCTGGGAAGAAAATATTCACACGTCGCATATTGGTTGATAGCACTGAAAGCAATTGGAGTGATAATGCGAACAACACATGTGATGGTCAAGAAGTTCGTATTCAACAGATTAATCTGTTTGATTTAGAAAACAGCCAAATTGATTGGGGGGCTTATAAAGAAAGAGGACAAGCCGTCCTTAAAGAACAACCGAAAAAAAAGCTTTTAGATCATCAAAAGGATGCACTGAAAGCTGTTTGTGAAGGTTTACAAGAAGCAGACCGTGGCAAGCTTATTATGGCATGTGGGACGGGCAAGACTTTCACAAGCCTTAAGATAGCAGAGACCATGGCGGGAAAAGGCAAGCGTGTGTTGTTTTTAGTCCCTTCTCTTGCTTTGATGTCACAAACGATACGCGAATGGACCATTGATACAGAAATCCCTTTGCGTTCCTTTGCGGTGTGTTCGGATACACAAGTAGGAAAACGTCGTAAAGGGAAACATGATGATGAATCTGGTCTGGATGCTTCTGATCTTGTTTTGCCCGCTACCACGGATTCACAAGAGCTTGCACGTAAAGCCAATAAAACCTCTCTTGATGTGATGACAGTCATCTTTTCAACCTATCATTCCATTCAAGTGATTTCGGATGCACAAAAGGATTATGGGTTACCCGAGTTTGATCTGATTATTTGCGATGAAGCTCATAGGACGACGGGGGTTGTATTGGGAACAGACAAGCATGAATCTGAATTTATCAAGGTTCATGACAACAGCATCATTGGCGGCAAAAAACGTCTATATATGACAGCAACGCCTAAGATCTTTACTGACAAGCTGAAAAAGAAGGCTGACGTATCCGATGCCGTTCTGGCGTCCATGGATGATGAAGCGCTCTATGGGAAAAATCTTTACACTTATACTTTTTCAAAAGCTCTACAAG